>JAZTXL010000033.1:0-48102 GCA_045636405.1 Alloprevotella sp.
CTGAAACAATCAAGCTCCCCTCAACTACGCCGTTGGAAATCTTTGCTTTGTTCATAAAACAGATGCCAACCATCAACAAACCGGCAAATGACTATGTCGACAAAGTAAGACAACTGTATACCCAAAAACTGAGAGAACGTGTGAAGTAAGAAGCAATATACTATTATTACCAACCTATAACGATACATGATGAGACAACTAAAGATTTCGAAGAGTATCACCAATCGTGACGCATCATTGGACAAGTATCTGCAAGAGATTAGTCGCGAACAGCAGATAACTGTCGATGAGGAGGTGGAGCTGGCTCAGCGCATCTGCCCTCGCGTAGCGCGGTGCTGAGGGGGTATCTGTGATTTTCTTGCCTCGATTTTTGAATTTTTTCCTTTTTGTTACTATATTATCCGTGTGAAATGAAAAACTAAAAAACATAAACTCATAAACTTAAAATACTATGCCAAACATCTGTACTACCCATTATGTCATCGAGGGTGAAAAGAAGGAACTCGATGCCCTGTATGAAACCATGACATCGCTTCAGGCAATGGAGCAGCCTTTAGTAGAGAACAGCTTTGGCCCGACATGGCTGGGCTGCTTGGTCAAGGCCTTGGGCGGGAACCCCAAAGAGGTGCTGTGCCGTGGCGAATGGATGGACATCGAGCGTGCCGATGATACGCTGCGCGTGACCTTCGAGACGGCCTGGACACCCTGCTACGAGGTGACAGCACTGATGAAGAGCACATACCCCTCACTGCGCATCTACTACAAGGCCGAGGAACCCAATTGCGAAAGCTATGAGAAGAACGATGTCGAGGGTAAGTACTTCCCCGAGACCGAGCAGGACGGATATCCCTACGAGCTGATGACCGAAGAAATGGAGCAGCTGCAGGTGAAAATCATTAAGGGCCTGCAGACAGGCGAGACGGTGGTAACGGTAACGAGAGGGGAATAAAAAACAAACAATGAGTTTCAACGACTACTGGAAAGCCAAGGCCGCCAAGCGGCGCAAGGCATGGGCGGCGACATCCAAGCGCTTTGCCGAGAAGCATACGCAGCTGGAGGAGATACGCAAGAAGGTGTATCTCCCCTTGGACTACGATTACAGATTTAGTTTTGAAGACTACAAGGAATACCATCTCGTGGAGCAGAACCCTATAGTGAAGTGGGACCAGATGAAGTGCCACTTCACGGAGAGCGGACTGCGCGATGCCATGGTTACTGAAGGAGCCGACCTTGCCAACTTAACGATGCTGGTGAGCAGAGAGTCTATCGTGGGAGTGGAGGCACCGTGTCCACAAAACCGATGGGAGGCCTATTCATCTTACATGATAAGCAAGGTATACGACAACGAGAGCGCACACCATGCCTGGCTGAAGAGGGTCTACGGCATATGTACTGATGTGGAGACCGTGCGCCTCACCTATGGCGAGGTGACCATGACCATCAAGCGATACAGCAAGGAGGGCATTCCTTTCGGCTATTACGAACTGAACCCTTGCGAGCAGTTGACCAAGGCTGCGATGATGTTGCAGGAAACCGACTTCAACATGCTCAACGTGGCAACCCTGCTGATGGAGATGGAGGCCACATGGAAGCTGCGCCAAGAGGAACTCAACTACTATGCCAAGGGGCTGCGACTGCGCACGATGGAGGCGGCCGTGGCAACGGACGAAATAGAGTTTACCCTTTGGGACGACAAGAAACTGGCCAAAAAGGTTGAGGAGTACATCGCCAAGGAATACACCATCCATGAAGTGATGGAACATTTGTTGCGCCCCTACAATGCAGCCCTAAATAAGTATTTTGATGTGGCAGTAGATCGCACGATAAGAGACACGGTGCCGACATTGAAGAATTTTGAGTATTATAATTCCAACAACGAATACTTCTTCGAGCAAGATCTGCGTCCCCTGTTAGAGGCCGAACTGGATGGTGTGGAATTGGAAATCACAGGCGAGTCCGACAAGACGATAACCATCACCTATCAGGGCTATCAATGCTGCCTGCACACCTCACGCAATTACTCATCACAGGGCATCGGACTTACCCCTAATGGGGGGTATGAGAAATATCCTATCATCATTCCTTTGTCCACTCCGTTAAGCGCTATCGAAGGGTTCGTGAGACAGATGCCAACAATCAATCACCGTACCGACGAATATATTGTAAAGGCCGTGCAGATTTATGACAAACTGATGTGCCAGCAAAGTGAAGTGTTCCATGCTGTTGTGGAGCACCTCGACGCATTGGCTACGCAGCATGCAGGAAAGCCTGTTGGCAAGTTGATGAAGTATCTGCGGTGGAGTACTGCGCGCTTGTTACGCTTGTTATCCCATGGAAAACATCTGTATCCACTCACTATTGCGGTGACGGGCGACACAGCCTTCAGCTATACGGAAAGGAAGGTGAAAGACTTTCTGACTTCGACCTACGAAGACGTATTCAAGGAGAAGTGGGTGGATGCCGAATGTAGCAATGTGTATAGCGACAACCCTGAAATAACGGATGAACAGGGGTGGATTAAGGCAAATAGTTGGCTGCCTATCCTGCTGCGAGATAGTTGGAAGCAGGATGTGCGCTCTTTTGCAGGACACGGATTCGACGATACTTTCCTTACAGTAGATTTTATTGATGAGAATTTATAATATAAACCATGGCAATAGCAATTAACAGCAAAGAACTGATGACACTGCTCAAAGTGACACCCTCGTGGCAGAATATAATGCTTACAGGTCGTCACGGCATTGGTAAGTCGCAGATTTTAACAAAATATTTCGAGAGCAAGGGGGTTGAGGTTAAAACTCTGTTCCTGGGCCAGATGAGTGACCCCGGCGATTTGTTGGGACTTCCCACAAAGGACGAGGCAACGGGCAAGACAACCTTTATGCCACCCTACTGGTTCCCCATCGACGGCAAGCCCATTGTGCTGTTCCTCGATGAACTCAACCGCGCACGCCCCGAGATTTTGCAGACGGTGATGGATCTTGTGCTCAACCGCAAGCTTGCCGGACGGCCCCTGCCCGAGGGAAGCCGCATAATTTCGGCATGTAACGATGGCGACGAGTACCAGCTGACCGACCTCGACCCCGCACTTGTGTCGCGCTTCAACATCTATACCTTCCGCCCATCGGCCGACGAGTGGTTGCTTTGGGCCGAAAGCGCGGGGCTTGACAAGCGCATTATACAGTTCATAAGCGCCAACCCCGAAATGCTCGACCGCAGCAGCGACACCAAAGAGGAGCAGGGCCTTGAGAAAGATCCCGACCGCCGTGCCTGGGAGAAGGTTGCACGCCTTATGGAAAACGTGCCCAACCCCGCACCCGTGCACCAGAAGATTATGGCAGGCATTGTGGGTGTACACGCAGCAGCAATGCTGTTCCAGTCGTTCCGTAAAGAGGATGTTACACCCGCAGAACTGCTTGCCAACTTCAAGGCTGTGAAGAAAGAACTCGACAAGTATGAGTTGCACCAATTATCGTTGCTCAACGACGCGTTGGCGCGTTTCTTCGAGACCGGCAAAACCGAAACGCTGGAAACAGCAACGGTATCCGACAACCTGAAAGCATACCACGACTACCTGTACAAGGGCAACCGCGAAGCATACGCACACTTTGTCTCGCTCATCGACGGCACAAATTACAAGAAAATGCTGGTTTTCATTAACAAGGAAATGCCCACAACCTATAAGAAAGTACTGCAATTCATCAGCACGCTATGACAGCACGCGAACGCATACAAAAAGAGATAGAACAGTGGTTCCTTACCGAACCGGTGTTCTTCACAGTATATTGCAGCCATAGCCTTGTGATGAATGCCAATATGCAGTGCCCGCTGCGCTCGGGCAAAGGGCGTATAGAGTATAACCCGGCCATCATAGAAACTATGACGGAGAGTCGGTTGCGTGACCTGTTGCGTGTGGAGATTATACGCATATTGCTGCAGCACCCCTACGCCCGACAGCCGATGGGCTGCCCATCAATTGTGTTGCAGAAGGCAAGCGATCTTGTGATTTCGCCCGCCTACAACCTTGCGTGGGCCAATCTTGCCCACCCCACGGATTTTAGTTTTCCTACAGGACAGCACTACGAATGGTATGCAATGCGCCTGAACGAGCAGCGTGAGAAATTACAGCAAGCCCAAGATGACAGCAAGCAACAAGAACGGGAGAGCGAACAACAGCAAGAGAGCAAACGGCAGCAAGGACAAGGAAACAGTCAAGGCCGACAACAAGGACAATATGGCGGTCAAAGCGGACAACAGGGCGGAAACGAGCAAGAAAGCGAGCAGCAAGGACTAGGTAGCGGTCAAGGAGAGCAGCAAGGACGAGGGAACGGTGAGCAACAGCAAGGACAAGGTAGTAGTCAAGGCGAACAGCAACAGCAAGAAAGCGAACAACAGCAAGGACAAGACAGTAGCAGCCAAGGCAAGAACGAGGCGACAGAAGCCAGGGCAAGCGACAACAGTGAGCAAGAAAGCAAACAACAGCAAGTACAAAACAATAGCAGCCAAGGCAAGCAACAACAAGAGAGCGGGCAAAGCGAAGCCTCATCGGGCAACGAGAACAGCGACAATAACAACACCCCCTCGTCGAGATATACCGACTTGTGGGAGGAGGACCCCTTCCAGTCGCGCATGATTACCGACATCGTGCAATGCTCCTCACAGTGGGGTAGTCTGCCTGGCGATATGGTCGAACTCATCAAGAAGGCAGCCGAGGGTAAGATTGACTATCGGGGAGTGTTGCGCATGTTCCGCAGTAGCATCCTCTCGCAGAAGCGCCACCTCACCCGCATGCGCCCCAGTCGCCGTTTTGGTTTCGAGCAAATGGGCAGTCGTTATGAATTTACCACACGTCTGCTGGTCGCCATCGACACCAGCGGTTCGGTGGGTTCAAACGGTTTGGCGCGCTACTTCCGCATCCTCACTACCTTCTTTAAATATGGCATTCAGGAGATTGATGTGCTGATGTTTGACACCATGGTGCAAGGCAAACTGATGACGCTGACAGAGGCGAAGAAGAATAAGCAAACATTTGAGGTAAAGGGACGTGGTGGTACCAACTTCCAAGTGCCCATTGACTATGTGACAGCACATCCTGATTACGATGGTCTCATCATTCTGACCGACGGCGAAGCCCCAGTACCGAAGGTTCCCCCCTTGCTTCGCGCCAAGATACTTTGGGTGATAGACAATGCCGAGAGTTTCTACAAACGTCATTGCGAAGCCTTTCGCAAGACAGGGCGCGTGTGCTGGATGGAACTTTAATACAACTCCGTTGTGAAATAAAAAGTTACCCCAATCTTTGAATATTTCTTCTAAAGTGACTATATTAGCAGGGTGAAATGAAAATCGAAAATTAAGATAAAAATAAATTTTTACAGAACCATTTTAATATTAGCATTATGAAAGATTCAGCAAAGTATTTAAAGCAGTATGCAGCGCTTGAAGAAGCTGCTAAGGCCGAGATTGTTGAAATCTTGTCCACTAACCCCACAGGTCGTTACATCTATTTCAATTGGGAAATAGAGCCAGAAGATGAAGACTTTGCCGACGGCCCAATTGTTGTTGTGGACGGCCACGAAGACGTTCTGCATATTTGTGGAGTGGGACTAAATGATGACAACCAGATTGTGGTTATTGACGCAGAAGACGAAGAGAATTGGTTTGTCCTTGATGAGTGGACGCATGCTTACCTCGAAATGTACCAGTTTGTGGTCGATAACTTGGCGTATGCAAAGCAGGAACCCGTGCTCAATTAAACGTTTATGAAAAAAGTAACGATTACCATTGAAGGCACTATTCAGATTTGCGAATATGCCTCTACCTGCAAAGAGTTTTACGACACCTTCTACATGACCCTTGGGTGGTATACCGTTGATGCGCTTTATGTGGACGGGAATGAAGAGGAGAACTTGATTAAGAAGAAAGGTAAGTATGTCAAGGTGGATGATTATTTCCACGACCTCTTCTCAGAAGAAGGTGACCATCCGCTTCCCGTAGAAGTACATCTGAGAGAAACTCACGGTGGTGACCGTTTTAGTTACACCATTGAGTTAGCAGATGATGAAGCGTTCGACATCAAGAAGGTGCAGTTGGTAAAGTCCGACCGCGAAATCGAATGTTGTCCCTATTTCATCCTGGCGCAACACATCCTTTACGATGGCAAGGAAATCAAGGTCAATGAAGAAGACGAGTATCTGACCACAGGTATTGACGGCAGATACTGTAGCGAGTACATCATCGAGGATTTTGACAACGACTATTAAGTTTTCCTTGCAGTCCTGTCAACTTCTAAATAAAACATAAAAAAACCACATTCCGGATAATGGAGATGTGGTTTTTTTGCAAAGAATCATTCGGTAAGGAATACGATGAATACAATATATTGCTGTCCGGTAAAATATTTACTTTTGCTCATGTTTCAAAAATGTTTTGTGGTGAAAACAAAGAAACAAAAAAAGAAGCTGAACTCCAACATGGAATTCAGCTTTTTCTTTGAGGTAAAATATTTTACCGGATAGCAATAAAAAGCAATTTTATTCTTCACTTAATGCATCTACAAAAGAAGCTTAATAGCCCATTTCAGAATACAAATAGCATAATATAGGCACGTTTCCCCCAAAAATTGAATACATAACCCTGGGACATCATATACTCAACAAGGTCTGATAGTTATTCCATTTTTTTTCGTAAGTTTGCATCACTTTATAGGCTTTCTCTCCCCTATTATTCATTTAGCTGTCACATATATATGAATTTCAAAAAGAATTTTTCGGCTGAAGAAATAGAAGAACTTTGTTCTTGGTTTAACGAAAATGCAGACACTTTGCCCGAAAGTTTACAATTAGATAAATCACTATTTATCAAAGATTTAAAGCACACCATTAAACTTTTCATTCCATTAGCAAAAGAGCGCCGAGAATCTCAATGTTTTATTGGGCAAATCTTTTTACTTTTTAAAATCAGAGAGAAGATTTTAACGGATAGGAATCAAAACGGATAATTAATTATACCGCATACAAATTCATTTGAAAACGAGTTATCTTTTGAGTATCCTTTACTATGCATCTTAACTCTTTATTGTCCCTTTATCAGAAGAAGCACTCCGGTGTAAAGACATTAGCCGGATGGCTTGCTACTGGTAAGCGCAATCCTATCTATTGTCCTGGCCTTCATGAATCGGCCATTGCCATGACTTT
This sequence comes from Alloprevotella sp., assembly GCA_045636405.1. Taxonomy (GTDB): domain Bacteria; phylum Bacteroidota; class Bacteroidia; order Bacteroidales; family Bacteroidaceae; genus Alloprevotella. Next base: position 7,197 of record JAZTXL010000033.1, read on the forward strand.
GGGGGCTACAGCCATAACCTGTCAGCGCAGATTGTGCTATCTTATCATCATGGACGATGAAGAGGATGCCGGATATCTATTTCACGATTTAGAAAAGACGGAAGTCAATTGCGACATCGCATTCTTTCCTTCTGGCTATAAGAGAGCTGCCAAATACGGACGCCACGATGCTGCTGCAGAGATATTACGAGCTGATACGTTGGAGCGTCTCTGCAATTGGAAGAACAATCAAAGACCCTTATTGATTGTAACCTATCCTGCTGCATTAGCAGAATCAGTACCTTCTGCCGATGGATTCAACCTCAATCTACTCACCATTACTGAAGGAAGCGACGAAGGACTAGAAGAAGTTAGTCACAAATTATTTGAATTAGGTTTTGTTCGCAAAGATTACGTATACGAGCCGGGCGAGTTTGCCATTAGAGGAAGTATATTAGACGTCTTTTCATGGGGAAGTGAATACCCTTTCCGTATTGACTATTTTGGAGATGACGTTGAGAGCATACGCACTTTTGAAGTGCAAAGTCAGCTTTCAAAGGAACGATGTAAAGAAATCAGCATTGCCGGTTGTCCTACACAACAGGATTTAAAGGATATGGAGTCGCTTCTAAGCCACTTGCCTGAAGACACTTACATCATAACACGCAATACCTCATATGTTTATGAAAGCATAAAGAAAATAGTAGATGATGGCATTTGTAGGCAAGCACTGATAGAACGCGAAGAAACTGAACAAGTTACAGAAGAATTGGCACGTTTCGTCAATATCGAAAAGATAAGAACCGAATTTTCAAAGCATGCCTGGATACTTTTATCCTCAAGTAATGAGGCTAACAATAAGAATGAACTAGAGTTCAACGTACGCCCGCAACCTATTTTCCACAAGAACTTTGATTTACTGGAAAAAGAATTTTCTGAATTATCGCTACAAGGTTATAATATCTATGTAATGGCTGATAGTGAAAAGCAGTTGGAACGCTTACGCTCAATCATTAAGGAAGAACACCATACTGATTTTCACGACATCCACCACACGCTGCATGCAGGATTTATAGACGACCACCTCAAAGCCTGCTTCTTCACCGACCATCAAATCTTTGACCGTTTCCATAAATACAATTTGCATAGCCAACATGCGCGTAATGCAAAAATGGCTTTAACCCTCAAAGAGTTACTTCAATTTACCCCTGGCGACTACATCGTACACACCGACCATGGAATTGGACGTTTCGCAGGCCTTGTCAGAATGCCCTCAAGCGACGGCCGTACCATGCAGGAAATGATAAAAATCGTATACCAAGGCGACGATGTGGTTTTTGTATCCATCCATTCACTTTATAAAGTATCAAAATACAAAGGAAGAGAAGGCAGTGAACCGAAGATGAGCAAATTAGGTTCGGGAGCTTGGGAGAAACTGAAAGAAAGAGCCAAGGAAAAAATCAAAGACATTGCTCGCGACCTTATCCTTATCTATTCCAAACGAAAAGAAGAAGAAGGCTTTGCTTTTTCTCCGGACTCTTTCCTACAACGCGAACTCGAAGCAGGCTTTGCTTACGAAGATACTCCCGACCAGTTGCGCGTCACGCAAGAGGTAAAAGCAGACATGGAAAGCTCACGGCCGATGGATCGCTTGGTGTGTGGTGATGTTGGATTTGGTAAAACAGAAATTGCTATTAGAGCAGCTCTTAAAGCAGCAGCAGATGGGAAACAAGTAGCAGTACTTGTCCCTACTACGGTTTTAGCCTTGCAACACTTCAAAACTTTCTCTGCCCGACTTAAGGACTTTCCAATAAATATCGACTATATCAGTCGTGCGCGCTCTGCATCCGAACTACGTTCCATCAAGGAGCGCCTTGCTTCCGGCATACTCAATATCGTCATCGGAACGCACAAACTCACAGCGGAAAATATTAAATTTCACGACCTTGGCCTTCTGATTATTGATGAAGAACAAAAATTTGGGGTTGCAGTCAAAGAACGCCTACGCAAGTTGAAGACAAACGTAGATACACTTACTTTGTCAGCCACCCCCATCCCACGTACATTGCAGTTTTCCCTTATGGGAGCACGCGATTTTTCCGTCATTCAGACTCCACCTCCCAATCGATGCCCCATCCGTACCGAACTACATACATTTGGACATGAGGTTATTACTGAAGCTGTCAACTTTGAAATGAGCCGTGGCGGACAAGTATTTGTGGTGAGCCCACGAGTAAGTGCTCTTCCCGCATTAGCAAGTTTGATTCAACGCCACGTCCCGGATGCCCGCATTGTCATCGGCCACGGACAAATGCCACCCACGGAATTAGAAAAGACCATTCTTGACTTTTCTGCACACGAATACGACGTATTGGTATCAACAACTATAATTGAAAATGGAATAGACATCCCCAATGCCAATACCATCATCGTAGACTCTGCCCACCATTTCGGACTCTCCGATTTACACCAAATGCGTGGTCGTGTAGGACGTTCTGACAGGAAAGCTTTCTGTTACCTTCTTGCCCCTCCCCTTTCTGTTTTACCCGCAGATGCACGCCGCCGACTTCAGGCAATCGAAAGCTATAGCGATTTGGGAAGCGGAATCCACATAGCCATGCAAGACCTCGATATTCGTGGTGCAGGAAATTTGTTGGGCGCAGAACAAAGCGGCTTCATTGCCAATTTGGGATACGAAACATATCAAAAGATTTTAGCAGAGGCTGTTAATGAATTAAGAGCCAACGAATTTTCACACCTACAACTACCATCCACACCCTCAGCACATGAGGCATACTATGTTTCTGACTGCTCTATTGAAACAGACAAAGAAGCATTCTTCCCTGAAACATATGTTCCAGGAGCACCAGAGCGTATGATGCTCTACCGAGAGTTGGACAATCTCACTTCCGTTGATAGTTTAGAACGTTTCCGTAACCACATGATAGACAGATTTGGCAAATTACCTATAGAGGCTGAAGAATTATTAGCCATTGTCCCACTACGACAAGCTGCCAAGCAATTAGGATGTGAGCGTTTGACCCTCAAGAGTAATAAACTTACCCTTCATTTTATCACCCAAACCGACAATCCTTTCTATTCATCTGTCGAGTTCGGCCAATTGATTACTTACGCCGCAAACCACCCGAGAGAGTGCGCACTACGCGAAGACAAAGGACGCAGACGAATGAACATACAAAACATTCAAAGTGTACGCCAAGCCCTTGATACGCTCCGTTATATTTTGGGAGAAAAGTAAGAATAAGAGTAGAGTATGTAAATAAAAATATGTACTTTTGCCAAAACATTTAAACGGACACAGATATGTTGACCATTAAACAAATCACCGAAAACCAAGACGCCGTAATTCGCGGATTGGAAAAAAAGCATTTTAAAGGCGCAAAAGAAGCCATTGAACAAGTATTGACTGTCGACAACAAGCGTAAAGCTGCTCAAGCTGAGCTTGATAGTCTGCTTTCTGAAATAAAAATCCTCTCTAAAAGTATCGGCGGTCTGATGAAAGAAGGAAAGAAAGAAGAAGCCGAAACAGCAAAACAAAAGGTTGCAGCCATCAAGGAACAGACTTCTCTTTTAGAGGCTGCCATGAAAGAAGCAGAGGAAGAGAGAAAACAAATTCTTTACACCATCCCAAACATCCCCTATGACCTTGTTCCTGAAGGTACTTGTGCAGAGGACAACGTTATTGTAAAAACTGGTGGAGAAAACACACAACTACCAGAAAATCCCCTTCCCCATTGGGAATTGGCAAAGAAATACAACCTTATAGATTTCGACCTTGGTGTAAAAATTACCGGAGCTGGATTCCCTGTTTACGTTGGAGCCGGTGCACGCTTGCAACGTGCTCTTATCAATTTCTTCTTGGATGAAGCACGTGCTGCTGGATATGTAGAAATTATGCCCCCTACTGTCGTTAATGCGGCTTCCGGATATGGCACAGGTCAATTACCAGATAAAGAAGGACAGATGTATCATTGCACAGAGGATGACCTTTACCTCATTCCTACAGCAGAGGTCCCTGTAACAAACATATATCGCGATGTTATACTCAACGAGAACGAGTTGCCTATTAAGAACTGTGCATACACACAATGTTTCCGTCGCGAAGCCGGAAGCTATGGTAAGGATGTGCGTGGCTTAAACCGTCTCCATGAGTTCTCTAAGATAGAAATTGTTCGCATTGATACTCCGGAACATTCTCAACAATCACACGACGAGATGTTGGCTCATGTAGAAGGCCTTCTCCAAAAGCTTGAACTTCCCTATCGTATTTTACGCTTATGCGGTGGCGACATGAGTTTTACAGCTGCCCTCTGCTATGATTTCGAAGTATACAGTGAGGCTCAAGGAAGATGGCTGGAAGTAAGTTCTGTATCCAACTTTGACAGTTATCAAGCAAATCGTTTACAATGCCGTTATAGGAATGCAGACAAGAAGATTCAACTGTGCCATACACTCAACGGTTCAGCACTTGCTCTCCCTCGTATCGTAGCGGCTCTATTGGAAAACTTCCAAACTCCGGAAGGAATCCGTATCCCCAAGGCACTCCAGCCATATATGGGTTGTGACATGATTAAATAACACACAACGTTTATATACAAAAAACGCCGAAAGCTGCTTGCTTTCGGCGTTTTTTGTATATCCATTTATTTAAACCTAAACACACGAATTCCCACAGAGGTAGGATTTCTTTTAAGATACTGATATAACGTCATAGGCTCTTCGACAACTTTTTTATGAACTGAAGAGGCATTCAGTAAATGCAATTTACCATCTTCTCCCCAAACAGCAAAACCCAAATGCGAATAGTCTAAGCCCTTTTTCTTCGTTACTATCGCGATTATATCACCATCTTTTATAAATCCCAAATCGTTTTTTCCTTTATTCAAATGATGAGCAGCTATATAATTCCCGTCGTGCCCATTATACTTTTTCTCCAATTTCTTGATGGTAGCCACGCGCTCTGAATTACCTTTCAAATATTTGTATTTTTGCGGGAACAAACTCATATAATAATTATTCACCATTAGAGGGGTCACAGTATAAATACCATCTGAAACTTCCTCTACAATAGACTTAGACAAATTATCGCAAATCCACCATGTAAAATAATGTAAACGAGAGCAATATCCATTCATTTTCCCATCAAAATAGCGCATTTTCTCCAATGCTTTACAATAGCCCTGAAAGGTTGAATCATTTGCACTCTTTGCCATAGACAACGCCCCGACGGTTTCTATTAGCGTAGTACAATCCAACTCTCGTAAATTAACGACCAAACGCTCTGGATCCGACTTTTCTAGAGTGTGCGCCACATAAGGTTTTCCAATAAAATAACGTGCATAATAAAGGACAGGATTATCTCCCACGTTGTCATCATCCAAAAGTTGTTCTACAAGAATCGAATCTACTGAAGAATAAATCACCCTTGACAAATCATTATCCTGCCCTTTTACAGAAAGGAAAGACAGGATACAAAACAAAATAAAAGTACTTTTTCTTAACATGATAGAGTTAAATCGATGTTGTAAAGTTACTTATTTGTTGTTAGACAACCAAAAAAAACCTTGTTTTGAGCACATACCAAAATTTATTACTAAATTTGCATTATAGTATTCAACAAATTTAAAATAGTACACATGAAAAAGACAATTCTTGTTACTGGTGGTACCGGCTTTATCGGTTCTCACACCACCGTAGAGCTGCAAGCAGCCGGCTATGATGTTGTAATCATCGACAATTTGAGTAACTCCAAAGCCGATGTTGTAGATGGTATTGAAAAGATTTCCGGCATTCGCCCTGCATTTGAAGAGGTAGACTGCTGCGATCTCCCCAAGCTTGAAGCCGTATTCCAGAAATATCCCGGCATCGAAGGTATCATCCACTTTGCCGCCAGCAAGGCTGTAGGCGAGAGTGTAGAGAAGCCTCTGATGTATTATGAAAACAACATTGTGAGCCTCATCAACTTGCTGAAACTGATGCCTAAGTACAACGTTAAGGGTATCATCTTCTCCAGCAGTTGTACCGTATATGGCCAGCCCGACCCCGAGAACCTTCCCGTAACAGAGAATGCTCCTTTGAAGCAAGCAGAAAGTCCTTACGGCAACACCAAGGCTATCAACGAAGAAATCGTACAGGACTTTGTGAAGAGCGGTGCTCCCATCTCTGCTATCCTCCTTCGCTACTTCAACCCCATCGGTGCTCATCCCTCTGCCATCATCGGCGAAATGCCCAATGGAGTTCCTGCGAACCTCATTCCCTACCTCACTCAAACAGCCATCGGCATCCGCGAATGCCTCTCAGTCTTTGGTGACGACTACGACACTCCCGACGGCTCTTGCATCCGCGACTTCATCTACGTGATCGACTTGGCTAAGGCCCACGTAGCTGCTATGGCTCGCATCCTTGAAGGTAAGAACGAAGACCCCGTAGAAATCTACAACGTAGGTACCGGTAAGGGCGTCAGCGTATTCGAGCTTATCAACACCTTCGAGAAGTGCACCGGCGTGAAGCTCAACTACAAGGTGGTAGCTCGTCGTTCTGGCGACATCGAGAAAGTTTGGGGCAATGTAGACAAAGCGAACCAGAAACTTGGCTGGAAGGCTGTACACACACTCGAAGAATCACTCTCCACAGCTTGGAACTGGCAGCTTGAGCTCCGCAAGCGTGGCATCATGTAATAAACAAAATGGTTGGCACACGAGGGTTCTATCTCCGTGTGCCAACTTTTATTATTAGCCTAAACCCACATACGAAGAGAACAAAGACGGTACAATCGCCGCCTTTTTTATTTACACAATAAGCTAAATAATAGACACTTAAGCAATATAGCTTAAAGTAAAAAAACAAAGAGCAATGAACACTCCCTATTATCTCATAGAAGAAGAAAAACTACGCCGCAACCTATCGCTCATTCGCAGCATAGCCGAAGAGGCCGACGTGGAATTTATCCTTGCCTTTAAGGCGTTTGCCCTTTGGAAAACATTTCCCATCTTCCGCGAGTATATCACACACACTACAGCTTCGAGTGTTTACGAAGCTCGCTTGGCGTTGGAAGAGTTTGGCTCGAAAGCCCACACCTATAGTCCGGCCTACGAAGAGGGAACCTTCGACGAGATAGTGCGTTGCTCCAGCCACATCTCCTTCAACTCTCTTACGCAATACGAGCGCTTCGCCTCAAAAGCCCAAGGTGTATCGTGCGGACTGCGCATCAACCCCGAGTATAGCGAGATTGAAACCGAGCTCTACAACCCCTGCGCTCCCGGCTCGCGTTTCGGTGTTTTGGCCAAAGACCTACCGGCAATTTTGCCCGAAAACATCGAGGGATTCCATTGCCATTGCCATTGCGAAAGTAGCAGTTACGCATTGGAGCACACATTACAACACATTGAGGAGAAGTTTGGCAAATGGCTGGATAGCATCAAGTGGCTCAATCTGGGCGGCGGCCACCTCGTTACACGCAAGGACTACGATGTGCCCCACCTCATTGCACTGCTCAAAGCCTTCCGCGCCAAGCATCCCGGCTTGCAGATTATCCTGGAGCCCGGTTCGGCTTTCGCTTGGCAAACCGGCCCGTTGGTGGCACAGGTGGTGGACGTGGTGGAGAACCATGGAATCAAAACGGCCATTCTCAACGTGTCGTTCACCTGCCACATGCCCGATTGCTTGGAAATGCCTTATCATCCCGCCGTGCGTGGCGCCGAGACCTTGGCCGACGAGGACGCTCACGGACACGAAACGGAAGCCTGCGTTTATCGTTTGGGCGGCAACTCCTGCCTTTCCGGCGACTTCATGGGCTATTGGCGCTTCCCCGCTCCGCTCGCTGTGGGCGACGTGGTGGTGTTTGAAGACATGATACACTACACCACCGTGAAGACCAACATGTTCAACGGCATCCACCACCCCTCCCTGGTGATACAACATACAGACGGAAGCCTTCAGTTGCTCCGCGAATATCGCTACGAGGACTATCGCGACCGTATGGACTAAGTACTGACCAACTTGTACACAACAATTAACAAAACAATAACAACCAATGAAAGAAACCAATCTTCCCGACAACGCTTTCCGCGAACTGCGCGAGGGCGAAGAGTACACTCCGCTGATGAAGCCGGAGCGCACCTACAGAGAAGTAACCCCGTGGAGCATCTTCTGGGGCATCCTGATGGCAGTTATCTTCTCGGCTGCCACGGCTTTTTTGGGTCTGAAAGTGGGCCAAGTGTTCGAGGCCGCCATACCCATTACCATTATTGCAGTAGGCCTTTCCGGAGGTATACATCGCAAGGACCCCTTGGGCGAGAACGTCATCATCCAGAGCATCGGTGCCTGTTCAGGTATGATTGTGGCCGGTGCCATCTTCACCCTGCCTGCGCTCTATATCCTGCAATCTAAGTACCCAGAAATTACCGTAGACTTCTTCCAGGTGTTTATGGCCTCGTTGCTCGGCGGTGTGCTCGGCATTCTGTTCCTCATCCCCTTCCGCAAGTATTTTGTGAAGGACATGCACGGCAAATACCCCTTCCCCGAAGCTACAGCCTCTACGCAGGTGTTGCTCTCCGGCGAGAAGAGCGGTAGCCAAACCAAGCCCCTCTTGGTGGCCGGACTCATCGGCGGACTCTACGACTTTGCCGTGGCTTCTTACGGTGCTTGGAGCGAAAACTTCACCAGCCGAGTAACAGAGATGGGTTGTACCTTTGCAGAGAAGACAAAGCTGATGTTCAGCATCAATACCAGCGCTGCATTGCTCGGTATGGGTTACATCGTAGGCTTGAAGTATGCCGCCATCATTTGTGCAGGCTCTGTAGCCGTGTGGTGGCTCATCGTTCCCGGCATCGCCCTGCTCTTCCCTGAAGTTGAAGTAACAGGAGGAGTGACAGCTACTGCAGCTTCGCCCGAACAAATCTTCGGCTATGCCAAGAGCATTGGTATCGGAGGTATCGCCATGGCTGGCATCATCGGTGTGATTAAGAGCTGGGGCGTTATTAAAAGCGCTTTCGGGCTTGTAGGTAAGATTTTCAAAAGTGCTGCTACCGAGGAACAAACCGTTCGCACGCAGAAAGACCTTTCTATGAAGATTATTGCCATCGGTGCACTGCTGACCATCGTTATCACTACGCTTTTCTTCTACTTCGGCGTGATGGGCGGCAACATCTTGTTCACCGTAGTGGGCATCCTCATCGTGGCCATTATCTCTTTCCTCTTTACCACCGTAGCCGCCAATGCGATTGCGATTGTAGGTTCAAACCCCGTGAGCGGAATGACCTTGATGACCCTTATCTTGTCGTCTATCATCATGGTGCTGGTGGGCCTTAAAGGTACTGGCGGAATGGTGGCAGCCCTCATTATGGGCGGCGTTGTATGTACGGCTCTTTCTAGCGCCGGAGCTTTTATCACCGACTTGAAGATTGGCTACTGGCTTGGCTCAACTCCCAAATATCAAGAGACTTATAAATTCCTCGGCATCCTTGTCAGCGCTGCCACCGTGGGCGGCGTCATCATGATGCTGAACAAGGCTTACGGCTTTACACCCGACAACTCCGACGTGATGGCAGCACCCCAAGCTCGTGCTATGGCGGCCGTCATTGAACCGTTGATGTCAGGCCAAGGCGCGCCCTGGTTGCTTTACGGCATTGGTGCAGTGCTCGCCATCGTGCTGAACGCTTGCGGCATCTCTGCGCTCGCCTTTGCCCTCGGTATGTTCATCCCCTTGCAACTCAACTTGCCGCTCATCGTGGGTGGTGCCGTAAACTGGTATGTGAATAGCCGTAGCAAGGATGCAGAAGTGAACCGCTTGCGCAACGAGAAGGGTACCTTGCTCGCCTCTGGCTTCATCGCCGGAGGAGCATTGATGGGTGTGGTAAGTGCCGGCTTACAATTCTTCAAAATCAACCTAACTATTCCCGGATGGGGAGAAACCACAGGTGCCGAATGGCTCTCACTTGGCATGTACTTGGTATTGATTGGCTACTTGACCAAAGCGTCGATGTCTGTTAAACAATAAAAATATATCCAATGACTTACTTCACCTCAGAAAACATCCTCTTTGTAGGCTCCATTCTGATTTTTTGCAGTATACTCATCACCAAAGCAGGAGGTCGTTTCGGCCTTCCTGCCTTGTTGTTATTCCTGGTAGCCGGTATGCTATTTGGAAGTGACGGTCTTGGCATTGAATTTGACAATGTGGGACAAGCACAATTCGTCGGGATGGTAGCGCTTTGTGTTATTCTCTTTACCGGTGGTATAGAGACAAAACTTAGTGAAATCAGACCCGTCATGGGACCGGGACTAACTTTAGCCACCATAGGAGTACTGCTCACAACGGTCATCACCGGTGCTTTTATATATTCTCTCTCCTATTGGGAATGGCTCTCATTTGAGCTTCCTTTAGTTGCTTGTTTCTTGCTGGCCGCCACCATGTCTTCTACGGACTCTGCATCTGTCTTCAACCTACTAAGAGGAAAAGGCATCAACCTAAAGAACAACATGCAACCCATGCTTGAACTGGAAAGCGGAAGTAATGACCCCATGGCCTATATTCTCACCATTGTACTGATTCAGCTAACGTTAGCCATTGATACTTCCGGTGCGGAGCAGGTGCAAACATCCGAACTTGTAGTCAATTCCTTAAAGATTCTGATGCAACAGTTTGCCATCGGCACAATGCTGGGTATAGGTGTAGGTTATGCTACGGTATGGTTTATGAAGAAGATTGAAATAAACAACATACCGCTCTACTCCATCATGCTGATGAGTATCGTATTCTTCTCATTCGCAATGACAGACATGCTCGGAGGTAACGGATATTTGGCCGTATACATCGCCGGAATTGTAGTTGGAAACAACAATATTAAAGGACGAAAGCAAGTATTGTCTTTCTTCGATGGTATGACCTGGATTGTGCAAATCGGTATGTTTTTGGTATTGGGACTATTGGTAAATCCGAGCGAAATGTGGAAAACCACACTTGCCGCATTACTCATCGGATTATTTATGATGCTTGCAGCCCGTCCTTTGAGCATCTTCATCTCTCTATTACCATTTAAGGAGATTTCCGTACGCTCCAAACTCTTTATTTCATGGGTAGGTCTTCGTGGTGCTGTTCCCATCATCTTTGCCACCTACCCCGTAGTACAACACGTGCCGGGTAGTAATGCGATTTTCAATATTGTATTTTTCATCACCCTACTCTCTTTGGTGATACAAGGCAGTACGATAGTGGCAGCAGCCAAGAAATTCAAACTGCTGCTTCCTACGGCTGAAAAGAACCAGTTTGACGTAGACTTCCCCGAAGAAGCCGGCCAGCAGACAGAAACTACCATCACCCAGGAAATGATAAACCAAAAAGGAAATACGCTAAAAGATTTGCAGCTTCCCCATGGAGTATTGGTTGTATTTATCAAACGCAACGACAAATATATCATACCCCATGGCGGAATCATACTCCAGCCTGGCGATCACTTATTGATGATTGGCAGCTCAGAGGTAGAAAAGGCATAAGCATTGCCAAATACCATACAGAAAAAGCAGAAATCCGCGGATTTCTGCTTTTTCTGTTACTCTATAATCGTAAAACCTTTAAGATAAAAAAAAGGTTTACATCAAGTAGTCTACTACACTTTTCCAATTTGGATATTTTTCTGACCCAAAATGGATCCATTCACCTTTAAACTCACTGGCACGATTTTTCCCTCTGTCGTCAATCAAGAAATCTCCCTCACAAAGATGCTTACAATGTGTGATAATGATACGTTTATGGAAAATATCGTCCAAATATTTCTTATGTCTTACTTATTATCTATCGCATTGAAGATACGTTCAAAGGTTCCGGAGATACCATAACCTATGCTTCCGAAGAAACTATTGCGTTTACCATCAGCCTTAGCCTTAGCTGCCCCTATTTTTCCTTCTGCATTCGCCTGTGCAATGGACACTCTGGCCGATGCCTCTGCTTTACGTGCAGCTTCATCACAAGTGTATTTGGCTGTTACTTTTCTGGTTTCCAGCTCCGCTAATTCACTTTCATGGCTGTATTTCAACTTTAACTTTTCAAGTTCACGAGCTGCGTTTTCGTCACGCTCTGCCTTATCTTCCAAAGCTTTGCGACGAGCATTACACTTAGCAATGTATGCATCATATGCTTTTTGGGCTGCGACATGTTCTGGCGCATCTGCAGGAATCAATTTGAAATAAGTTCCAACAGCAGGTTCAAACTCATCACCTGCACTAGCTATTGCAGAACGCATCTCGTTGAAAATATCAGTTGCCCTTTTGTGCATAAGTCCTTTGGTTAATTTCTCAATTTCGCCGGATGCATAATCAAAGGCAATTGTAGCTTGCTGCGGTACACTCATAGCGATAGCAAGCGCCAATTCATATTCTCCTTTAATGGCAGCCAAAGTAATCTCGTTTTTAATGGTCTGCACATTGCTGTTGTACCATTCTACGATGCGATTGCTCGCAGTATGCAACATCTTTTGCAAAGCTGGTGTATTCTTGATTTCCCTGACAAAATTCTGGTTTGCCTCCATAAAACTGTTTCCCACTCCCGTTACCTCTTGTGTGGCCGTTGCATAGACCTCACCATTAAAGGTATTCATGACCTTAAAGGTGAGTTCATAGCGCACTGTCATCTTTTGTGGGGTGGTACCTGTAACAGCGCGTCCGGTCTGCGCAATCTCAGTTCCAAAGACAAACGTTGGATTCGTACCCAAACCGCTAATGCCATTTTGGCAAGCAATCTGCAATAGTTTCATCGCCACGCGATCACTAATATCTTGTGTGATGTCTTCTCCTTGAATATTTGGCTGTACAATACTGAATTTTACACCATGACTATTAAGCAAGGTATCAAGGTTGATTCCTTCCAATTCTGACTTCTTCTGGACAATAGCCATTTCTCGCTCTTCGGCTGTCAAAGATGAAACACGTTCTTGTGGAGCGAACTTCGTGCCTTTGGACTCTTTTTCCTGGGTTCCACCACATGCTGTGAGAAACATGGAAAGTGCTATAATTTTATATACTGATTTCATGATTATAATTAGGGATTTTTATTATTTTATTCCTTCTATGCAGATAAGTACTTCACCAAGTCCTTGAGATTTATTGGAACACTTCAAGCCTAAATTCTGTCGAAGGTTTTTAACAAAGTCACGTGCCCAATCATAAACACCATATTGTGTGCCATCTTCATTGAGCAACTTGATGCGACAATTTACAAAATAAAGCTCATAATCCGTGTTGCGCTGCAATTTGTATGCCCCCTTTAGGGTATGTGTCTTCATGTAGTCAATCATCCAATCGGCATAAGTATCACCTTCGATACTTTCATCAGTGAGTGCCAAATCCAAACCTTCTTCCACGGCGATGCGCACGGTGATGTCACGGCCACGAGTGAGGATGTCACTAAAATACTTTGTAATGTCCTTCTGAAATTTAGGCAACTTGTCTTTTAAATCTTCTTGAATGGTCTCGGTTGTTGATTCCCCTTTGATATTACTACTGCTGATGGTGGCAATCACTTTATTGGTATATGCGTCCAAAGCCTTCAAGGTATAATTCACATTTTTCTCTCCAGATTTGTTGTAGTTATGACCAATCATAGACATGGGTTTGTCACGACTTGTATCATAATTGAACTCCAAAATAATGTCGGGTTGTGCCACGGTGAGCAACATTGTTTTTGCATCTTTTTCAAAACCATCAGCTATATCTGTTGCTTCTTGTGTATTGAGTTGCTTTAATGTCTGCTCAAAATCATTAAGTGGGAAGTTCTGAGCATTGAAGGCATCTTGAATGGTTGAAAAGATACGGCGCGCACGATCATCTTTCAACATATAACCAGCATAGTTACGCAGAAAATACTCTCTGCCATCCACAACATGCTGAGTGATCATTTTGAAATTTTTCAAGGTTTGGTCACCGGGAATCACCATAATAGAAGGACGTGCCTGTTCGATGGCATTCACGTCACCACTTTCGTAGGCTTCCATATCACCCGAAGCGGCCTCCGTCAAACCATTTTCTTGTTTGTTACCTCCACAACTGGCCATTGTAATCATCATAATGGCAGCATAAAAGAATTTTGTTACTTTCATATTTTTATTTTCTTATTAAATTTATCGGTAGAATTTTCTATAAGTACTTTGATTTATTTCGCTATTCGTTAACATTTGTCTCTGCATATCCAAAGAGTCTTTTCTTGAAAGCAGCTGCTTCTTCCGATAACATACCCTTCCCTTTGAAGTTCTTGTTTAACACGGAAGCCATTTGATGCATGATGGCAGAAACGCGAGCATCATAACAAACAATATCTGTAGACACTCTCACGGAGAAGCCATTTACCTTGGAGTTTTCTTTTCTCACCTTATAAGCTAAGTTACTGGTTTTATGAGGATAGCGCGTAGAATTTTCTACGGTTAAACCAAATTCCTTCTGCATTGACTTTGTCATATCATCGAGCATGCCTAGATAAGAATCCATACAATTTACCGTGGGGTCTTGTTGCTCAGACTTGCTATAAGAGAGATGAATATCAGTAGTATTGGTCTTGTTTTTAATGTGTGACAATAGAGTAATGCACCAAGCATTATCACCACTACACAACGACTTCAAATCATTCAGAAACAACTCACGCTGAGCACGTTTCTTTTCTAATAAGGCCAACTCTTTTTTGTTCAATTTGGGATCAACTTCCAACTCCTTTTGTGTCATACCATTTACCTGAATCTGTGTAGACATCGCATTATAGGAGTCAGGTTCTAATGGATCCACCTCAATTTCTTTGCTAATAAAATTGAAACCACCAAACTTGGCCAGATAGTAAGCAAACCACCCTGTTCCTATTTCTGCAACACTACCGGCAGCCACAATCGTTACATTGGATTTTCGATTGATACAGCAACCATATGGAGTATTCAATGGGAAATGCTCCAGCACCAGCCTGTCTTCTGGATGCTGCTCCACACTAATGGCCTTGGCCATATTTTTCAAACGGAATTCCGGGTACTCATTAACCACATTCAAAATATCTGAAAGGTTGATGCCACTGGTTTCCAACTGCGCCATTGAAACATTCTGTGGAGCCCAGAAATAAGTGTGCTGCGGCATCTCCGGATGTTCTTTTACATAATCTTGGAATGAAGCAGAATGAACATGACGAAAACCCTTGTAGATTTTATTACGCACATTATCCAAATATTCTTTCTTCTTTTCTTCTTCTATGGCCTGACTAAATCCGTTGGCTACCAAACCGGCTGGTACTGCAAAAATCAGAATTTCCAATATACTCAAAAAAGTATCCAAGAGACGCCCCAATAATGTTATCGGTCCATTACCTGCAAAATTTCCTGGATCGCCAATATAGCGAGTAATTGCCCATACAAAGGCTTCCCATGGATTCTTATACTCTTCTGGCTGTGCTGTATGTTCTACGAAAAAGAAAACAATAGCTACAATAATTGTAAGTATCAACAACACCTGAATGGAAACCCAAAAATCTTTACGTGCATACAGAAACGCACGACCGAAAAGTACAAATGAATTAGCTTTTTTGTAAGACATCTTGTCTAGTATTAGTCCTAAAAATAATTATTTCCTCATCTTATAAAGCGTAGCCAAAGGCATACTTAGCAAATTCATCACAAGAGGACAGATCCTCAACTCTGGATATAAAACTTCACACGTACAATCAATATATATGTAATTTTTTCTTAACCAAAATATTCAAATGCAAATATAAGTGATTTTATAATAATCACAAAAGAGTTACGATCTATTCTAACTAAGCCAGCTTGCGAATCATACATTCATTTGAAATCACCCAACCCAAACAAATAAAGTTGCATCTTTTCTCATTGATATTTGTAAAATTTGAATGAAAACAAACGAAAAAAGCAGTAGTTCTTTACGACCATTTGTGCGAATGTCATTGACATTTGAAAGATTCAAAATAGGAGCGGACTTGCACAAAAATATGTTTTTTTAAGGCTATTTATTGATCAAAAATCACCTCAAAACTCGTTACTGCTGTCTATGAATGGGCATCCATAGGTCGCCTGAATGGGCATTCAAGCAACCTATGAATGGGCATTATAAGCACCTATGAATGCCCATTCATAGAATAGAATCATTAAAAACGTAGACAGACAAAAATCTTAACACCTGAATATCAATACATTAACATTCTCACTCGTAATCGCTGAGAATCGCGTATTTGGCGACAATATTTTTTTGAAAGAAAATAACGCAAAAATAAGAGGTTATATAGTCTGTTTTTTGATTGTGAATTTCAAGATTTATACCCTTCTTTTTTACTATTTATTTTCGACCGCAACTCTATAATGCATACTATTTTTTGTTATTATTGGCAAGAACTTTACTTCGGAAATCTAATATTTTTCACATTATGATTAAATTTGCACAACTAGTTGAGCGCCTTTTTAATGACAAAGTATAAATCCGTACGAGAAAACGAAGAATTTGCAATCCAATAAAAAATAAGAACGTGTTATGATGCGCTTATATATTGCATAAAAAGTTGTAAAGAAAAATACTTATTTATAGAATTCTAGAATCAAACAAAAAAGAATATGAAACACACATTAATTATATATATATTGTTTTTTGCTTTTATGGGAATGGCTTGCAATAGCCACAAAGGAGAAAGTTCAGCCGAACCTTCCGAAAAAAGAAGCATGATGGAAAAAAATGGGCGAAAAATGCTTCTAGATGCCCGAGCAGCATTGCAGGAAAGCAACTACAACGCAGCGAGGAAAGCCATCAAAGATTTAAGAGAGAACTTTCCATTAGCTCTCAACGCCAGAGAAGAAGCCATTCTATTGGCAGACTCTATCGAATTATTTGAAGCACGCCAACAATTAGAAGAGGTAGACAAGCTCATCAACCAAGAGAGAATGGAGAAAAAAGACAGTTTACAAGCAGAATATGATGAATTGTGCCAAAAGGTAAAATTCTATCTGCGAAAATTGCAATACGATCAAAAAAACAAACAACTTCACTAAATACCAGGATAGAGGAGCAGTATTTATGAGCCATCACGACTTTACAAAAGAATTAAACGAAAGCCAGCTAAAGGCTGTAAGTTATTGTGACGGACCATTACTCGTCATAGCAGGAGCCGGCTCCGGAAAAACCCGAGTACTGACCTACAAAATTGCATATTTACTACAAAATGGCTATCTGCCCGAAGAGATTCTTTCGTTGACATTCACCAACAAAGCAGCCCGCGAAATGAACGGCCGTATTGCGCAAATCGTAGCAGACAGCAATATCCACAAAATATGGTCTGGTACTTTTCACTCCATTTTCTCAAGAATATTGCGCAGAGAAAGTGAAGCGATTGGGTACACGGCTGATTATACCATCTATGATGCTGCCGACTCAAAAAGCCTTGTCAAATCCATCATCAAAGAATTGGAACTTGACGACAAGACCTACAAGCCTTCATTTATCGCATACAGAATATCCGAAGCCAAGAATCGACTAATCCTCCCTCAAGCCTATGGCGCTGACGCACAAATATATAAAAGAGACTCTTTTGAAAAAGTGCCGGAGCTAAGACGCATATACGCCCTATATGCCGAAAAATGCAAGCGAGCCAATGCTATGGACTTTGACGACTTATTGCTGAACACCTATCTTCTATTTCGGAACAAAGAGGAAATCAGACGGCACTACAGCGAGCGTTTCAGATATATTTTAGTGGATGAGTACCAAGACACCAACTATGCACAGCAGCAAATTCTGTCGCTTCTAACCATCAACAATAAAAATATATGTGTTGTGGGAGATGATGCACAAAGCATTTATGCCTTTAGAGGGGCTGACATCAGCAATATCCTACAGTTTACGGATCAATACCCTACTGCAAAATGCGTAAAATTGGAATGTAACTATCGTTCTACGCAAAACATTGTGAATGCAGCGAACAGCCTTATAAGACACAACGTACACCAAATTAACAAAAACGTATATAGCAATAACGAAGAAGGCGAACGTATACAATTGCTAAAATGCTGCAGCGACAAAGAAGAATGTGTAAGAATTGCAGGAGAAATCAGGAAGCTAAGGAATCAAACAAGCATCAGTTACGATGAGATAGCCCTACTCTACCGCACCAACGCACAGAGCCGAGTATTTGAAGAAGCCTTCAGACAGGCACATATACCATACAGAATATATGGCGGACTATCCTTCTATCAAAGGAAAGAGATTAAAGACATTGTTGCCTACCTCAGACTGGTATGTAACTCTTACGACGATGAGGCACTAAAGAGAATCATCAACTATCCCACACGTGGCATTGGAGACACTACTATCAAAAAATTACAGTTAGCAGCGTCCGAATATAGAACAAGCCTCTGGGATATTATTCAATCACCGGACAACTTTCAAGTAAAACTCAGCAAGGCTACTGCCACTAAACTCTATCATTTCTATGAGCTGATAGAAGGATTCAAACGAGAAAGCTCCCATACAAGTGCATACGAACTGACCATCCAAATATTAAAAGAAACAGGAATGGCCGCAGAATTTGCAATGGGAAGTGCACCCGAAGAAATCAGCAGAAGAGAAAACGTAGAAGAACTGGTGGATGCCATCAAATCCTTTGAAGAAGACATGAGAGAGGAAAATGGAAACGAACAGATAACTCTTTCTGACTTTTTAGGGCACATCTCTCTCCTGACCGATTCGGATAAAACAGATGATAATTCCCCAAAGGTTACCCTAATGACAGTTCACGCAGCAAAAGGCCTTGAATTTGATGCGGTTTTCATTTGCGGTATGGAAAACGAACTATTCCCTAATGCCAATGCCATACACAACCCAAGGGAAATGGAAGAAGAACGCCGACTCTTCTATGTTGCTATCACTCGTGCTAGAAAGCACTGCTTTGTCAGCTATGCTGAAAAGCGTTTCAAATTTGGCAGTATAGACTATTGCATGCCGAGTCCTTTTATTAAAGAAATAGACGCAAAATATATCTCAGGTACAGGAGAGTCCACAACTAATAATTGGACCGATACCTATAGCCATCGCCAGTCCACAAGGCTCGGCAATCTGCCTACTACACCCAACCGGCAATCCTACACCCAACCACCCTCTCATTTTCGCCCAATTTCAAAAACTATTTCTCTCCGGCCAACACAAGAAAACAACCCAACCGGAGAGAGCATAAAGGCAGGAAGCGTCATTGAACATGAACGTTTTGGTAAAGGTGTTGTCATGAGTATTGAAGGAAGTGGCGAAAGCATCAAAGCACGCGTCAACTTTGAGCACGTTGGAGAAAAGAATCTGTTATTAAAGTTCGCAAAGTTTAAGATTCTAACCCTCTAACCCCTATTTAGGACTTCAAAATTAAAATATTTATCTTTTTTTCGTCAGTTTATTTGGTACGTAAGAAAAAATGCGTATCTTTGCACCGCGTTTGAGAGAAAACGCTACAACAAGCGGAAATAGCTCAGTTGGTAGAGCACAACCTTGCCAAGGTTGGGGTCGCGAGTTCGAGTCTCGTTTTCCGCTCTTAATTGACCCAAGGATTTATCGAGCCCAGGTGGCGGAATGGTAGACGCGCTCGTTTCAGGTGCGAGTGTTGAGAGACGTGCAGGTTCGAGTCCTGTTCTGGGCACAGGAAATCTTTACAATAAGAATAATGGAGGGGTGGCGGAATTGGTAGACGCGCTACTTTGAGGGGGTAGTGTCAATTGTGACGTGTGAGTTCGAGTCTCATCCTCTTCACTTATTTTTAAGCGGAAATAGCTCAGTTGGTAGAGCACAACCTTGCCAAGGTTGGGGTCGCGAGTTCGAGTCTCGTTTTCCGCTCAATGATTTTTCTATAACAATTATATACTAGTTTGTTTGCAAGTATATGATTGAAATAGAAAAATATTTTTTTATATAACTACAGAAAAGCAAATACAATGAATTTATACGTTAGGTATTTTGATTCAGACATCGTTGCACTCAGTGTTGAAGAAGCCATTGCCTTTCTTTCTGCTATTCCCGAAATAGAAGTTACTCCCGAGCTCATTGAAGACATCAAAAACTATGCGAATAGTAATATGCCTTACCCCAAACGATACAAAGTTCGCCCAAGAGTATACTTCATTATTATCAAAACTACCGCACAAACATTAGAAGAATTTAAAGCCGGAGGTCGCTCTGCTTCTGCAGCAAACGACAACGAAGAAAACACAAATATAAAGAAAGAATCCAAAACAAACAGACTAATAGAAGATCGATTGGGATGGTATAAGGGTTCTATCTTATTTAAGCGTGTAGTACAAATTCCAGGAACAGGAAAATTCCAATACCAGGACACTCGTTTTTCTGCACTCGTCAAAGCTACTAATGCACAAAACTGCTACGAGAGAATCATTGACCACCTCAAAAACCGACAAGATGTAGACTTAAGAAGTCAATTTCCATCTGCACGTGGTAACAATTTTCAATTCGAGTACATCGGCGAAACACTACCAACAAAAGAAAAGTGACGAAAATTTGTGTATAACAAAATATAATCGTATTTTTGCACTCGGTTTGGTTCCGTAGCTCAGTTGGATTAGAGCAACGCCCTTCTAAGGCGTGGGTCTAGGGTTCGAATCCCTACGGAATCACAGAAACAGGAAAGCCAGCTTTCCTGTTTTTTGTTTTATAGGAGTAGCTCAAAAAGCCGGCTTTAACTTCAATATTAGACACAAGATATAAGAGTTTAAATATATTTTGCAAATCTTTTCTTTATGCTTAGTGAGATTTTCTGTATTTTTGCCTAGAATACAATATTATAAAGAAATGGGCAGAATTTTGGCTATAGATTATGGAAAGAAAAGAACCGGAATTGCAGTAACAGACACACTGCAAATCATAGCCAATGGATTGACGACAATTCCGACACACGAACTAGAAAAGTTTTTGGTAGACTATACACAAAAAGAAGATGTTGAATTATTTGTCATTGGACTTCCTACGCAAACAAACGGTCAACCCTCCGAAAACCAGGAAAGAGTGAAACAATTTACAGAGAAGCTGAAAAGCAAAATCCCCAATATCCCTACGGTTTTTCATGATGAAAGGTTCACTTCTGTACTGGCACACCAAGCCATCATAGATAGCGGTATCAAAAAGAAAAAAAGACAAGAGAAAGGTTTGGTTGACGAAATAAGCGCCACAATTATCTTACAATCATATATGGAGCAAAAGCGTTTAGGCTTTTAAGGACATTAACTAGATAGAAATAGGAATCAATTTATACACCAAAATATGATTTTACCAATTTACACATACGGACAACCTGTCCTAAGAAAAGAAACAGAAGAGATTACTTCCGATTATCCCAACCTCAAGGAATTGATTGCAAATATGTTTGAAACCATGTTCAAAAGTGAAGGCATTGGTTTAGCAGCCCCACAAGTGGGATTGCCTATCAGATTGGCCGTAATATCCCTTGATGTTTTAAAAGAAGATTTCCCCGAATACGAGAACTTCAATAAAGTCTATATCAATCCACACATTGTAGAAGTGGATAACGAGAAAACAGAATCCATGGAAGAAGGATGCTTGAGCATACCTGGCATACACGAACCTGTACGCCGCCCTACCCGCATCCATGTAAAATACATGGACGAAGAATTCAACGAGCACGACGAGTGGGTGGATGGATATTTGGCCCGCGTAATGCAACACGAATTTGACCATTTGGACGGAAAGGTATTCACGGACAGAATATCCCCTTTGAGAAAACAAATGATTAAAGGTAAACTTTCCAATTTAATTAAAGGGAAAGTGAACTGTCCATACAAGATTAAAACTGCAAAATAAAGATTCCCCACCGATAAAACTTCCAAATTGTACGGAAGTTTAACAACATCACCATGTCTACCTACTGCAATATTAAAAAATGGCTTATGAGAATAACATTTCTCCTTATTGCCATAAATATTGCAGTAAGCGGCAAGGGGCAAATAGATACAGAAAATGTACTGCTACTAGGAAGAAACGCAGTATATTTTGATGATTATCTAACGGCTATACACTACTTCAACCAAGCCATTGAAGCCAAACCGTACCTTTCTAAGGCATACTACTATAGGGCATATGCGAAATTCTCCCTTGAAGATTACCATGGAGCTGAAGCCGACTGCTCGACATCTTTAGAACTCAACCCTTTCGTTACAGAAGTATATAAATTACGAGCTCTTTGCAGGATTCATAACCAAAATATGCAAGGAGCGATAGAAGATTACGACAAAGTAATCTCGAATACAAAAGACGACCAAACGTCCATCTACAACAGAGCATTATGCCACATGCAGCAAAAAGAATATGATGCTGCAGAAAAGGACATTGATTACATTTTAAAGAAATGGCCTTTACTCAATAAATCATATGTAGCCAAGGCACAAATAGCGCTGGAGAAAAACGATACCATCGAAGGTCTCAAATGGATTGATGCCCTACTGAGTAGATATCCAAAAGATGCAGCAGCATGGGCATTTAAGGGAAGGCATGCCTTAGACAAAGGGGAATATGAGGAAGCTGAAACTTTCCTAACTAAAGCCATAAAATTAAAGCCTACAGAACCCAATTATTATTTAAGCAGAGCATTGGCACATCATGCGCTTAACCGCTTCAGTCAAGCTTTAAGCGACTACGACCACATCATCAAGCTCATACCAGAGCACACCATTGCACACTACAACAGAGGTTTGCTACGTGCACAACTAGGCGATGACAACAAGGCCATTGAAGATTTTGAAATTGTCATAAAAAAAGCACCCAACAACACCCTTGCTTTATACAATTTGGCCATGTTACAAGAACAAACCGGCGATTATACCCACGCAATTGAGCACTATACTACCATCATAAATAGTTTCCCTAATTTTACTTATGGATACTTAGCGCGCGCAAGAATGAAACGCAAAATAGGCGATATTAAAGGTGCGAAAAAAGACGAAAGTTATGTAGCAAAAGCAAATCTAGACCTATATTACGACAAAAAGAAGAAAACGGATATCAAAAAAATCAGAAAATTCAGTGATTTAGACATAGAGAACTATCAGGACCTGGCAAAAGATGAGAGCAACTCCAAGGACGAGTTGTTACACGAATTGATTGGAAAAGTACAGAACTTGGAAACACAGAAAGAAATTCATCCACATTTTAAATACGCCCTCACTCAACCCTCTACGAAAGGTTATCAATCTGTAGCCTTCCTGCCAGAGATTGAAAAAATAAACCAAGCCCATTTATTTAATCAAAAAATATACTTTGCTGCATCAAACTCCATGCTCGGAAACACAAGCATGAGTGAGAATAATGGTTTAATAAATCCTACTAAAACTCCAGAAGAAAAATTATACAACTCCATCTTATTGTTATCAAACTATCAAGCAGAGAAAGCTCTAAAAGAAATAGAATCTGCCATACGCCTTGATTCATTATCCTACATTTATCATATTCAGAAATCCTCTATATTAACGCATCAGGCGATTAGCGAGAACAAATCAAGTAATCTGACACATAGTCTACTTGAAGAGAAAAACTCAGACACCCAAAAAGCATCAAGAATACAATACTACCACCAAGGAGCTATCCAATCGCTTAATAAATCGATAGAACTGGAGCCCCAAAATGCCTATCTATACTACAATAGAGGATGCACTTACACCATGATGGGAGACAGGATTAGTGCCATAAAAGATTTTGACAAAGCCATAAGCCTCTTCCCCCGATTTGCTGAAGCACATTACAATAGAGCTGTCATTCATTTGTTAAACAATGAGCCAGAAAAGGCCATACCAGACTTAAGCAAAGCCGGAGAGATGGGGCTTTACAAGGCCTATAATCTACTGAAACAAGCCACGAATTCCATAGAAACAAAGAAAAACGAGGAAAAATCTAAAGATTAGTCATTTTTTTCTTTGATAATTTTGTCATTTTAAAATATAGTCATATCTTTGCATCGCAAAACCAAAACGGGTAAGTGCTGTACGGCCAGCTCCCTTCGAATCCTCCAGGGCTTGACCGCAGCAAAGGTAGTTGGTTGTAGCGGCGCGATGCAGAAAGCTTGCCCACCCGCCTCTTTAGCTCAGTTGGCCAGAGCACGTGATTTGTAATCTCGGGGTCGTTGGTTCGAATCCGACAAGAGGCTCAAAAAGAAGGAATTTTTCCTTCTTTTTTTGTTTTCTATAAAATTGAAGGAGTTCGCTAACGACCTCCTTCAACACTATTCTTCAGACCAGCACTTCTTCATTCCTTCTGCCATTTTATTTTCTTGGGGATTATAACATGGCGTCCAAAATCTTGTCCCTTTCACATCACCGGGAAGGTATTCTTGTTTCACAAAATTACCAGGATAATCGTGTGGGTATTTATATCCATCACTATAACCCAATTCAGCCATTAACTCAGTAGGTGCATTTCGCAGATGGAGAGGAACAGACAGCGCACCAGTCTTTCTTACAAAATCCAAAGCCTTCCCAATTCCCTTGTAAGCAGAATTACTCTTAGGGGATGTGGCCAAATAAACTGTAGCCTCAGCCAATGGGATTCGCCCTTCGGGCCAACCAATCTTATGCACCGCATCAAATGCAGCATTTGCCAACAGCAACGCATTGGGATTTGCCAAACCTATATCTTCCGCTGCAGAAATAATCAAACGACGCGCTATAAATTCGGGCTTTTCGCCACCTTCAATCATTCGAGCTAACCAATATAAAGCCGCATCGGGGTTACTGCCGCGGATACTTTTTATAAAAGCAGAAATAATATCATAGTGCATCTCTCCACCTTTGTCATAAGATATGGGAGTGTCCTGCAAACGTTCATTGACCAAATCGTCAGTAATCACTAATTTTTCATCATCCGGAGTGGCTTTAACGATAATATCAAGAATATTCAACAATTTTCGTGCATCACCCCCACTCTGCCTAATCAATGCTGAAGAATCTTTTAATTCAATATCCCTAACGGATAGTTCTACATCTTCCGTTAAAGCTCTATCAATCAATTTCTTCAGATTATCTACAGTCAAACTTTTCAATACATATACCTGACAACGAGAAAGTAGTGGACGTATCACCTCAAACGATGGATTTTCTGTAGTGGCACCTATCAAGGTCACAATTCCTGTTTCAACGGCTGCCAGCAAAGAATCTTGCTGAGATTTACTGAAACGATGAATTTCATCGATAAAAAGAATCGGGCTGACACTTCCAAAGAAACGCGACTTATCAGCTTTTTCTATTACCTCACGAACATCTTTTACACCACTATTAACAGCACTTAATGTATAGAATGGCGCATTCAGCTTATAAGAAATAATTTTTGCCAAGGTCGTTTTTCCAACCCCGGGAGGCCCCCACAGAATAAACGAAGATAAATTTCCGGAATCTATCATTCTTCGCAAAGTGGCTCCCTCTCCGATCAAATGTTCCTGACCAATATACTCATCTAAGCTACGAGGGCGAAGTCGTTCGGCTAATGGTTTTGACATACATATACTTTTATTTCTATTCTTCTATTTCTGATAACTCAAGCCACCTCATGGAAGCGTCATCCAATAACTCAATCACAATAGGTAATCGTTTGCTCTTCTCCGTTAGCTCTTCTACCGACAAGGTTCCGGAGCAAAGAGATTCTTCTATATTCACTTTTTCTTTCTCCAATTCTTCAATCTTTATTTCCAGCTCTTCCAACTCCTTCTTCTCTTTAAAAGAAAGTTTCCTTTTATGAACCGAAACTCGTTCAAGAACCGGCTTTGCAGCTTTAGAGTTATTTGAATTTTCTTCTTCTAAATGTTCATCCTCCCAGGCTCTATATTGAGTATAATTACCAGGAAAATCCTTAACGAGACCGGCACCCCTAAAAACCAACAAATGATCTACCACCTTATCCATGAAATAACGATCATGGCTCACAATGATAACACACCCTTTAAAATCCATCAGATACTCTTCTAACACCTGGAGTGTTGCGATATCCAAATCATTGGTAGGTTCGTCAAGGACTAGAAAATTCGGATTCTTCATCAAGACCGTACAAAGATAAAGACGCCTACGTTCTCCTCCGCTTAATTTATAGATATAGTCCTGCTGACGAGATGGAGGGAATAAGAAGTGGTTTAGGAATTGCATGGCTGTCATTTTTTTACCACCGCCCAAGTCAATGGTTTCTGCTATTTTTCGTACGGCATCAATCACTTTAGCCTGTGGGTCAAATTCCAGCCCCTCTTGGGAGTAATACCCAAATCTTACCGTTTCACCAATAGAGAATCTGCCACCATCCGGCTTGACTTCTCCTAACAACATCTTTATAAACGTAGATTTTCCAGTACCATTCCGCCCAACTATTCCCATTTTCTCATAACGAGAAAAATTATAGTAAAAGTCTTTTAGCAGTACTTTATCTCCATAGGCTTTCGATATATATTCCGCCTCAAAAATTTTACTGCCAATATAACTACTCTTAATATCCAAACGGGCCGCACGCTCTTCAATTCTACGATGAGCTTCTTTTTCCAAATCGTAAAAAGAATTTACACGATAACGAGCTTTTCCACCACGCGCGCATGGCATCCTTCTTATCCAATCTAATTCTTTTCGATACAGATTGTTCGCCTTAGCTATATTAGCTGCAGTAACAGCAATTCTTTCCTCTCGCTTCTCAAGATAATACTCATAAGAACCTTGATAGGAATAAATTTTACAATCATCAATTTCTATGATCTTTGAGCAGACTCTATTTAAGAAATAACGGTCATGCGTCACCATCAGCAAAGCTTTGTTACTTCTTTG
Organism: Alloprevotella sp.; assembly: GCA_045636405.1. Classification (GTDB taxonomy): domain Bacteria; phylum Bacteroidota; class Bacteroidia; order Bacteroidales; family Bacteroidaceae; genus Alloprevotella. The sequence continues at coordinate 34,007 of JAZTXL010000033.1, forward strand.
CAGGAATGTTTCCAACCATTCTATCATTTCTAAATCCAAATGGTTGGTGGGCTCATCAAGAATCAATAAATCGGGCTCTGAGAGCAACGCATTTGCCAAAGCTACACGTTTCAACTGACCACCCGACAAAGTCCCTATAGGCTGTAGAAAGTCAACAATATCCAATTTTGACAATATCTGCTTTGCCTTTTGCTCATAATCCCATGCTTCGCGAGCCTCCATTTCTTCAATCAATTCTGCAAGTCCGGGATTACCCTGTTCCTCCAGGCATCGCTCATAACGAGAAATCAACGCAGACAACTCACCAGCTTTCCAGAAACAAGCATCCAAAACAGACATCTCTGCTGGAAATTCGGGCAACTGCTCCAAATAGCCAATCCTTAAATCTCTCCTAAAAATAATTTGACCACTTTCGTAATCATCTTTCCCCATCAATATATTAAGGAGAGTAGACTTCCCGGCACCATTTCTGGCAATCAGGCCGACATGCTGTCCTTCAGCTATGGAAAAAGAGATATTTTCAAACAAGACCAAATCGCCAATTCGCTTTGTTAAGTCCTGAACATCTAAAAAGGGAGTATTTGCTGCCATAATTATCTGCGAATTTACAAAAAATCGAGCAATTACTCTTCATAGATAAAATAAAATGCTTAATTTTGCCTTGTGAAAGGAAGAATGCCTTTCGCTTGTTCCTTTCAAACAAATAACTTTGCCTTAGTTTTTGACAACTAAGGTTTGACAAAATCACACACCTTATTATATTTATATGGCACTCTTTACAAAAGAACAGCTTGTAAACAAGGATGAAAATGAATTGCGCGAAATCGCCAATACCCTACAGACACCTCACAAGAATAGTTCAATAAAAGAAGAACTAATCTATGATATCTTAGACGCTCAAGCGGAAAAAAGTGCAGAGCAAACCACTGCTACCCCAAAAAGGAGGACACGCATAACAAAGAAAGGTGCTGACCACATTTGCTCTATTTCTGAAAACAGTCCCAATGCTGTGGCGGACACAGCACCCGAAACAGCACCAGCCAAGAAGAAGAGAGGTCGTCCTGCAAAAAGCGAGAAAGTAGAAATTGAATCTAATACAGAACCGGAATCAGTAAATCAGCAACAAAATGATAATGTAAATGTTCCTACTGAGGTAATCGCAGAACAAACAGATATTACCCAAGAAGAGCAGTTACCTGATTTTATAGTTGACCAAATTAGAGAAAAAGAACTGACTTCGACGGAAGAAATGGCAGACCTCAACGAGGTTAAAGAAATTTTACAAGAAATAGAGACCAAACACGAAAATCTTAGCAACGAAGAGGAACTTAGGGACTTTATTATCGTTGAAGACATTCCCGTCATTAACGAAGAGACTTTCTTTTCTAATATTACAATCAATAGCCACAACACCACACCACGAGAAGAAGCTATCTCTGAAGAAACAGACCAGAGACCAAGCTCTTCCGGAAGCACAGCCATTGATGAATCACACCCTGTATTTGAACATACGTTGGAAGGGCGTGGCGTATTAGAACTTATGCCTGACGGATTTGGCTTTTTACGTTCATCAGACTACAACTACCTTACTTCTCCAGATGATATCTATGTAAGTCCCAATCAAATAAAGTCATATAGCCTCAAAACAGGCGACGTCGTTGAAGGAGATGTAAAAGTACCCAAAGATGGTGAGAAATTTTTCTCTCTAGTAAATATACACAGAATCAACGGACTACTTCCTTATGAAGTAAGGGACCGTGTGGCTTTTGAGCACTTAACCCCCTTATTCCCTGAAGAAAAGTTCAATCTCTGTTCAGGAAAGAACGATTCACTTTCACGCCGTATCGTAGACTTATTTACACCAATAGGAAAAGGACAACGCGCGCTCATTGTAGCACAACCCAAGACAGGTAAGACGATGTTGATGAAAGAAATAGCAAACGCTATTGCAGAAAACCACCCCGACACTTACTTGATGATGCTACTTATTGATGAGCGACCTGAAGAAGTTACTGATATGGCTAGAACCGTACGTGCAGAAGTCATTGCTTCAACTTTTGATGAACCAGCTGCACGCCACGTAAAAATTGCCAACATTGTACTCGAAAAGGCCAAACGTATGGTAGAATGCGGCCATGACGTCGTTATTTTCCTTGACTCCATTACTCGATTGGCTCGTGCATACAATACTGTATCACCTGCTTCCGGAAAAGTATTATCCGGAGGTGTAGACGCAAATGCACTGCAAAAACCCAAGCGTTTCTTCGGGGCAGCTCGAAATATTGAAGGAGGCGGTTCTCTCACCATTATTGCCACAGCTCTTATCGATACAGGCTCAAAAATGGACGAAGTTATCTTTGAAGAGTTTAAAGGTACAGGCAACATGGAACTACAACTGGATCGCTCCCTTAGCAACAAACGTATATTCCCTGCGGTCAATATCGTTGCTTCTAGTACACGTAGAGATGATTTGCTACAAGATTCCAACACGCTCAATCGCATGTGGATTCTTAGAAAATATATCTCAGAAATGACACCTATTGAAGCCATGAACGATGTAAAGAAACACATGGAATCAACATTGAACAACGAAGAATTTCTATTGTCCATGAATTCATAGTTATACCATAAAAAATCATTGACGAGGTCTTTTCATAAAGAAAGGGCCTCGTTATTTTTTATTCAATAGCATAAAGATATCATCATTAAATTCTTCTATACATGAATATATAAGGGTTTTGCGAGATTTTAATTAAGATTTCTTGGAATATTCAAATCTTTTAAGCAAATTTGCAAGAAGATTCTAATTTATTAAATCATACAGCTATGGAAAATAATAAAGCTTCTCTTTGTGGATTAAAGAGAGAAAACTTCCAAAAAGTTATCAATGGAAAAGAAACAGATTTGTATGTACTCACCAATGAAAATGGAATGGAAGTAGCCGTCACTAATTACGGCGGTTCATTAGTAGCCATCATGGTCCCTGACAAGAATGGTGTATATGCCAATGTTATTCAAGGCCATGATAATATTGATGATTGCGTAAACTCTCCTGAACCTTTCCTTTCCACATTAGTAGGACGCTATGGCAACCGAATTTGCCATGGTAAATTTACATTAAACGGAAAACAATATAACTTAGCTATCAATAATGGCCCCAACCACCTCCATGGTGGACCAACAGGCTTCCACGCCCGCGTTTGGGACGCAGAGCAAATATCAAACAAATGCCTCGTACTTCGCTATGTATCTGCATATTATGAAGAAGGTTTCCCTGGAGAACTAAAAATGACAGTGATGTATACACTGACTGATGACAATGAAATTGTTATTGACTACAAGGGAACCACGAACAAGAAGACCATCGTCAATATGACCAGCCATGGTTTCTTCTCGCTTACAGGTATTGCAAACCCAACTCCTTCGCAAGAAGACGTGATTTGCCAAATCAATGCAGACTTCTACGTTCCTATTGATGAAAACTGCATCCCAACAGGCGAAATTCTTCGCGTTAAGGATACTCCATTTGATTTCACAGAACCTCACACTGTTGGTGAAAGAATCAATGCCGACCACGAACAGATTAAGAATGGCGCTGGCTATGACCACTGCTACGTACTAAACAAACGTGAACCAGGAGAATTGTCATTTGCTGCAAAGATTGTAGAGCCGGTGAGCGGTCGATCAATGGAAGTATATACAACAGAACCAGGTGTACAATTCTACAGTGACAACTGGGCTGATGGTTATAAAGGACAACATGGTGCTACTTTTGGCAAGCGCAGCGGTCTTTGCTTTGAAGCACAGCACTTCCCCGACTCCCCCAACCGTGCTCACTTCCCTAGCGTTGTGCTGAATCCGGGTGAAGTTTATACCCAAAAAACAATTTATAAGTTTGGTGTAGAAGAATAAACTTAACAAATTCATTCATAAACAATTAAAAACAAGAAAAAGACATGAGTCAGAAAACAAAACAATGGGGAGCCATTATCGTGATGATTGCGCTCTTCGCCATGATTGCCTTCGTGACCAACTTGTGTACACCAATGGCAACCATTATCAAGAACCAAGGCGAAATTTCCAACGTACTCGCTCAAATTGGTAACTATGGTAACTTTGTAGCTTATTTGGTTATGGGTATTCCTGCTGGTATGCTTATTGCTAAATTTGGCTACAAGAAAACTGCTCTTATCGGTTTGGCTGTAGGCGCTTTGGGTATCGGTATCCAATGGTTCAGCGGTCAATTGGACGCACAAGCGAACCTCGGTCTCGTGTTCACCGTTTATTTGATTGGTGCTTTCATTGCAGGTCTTTGCATGTGCATCCTCAACTGTGTTGTTAACCCCATGCTCAACCTCCTCGGTGGTGGCGGCAACTCTGGTAACCAATTGATTCAAATTGGTGGTGTATTCAACTCTTCAGCTGCGGTTGCTTGCTACATCCTCATGGGTGCACTTATCTCAGACGCAACTAAGGCTAAGATTGCTGATGCTACTCCTGCTCTTATGATTGCACTTGCGATCTTCGTTGTAGCATTCGTTGTTATCCTTTTCACTAAGATTGAAGAACCTGAACAAGCACCTGTTCGTGTAGACTTGATTAAGGGTGCTATGGGGCACCGTCACTTTGCTCTCGGTGCTTTGGCTATTTTCCTTTACATGGGAATCGAAGTTGGTGTGCCTAATGCTGTACAACAAATGTTGACATCTGCGCCCTACTCTATCCCAGCCGGCACAGTAGGTATGATTGTAGCCGTATATTGGGCCATGATGCTTGTAGGCCGTTTCGTTGGCGCATCTATCGGAGGAAAGGTGAGCGCACGTGCAATGATTACTACAGTTTCTACTGCAACATTGGCATTGGTACTCTTCGGTATGTATGCACCTGCTGATGTATTGGTAGAATTCCCTGGTGTTGATTGGGGTAAACTTGAAGTTATTTGGCAGCCCATCCCCGTTGGCATCTTCTCATTCCTTCTCGTAGGTCTCTGTACTTCTGTTATGTGGGGAGCCATCTTCAACATGGCGGTAGAAGGCCTTGGCAAGTACACAGCTATCGCATCCGGTATCTTTATGACCATGGTATTCGGTTGCGCTGTAATGATGGGTATCCAAGGTTGGGTAGCAGACTTGACTAACTACATGACTAGCTTCTGGGTAGTAGTATTCTGTGCTGCATACCTCCTCTTCTACGCACTCATCGGTAGCCGCGTAACAAAGCGTTCTGAATAATAAATTCCGGTGTTGGCAACCATTTGCCAACACCTTTCTATAATAACAAATTATAAAAATAATAATATCATGAAATTGACAATTGATGACGTTCGCAGTCGCTTTATCAAGCACTTCGATGGTGAAACTGGTAGTGTATATGCTTCTCCCGGTCGTATCAACCTTATCGGTGAACACACTGATTATAACAATGGTTTTGTATTCCCTGGCGCAGTAGAGCAAGGTATGATTGCAGAAATCAAGCCCAATGGCACTCGCAATGTACGCGCCTACTCTATCGACCTCAAGGACTACGTAGAATTCAGCCTTGACGACGAACAAGGTCCTAAGGCTACATGGGCACGCTACATCTTCGGTGTATGCCGCGAAATGATGGCTCTCGGTGTTCCCGTTGAAGGTTTCAACACAGCTTTTGCTGGTGATGTACCCCTTGGTGCAGGTATGTCTTCTTCTGCAGCTCTTGAAAGCACATACGCTTTTGCCCTCAATGATCTTTGGGGTGACAACAAAATTGAGCGTTTAGAATTAGCTCGTGTTGGTCAGCGTACAGAGCATAAGTATATCGGTGTAAAGTGTGGCATCATGGACCAGGCCATTTCTTGCTTGGGTAAAGCCGGCAACCTTATGCGTATGGACTGCCGATCTGGTGAAATTGCATACTTCCCTTGGAATCCTAAAGGCTACCAACTTGTATTGGTAAATAGTTGTGTAAAACATGAGTTGAAAGGTTCTCCTTACAACGAACGTCGCCTCCAGTGCGAACACGTTGCTGAAATCATTGCTAAGAAGCACCCTGAAGTAACTTCTCTCCGCGATGCCAACTACGACATGCTCGAAGAAGTAAAGGCAGAAATCACTGCTGACGAATACAAGCGCGCTCGCTACGTAATCGGTGAAGTTGTTCGCGTACTCACAGTTTGTGATGCCCTCCAGAAGGACGATTACGAAACTGTAGGTCAGATGATGTACGAAACTCACTACGGTCTTTCTAAGGAATACGAAGTAAGTTGCGAAGAACTTGACTTCCTCAACGAAATCGCTAAGGAAGAAGGTGTAACTGGTTCACGCATCATGGGTGGTGGCTTCGGTGGTTGCACCATTAACCTCGTTGCTGACGAACTCGTTGACAACTTCAAGAAAGTTGTTGTAGAAAAGTTTGAAGCTAAGTACGGCAAGAAGCCCATCGTTATTGATGTTGTAATCGGTGACGGCTCTCGTAAACTTTGCTAATTTCTTAAAAATATTTATGAAGAGACTATTCGCCAGGATAGTCTCTTCTTTTGTTTATATTTACTTTGGTGCTAGTCAAAGTATTTGTATTTTTGCATAGGATTACAACTAAGATTTTCAACAATATAAATCATTCCTACTATTAAGTATATTAAGCACATAATACAAATTATCCTTGGTCTTCTAATGGGAGGCTATCTATTTATTTTGTTTTTGTTTAATATACCTGTCACCCAACAAGCTGTTACCCGTTTTTCTGAAAGTATAATAGAAAACAAAATAGGTAGCGAAGTATCAATTGGAACAATACAATTAGGACTCTTCAACCGCATTATTCTAAAAGATATAACCATAAAAGATCAAGAGGGAAAAGATTTATTACAATGTGGGCTGGCCACATGTAAAATAGAATGGGCTCCACTTATTAAAGGGGAAGTATCATTAAGAACCATTTCCCTTTTAGATGGAAATATCTGTTTGTACAAGAAAGAGGAGCATCTACCACACAACTTCCAATTTCTTATAGATGCCTTTAAATCTAAAAAAGAAGAAACAGGCCAAAAGCTCAATTTACGTATCAACTCTATTATATTACGACGCTGCAATATATCATACAACGAAGAGTACATCGAAAAAACTGAAGACAAATTCAATGTAAGCCACTTGAATTTTAAAGACTTAAATACCAACATAAGTCTTCGTCAACTTACTAGTGATAGCATCAATCTTCGTATCCGTTCTTTTAGTATTAGAGAGCAAAGTGGTTTACAAATAAACAATTTGGCATTAAGGCTGGCAGCAAACAGAAGACAAGCCGAGATAAGCAAATTGGAATTAGATTTACCCAATAGTCATATAGAAAAGAAAGAATTGCGAGCACACTACAATGCCCTTACTATAAAAGACCTTTTTAATACTTTTACATTAAAAGGTATATTAAATAACTCGTATATTTCCACAAACGATTTTTCTTTTGTTTTACCACAATTTAAAGAACTGAACGAAACCTTTGACCTATACACAAGGTTTGATATCACCCCACAGAAAATAGATATTCAAGATATTCATATTCAAAATAGGAATCATTCTTTTAACCTTTTCTCCGGCATAAGTTGCCTTCGAGAAAACGGGAATGTTACTAATGTTTCAGCAAATATTAGCAATCTGGATATACAATATCCATTTTTAAAGGAAGTAATTACGTGCTTTAAGCCTAATGTTTCCACAGAGTCCTTTGCAGGAGTTGGACACATTCAATTTGTAGGTTCAATTCAGTCTGCCCCACCCCACAAAGCATTTCTTAATGGAACAATCAACACAATGGCCGGTAATGCCAAAACGCATTTTAGTCTTAATAACAAGTGCATTAGTGGAGAGATTTCTAGTAAGAACCTTGATTTTTCTAAGATTTCAAACAATCCCAATCTTCCTAATTTAGCTCATTTTACTCTAAAAGGAGATTTTGATTTCCATGAAAAAGAACAGCCACAGGCTTCTGCCAATCTTCAAATAGAAGAATTACAACATAATCACATCACTTACAACTCAATACAAACTACAGCAGAATGGAAAAAAGGAAATTTAACTTTTTCCATAGACTCTAACTCTCCACACCTCGTTTTCTCTGCGCAAGGTTCAGGAAAATTTAATGGAAAGAAATTAAAAGATTTTTATTCCACCCTTCAGGTAGATGAATGCAACCCTCATAAATTGAATTGGAGTAGCCGTTACCCCAATACTAATTTCTCGTCTTCTTTGTCACTCTGCATTAATGATTTCAAGGGCCCCATTCCATATGGAAATATGGAAGTCAATGACTTCAAAATGAAAAGAGAAACAGAGGAGGAATATGCACTTCATCATTTACTTCTCAAGATTTTCCCCAACGAAGAATCTTCCACATTAACATTGGATAGCGACTTTGCAAAGGTTAACCTTAAAGGAGACTTTCAAATTCAAGCTCTCAAAGATTATGGGAATTATTTATTTTCTCACTACCTCTCTGATACACTTCAATCCGCAAATATCAACAAAGAAAAATTAAAAGATTGGAGTTTGTCTGCCGAAATTATTAAGACTGATTTTGTCAACAAATTATTAAAATTCCCATTAGAATCAGAAGGTTCCATTTTCATCGAAGGAAATTTACGTCCCCATACTGATTATTTATATTTAAGTACATATTGTCCAGAAATAAAATATAACGGAACTGAAATTGAAGATATCAGAGTATTTTTGCAAGGAAAGAACAAACAATTAAATTCACTCATACAAGCTACGAAACCTGCCAAAGACTCGAAGATACAATTATCTCTCAGCAATAAAGTACATCACCAAGAAATCATTACAAATCTATTGTGGGATGATGGAGGTATGCACCAAAACAAAGGGGAAATCAGTATCAACACACTCTATGGAAATGATGAACTGAGCACACAAAAAGGGATGTTTTTTAGGTCGTTCATTCAACCAACAAGCGTAACGATAAGTGATTCTATATGGAAGATCGCACCCGGAAAGGTAAAATTCAACAAGGAGAATGCAGAATTTCAAAACTTGTCATTCAACCATGCAGAACAAGCCTTATCTATTAATGGAAGACTCTCAAAAGAATTAGGAGACTCTCTACATGTAGATCTTAAGAAAATAGACCTCGCATACGTTCTAAATTTAATAAAATTCCATGCTGTAGAGTTTTCCGGAGAAGTAAGTGGAGAAGCTAATTTAATTGGTAATAGAGACAGTATAAACGGACTAGCCATCTTAGATGTTGAGAATTTTAAATTCAATGACTCTCCAATGGGTCCGGCCAAAGTTATAGGAAGGTGGAACAATAAACAAAAGAACATTGAACTGGATGCAGATATGGGAGAACCAGGAAAATACCGAACCCAAGTAAATGGTTATATCTCTCCGGTACAGAAAGGATTAGATCTTCATATTAAAAGTCAAAAAACTGATATCCGTTTTTTGAACAAATATGTTACAGGAATCTTTAAAGACCTGACCGGACATACCACTGGAGAAATACGCCTTTTTGGGCCATTCAAGAAGCTTGATTTTATTGGAGATGAAATAGTTGATATGAATACTGAAATTGAAGCAACTGGTGTTAGATACAACATTTCCCAAGGACATCTTATAGTTCACCCCGGTCATTTTGATTTTGACAATATTACTATCTCTGACTATTTAGGTCATACTGGTGTTGTAAATGGCAGTCTGATGCATACACACCTAAAAAATCTTACATATAATTTTAATGTTAAGGCTCAAAATCTACTTGCCTATGACAAGCCTAAAGAGCAGGACATGCCCTTCTTTGCCACCATTTACGGAACAGGTGATATAGGAATAATGGGTAGACCTGGTCTATTGCAAGCAGACATCTCATTTACACCAACATCGCAATCACAACTTACCTATATTCTTGATAATCCAGACAACTTCGGAGAAGTCAAATATATTACTTTCCGTGAAAAGCCAAAACCTTCACGCTATCCCTCTAATATAACCCCTTTAGATAGCATTTCAAGCCCATCCGGAAATGTAAAAGATTCACAGATGGATATCCGACTCAACTTCCTCATCAACATGAACCCTTCTACCGAATTGAAGATTATTATGGATGAGCGTTCGGGTGACAATATTAGGATTTATGGTAATGGCCCCATTCGCGCTAACTGGTACAACAAAGGAGAGTTTAACATGTTTGGAACGCTCAACGTAGAGAGAGGAAACTATAAGATGAGCATACAAGAAGTAATACGTAAAAACTTTGAATTTTCTCCAGGAGGACGCATCGTTTTTGCCGGAGACCCATATAATGCGGACCTAGACCTTAAAGCAATCTACACGGTCAATTCGGCTTCCCTTAGTGACCTAAATATAGGAACCGGATTTAATGAAGGAACAACTCGTGCCGACTGCATACTTAATATAAGGGGAAAGACCAACTCTCCTCAAATCAACTTTGAGTTAGACCTCCCAAATGTAAACGAAGAGGAAAAACAAATGGTGAAGAACCTACTGAGTACAGAGGAAGATTTAAATATGCAAATTCTATATCTGCTTGGAGTAGGACGTTTTTACACCTATGATTATGGTAGCATGGAACATGCCAACCAGTCACAGTCGTCTATTGCGATGAAATCCTTTTTGTCTAACACCCTTAGCAACCAACTAAATGAAATTATATCCAATGCTATAGGTTCTTCCAATTGGTCCTTTGGCACAAATCTCAGTACAGGACAAATGGGTTGGAGCGACATGGAAGTAGAAGGACTCATTAGAGGAAGATTACTGAACAATCGACTACTCATCAATGGTAATTTTGGATACCATGACCGCCCTACTATGTCTACAAACTTTGTGGGTGACTTTGACGTAAATTATTTACTAACGCCATCGGGTAGCGTCAGTTTAAAAGCCTATAGCGAAACAAATGACCGCTATTTCTCTAAATCCTCTCTCACTACACAGGGTATTGGTATTCTACTCAAGCGAGACTTTTACAATTTGAAAGATCTTTTCTCCATCAAGAAGCGCAAGAAAACAGAAAAACAAGAGGGAAAATAGCTTATTTGACAACCCAACTTTACAAACAAGCCCGACAAAACACAATTTATATTAAACAATTGCAAAAATAGCATCCCCAGTTTGTATCATATTTATAAACTCCTTATCTTTGCATTGTTTTTCATGGTATTAGATTTAAGGTTAGTAAAAGATTGGTTGTCGTGAGACAATCAATTTTTTTGTTTATACACTTTCAGGAAGATAACATTGAATAGAAATAAAGAACAATAAGGAGTGTCAAATTGCAGGTATTGGTTTTCACGACTTAAAAGATGTTTGGGATGAACTATATGAAGGTACTGAATTAGCATTAGTCCGCGAAACGAAAAACAAGTATGATAAATATGCGATTGCTGTTGCATTAGCTGACGATTATGATGGTGATTCAGAAGACTTCGATTTTAATTTTATATTAGGATACGTTCCCCGTACAGAGAATGAACATCTTGCAACTATGATAGATATGGGTTGGGGAGATGCTTTTGAATGCGAACTAAGCCAGATACATGGTTCCAATCCATACAAGGGAAGTCTGTATATGAGGATTTATATTGTAAGTAAGGATAAAACGGAAGATACAAATGGTCACTTATTAATAGTGATAGAACTAGATAAGGAGTCTTTTGATTCAGTAATGTCAAGTCTGGCTACAGAAGGTTGCTGTTACTTCCGTTGGGGAGGTTTTCCCCCATGGGAAAGAACACTTCCTGTTGAAGGGAACAAAGTAGTATTCATGAATAAGCAAGAAACTGACACGATTCTTTATCTCATGCATTGTATTACTGTTGGAAATGACAAAGCTGCATCTTTAGTAAAGGATTGGGAAAGGTACGTTGATGACTCTTGCTACTATGTTTTCACAAATATCAAAGGCCCAATTATAGTAAGAAACGAAGAAATTGAGTTTCTGAATGATAAAACTAATGATAATTGTCAGCCTGAATCAATCTTAGATGAAGAAGACACCAATAGTTTAAAAAATCTATTCAATGTATAATACTTAAGATAGAATAAGATTATTATAGGTTACATATTAAATTTTCTCATTATAAAAAATTATCTATATGGCAGTAAGGATATATGAAAAATGGCATGGTGTGATTGCAAGTGTAGAAACTATCAATAAAAAATTGCCAGGTGGAATGAAGAAGTTAATGGATTTCTCTCTTTCATTAAGAGGTAACACATCATTAGGTAGTAAAGTTATGAAAGTATTTGGATTTTCTCAGAAAATTTCTTTTGAGGATTTTGACAATTACATTATGGGCAGTGATAGATCTTTTCATGGAATAGAAGGCTGTGATGGGAATCTTTATTTTATGACACATAAAGATGGTGATGCTGTTCAACAGATGATAGATTATTTAGAAGAAGGAGGACTGGGATATGATGATATTTATTATGCAGATCCAGATCTGTTTTTATCTGAAGAAAAGCATCCTCTTCCATGGCTAACAAAGGATTATGCCATCTTACCTCGCTACGCAGATTGTATTAAAGCATCATATGTTCAATACTCAATTTATCCACATAAAGAACCATATAAACCATCAAAATTTCCAACACATCAGGGAGGCATTTCATTTGAGACAGAACAATTCTGGATTGTATATCAAGAACAAATAAAAATAAATGACACAAAAAAGCAATACAATTTGTTGAATATTCAAGAGAGATACATGAATGCTTCTTTGTGGAATAAAAGTTTACCTTCATTGGACGATTTTGTCAACTACTATATTAATGGAACTCCTGATATCCCCATGAAATATAAATACTTGATTGATGGCAGTCAAGATAAAAACGATATGATTACTGCTCTTCATATTTTTGAAGATTCTGATTTGCCTTTTTGATATATTTCTTTTTAGATAATAAGAACTTTTCATGGACAATATTTCTCTAAACATGAATATAGATGATTATATAAATAATAAATATAATCTTGCTTCTTGTTATGAAAATGGACTGCCAAGAGAATGTTTCCCATTATGTATTATTTCAGATAAAAAGTATCTCTATAAGAAAGAATGGGATGAAATAACACAAGAACTATCTGAAGGTTTTTATACAACCGATAGATGGTGTGATTGTCCATTTCCTGTAAGTTCTGAAGAAGAAAAAGCTATCGATAACTATTTTTTTACACGAAACCAGAAAGCTTTTAACTATGTTAAGGAGATGGGTTGGAAAGGAGCTAAATTAGTCTCCATTTTTCCCGTTGTAACCTACGAATTATTACCTCATTCCATTAATGTACTGGAAGATGGCAGGCGAGTAACAAATATTATAGAATTGTGGGATGATGAACCACCAGCCCTTTGTATAGCTGAAGTAGACAAAGATGATACTCTTATGCTATATGGCCGAAATAATTTTCATAATTCTGTAATTGAAATTATAAAACAAAGGATTTTTCAATCTTACGTCAATCGCATAACCAGTAGCTCAGAAGCTCGCTATTTCAATCTTTACATTCCAAAAATTCATTCTCAATTTGGCGAAATGGAAAAGATAGATAATGTATTTTGCGGATGGAAACGTATCAAAAGAATAGCCAACTATTATTGTAAATGGGGACTATCGACAATAAGTTTAGGCAAAACAATTATTTGGGCAGGCTATAAACATAAATCTTTGCCAATTCCTTTTAAGAAAGATGATATTCAAAAAGCAGCGAAAGAATGGGATAAGATGGTATATGACAACCCTTTTGGGGAGCATACATTTTTTGAAAACTGCAATCTAAACAAATGGGATTACGAAATTCTTGAAAAAGCAAGAAATAGACAATTGCCATTTTAATACTATATTACCAAACTATCTGGACATTATAATGAAAGAAATACTTCCCCAACCTAACATAGATTATATTTTTAAATATATATATATGATAATTTAGAGGGTGTGTCAAAAATGACATGAACCCCGAAAGTTAGACAAAAAACTTTCGGGGTTTTGTTATGTCTAAAAAATTAAAGAAACATGGCTATGCAGAAAGATTGAAGTATATGCATATGCTTGAAAATGGATATAGTAGAGAGTATATCCATCGCC
>JAZTXL010000034.1:0-10214 GCA_045636405.1 Alloprevotella sp.
TGCTAGATGAGTACATTCTGAGACATTATTAAAAGCCAAATCCCTTGACGGAGCCGGCTCAGTCAAGGGATTTTATCCTACTTTTTGTCCAATAAGAGTTTTTTAGAGTAAAACCATCCTACTTTTTGTCCACCCTGCCAAATAATCAACCTCTACCCCAAACCATGCGCCTCTCTCTAAGAGGAGAGGCGCATGGGATATTCTGTACTGCTAGTCTTGAATCTGGAAACGAATGGGCAGCGTGTACCACACCTTCGCCGGCTTTCCGTCTTGCCTTCCGGGTATAAAGCGCGGCAAGGAGTTGATTACGCGCACGGCTTCTCTGTCGCAGTCGGGGTCGATGCCGCGAGTGACTAGCACATCGCCGATGCTGCCGTCTTCCATGACGACAAAGCGGAGCAACACCACGCCCTGGATGTTCTTCTCCAAGGCGGTCGGTGGATATACTATGTGCTCTGCCACAAAAGCCAGCAGCGCGCTTTCGCCGCCCGGAAACACCGCAGGTGTATCTACCATTTTATATACCACTTCTGCATCAGACTTTGTTTGCGACACGGCTTGAGGCTTCGCTTGCGGAGCCGCTGCGGACTGAGATACGGTTTCCTTTTTGGTATCTGCCTCTTTCTCTTCTGCAGGTGTCGGCCACAGCAAAAGAGCCACGAGGAGCACCACCGCCACCACGATAAATTTTTCCAGAATAGATGGTTTCATAGCATGTATGCTTAGCACGTCTTACTTTTCTTCGGCCTCTGCCTTAAGCTCTGCTGCCTGCTCGGCGGCTTTTACTTCTTCATAGAAAACAGCTACCGAGGTCGTAACGTAGGGAAGGAGGGGTAGCATAAACAGGACTGTCATCAGAACAACCACCCAACCCATCAAGTCTTCCGACACTGGCAAGGAAGAGGATAGTTCCATAAAGGCCGACACCGCGGCCAGCACTACGATTAGCACAAACCACAAAAGAATCCAGCCGAGGAAGCTCAAGCCCAAAAAGAACAGGCGCTTCTTGTGGCCCTTCATCATCTGCACACTCTTTTCCAGCACTGCGATAGCGCCCAGCTCGGGATGGTCCTTCAAGATAAAGGGTACAAGGGCCAACATCAAGGAGACAATCACGCCGGGCACGATTAGCAGAAGGAAACTAAAGCAGAGAATAACACTTACCAAGAAATAGCAAATGAAGATGCGTTTGTAGTCTTTGAAACCGCAGAACAGAGTGCCTACTTGCGTCTTCTCTCCAGACACAATCTGCAACATACTCACACAATAGCCCTGACCTATTATTGTTGTAAACAACAAGGCATAAGCTAATTCGACCCAAATGAACCAGTCTTCCGGGATAGGAAATAGGTCGGTGGCCAATGAGAAAACAAAGTAAATCACGGTTAACACACAGGCAAAGCCCCAACGGCCCTTAAGGGAACGGAGGGCCTCTTTCTTAATTTCTGAATTTGACAACATAATATTATAGTATAAATAGTTTACCTTTTTATGACCCGCCCTCTCCGGAGAGAGCCTTAGCCTTTTTTTATCCTTGCTCTTGGCAAAAAGCGCTGTGCGCCGACCGCAAGCCGGTATGTGCAGATGTGCAAATATATAATTTTCTAAAAAATTAAAAATTACCCCCCCATTTTTAACATTTGTAAACAAGCAAAGGGAAGATTACTTGTTGCACGGCCCCATTTCGGGCGGACCAAAGAATAGGAGAAAAAGGGCCTTTGTAATCGCTTGATTTTCAATAGTGATTTTTGGCCGTTTCTTAGTAAACTTCTAGGAAAAACTCGGAGTTTACTAGGAAAAATTTGTAGTTTACTAAGTTTTCTTAGAAAGCTACTAAGAAAACCGAGGTGATGTGGGGGAATAAAATCAAAGGAGAAAAGGGCGGTGCGGCGGCGCAAAAGTTTAGGGCGGTGTGCTTTTGCAGCACGAAAAAAAGGCTTATTTTTGCACCAAACTTACAGACGAAAAAATTATGGAATTGTATATCAACTCGCTGGACGACCTGCACGCCGTGGCGCGCACCTTTATCGAAACGCTCGAGGAGCACACGGTGGTGGCTTTCTACGGAAGTATGGGCGCAGGTAAGACAACTTTTGTAAAGGCCCTGTGTGAGGTGCTGGGCATTGACGACGTGGTAAACTCGCCTACCTTCTCCATCGTAAACGAGTATCGCTCGGACGAGACGGGCGAACTGGTGTACCACTTCGACTTCTACCGCATCAACAAGCTCTCCGAGGTGTACGACATGGGCTACGAGGACTATTTCTATTCCGGTGCGCTCTGCTTCATTGAATGGCCGGAGCTGATAGAAGAGTTGCTGCCCGAAGACGCACTGCGGGTGGAAATCACAGAACTGCCCGACGGACGCCGGCGCATCTGCACCAAGCAATAAAACAACAAGGCTGAAATCCCGAACCTGCGGAATTTCAGCCTTGTTGCTTATGAGGAGACGGCGGGCGCCGCGCTATGCCTGCTCGCGCTCGGCGGCGGCATACATGGCATCGATCTGAGCCTTATAGTGTTCGTACACCACGTTGCGCTTCACCTTGAGCGTGTTGGTCATCTCGCCGTTTTCCAAGCCGAAGGGCTCGCTGAGCAACACAAAGCGCTTCACCTTTTCAAAGTAGGCCAGGTCTTGCTGCAACGTTTCTATGCGGTCGGCAATGAGTTTATTGACGGCCGGATGAGCGCATAGTTCCTGACGCGAAGCATAGCTGATGCCCTGCTCGGCGGCGTAGGCTTCGAGCTGCGGAAAGGCGGGTACGATGAGGGCGGAGACAAACTTGCGCTCGTTGGCCACGATGACTATCTGCTCGATGTAGCGGTCGATGACCAGCTTCGACTCGATGGCCTGCGGAGCGATGTACTTTCCGTTGGAGGTCTTGAAGAGGTCCTTGATGCGCTCTGTGAGGAAGAGTTCGCCGTCCTTCATGTAGCCGGCATCGCCTGTGTGGAACCAGCCTTCGCTGTCGATGGCCTCGCGCGTGGCGTCTTCTTTCTTATAGTAGCCGGGGGTGATGGTCTTACCGCGCAGGAGGATTTCGTTGTTCTCTCCAAACTTGATTTCAAGATCTGAGACCATGCGACCCACAGAACCGAGGGTCACCGTCTTTTCGGGGATGTCGCAGGAAACGGTGGCGGTCGATTCCGTCAAGCCATAGCCCACCACGATGTTCAAGCCGGCGGCGTGAACAAACTTCTCTACCTCGGGCGGAACGGCGGCGCCGGCCGTGGGGAAGAAATTGGCGCGCTCAAAGCCCAGCGTCTTGCGGAGCTTCTTGATGACGGTGTTGCTGAAGAAGGCGTATTTCAAGGAGAGACCTACGGGCGGCGTGATGCCTTTCGACTTGTATTCGGCCCAATAGCGGCTACCCACTTCGATGGCTTCGCCGATGAGCTTGCGCTCTACGAAGGAGCCATTCTCCATCTTCTCGAGCACTCCTTGATATACTTTTTCCCAGAAACGAGGCACGGCGCACATACAGGTGGGGTGTACCTCGCGCAAGGACTGCAACACGTCGGTGGGACGCAGATTGACGGCCAGGCGAGCGCCTTCAGTGAGACACCAGTAGGACCAGGCGCGCTCGAAGACATGGGTGAAAGGAAGGAAGTTGAGCGCCACGTCGTTCTCGGTAAGATTGAGCGCCATGTCGTTCACGCGGAAGGCCTCGTGGTACATGCTGTAGGTCATCATCACACCTTTGCTGTTACCGGTGGTGCCGCTGGTGTAAAGGATGTTCATCAGGTCGTCGAACGAGGCATCGGCCTGACGCTGGGCATATTCGCTCTCCAACTTTTCGTCGGCGACGGCTTGTGCCAGGAACTCGTCGAAGTAGACAGAGAGGTGGTCCTGCGGATTTTTCTGAACCTTGCGGTCGAAGATAACAATCTTCTCCAGCGCGGCACAATGGGAAACCACGCTGAATGCAGTATCATATTGCTGCTGCTCGCCTACGAAGAGCAAGCGCACAGCGGCATCGTTCATCATGTAAGTGACCTGAGCGGCGGAGCTGGTGGCATAAAAAGGCACAGTAACTGCGCGGACGCCGTAAGCTCCGAAGTCGACATACAGACATTCGGGCTTGTTCTGAGAGAAGACTGCCACGTTTTCCTGTACCTTTACGCCGAAACGGAGCAACGCCTGAGAAACGGCCTTCACTGTTTCTGAAAACTGATTCCACGTCACCGACAGCCAACGGCCACAGTCGTAGTCGCGATAGCTCAAAGCCTCGCGCTCACCATAGCGCTTAGCCTGCTCGGGTATCAACTTGGAGAGGTGTAAATTATTTAGCATACGCATTATAGATATTTTGGTAAGGGCAAAGTTATTCTTTTTATTTGAAAAAGCCCTTACACACGGCGTTTTATTTTTGATGCCGGCATTACGCCAAGCCCTTCTGCCGCTGCTTCTGAAAAGAAAAACCGACGGACTAGACCATCGGTTTCACAGAGCTATTTCGGAGTTCTATCTATTCTTTCCCTACTTTCATCTACAGAAATATGCTACGCGCCGACAGACTGAGAACTGGCACGCAGAGCATACTTTATTTTATAAGACCGTCGCGACGCAGTTCGTCGGCCATCTGCTCCAACTCGGCATACCACTCGGCGCCGAAGCGGGCTATCAAGGGATCCTTCAGAAACTTATAGACGGGCAGTCCCAGCTCGCGGCCTTTCTTCACGGCGGCGTGACAAACGTTCCAGCGGTGGTAGTTGAGCCCTACCAAGCCATTGGCGAAGCGCTTCTCGCGGATGGGGTAAAGGTAGCAAGAGATGGGCTTGCACCAGGCGGTGCGGCCTTCGCGGAAGGCCTTTTCCGTGGCGCAGTAGCAGCAGCCGTCGGGCGAGTAGCAGGTGAAGACGCAGTCCTTACCGCGCACGATGCTCGTCACAAGGTCGCCTTCTTCGTCGGTGTAGGCCACGCCCTGGCGGTCGATAACGCTCTGCGCTTCGGCACTCAGTTCGGGCCATACCTCGTCCAACACGTTTTCCAACTCGCCCACTTCCTCCATGCGCAAAGGAGCTCCGGCATCGCCCTCAATACAGCAGGCGCCGCCGCAGGCATCGAGGTCGCAGCAAAAACATTCTGTCAAAATATCCGGGGAGAGAATGACGTCTCCCACTTGCAAGATGGGTAGCATATATATAAATGTATGATTCTCTAACTAATGGCCCTTACCACACAATGGGGTCTGCACCGCGCGCTTGCAGATAAGCATTGGCCTGGCTGAAATGATGGTTTCCGAAAAAGCCTCGGTAAGCGGAAAGCGGCGAGGGATGGGCCGACTGCAATACAAGATGGCGCGTGCGGTCTATAATCTGTCCCTTGCGCTGCGCATAGCTGCCCCAAAGAATAAACACCAGCCCTTCGCGCTCGGAAGCCAGGCGGGAGATGACGGCGTCGGTAAATTGCTCCCAGCCCTTGCCCTGATGAGAGCCGGCCTGATGCGCACGCACCGTCAGCGTGGCGTTGAGCAGCAAGACGCCCTGCTCGGCCCAGCGGCGAAGACTGCCGGAGCCGGGGGCGGGAGTGCCAAGGTCGTTGGCTATTTCCTTAAAGATGTTCTGCAAAGAAGGGGGATGCGCCACGCCGTCGGGCACAGAGAAACAGAGTCCCTCGGCCTGTCCCGGCTCATGATAGGGGTCCTGGCCGATGATAACGACCTTCACCGCATCGAAAGGACAGAGGTCGAAGGCGCTGAAAATCATCTTGCCCGGAGGATAGCACACACCGGTGGCATACTCTGAATGCACAAAAGCTGCCAGCTGTTGGAAATAGGGCTGCGAGAACTCTCCCGCCAAACGTTCCTTCCACGAGGTCTCTATCTTCACTTGCATAGGTTTTTCTTGCTTTCTATTCTGTAATTTCCACACCCACGCAGAAGCCTTTCCCTCTGCATTGGCCACACAAAAATACAACTATTTCTGCATTTGCCGCAGGATGTGACCAACTATTTCCTTACCCCGACCTTCTTCTCTAAAATCTCTCTGCCTGATAGCAAAAAAGAGACCATGCCGGCAAACGCACCACATAGTCTCTTTATTTTTTACAAGTGGACCAGGAGGGGATTGAACCCTCGTCCAAACAAGGAAGCAATATGCTTTCTACATGCTTATCTTCGCCTAAATTTTCGTGAACCGACAAGACCGAAGCCACCAATCGGAACCTTATCCCTTAAAACTTCATCCTGCACGCAGGGCCGCGCAAAACTATTCCCGATTTACCTGCACCACCGGATCAAGACGCTTCGGAAAAACAGCTCTTGGGTGATGTCTCGTTCCAACACCTGTGTCGGAATAAAGCTTATCTACTATACTTCGATTAAGCAGCGAGAGCGTAAGTGTTTTCGCCAATTAAATTTTTGAAAGCCGAGATTAAAGTGCCCACCTTCATCCGCACTGCATGCTTACATACCACATCGGCTTGCTGTCAAATCCAGTCTGGCCCTGCAGTATTATGGTTGCAAAGATACATATTTAATTTCTACCCACAAAAAACTCAGTTCACAAAGACCTACCCAAGCTGCCGAGGAAAAAGGATTTGCAAGGTGAACCACTAATTGGGGAGGTCCATTTTAAGATAATCTGGAACTTGGCAGCGTTTCCAAGTTTCCTCCATCACCTTTCCGGTCGGAGTCTTATATTGCAATTTGTGGGAGTCATGAGTAAGCCAAGTAATGGTACACGGATTTCCAGCCTCAATGGTGTTGCCATCAGCTCGGTACTCCACCGGCTCAACAACAATACTTGTTTGGTAATTACCAGGATAGGCTGGAAAACTCCAAAAAATTCTCCGTTCACGTAAAAGACTTCGGTTCTCTCCGCTATAAATCTTATAACACCCTATAGAAAGAGAATCGCTAACTAATTGCCAACAGCCCAGAAAAGGATTTTGAGAATGCTTTTCTTCAGTTTGAACTGCGTCATGCAATATTTGAAGTAAAGAGTCTTCTTCAATACCTATTTTTTTGAATTCAGTTTCTACTTTTTCGCCATACGGAATCTTAAATCCTCTTGCTCGGAAAAACGATTCGCCAACAAATCCACAAGAATCTATCTTTGCAGGAGTAATAATAGCGGACGGACAGATGAAATATTCATAGAAGTTCCTACCATCTACTTTATAATATCCAGCAGTAATACTGTTAAAGGGTATTCTTTCACCCACATATAAAAAAACATTTCCGTCTTTTATATTTTGCTCCTTCCATTTTATATTTTCCATTCTATAGGCTCCATTGGGTATCATATCCAAATTTTTAGGGGCAAACTTATGATAGAAGGCATTTGAGTTATCAAAAAGATTACAATAATAAAGTGTGGGAGCTACGAGGCATAAGGTGTGCCAACAAGTTGAAGCCCCAATCTCATCGTTCTGTTTTAGATAGGCATTCCCCATATGGTCGCAAATGGTTCCAGAAACGAATGCCAAGGCTGCATCTACGGCCTCCTTATTCTTTTCTCCTGCTACCCAAAGTGACAATAAAGAAAGATCCTCTTGAAACTGCTTGCCATAGGAAATAACATCTTCCCACATTTCCATTTTATAACATAGCTCAAAGTAAAATGTCTTAAAATCTACCAACTTCGAAGATTCTTCTGTAGTGGCAAATAGGAAAGCCTTTTTATCGTAGCCATCTAGATAGTATTTGATTGCGGTTGTAGCAGATGCCGTGTCTTGCAATGATATATGGCCGCCTAATTCTCTCAATCCTAAAGACAAAAATATTAGTTCCGTTTCTGGCTTACGTTCAGTACAATTTATAATTTTAGCACTAAGTTCTCGGCATAGCTTGATGGATGCCTTGTGGTCGTTATTATCTAAATTCTGCAAAGCCACCAAATCTGCTTTTGTTAAAGGGGAAGATGTTTGGGCTGTTGCCTGGTTTGTTAAAGCACAAACAAGGAGAAGGATAAATAGAATATTTTTTAATTTCATACAAACGGAGTATTGATGACGCAAATGTAAAAAAAATAAAATACGTCCCAAAAAGATTTCTGTAAAAACCTCAAGCAGAAATTACAGATTTCTAAACGCTCTCTTAGTTCCTTTGCTACCTTTAAAATCATCTTTTCCCTAAAGACCTCGTAGCCCTTACCTCAAAATTTCAAACTCTTATTTTTTATCCCGGCCCAGCCGCATCAAGTTCCCGGCTCATTGGGCAAGCCCCCAATCAAGGCCGACGCAGACAAGCGCCATCTTCCCCCTCACCCTCAAGCGCTCACGCCGCTCCTAGCCAAATCTTAAAATCCGAGGAGTAAATTGCAAAAGAAAGTTAAAAGCGATTTGCATTTCGCCCGCCGATGTATTATCTTTGTAATAGCGAAGCGGGAACCTACTACAGGCTCCCGCTTTTTTCTATTCTTTCAATCCGAGAAAATGGGACTTTTCCATCATTTCTTAGTTAAGAGAAAAATTTTCCTCGGCCTTTACTAAGAAAATTTCGGTAACTACTGCGACGATTTTCTAAACACCGAAGAAAATTTCTGCTTTGCGCACCGCTTCGCCAGTCGTTTTCCGTCGCTCCAATCTCTTAATTTTCCTTAAATTTTCTAAGCAGAAGAGCGCTTATTCAACGTAGACTTTCGACCATGTAGTTTCCCATCTACTACAATCACTTACTATAACCGTTCCTTCTTTATTTATAATACACCACTTACCATTTTGCTGTACCTTTGCAAGACCTTCGGAAAATTCTTCTGCATCATCATAGATACACGCTACAACAACTTCGCCCATAGGATTGATGTAACCCCATTTATCATTCTGACATACCGAAGCAAGACCTTCAGAAAAACTCTTTGCATCATCATAAACAAACGACACAACAACCTCACCCCGGGAATTAATGTAACCCCACTTGCCATTCTGCGCTACCTTTACAAGACCTTCGGAGAAATCCTCTGCACCATCATAAACACAAGGCACAACAACCTCACCCTGAGAATTGATGTAACCCCACTTGCCATTCTGCACTACCTTTACAAGACCTTCAGAGAATTTCCCTGCATCTTCATAGATATGCGGCACAACAACTTCACCCTGGGGATTTATAAAACCGAATTTACCATTCTGCTTTACCTGGACAATACCTTCAGAAAAAACAAAACTATAATCATAAACACACTGAACAGTAAGTTCACCTTTGCTATTTATAAAACCCCATTTACCATTCTGACATACCGCAGCAAAACCTTTGGAAAACCACGAAGTATAATCATATATACACGGTACTACAACTTCACCCTTGGTATTTATAAAACCCCATTTACCATCTTGACATACTGATGCAAGACCTTC
This sequence comes from Alloprevotella sp., assembly GCA_045636405.1. Taxonomy (GTDB): domain Bacteria; phylum Bacteroidota; class Bacteroidia; order Bacteroidales; family Bacteroidaceae; genus Alloprevotella. The sequence goes on from JAZTXL010000034.1 coordinate 9,302, forward strand.
AGAGAATCCGAGAGAAGCATCATAAATACATGGAACAACAACTTCTCCCTTAGTATTGATATAACCTTTTTTACCATTCTCTACTACCATTGCAAGACCTTCGGAGAATTCCGATGCACCATCATAAACACAAGGCACAACAACCTCACCCTGAGAATTGATGTAACCCCACTTGCCATTCTGTTGTACCCTTGTATAACTTTTGGAAAACCACAAAGCATAATCATATATGCACGGCAAAACAACTTTTCCTCGGAGATTGATGTAACCCCATTTTCCATTCTGTTGTACCTGGGCAAGACCTCCGAAGAAAGTTGCCACCTTCTCAAATTGCTTTTCAAACAAAACACGCCCGTTATTATCCGTAAAATAACCTACCTCCGCATCAGTATTAACTGCAATTACTATAATTTCTTTACCCGCCTTTGCTTCTATACCTTTATGAGAACAAGCACTAAACAATAACACCAACAAACCGAGCAGCAAAAAATTGAGTTTTTTCATACACCTATCATCTTTTAATTTCTGCAAATGTAAATATTTTACAAATATTCAAAACAATCTTATAAAGAAATTATAGAATATAGCTGTTAAGAAAACAAGGCACGCCAAGAAAATCTCCCTCCTAAAATCCATCTCCCTAAAGACCTTAAAGTCCCTAAGGACCCTAAAAACTTTAGTGCGCCTAAGCACAATCTCTTTCTCAACTTTGTTACTTTGCAACTTTGCAATAACAAAAAAAGAGAGAGGTTAAGGATATTACTCCAAAACCTCTCTCTCAAATAAAAATGGCGGCGACCTACTCTCCCACTCTTAAAGCAGTACCATCGGCGTGCACGGGCTTAACTTCTCTGTTCGGGATGGGAAGAGGTGGAACCCCGGCGCTATAACCACCATAAAATAACTTTTATGA
>JAZTXL010000035.1:0-204610 GCA_045636405.1 Alloprevotella sp.
AAGGGATAACACCCCTCGCCGTATTTGCGAGTGCAAAAGTACTAACTTATATGCATACAAACCAAATAATATCACAACTTTTTTGCAAATATTTTTAGTCAAACAGTAAATCAAAAGGGGGACACATTATTATATTATATATAGGGAAGGAAAAATCTTGGGGGTATCCATTAAAAAGATAAGCCGGACAGCCCTCACGGGTGGTCCGGCGGAAGAAATGTATAACAAGTATGTTTAATTTTTGTACCTTCTATATTTAGGGGCGCACTATAAGGCCATTGGCTTGCAAAAGGCGCAATCGGTCTTGATTTTTTTATTTATATTGCCATAGAATTTTATGAGCCAGGTTTATGAAAGCCTGAGAGTCTTTATTATGAAGTGCCTTTTCACGCATTTTAAGAAGTCCACCTTCAACAAGTTTCTTTTCATCCGGCGTTAGGACGTTCGCGGCTACGGCGTCTTTTACCAGCGTGTAGATACTCACGGGCAAAGTGGCATCGATTTTATATTCGCCATTCATCCATCGTGTCTGCAAGGTGTTGAAGTTTGCAAGGAAGTGCATAGAGGCACTATTTCTTTTTTTGTCAGCCTGTTGTGCCGGCGATACCTTTTCCGTTGGGATTTTACTATAAAATACCATATACCTTCCATAGATTCCATTCGAGCCATTCCCCCACCATTCCAAGGCATAGCACCAGCGGAATCCGGGGTTCTTTTTATCCAAGAAGCATGCCAATATATAGTTCTTGGCGCGAGAAGTTCCGATGGGGATATACTGCGTGGCGTCTTCACTATAAATTATATTGAATGGGCGAAGCGGATTGGTGTCGCCCACATTATAAGAGGATATGCGGTAGCAATTCGGATTGGAATACTCCGCTTGTATTGCATTGGCGATATCCGTAACATAATATTCCTGGCGCTCTGCATATCGGGCTTTTCCTTTGGGCTTTGGGATGTAGAAATTATGGATTTTACAGATAGAGGCGTTGGTCTGCTGATAAAGTTTAGGATTATGATCCTTCTGAATATTGGTTTTCACCTGCACCTTTGAATCGGAGACCATACGCTGAAACAGCTGCTCTATTTTCTCCTGCGCCCGAAGCGGCGATACTACCGCTGTCAGGACAAGGGCTACTAAGATGATGCGACTCGTTTTCATTGCTACATTTTTAATAGATTGGGGTTATACATTCTTTACAACAATTTCATCTTCGGTTTCTTTCTGCGGCTGATACTCCCATTCTCGTTGTTCCAGCAGCGCACATTGCAACATTTCTGCCAGATACATCTCCACATGCGCTCTTTTGGCTTCAGCCAGCACCATCAGTTCTAGCTCGTGCGCTGTGAAGAAAGGGGTGGTCGGTTTCTTTTCATCTTCCGCAAGTGTCTCTACGGGAGCAGCACAGCCGGCCGTATCGGCTTCTGCTATTTCCAAGAGGCTTTCTTGCTGTTCATGCTTTTGCGTTGCCTGCACCAGCATGCTCATAGCCTTTGGCTTTGCCCTGCCTGCTTTTTCTGCAGTTCCCACACGGGCCGACGGCAAGGCCTCTGCCACCGCCTTTTTTACGCCAACCATTTCGCCCCCCGTCTTTAGCGGCATCGGCATACCACTTGTTGCCAACAAAGGCTGACTCTCCACTACCTGCTCTTCCGTCCTTATGGGGATGAGCATGAGCAGCAACACCGCGGCAGCAACTGCTATGGCCGGAATATACCATAGCGAGAAGCGGCGACGCACAGGCTGTGGCACAATTTTCTCCTTGCGCATCCTTTCCATGAAGCGCTCTGTCATATCTTTCGGCATGGCGGGCTGCGTTCTGTTCACCGCCTCGGCCAGCATCTTGTCAAACTTATCTTTCTTCATATCGGTGTTCAGATGCTATCTGTTTCTTTAATTTTTTCCTAATCCTCATAAGTTTCATACCTACATTGACGGCGCTGCTTGAGGTGATATAAGCTATCTCCTGCAAAGATAAGTCATCAAAATAGAATAACTGCAAAAGTACTTTTTCTTCTTCGGGCAATCTGTCTATCGCCTGCATGAGGTAATCAATATTTTCCTCTGCTGATTCTATTGATTCTTCGGGGACAGATATTTCCATTTCTTCCATCGCCACTATCGGCAGACGCCTTTTGCGCAAATGGCTGACGGCCGTATTATAAGCTATGCGCCGCAGCCAGGCTGAAAATCCTGCGCCCTGGGTGCGAAACTCCGAGAGCGACCCGAAGGCTTGGATGAAGGCATCTTGCGTCAGTTCCTCTGCCTCGCCCGCATCGCCCACCATGCGACTTACCACAGCATAAGCCATTCCGCTAAACTCGGAGAAGAGCCTTCGGTAGCCCTCCTCCTGTCCCGCTTGTGCGGCGGCTATTGCTTTTTCTAGTTCGCTGGCATTCATTTTTCTCTCTTGGCGGGCTAATTTTTATTCGCCTCTCTACCTATATAACGCAGAAATATCAGAAACATAACACCTCCCGACCTTGTTTTTTTATAGGAGTTTTAGAAAAGGACCGGCAAGGAGGAAAAATTTCCTTAATAAGTCTCCAATTTTCAAGGGGCATTTTTACTATTTCTTCGTAGTTTACTAAGAAATGAGCGTAAGTCTAGGGTCGAGAGTCGGGGAGTATTTTTTGCTACTCAACTACTCCGCAGCCCCACCTCTTGCCTCTCAAAATGCTCAGTTCTTGAAATCCTAACTCCCAATCCTCTACTCTTTAATGTAACACGGCGTGTTACTCTTCGTAACATGGGAAGTTACACATTGTAACATGGCTCGTTACAAAATTTTCTAAACGCCTGCGAGCGCCGCCTCGTGGACCCCGTTTTCGAAAGTCTGATCTACGAAAAATTCCGCAAGACCTAGGAAAAATTTCTTAAGACCTAGTTTTTCCTAGATCAGACTTTCGAAACAGCTGCTATTTATTGGCTGAGAGCCGTAGTCGATGGACGAAGAGAAAAGGAGCGACGGGCGCATAAAAAGAGCAGGGGGCATTGCTGCCTCCTGCTCTATGTGTTTCTAAGGAGTGTCGGATTATTTCACCAACACCTTCTTGCCATTTACGATATTGATACCCTTTGTCGGAGCGTTGAGAACACGACCATCCAGGCTGTAGATGACTTTGAATTCTGCGCCGGCAGCTTCTACGCTTTCGATGCCGGTCAGCGTGCTCTCGCCGTCAAAGCTGTAGTCGGTCACGTTCTTCACACCGGCCACGTTAAAGTATTTCTCGATGTTACCATAGAGCCATACGGTCTTGCCCATGTTGGTGGGATTGTCCAGGAGGTTGAGGTCTGTGCGCACTTGGCCCTTGGGCAATTGTACGGGCAGATTGTTTTCCTCGCTGCCGATGGCCAGGTTGGTAGCTACTGCTGCGGTGACGGCGGTGTTGAGCTTGTTCTCCACATAAGTGCCGCAGGTGGTGCCCTTTACCCAAACCTTTTCAGTAACCTTGCCCAGATAGTATTGAGCGTCGGCCACGGTGTAAGGCTTCTCGAGAGTGCCTTCGCCTTCTATCACATAAAGAGTATAAGAAGCCTTTGCACCAAGATTCTGCTCTGTCTCAGGAGCCTCTACGGTGATGACAGCCATACCATAACCCTTCACGGTCACGAGGCCTTGCTCGTCGACAGTGGCTACGGCTTCGTTTGAAGAGCTGAAGGTGAGCGCTGCGTCAGAGTTGGTAGAGAACGCATTGCGGCCGTCCCATTCTTCGCCGGGGAGCACTACCACTTCTTCCTTCTCCCAAGCCAGTTCTGTGGGTTTCAGGTTGGTGATAACGGCTACATGGTCGGCAGAGAGAGGATAGAGCTGCGGCTTTCCGTTGTAGCAAGCCACTACGGCAGTCACGTTGTAGGTCTTGGTGGTGTCGAAGATGAAGTCGGCGAGCACGTTGAAGTTGTCGCGGAGCGTCAACTCGTTGTCCATGTCGTCTATCATGGTGATGTTCTTACTGCTGAGAGCCTCGGCAGCGAAGGTAACGTTCTCCAACTTGACGAGCATGTTCTCATAAACCTTCACTCCGTTGTCAGTACCTATTTCAGAGAAGGTGAGCAACTTGGGTTCTACGGGATTGCCGGAGCTGAGCACCTTAACGTTCTCGTATTTGGCACCGGTAATTTCTGTCAGTCCGTTGTAGAGTTTCAAACCGGCTTCGATGTAGCCGCCAATCTTGTCGCCCTGTTTCAATGTGGTTTCGCCCTTGCCGTAGAAGAGCATACCCTCTACGCCGTCGGTCACATAGACTGAGGTATTGCCGTTGCTAACGGCCACGCCTGTTACAAGCAGTTCGGCGAACTCGTACTTCACAAAGACTTCGGTGTTGGTAGCTGCCTTTTTCAGTTCGGCAATGGTGGTATAAACCGGAGTAGCTACTTCGGGAGTGTCTTCCACTACGCTACCCTTTCCGGAGATAGCCACGTTCTTTACTTCCCATGTACCGGCCAATTCGGCAGTACTTGAATAGACAAAAGCAAACTGCACTTTCTTGCCATCGTAGGCCTTGAGGCTGGCAGTGGCTTCTACAAAGTCCCAAGAAGTGCCTGAGGGGAGTCCTTCGTAAGCCAGTTCGGTCCAGTCGGCTGCTGTGCTCTCCTTGACCATCAGTTTGCAAGCGCCCACAAAGTTCTCTTGCGCTTGGAAGTAGTTGGCACAATGCGAGAAAGTAAGGCTGCAATCGGTGGCAGCAGCGAGGTCGAGCACAGGCGATACGAGCCAGGCCTCAGAAGCGTAGGCCTTTCCGACATAGCTGGAAGCCTTCATACCATAATTAGCGCCGGCCCAGTTCCACACATAAGTAAGCTCTGCGGGGAGCACCTTGTTTTCAACAGTAAAGCTGCCCTGGTTGGCATCGAAGGGTGATGTCCAAAGCTCAGCGAGAGAGGGATCGGGAGTAGGATCGGGCTCCGGCTCGGGAGTGGGGTCGGGAGTCGGCTCAGTGCCTTCGTCGGCCAGCGTCACCACGAGTTTCGTGTAGCGGCCGTTTACAGTTGCCACAAAAGGCACTTCGGCTTGCGCACCCGTCCATCCGGCAGTAGCATCTACGGCTTCATCATTCACAGTAAAGCCAAAATAGCTGGCACCTGTGGCGGTCCAAACGACTTTAGTCACCACCTTGCCGGCAGGAGCCTTCACGGTCAACTGGTTCTTTTTGTACACGCGCAACTGGGGTCCGGTCCACATACGGGGGTGTGTAGAAGCCGTGAGTTGCTCAAGACTGAGCACCACGCCGTCTTGTGTAATTTCTTCTACATTACCAGCATCAGCTGTTTCACCAGAACCGCTGCCCAATGTCAAGCCCCAAGAGTTGGCCTTGAAATCGAAGGTCACCTCTTGCGCCCATGCCGTAGTCATCACAGCTACGAACAGAGAGAGAAAGAGTAAAGTCTTCTTCATTTGCTTTTAGTTTTGTAAGTTAATAGGTTATAGAAAAATTATAGGGTCACAATAAAATCATACAACACATATATCCAGTGAGCCATGAAGGCTGCCACAAGTCCGCCGATGGTATGGGCGAGGATGGCCTTCGATGTGAGTTGGCGGTAGCCCAACGAGTCGAGCATGGCGGTATGGGTGCTGAGATAGCCGCTCCAACACATGCCGATGGCGGTAAACACTGCGATGGCATTGCTATCTGCCCAGCCGCTTTCTACAAAACCCGGTACCAAGCCAAGAGCTGCGCCTACTGCGCCGAGAGCTGTAATGGGGAACGCCACAAGGTGCGGATCCTGGAAACCAAAGAGCCACTCGAAGACTACGTTCACCTTGGAAGCGCACCAAGGCAGGAGTTCGATGCCTTCATAAGCTGCGCCAGTGTAGGTGCCATCTGAGGAAGGGCCGAAAGTAAGTATCATCACGAGGGTAGAGATAATCAGCACGCCGGGAATGATGGCGATGCCGACATCCACACCGGAGCGGCCGCCGTTCAATAAGGAGTTGAGTATACGAGCGAACATGGCCTCCTTGCTCTCGCCTTTTTCTTCAAGGCCCTTACCGTCGCCCTCGCAAGCCAATTCTTCGGCATAGGAAGGAAAGGCTTTTAACACGAAGCGTTGCATGAGACGCGTAGAAACCAGACAGCCGCAGAAGGCGCCAAAAAGTCCGATGAGCGGTTCCACAAAGAAACCTTGTCCCAACATAAACACGATGACCAGCAAGCCCATTCCGAAGGCCGTGCCAAAGTTGGTGAGGGAGATGAACTGGTATTTTTTGAAGAAACTGCCGAAGCGTTTGTCCTTTGCCAAAGAGATGATGGCGGGGTTGTCGGAGAGGAATGTCAAGACGGCTCCCAAGGCTACCACACCGGGCAAGTTGAAAAGCGGACGCATCAATGGGCGCAAGAGTTTCTCAAGGAGTTTCACCACACCAAACTCTACGAACAAGTGGCCAATGGCGCCGGTGATGACGCAAATGGCCATGAGGTAGAAACAGGTATTCAGAAGGAGATCGTGGGCTGTTTTCATAATCGTGTTCAGCATCTCGGGGACGCCCATCACTGAACCGATGTATGCAAAGATTCCAAAAACTATCAACAGACAAGGGATGCCGGCCGGAATCCACTTTGTAAGACTTATCTTCTTCATACTCATTTCTTAAAACATTTCTTAGCTACTGCCAAGAGGTCTACTTTCCACTTCAAGCCCACATCAAAATAAGACTGGCCATCGGTCAGCGCCTCGCTTTTATTGTTTTTTGTTCCGAGGGTATAAGCTCCGTTGGCGTGCAAGCGGATGTTGCGATTGCCTTTCAAGGGATAGAATTCCACTCCGCCGCCCACACGGGTCACTTCAGTTCCGGCCGCTACGCAGTGGTCTGCATCGTACTGGGTAGCATTCACATCGTAGGTCACCTTACCAAATACATTGACACGGTCCTTTATTAGGTAAGAGAGTTCGCCCACCACGGAGCAGTCCTTAAAGAAAAACGCATGGCGATTGGTAGCGCGGTTCATGAAGTCGAGTTGGAGTTTTGCGTTGCCCCATCTGAATTCATTGCCGAGGGAGAGGTAGCAGATAAACTTGCCCGGCGCGTACTCCAACATATTGGCAGAATAGAGGGAACTGAACCATTTGTGATTGCCGGTCCACATCAAGTTGTAAGCATACATTTCCTCGTTGGGAGTATCGAAGGGGCTGTTACACACTTGCGCCGTCAGGCGGTCGTTGCCTTTCTTGGTGGCGAAACTCACACTGCCACCAAACTGATAGCAGGCGATGTGGTGCCAATATTCCGAAGCCCAATAAACATCGATGGGTGCACGGTCGTACTCGTAGCCGCCAATGGCCACCACCTGCTTACCGGCTGAGAGGCTCCACTGCTTTGTGGGCGAATAGGTGAGGTGAATCCAGTCGGTCGCATCGAAGAAGGAGGCGTCCTTATTGGGTTTGTTCAGTCGCTGTCTGTAGGAGTATGAAAAATATTTGCCCAGTTCACCGCTCATCATCAGGTTGAAATACTTTCCTTTGAAGCCGGAGTTTTCCTTTACGGCATCGCCATCTATATATTCTTTTTGATAATCCACACGCACCTCTGCTTGCAGATTGAGCCATTTTTGTTCCTGTGCTCCGGCAGTTATTGCCGTCAGCAGGAGCAAGAGGAATAGGAGGTTTTTCTTCATATTTTTAGTATCTGTTTTAAGGGGCATTTTTTCGTAGTTTTCCAAGAAAGACTCGTAGCTTACTAGTTTTTCCTGGTAGCTTACTTAGGAATTGAGTGTCTCAAGCAACTCGAGCGCTTGGTTTTCTGCTTGCTCCATTTGCTCTCGCTCGCCGGGCTCTTTATCTTTGATTCCGCAGAGATGCAGAATGCCATGGATGATAACTCTATGCAGTTCTTCTTCATAAGGGCGGCCAAACTGTTCGGCGTTGGAAGCCACGGTGTCCAAACTGATGAAGAGGTCGCCGGCAATGCGCTTGCCCTCGCTATAGTCGAAGGTGATGATGTCAGTATAGTAGTCGTGCTCCAGGTACTCTCTGTTCACCTCGAGTATCTTCTCGTCATCGCAGAAGATATAGGCTACCTCTCCCACTCGCTTGCCATAGCTGTCTGCCACGGCCTTTACCCAGGCCGAGGTGAGGCGGCGCGAGATGGCAGGCATCTTCACATTTATAATATTATAGGAAATCATATTCTGAATTTTTCTGATTGAGCATTCCTAGTCGAACAGGCTTTTCTGCATAGGGTCGGCGTTGTAGGGCAGCCTTCCCAGATGGCGATAGGCATGCTCTGTCACCTCGCGACCACGCGGCGTGCGACGGATGAAACCTTCCTGAATCAAGAACGGCTCGTACACTTCTTCCAAGGTGCCGGGATCTTCGCCGATGGCCGTTGCGATGGTCGACACTCCCACGGGTCCGCCCTTAAACTTATCAATGATGGTCAGCAATATCTTATTGTCTATCTCGTCCAAGCCATAGCGGTCAATATTCAGAGCTTCGAGTGCATAGCGGGCTATCTCTGTATCTATCTTTCCGGAGCCTTTCACCTGGGCAAAGTCGCGAACGCGGCGCAAGAGGGCATTGGCGATACGCGGAGTGCCGCGCGAACGACCGGCAATCTCTGCGGCGGCCTTGGCGTCCATAGGCACTTTCAAGATACTGGCGGAGCGGCAAATGATGCTTTGCAGCGTGGCGGCATCGTAGTATTCCAGGTGGAGGTTAATACCAAAGCGGGCGCGCAAGGGGGCTGTGAGCAAACCGCTACGCGTAGTGGCGCCCACCAGCGTAAAGGGGTTCAGGTCTATCTGAATGGAACGGGCCGCCGGACCCTTGTCTATCATGATGTCTATGCGATAGTCCTCCATCGCCGAGTAGAGGTATTCTTCTACTACCGGCGAGAGGCGATGTATCTCATCGATGAAAAGCACATCGTTGGGCTCAAGGCTTGTCAACAAACCGGCCAAGTCGCCGGGCTTATCGAGTACCGGGCCCGAGGTTATCTTGAAGCCCACGCCCAACTCATTGGCTATGATGTTGGACAAGGTGGTTTTTCCCAATCCGGGAGGGCCGTGGAGCAAGGTGTGGTCGAGGGGCTCGCCTCTGTATTTGGCTGCCTCAACAAAGACCTTCAGATTCTCCACCACCTTCTTCTGTCCGCTGAAGTCGTCAAAGGCTAGCGGACGCAAGGCGTTCTCATAATCTTTTTCGGTTGTAGAGGGAGCGCGTTGCTCGGAACGTATGTCGAAAGTATCTTCTATCATCGTGCTTGCAAAGTTAATAAAAAATCCTAACAGCAATATTTTGCCTCGCATAAGTTGCATACTTTTTAAGGCTAGTTGGAAGGAAATACCGACCTTCATTTCGGTCCTTTGAAGGGGGAGAAAAGAAGTGGATATATCACCGCTATTTTCTTAGTAGCTTTCTAGGAAAAACTAGGTCTTAGAAAAATTTTCCTAGGTCTTGCGGAATTTTTCGCAGATCAGACTTTCGAAACGCTCCAAAACACCTGCTGATTATCAAGTGATTACAAAAGCTAGCTTTGAGCCTTTCAAACCATCCCCGGAGGCTTCTTAAAAATCTGAACTCACGGGGGCGTTGCAAGACTACGGAGCAAAGTTTCTTCAAGTACTCCTCTCTACCTACAAAAAAGCGCCGCCTTCATCGGGCTGCGCTTGGCTTTAAATAGATGTGGGGAGGATTTATTCTCCGCCTATCGATAGCATTTTTCTTCCGGGAAAGAACTCTGCTATGTGATGGTCGTGACTCACCACCACAGTGGCTGTATCTTTAGCTCTTTGATGTAGCATATTGTAGAGCACTGCCTTCGACGCATCGTCAAGGTGAGTGTCGGGCTCATCGAGTAGGAGTAAATCGGGCTGCGACACCAGCGCCCTTGCCAAGAGCACTCGCTGCCACTGGCCGCCGCTGAGAAATTCTATTCTTCGCTGCGCCACATCCTCTACATCCAACTCGCTCATCACGCTCCTTGCCTGTTCGCGCTCGGCATTACCCATTCTCTTCCACAACGACTTTCGATTTTGCAAACCGGAGAGAACTACCTCCTCGGCTGTGATGGGGAAGTTGCGGTCAATCTTTCTGATTTGCGGAAGATAGCCTATGGTCAAGCCGGCTTTATGTTTTACGCTACCACGGCTGGGACGGAGCAAGCCGCCGATGAGTCGGAGCAAAGTGGTCTTGCCTCCGCCGTTCGGACCAGTCAGTATAAGGAAATCAGAAGCCACCAGCTGCATGGAGAAGTCCACAAAAATTTTTTGCGAACCATATCCAAAATCTACACCTTTTACTTCTACTAAAGTCTCTCTCATCGAGCAAAAGTTCTGGCTATATTAAGAATTTCTTTCTCCCAGTCGTAAGAGAGCAAATTTACCTCTACCACCTCTGCACCAATTTCTTCGGCTATGCGACGCGCCATCTTTCCGGTATACTCTTTCTGGATGAACACATACTTCACATCGTCTTCCTTGCAGGCCTCTATCAAATGTGCGGCATGCTCTGCCGAGGGCTCCTTGCCGTCATGCTCCACACTGAGTTGGCGCAAGCCGTAGTCGCGGGCAAAGTATCCTAAGGCGGGGTGATATACAAGGAAAGTGCGACTGCTCAGTCCCTGCAAGCAGGTCTTTATCTGAGCATCTATGCTATCCATTTTTTCTTCGAAACGCATCAAGCGGGTGGTATAGTCCTTTATCCCGGCTGTATCTATCACACATAAGGCCTTAAAAATGTTACGCGAGATAATCTTGGCATTGGCTGGCGACATCCAAGTGTGTGGGTCGCCACCATCGGCAGCCTCGCAGCATCCTTCATGAGGCAGGAGATGGATTCCCTTCGAACTATCAATCACATAGAGATGGGGGGCATTGTCTGCCACCTTCTGCAGCTTCGTCTTCTCAAATCCCAATGTGCCCACTCTAATGTATGCGCTACAGGTATTCAAATCTATCATCTGCTGCGGAGTAGGTTCATAAAATTCGGGACTTGCTCCAGGAGGCGTCATCGCAGTTACTTGAAAACGATCGCCGGCTATTGCTTCGACAAAGTATCTCATCGGCTCAATGGTAACAACCACACGCGGCTTCTCCAAAGTGTCTTTTCCGCTGTCGCTTTTTCCACATGACACCAACAAGGATAACAATAACCATGTCAATATATAGATGTGTCTCATACTTATATTTTTAGATAGCTGCATATGCAGAAATGAGTAGATAATAGCGCAAGAATTTTCCAATAGCTATATTGGTCATTGAGAACAACAGATTCACACGCATAAAGCCCAGCGCCACAGTTACCAAACTGCCCAAAAGCGGCACCCAGCCTAACAAACCGGCCCATGCACCATAACGTCTTACGTAATAGGTACCGCGCGCCAACTGCTTGGGAGAGACTTTTGTGTAGCGCGTAATCCACTCTTCACGGCCCAATGTTCCTACTCCATAGTTAAAGAGGCTGCCTAATGTATTACCTAACGTTCCCCACCAAAGTAGTCCATCGGGGTCGGCACCAACGCCTAGAAGTCCGAGCATCACCACCTCCGAACTGAAAGGAAAGAAACTGCCTGCCAAAAAAGCTGCGACAAACATCCCCGCCGCACCATGTGAAACCAGAAACGCTACAACAGCCTCCATATATTCAGATTATTCGCGATGCATAATACGACCACAAGTCCTAGTGTAATATTGAAAAACACAGTCATGCCTCTGCCGCGCGCCAATGCAAAGTAATGCGCTATAAAAGGACAGCTATTGGCTACTAGTAAATACATCCAAGTATCAAAATAGTTGGGCCACACCACTAGCAACGATGCCAAAACTACTTCCTGAAGCATTATTATATACAACAGCATTCGGGTGCGGATTTTATCATTGAACGAGGTACGGACAAAATGTATCACCGATATCAAAACCAGCACAGCAAGAAACCCGAAAGACACTATTTGCTCCCAGTCAAAACTTAGAGTTTCCCAGGCAGGAAGGGAGAAGTATCCGGTCCACCATTGCAAATCTTGCTCAAATGTGTCTCTCCAAAATGCCCAAATCCCACAAAACCAATAAGGTAATAGCAATCCTATAACCCCGGCACAGAAGGTGCGCCAATTCAGCACACGCAACTGTATCAACATGGAGGAGAAAAAGAAGGGCACCAGGAATAGCAGTAAAGGAAAGACGAGTCCTCCTATGCCCAGCAAAACAAAAGCATGGAACACATCCACTTCTGCGCGTGGTTTCTGGTAGGCACCAAACAGCATAAAATAAGCACCCAGCAAGGACAAAGTGGAAAGCGTCTCTAAGTTCCACTGATGCAAGAACGAGAAGGCTGCCATCAATACCAGATAGACAGCACTCATCAAGCGCGACCTTATGCGGAGCAAAGCGTTGCGGTTGTTCCACTCTGCTATCACATAAGCACTCAAGCCCACCACTACCAAGCCAAGCCAATGCGCAACACTGTCTTCTCTCGAAAAATACCAGAGAACACAGGTCAACAAACTACATACCGGCAGCGTCAGCGCCCCTGTTACTACTTTATGCCTGAAGTTTTTTTCTTCTGCCACAGCTTTTTTACAGAGACCAGCAAAGCTTAAAGATCAAGCCCGATGTCTGTGCGGAAATATTTTTTCTCAAAATCTATTTGCTTGGCTCCTTGCATTGATTTTTGCAGGGCCTCTTCTTTGGTAGCGCCATAAGAACTTACTGCGATCACACGGCCTCCGGCTGTCACGAGCTGACCATCTTTCATCGCTGTTCCTGCATGGAATACCACACTGCCCTCTACCTCAGCTCCCGAGATGGGGAATCCTTTCTCGTAGTCTTGTGGATAGCCTCCGGAAACACACATCACACAAACGGCAGCGCGTGGATCAAACTCTACATCGTATTCATTCAGCTTACCCGCAGCCACTCCTTCAAAGAGCTCAACGATGTCGCTCTTCAAGCGCAACATCACTGTCTCTGTTTCAGGGTCGCCCATGCGGCAGTTGTATTCTATTACTTTTGGCTGACCATCGCAATTGATTAAGCCAAAGAAAATAAAGCCTTTGTAGACGATGCCTTCTTCTGCCAAGCCTTCTACGGTGGGGCGAATAATTTCTTCTTCCACCTTTGCCATCCATGCTGCATCTGCAAAGGGAACGGGCGAAACGCTACCCATACCACCGGTGTTCAAGCCTGTATCTCCTTCTCCAATACGCTTATAGTCTTTTGCCTCAGGCAGAATTTTGTAGTTCTTGCCATCGGTCAAAACAAAAACGGAGCATTCTATACCGCTCAAGAATTCTTCTACCACTACGCGGGCCGAAGCATTTCCGAACATACCGGCCAGCATGCCGCGCAACTCGCGTTGTGCTTCTTCGAGCGTGGGCAATATCAGCACACCCTTACCGGCGCAAAGGCCGTCGGCCTTCAACACGTAGGGCGCTTGCAAAGTTGCCAGAAACTGACAGCCCTCTTCCACGGTCGTACCATCAAAGGTGGCATAAGCAGCAGTGGGAATGCCGTGGCGCTTCATAAATCCTTTGGCAAAATCCTTTGAGCCTTCAAGCACAGCACCGGCTTTTGAAGGACCGATAACAGGAATTTGCTTCAAGTCTTCGCGCTCTAAGAAATAGTCGTAGATACCTTTCACCAAGGGGTCTTCGGGTCCTACGACCACCATATCTACTTTTTGGCTAAGCACAAAACTTGCTATATTTTCAAAATCGTCTGCCTTGATGTCTACATTTTCTCCTACGGCCGAAGTACCGGCATTTCCAGGAGCGATAAAAAGTTTTTCCAACTTCGGACTTTGGGAAATTTTCCATGCAAGGGCATGCTCACGGCCGCCACTTCCCAACAACAAAATCTTCATAATTTATAATTTTATAGTTTCTATTTGCAAAAATACCACAAGGCAAGGAATGAGCAAAGCAAAATCTAGGATTTCTACCTTGGGTGGCTACACAACGACAAACAAAAAAGCTGAACCCTAAGGATTCAGCTTTATGTTTTTTCTTTGTTTGGTCTATTAGCCCAACTTATTCACATGGAGCATAAGGCTTGATTTGAGGTTAGCAGCCTTATTCTTGTGGATAATGTTAACTTTAGCAAGCTTGTCCAGCATCTTCTGAACCTTCGGCAGAAGTTCTACGGCAGCCGCCTTGTCAGTTGTAGCGCGGAGCTTACGAACTGCGTTACGCATTGTCTTAGCGTAGTATCTGTTGTGCAGTCTGCGAGTCGCTGTCTGACGAATTCTTTTTACAGATGATTTGTGGTTTGCCATTTTTAATTTTCTTTTTTTCTTTTAGTAGTCCCTAGGGGAATCGAACCCCTCTTTAGAGAATGAAAATCTCTCGTCCTAACCGATAGACGAAGGGACCAGGCCTTTTTGCTATCACATCACCTCTCGGAGCTGATTTGCGAGTGCAAAAGTAGGACATTTTTTTTAACCCACAAAGAAATTCTGGTTTTTTTTCAAAAAAATCTTTACTTTTTTCTTTGCAGGGCTACTTTTACGGGCTTTTTCTGTAATTTAGCCTTGCTCTTACCGTCTGTCTTTACCTTTGTATATAGAAGATGTTAGTCAAATCCAGATGCGTGGTGCTCCACGTCTTAAAATACACTGAGGACGCTGTCATCGTAGACACCTTCACGGAGAAACTGGGCAAGGTGTCGTTCATCGTCAAGCTGTCGCACTCAAAGCGAGCCGTTGTGAAACCGGGTTTTCTACAGCCGCTTTCTATCCTTGAAGTGGAGTGGAACAACAACGGGGCCAACCTTGTGCGAATGAAAACCGTACGCGTGTGTCAGCAGTCGGTTAGTATTCCCTTCGATTCCTTCAAGGCTGCCATCGCCATGTTCCTCGCTGAGTTTCTCAACCATGCTTTGCGCGAAGAACACAACGCGGAGCAGCTCTTTGAATACCTGGTGCGCTCCATAGAGTGGCTTGACACTTGCAACGGAGGTTATGCCAACTTCCACATTGTCTTCTTGCTCCGCCTCACACGCTTTTTGGGATTCCGCCCCAACCTGGAGGATTTTCAAGAGGGCTGGTATTTCGACATGCTTAACAGTTGCTTCTCCCCACAGCAACCTTTGCACGGACATTTTCTTCTACCCAAAGAGGCAGCACTGCTGCCGCGCATCATGCGCATGCAGTTTGCCACCATGCACCTCTTCAAATTTTCCGGACATGAGCGCAACACGCTCCTGCGCCACATCAACGACTACTACCGCCTGCACATCCCCAATTTCCCCGAACTGAAATCGCTTGACGTGCTACGCGAACTATTCAGCTAAGAATTCTGCACCCCCTTATATATATATAATAATGTGTAAGGAATCCTTTTGTGCCAATCCTCTCCCCTTTCTTAGCAACCGAAACAGATTTGCACAGACACCGGATTCCACTTTGCTATTTAAGAAAGGGACCATTCCTCCGACTTTACAACTCACTGAAAATCAGACGTCATTTTGGAGCGTTTCGAAAGTCTGATCTGCGAAAAATTCGGCAAGACCTAGGAAAAATTTCTTAAGACCTAGTTTTTCCTAGATAAGACTTTCGAAACGGAAGGTGATTACGCCTTAAAAACAAGGCTGCCGCCGGAAAGACATGATGCAGCAGCGGAGCGCAAAAATAAAGCCTACCGACAGGCAGGCTTCTTCGTATTTCTATGCTTCATCGGGAAAGAGCGACAACTGCCCGTCGCCGAGCTGATTGAAACTGCGGCGGTGGTAGGGCGTCAAGCCATGAAGTCGGATGCCCTCGCGGTGTTCGCGTGTAGGATAGCCGGCGTTGTGGTCCCAACCATAGTGGGGATATTCTTCATGGAGGCGACACATGTAGTCATCGCGATAGGTTTTTGCCAGAATGCTGGCGGCTGCAATAGACAAATACTTGCCATCACCTTTCACAATTGTCTGGTGCGCCAGGTCGGCGTAAGGTTTGAAACGGTTGCCGTCTACGATTACAAATTCAGGTCTCACTTTCAGTGCGTCCAATGCCCGGTGCATCGCCAGGATAGAGGCGTTGAGAATGTTGATTTTGTCGATTTCATCGGGGGTTACTATCCCCACGGCAAAAGCCAAGGCTTCTTTTTCTATCTCCTCGCGCAGCGCATAGCGCTTGCGGGCCGTGAGCTGCTTCGAATCGTTGAGCTGCTCATTACTATAGTCGGGCGGCAGGATAACGGCGGCAGCATACACACTACCTGCCAGGCATCCGCGCCCGGCCTCGTCGCAACCGGCTTCCACCCATCCGGCCTCGTTGAACACAGGAAGCAGACGCGGCATGTTAGATAACAACAGCAGTGCCTGTAGCCACGACCATCAGCATTGAACCGCTATCGCCCACAGCTTCGTAACTTAGAGTAACTCCCACCACAGCATTTGCGCCAAGGCTCGCAGCACGTTCCTCCAGCTCTCTCAAAGCCTCTTCCTTTCCTTTCAGCAGGACCTCTTCATAAGAAGCGGAACGGCCGCCAAAGAAATCGCGGAGCTGAGCCATAAAGTCGCGGATGGCATTGGTACCAAAGATGGTTTCCGAACTTACTATACCCAAATAAGTCTTGATGGGATGTCCCTCAAGAGTGGGTGTTGTAGAAATAATCATGGGATGATTTTATTAGAATTTTATAAAAAATACTATCTGAAGACCTTAGAACATTTTGCTCACTCGCTCTATTCCTGCCACCAAGGCGTCAATTTCTTCTTTCGTATTGTAGAGCGCAAAAGAGGCGCGCGCCATTCCCTCTACGCCACATCTTGTCATCAGAGGCTGTGCACAATGGTGGCCGGTGCGGATGGCGATGCCGAGATGGTCGAGCAGTGTGCCCAAATCGAGGGGGTGGATGTCGCCTATATTAAAAGCCACTACGGCGTCCTTTTCGGCGGTTTCACCGTAGAATTTCATACCTTTTATTTCGCTCATGCGCTCCATGGCATAACGTGTCAGCATCTGCTCGTGGGCCACTATGTTTTCAAATCCTATTCCCTCTACATAATCGAGCGCTACGGCCAATGCGTGCGAGCCTACATAGTCGGGCGTACCGGCTTCAAATTTATAAGGCAGGCGCTCGTAGGTGGTTTTCTCAAAAGTTACACGGGCTATCATCTCGCCGCCGCCTTGATAAGGAGGCATCTGTTCCAAGAGTTCTTTGCGTCCGTAGAGCACACCGATACCTGTGGGGCCGTACACCTTATGTCCGCTGAACACGAGGAAGTCGCAGTCCAACTGCTGCACATCTACCTTGAAGTGGGGAACGCTCTGTGCGCCGTCTACAAGGATATGCGCTCCGTGAGCATGGGCTATCTCCGCCATGCGCTTCACGGGATTTACGGCGCCCAACACGTTGCTCACATGAGCCACACATATCAGGCGCGTCTTGGGAGTAAAGAGTTGCTCGTACTCATCGAGCAGCAAATTGCCCTTATCGTCCATCGGTACCACCTTGATATTGATGCCCTTGCGCTCACGGAGCATTTGCCAGGGAACGATGTTCGAATGGTGCTCCATCACGGTGAGTATCACTTCGTCGCCGGGTTTCAAAAACGCCTCGCCATAGGAAAAAGCCACAAGGTTAAGCCCCTCGGTAGTGCCTCTTGTGAACATAACTTCCTCGATGGAATGGGCATTTATAAAGCTGCGAACACGCTCGCGAGCCCCCTCGTGCATCTCGGTGGCTTGTTGCGAGAGAAAATGGACTCCTCGGTGCACATTGGCATTACTCTCGTAATATTCGCTCACCATGGCTTCTACCACACAACGCGGTTTTTGCGTGGTGGCCGCATTGTCTAAATACACCAAAGGTCGCCCATGTACCTGGCGCTCCAGGATGGGAAAGTCTTTACGTATCTTTTCTAAGTCGAACATAGCTGCGAATTATTTTAGCTCCGGGAGTTTACACATCTTACATCCCTTGCAACGCGACAACTGGCCGCGGAAGCGCAAATCGACAAGGTGCGACAAGCGTTCGCGCAGTTGTTCTATCTCCACACGCTGAAGCACGTCGTTGACAAAGGCGTGTTGCAAAAGCAAGCGTGCCTCTTGTTCTTCGATGCCTCGTTGGCGCATGTAGAAAAGGGCGGCTTCATCGAGCTTACCAATGGTAGAGCCGTGGTTGCACTTTACATCGTCGGCATAAATCTCCAGCATCGGCTGGGAGTATACTCGTGCCTCGGGCGAGGCGCACAGGTTTGCGTTGATCTGCTCCGAAGCCGTCTTCTGCGCCCCCTCGCTCACCAG
This sequence comes from Alloprevotella sp., assembly GCA_045636405.1. Taxonomy (GTDB): domain Bacteria; phylum Bacteroidota; class Bacteroidia; order Bacteroidales; family Bacteroidaceae; genus Alloprevotella. Next base: position 18,170 of record JAZTXL010000035.1, read on the forward strand.
CACCTTGCCGGCCCAAGCGCCTGTGGCTTTTCCGTCGAGTACATACTTGTAGAGCATGTCGCTCGTACAAGCCGGCGAAGCATGGTGTATAAGGATATTATTGTCTGCCAGTTCATGGCCATCGGCTATCACCGCTCCTGCCGCCGCCGCATGGGCTCCCTCGCCCAGCAAGCGCATATCGAGGCGGTTGCAACTAACTCCGGTGTGGAGCGTAATGCCGTTGTAGGAAACCTTACTGTCTGCTTGTTGCTCTACATAGATGTTGCAGAAGCGCGTACAGTTCTCGCGGGTCTCCTCTACAGCATAGAGGTCCAGCGAGGCTTGATGGCCGGCGAAGACTTCAATGACCTGGGTGGTCAGATACTGATGCTCGCCTTCTACGTGGTCGCAAAAGAGCAAGGAGGCCTCAACGCCTTCCTCGGCCACCACAAGGATGCGCCGATTGGACATCATATCCACCCCGGCGGAGGCTACACTGACAATCTGCAACGTATGCTCCAGTTTCAAACCGGCGGGCAGATAAACCAGCAGACCATCTTGCGCCAGGAGCGTATTGAGGGCCGTCACACCATCGTATTCCCGACCGGCGGCTTTATGGTAGAATTGTGCGATGAAACCGGGCATTTTTTCTTCGGCTTTGCAAAGGCTCATCACCTGAACACCTTCGGCCGCAGAGGTATTGCCGTCTTGAGGTTGAGCCACAACGTCGTTCACCACATAGACCACCTGCGTGGTGAGATTGGGCACATTGCAATGGAATCTTTTATACGGATCCTCCACCATGGGCAGCCGTTTCAGGTTCAAGCCATAGTCGGGGGCAAAGGCCGCTTGTACATCTATATATTTATAGCGTTCGTTCTTCTGGGTGGGCAGGCCTTTCTTCTCCAAGAAAGAAAGCGCCTCGTCGCGCTGCTGATTAAGAGGCTGACAACTATTTGCCTCCAACAGCGCCCTCACCGAATGGAACAACTCTATGTATTGTTTCTCGCTTGCCATAGGGTCTACTCGTTCACTTCGTTTCTGATCCAGTCGAAGCCTTTCTCCTCAATAGCATAGCCTAAGGAAGCATCGCCGCTCTTTACGATACGGCCCTCCATCAAGACATGGACAAAGTCAGGCTTTAAGTAGTCCAACATGCGTTGGTAGTGTGTGATGACCATCGCACTGGTCTTTTCGTTGCGCAGCATGTTGAAGCCCTCCGCGACAATGCGCAGTGCGTCGACGTCAAGACCTGAGTCGGTCTCGTCGAGGATGCTGAAGGTGGGCTCAAGCACAGCCATCTGAAATATCTCATTGCGTTTGCGCTCGCCGCCGCTGAAGCCTTCGTTCACACCACGGCTCATAAAGTGGGCATCGAGGCCTACCATCTTGCGTTTCTCCTTTAAGAGCTTCAAGAATTCGCCGGCGGGGATAGGCTCTTGTCCTAAATACTTACGCTTAGCGTTTACTGCGGCACGCATAAAGTTGGTCATCGACACGCCGGGAATTTCTATCGGCGCTTGAAAGGACATAAAGATACCCTCGTGCGAGCGGTCCTCGGGGCTTAGCGCCAGCAGGTCTTTGCCATTGAAGCACACCGAACCTTCGGTCACTTCGTATTTGGGATTGCCCACCAACACATTGCTCAGTGTACTTTTACCTGAGCCATTGGGGCCCATCAACACATGAACATCTCCATCTCCGATGGTGAGATTTACGCCTTTCAAAATGGCTTTGCCTTCTACTGAGGCATGTAGGTTTTTTATTTCAAGCATACTTCTACAAAAATATTCAGGCTTTTAGTTTTGTAACATGGCTTGTTACTAAGTGTAACACGGCGCGTTACAATGTGTAACATGGCTTGTTACAACTCGTAACATGGCTCGTTACAAAATCCGAAAGCCTATCAAGAGGCAAAATTAGAGATTTATTTTGACTGCACAAAGGAGAAAGGGCTTTTAGGGATTCACTTCTATCCGCTCGGCGCTGGTTGTAGAAGCGTACTCGGGAGCATAGACACAGACAAGACTACTCAAACTACATTGGTAAAGGCCGGCGCGGTCTGCCACATACTCTTCAGTGAAGCGATGGCGTCCTTTGGAGAATTTCTCAAAATAGTAGGCAGTGGAGGCGTCTCTTACCACTCGGTAGCAAGCCAAGCCGTCTTGCCAGGCAAAACCTGAGAGTGCCCTTGTGGGTTCAAAACATGCCGGACGGGCTGATTTCAGTTCTACGAAGTCGAAGTCTCTGTCTGCTGCCATGTCGAAAACTTGGCGCACCTTCTCCCCTACTTTTATAGAAACGCCTTTCTGCACTCGCATCCAACTTCCGTTGCGCCACACCTCAAAGTAGCGCTTCAGCGAGAGTCCGGCACTCGTGGCCACCACTTCTGTTTCGGGCTGCACAAAGGTGGTTCTTACGCTGCCCCACGCCGGAAGTTCCTGCTGACTTTGCAACTTTAACTGCGCCTGTTGCGGGGCTTCCAGCAAAGGTCTTATGGCGTCCTCGGCCAGCACCTCTCGCACATAACCCAGCTGCACCGGCTGCTTTACCTTACTGCCGACATTGCTAACCACTACTTTTTTGTCCGTACCCAAAGAATAGCTGATCGGCATCTGATTTGTCAAAGCGGCAACGGCTTTGTCTTTATTGCCGGTCATCAGCAGGGCATACACGGCATCGGTGGTGGCGCGCGAGGTTTCCCAGATTTGAGTGCGCTTGGCTTGCAGAAGCCACAGCTGCATCTCCTCCACAACAGCCTCCACATCGGCTACTTCCGAGGCGGTTTCGGATTGCTGCAAAGCCTCTATCGTGGCCACCTGAGTAGGTATTCTGTAAGACAATGTCTGCTGGGCGCGATGCGTATCAAAGTAGCGACCCATTTCGGGGCTTACCACGGTGTATTCCAACAGACTTTTTACATTGCGCTGAGCTGCCTGGTTGTATCCTCCATCCGGAAGAAAAACGGAGGCGATGGCTTTTCCGTACATTGTCAGCTGGTGCGACATCTTAGAGGCCTTTTCCAATAAGCCGGAAGCCACTTTGTCGGGCTGCAAGCCCATCAGATGACGCAGATAGAGATAGCGCAAATGCCACTCGCTAGGTATGACGTCTTTTGCAGCCACCAATTTGTCCTCGGCCACTTCCTTCGACAGATACTGGAACGCTGCGTCGAGGCATCTCTCCGCCTTTGTATCTCCGGTCAGCTGCTGTAAGCGGGCCAACAATATGGCGATGTCGCAGGTGGTGTATACATTGCCGGACATTCCTTTATACCAGCTCCAAGAGCCATCTTGGTTTTGCAATTTCTGTAGCTCGTTGAGTGCAGAGTTGCTGCGAACCGCCGCAGCCTGGCTGTCAAAAAGACCCTTCAAGGCCTTGGTGCGCGCCTGTTCGTTCTCGGCCTCACGCAGCCAAGGTGTCTCTGCTGCCAAATTGTAGAAATTGTTTTCCAGCAAGCCGCCCATGTTCTCCTCGGGCATTTGCTGCACCACAGCATTTATCTGAGGATGGCTCTTGGCTATGTAATCACCCAAGACCAAGGCATAGTATCGTGTAGCCCACTCTTGGGAACTATGGCAAGGCGACTCGGCAAGCACGGGCAAAGTTGCCACAACATTCCATATAGGGTTGGAAGAAATTTCTAAAGTCAGTTGGCGATGCGTAGCCTCTTTCGCGTCAAGCAGAGGAGCCAGCGAAACTATTTGGTTTCCTTTTCCTTTTAGAGAGAAAGGCAAGGTGCGCGTCACGCTTGTAGCACCTGAAACGACGGGCAGCAGTATTTCTTCGCCGTCGCTATGTCCTTCTGTCTTGGCGCTGACATGGCATACCAACAAAGGCGCTGCGCTCTTCACTTCATAAGCAAAGGTCAAGGTCTCGCTACCTTGTGCTGCCACCGCAATCTTTTTTCTCTCCGACAGAACCACTTTGTCCGTATCGGCCTCACGCAGTTCGCACACCACTTCGCCCTGCTTCTTTTGGTCAGTCAGATTGCGCACCGTTACAGGCAGCAGGGCTTTGTCGCCCTCACGCACGAAGCGAGGCAAAGCGCCTTGCACCATCCACGGCTTGCGCGCCACTACGTCGGCTTGAAGTTCTCCGTGTTTCATATCCGCCGTGTGGGCCAGGGCATTGAAGCGCCATTTGGTCAAGCTTTCCGGAAGTTGGAATCCAATACTTACTTCTCCTTTATCGTTGGTGCGCAGGGCGGGATAAAAGAAAGCTGTCTCTGCAAAGTTTGTGCGCAGCTCCATTTCCTCATCTTCGCCTCTGGAGAAGGTCTGCGCCCGCCCGGCGTTATTTTTCCTTGACATGTAAGTAGCCAACATCACCCGGTCGTGCCTTCCGTTTCTCGCAGAACGAAAACCTACATTGTTCCAGTTAATCGTTGCTCGCTCCGGACACATAAGAGGGCCAAAAAAATCCACATCTTGCAGCTCCACATTATGAGAATGAGAGGAGTGGCTCGGATTTTGTATCTCCGGACGACTGAAATGCACAGCATAGCCCCCCCACGGATTGTCGACAAAAGCATCTAACGAAGTGTCGTAAAGGCGGGCCATGAGCGAAGCCTTTGCGGGACGGCCGTCAGGGTGCTTTACGGAGATGCGCCACTCTTCTTGCTGACCGGGCGCAAGGGCTGAGCGGAACGAGGTCCATTCCAGTTTCAAATCTTTGTTGGGAACGGGGCGCTGCAAGTTTACTGCCACCTTGTGCTCCACACCATTTTTTCTGAACACAAAACATGCCAGCGCCGAACTGCCATAGGCTTCTTTGTGTTTGAGGGAGAAGCGCAGGATGGAATCGGAGAAGAGCACGTAGCGGCTTTCCTGTATGCCTTTTGCAGTAGTAAGATAATAGTGGAGATGTACATCTTTTAGCGACGAGCCTATCAGCACCATAGCCTCATCGCCGGCTTTGTTCTTCTTGACATGCTGCCAGAATTCGGTCTTTTGTGCGGGGCGCTTATCATTCTCTGAAAAGAGTAGGAATTCCTGTTCCAAATCCTCGCCCTCTTTGGAACTGGGCTGACAAAGGCGTAGCTTATACTTGCCCGAAGGCAGTTTCCTCAAGAAGTTCGGTTGAAATCCCTTGCCGGTTTCTACGATGGATTCGGCCATTTTTTGTTTTCCGGAATACACGCGGCACACCACTTTCCCGGCTTGGTTTTCACCCGCGGCATTATTGCGGTACACGACGATTTGCGGCAGGTCTTCTTTCAAAACAGATTCCGGCCACGTGGTCTCAAAATATGTAGGCTGTGTACTTGCGCACACCCACTGACTTGTGAAGGTTGTTTCGCCATTGGGTGCTGTCACCTTGCAGGTAAGTTCGTAGGTGTAGCGCACAAAGCGGCTGGTGGCCTCTGAAGGATTGTAGGCCAATACCACAGGCACTTCGAAGCACCCCTGGGCATCGGCGGTCAGCCTTCCCTCTTCTGTCTTAAAGTTTTCATCGCTGAGTAGTCCCCAAGTTTGTTTTTGTACACTCCAATGTACTTCTGCTCCTTCCAGCGCTATTCCGGTGAGCGTCTCAGCCTTTCCTTTTACCACTACGGTATCGCCCAGGGCATAGGCCGTATTGGGAAGTGTCAGCTCGGCCTTGATGGTGGGGCGCTTGTATTCTTCTACGAGGAAGTCTTTGTAAGAATCTCCGCCGTCATACTTTGCCCGGATTGAAAAATGCCCTAGCAGACAATACTTAGGTAGCGTAAGTTCTCCGGAAACATTGCCGAGGGGGTCGCTGGTAGTTGTCAGCGAGTCGACCACCTTACCGGTTACGTCGCACAACTCCATCTCCACCTGCTTCCCTTGTATGGTTTGCAAGTGATCGCCTTTCTGTTTGAAGAGAACGCCGCCCACCTGCACCTTCTGCTCAGGTCGGTAGATGGCGCGGTCTGTAAAGAGCTGCAACTCGGTCTTCTCTCCTTCGGCCTCCTTGCCTGCATGATTTACGTAAAGAGAGAAACCGGGCATGGACTCATCGCCGGGCATCTGCGCAAAGAAGTGGTGCCCATAGCGGGTGGTTGATTTTATCAGGAAGCCATTTCCGTCTTTCGGCTCATGGGTGCAGAGAGGCTTGTAGTCGCCGTCGCATTCTATCACCTTACAGTCTTTCAAGGGACTACCATTCTGTGCATCCACCAGGGCGAAGTATACATTTTCTCCATCCCAGATGGGCTCCTGCAAAGCCATTCGCGTCACGAAGAACTGAGCGGAGTGGGTCCCGATACTGTCGTTCATCAGTTGCAGACGATACACGCCGGGCTCGTCAATGGTCAGTTTCACCTCTCCTTTTTGAATTTTATAGGGAGCGCTTTTGGGGAAGTTGCAGGTAAGGGTTTTCAGAAGCTGACCCTCTGCTTCCTGCCAGCCGTCACTCTGTTGCATAGCGCAGGTGTGAGCATTTGTCCCCAGAGACATGACGCGTAGCACCACCTGCTCGCAGTTGCGCGCCTCGATGGGCACTACGTATTCTTTGCCGGGATAGAGCATATTGGGCACCTTGGCGTAAGTCACGCGCTCTTCTTCTATATTGCGCACCGCCTTTTCCAACTCTGCAGCCCGCTTTTCTTTCTTGTAGAGGCTCCATCCTTTTTGCGCCACCACATAGGCCAGACTGTCATAATATTCTTCCTTTGTGTTGCGCAGGTCGCCAAGTGCCTTCTCCCACAGGATATAGGTTTCCACGTTGAGCGGAAGATCCTCGTAATCCTTTGCCAGGGTCTCCAGCCAAGTCAGTTTTTCCGTAAATTGCAGGCACGAGGTCTTCTCCAACAGAGTGCTGAGCTGCGCCGGCCTATTGCCTTGTTTCTCATAAACGGCGGCCACCCTGTCTGCCATAGCAAGGCGGTCCGAAATAGACACATGGCTCTTGCGGATATACTCCAAATAGACAAACATAAGCATATCGTTGCTACCGCTCTTTTTGTCTGTGTTGTCCACCGTGAGCAGTTCTTCATAGCGCGTAGCCGGCACCTCTGCCAGCTTCTCGGCATCTTCAAAGGCGGCTTGCCAATGGGCTTTAGCCTTCAAAGTATTGTCCTCCAGGAGGCTGACGGAGTAACCACTCATCTGCTCGTAGAGTTCTGCCAATGCTGTGTGCCACAGGGCTTTCAGTTCGGGCGTTTGTTTCTTTGCCAGCAAACTATCCATCTCGCCTACGGCCTGCATGGCCTCTTCCACAGAAATTTGCTCCAAACAGTTGCAACGCGCTATCCACATCTTCAACATCTGCGCTTCGTTGCCCTCGGTCTCGGCCTTTTGCTCTATCTTCTCCAAGCAATCCAAGGCCGTGCGCGGAAAATCATCTGCGATGGCTTCGTTGACTTTTTTCCACAAAGAAGAATAGGGTTCTTCCGGAGTGCACGCCGCAACAATCATGGCAAGAACTAAAAGGAACAGACTCTTTTTCATAGTACAGAACAATAGAGATTGGAAGACATAGACGAATTCTTTGCCCGCCCGCGCTTTGCTAAAAAATATCGGGGAGGCAGCGAGAGCAGACTGGATAGCAAAAGTACATATTTTCTGTACACATTGCAGCTCCACAATGTTTAATAATTCATAAAAAGGGAGGGGAGCGAAATCATGGGTCGGCAAACCGCGAGCCGGGCTTTGGATTTGGAGTGCCAAAACTGCAATTTCGGAGTACTCACAGCCCTCTTTTTATAAGCCGTAGATTTCTGTCGTTTCGAAAGTCTGATTTAGGAAAAACTAGGTCTTAGAAAAATTTTCCTAGGTCTTAAGAAATTTTTCGTAGATCAGACTTTCGAAACGCTCAAAAATAACTACTGATTCTCAGATAGTTACAAAAGGGATTTTTAAGGTATGTACCCCTTGAGATTCAAATGCCGAATGACGGCATTAGCTACGCTGCTGCCCGTAGCGTTGGAGCAGCAGTTCGATACCCTTGCGGATGGAGTGGAGACCAAACTGCTCAGGGCAGATTTCGTGGAGCGGGAGCCAGAACAAGTCCGCCACATCGTCGGCCGCCGCAAGCTGCGCCTCGTCCTTCAGGGTGCAGCGAAAGAAAAGGTCGGTGGTGTGCACCACGAAGTTGGAATAGTTGTACGTATTGGGTTGCGAGAAGAGAAACTCCTCAATGACGGCCTCGGCGCCGGTCTCTTCCTTCACCTCGCGCAGACATCCCTGCTCGGCTCTCTCGCCCGGATCGACAAAACCGCCGGGCAGGTCGAGCGTACCCTTGGCGGGGTCAAAAGCACGGCGTGTCACGAGCAAGCGACCGAGGCTGTCGAAGATGACAGCCACCGTGGCGGCCGAGGCATTGTGGTAATAGGTAAAGCCACAAGCGGCACAGCGCTTGGAGCGCTCATCGTGTTCTTCAAAACAGGCTGCGCCACACTTTGGGCAGTGCCTGAACAGTTTCAAGGGATGCATCTGAGGGTTCTATTATTTATATATGAGTGTGGTGAGGCGCTCGGGGTTGTACACCTCGGCCGCCACCTCTTGCAAGGTGTGGGGCGTGAGGCGGTCTATCTCCTCGAATATATTCTCCACGCGGCGCTGGCAGTTGTAGTGGGCAAAGGTTTTTCCCAGCGCCAAGGCATAGCCCTCGCCATTGTCGCAGGAGATGCCTATCTGACCTTTGAGCTGCTTCTTTGCAATGGTCAGTTGCGAGTCGGTGAGGGGGCGGTCGTAGAGCTTTTGCAACTCGCGCACCACCAGTTTGCGGCAGCGCTCCACGTCGTGAATGTCGCAACCGAAGTAGACATTCCAGAAGCCCGTGTCGGGATAGGAGTTCAGGTAGGAGTCTACGGAGTAAACCAAGCCGGCCTTCTCGCGGAGCGAAAGATTCAGGCGCGAGTTCATTCCGGGACCGCCAAGCAGATTGTTGAGCAGCAGCATGGCGAAGCGTCGCGGGTCGGAACCGCCGAAAGCCGGTGCGCCGAGCAATACGTGGGCCTGGTGCGTGCCTTTCTCTACCACGCGTGTCTCACCCTCACAGCAGTGGCACGCCAAAGCCGCAGGAAGCGGCGCAGACAAAGCGGGCCGCGGCGCCACAAGGCGTAAATTCTTCTCCAACACACGCACGGCACGGTCAAAGTCCACTTGTCCATAGACATAAAAGATGGCATTCTCCGGCCTATAGTATTTCTCGGCGAAGCGCAAAGCGTCGGCGGTGGTATAGGTGCGCAGGCGCTCGGCAGCGCCTAAGATGTCGCGGCCAAGGGGTTGCGCCTTGAAGAGCATGGCCTCGAACTCATCGAAGATAATCTCTGCGGGCGAGTCCTTATAGCTGTCTATCTCGTCGCAGATGACCTCCACCTCCTTATCAATCTCGCGCTGCGGATAGGTGCTCCCGAAGACGATGTCCGTAAGCAAATCGGCGGCGCGCTCAAAGTCCTGACGCAACACGGTGGCGCAGTAGACCGTCTCTTGCTTGTTGGTAAAGGCGTTCAAGTCGCCTCCCACGCACTCCAAGCCATTGATGATGTGGAAGGCGCGGCGGCGGTGCGTCCCCTTAAAGCTCATATGCTCGATGAAATGGGCCATTCCGGCGTCGGCCTCATCTTCGTGGCGCGTTCCGGCGCAGACTACATAGCCGCAATAAACTACCTCGGAGGCAGAGGCTTCGTGGATGATGCGCAAGCCATTGGAGAGCGTGGCAATATGACAGAGATTGGACATAGATTCTACTTGAATTTTTTAAGAAAGGGTAAGCGGCGCCAGGGCAAGTCGTGGTAAACGATATGTGCCACGAAGAGCAAAATGCAACCTGTGTTGAGCAACAAGCGGAGCCACATGTTTTCTATCCAGTGGGCACCGGCGGTCATCACCGCAAAGAACAGACCTGCGATGAGGACATAGACAAAGATGCTGACAAGGGGATAGCGAATGGGATAGTAGCGCTGGCCCACGAAGTAGCTTAGCAGCATCGCCGTGCCATAACCTGCCACTCCGGCCCAGGCGCAGGCCATGAAGCCATATTGGGGGATGAAGATGATGTTCACAGCAATGAGCACGGCACAACCTGCGCCGGAAAACCAAGCACCCCAAATGGTGCGGTCAATCAGTTTGTACCAGAAGGAGAGGTTGAAGTAGACTCCCATCATAATCTCGGCGGCCATCACGATGGGCACTACTTTCAAGCCGTCCCAATAGTCGGGCGCGATGATGTACTTGATGATGTCGAGATAGCCTACCACCATCAAGAAGGCCAACAGGGTGAAGATGAGAAAGTACTTCATGGCCTTGGCATAAGTGGCGCGGTTGTCTTCCTCCTTTTGCTTGCTGAACACGAAGGGCTCGTAGGCGTAGCGGAAGGCTTGCGTAATCATCGCCATAATCATGGCTATCTTCACACTGGCTCCGTAGATGCCGAGCTGCACCTTTCCGGCCTCGCCCTCAACGATGCGGGGGAAGATCATCTTGTCGGCGGTCTGATTCAGAATACCTGCGATGCCCAGCACAAGGATGGGCCATGCGTAGGAAAGCATGCGGCGCAAGAGAGCGCCATCGAAGCAGAAGCGGAAGCCGCTGAGCTCGCTATAGAAAAAGAGGGTGACAAAGGCGGTGCAGAAAAGATTGATGGCAAAGGCGTAGAGCACGTCCTTACCGTCGAGCACTACGAAGTAGATAAGGTTGAGCGCAATGTTGAGCACGATGAAGAGCAACTTCAAGGCAGCGAATTTCAAGGGGCGGCGCTTGTAGCGCAAGTAGGCAAAGGGTATGCTCTGAAAAGCATCAAGCGCTACCACCACGGCCATGATGGCGATGTATTCGGGATGAGCTGCGTAGTCGAGAGCGCCGGCTATGGAGGGCAAGAAAGCCATGACAAGAATCAAGAAGGCCACTCCGACGGCGCCCACAGCTGTCAGTGTGGTGGAATAAACGCGGTGGGGGTCTTCATCGCCCTTGTTGATGAAGCGGAAAAAGGTTGTCTCCATGCCGAAGGTGAGGAGCACGAGCAGCAAAGCTACGTAGCTGTACACTTCGGTGATAACGCCATAGCCGCCCGAAGCGGCGGCGAGCTTTGCGGTATATAGGGGCACGAGCAAGTAGTTGAGGAAGCGCCCTACGATACTGCTCAAGCCGTAGATAGCGGTGTCTTTTGCCAAAGATTTGAGTGAGGCCATATAGATTATGGTAAGATGATTTTATCCAAAGAAGAGATAGCAGATGCCAATGGCCGCGAGCACGCCGGCCAAATCTGCCAGCAAGCCGCAAGCCACGGCATGACGCGTGTAGCGCACGCCGACCGAGCCGAAGTAGACGGCCAGGATGTAGAACGTAGTGTCGGTGGAGCCTTGGAAGATGCAGCTGAGGCGGCCCACAAACGAGTCGGCGCCGTAGGTCTGCATGGCATCGACCATCATGCCGCGTGCTCCGCTACCGCTCAGGGGTTTCATCAAGGCCGTAGGCAGAGCGCCCACCCATTCGGCATCGAAGCCGAGTTGCTTGACGCACCACGCCACGCCCTCTATCAGCCAGTCCATAGCGCCCGATGCGCGGAACACACCAATGGCTACGAGGATGGCAACCAGGAAGGGGATGATGCGGATGGCGGTGTCGAAGCCGCCCTTGGCTCCTTCGATGAAGGCGTCGTATACGTTTACCTTCTTTCTCAGTCCGGCCACGATGAAGCAGACGATGATGGTAAAGAGCAGCACGTTGGCGCTGGTGGTGCCCACAATGTTCATCGTAGCGCTATCCAACTGGGCGAAGCCCCAAATGAGGGCGGCCACGCCGGCCGATAGCAGACCGAGCGTCAGAAGGAGCGTGCGGTTCAGCAGATTGATGCGCTGATACAGACTGGTCACAATGATGCCCGTGAGTGTAGAGAAGAAGGTGGTAATCAAGATGGGGATGAAGATGTCCGTGGGCTGGGCGGCGCCCATCTGTGCGCGGTACACCATGATGCTTACGGGGATGATGGTGAGGCCACTGGTGTTGAGCACCAAGAACATGATCATCGGGTTGGAGGCGGTGTCTTTCTTCGGATTGAGTTCCTGCAGGCCCTCCATGGCTTTCAGACCGAGCGGGGTGGCGGCATTGTCCAAGCCGAGCATGTTGGCGGAGATGTTCATAAAGATATTGCCCACCACGGGATGTCCCTTGGGGATGTCGGGAAAGAGTTTGGAGAAGACGGGGCCCAGCCAGCGCGCCAGCACATTGACCACGCCGCCGCGCTCGCCTATCTTCATAATGCCGAGCCATAGCGAGAGCACGCCGGTGAGTCCGAGAGAAATTTCGAAGGCGGTTTTGGCGGTGACGAAGGTGGAGTCCATGATGGCCGGAAACACGGTGGTGTCGCCAAAGAACACCAGCTTGATGGCAGCAATGCCGAAAGCTATCAGGAAGAAGGCTATCCAAATATAGTTGAGCACCATTTTCTTGTAGATTTTAGTCTGTGGGGCAAAGTTAGCATTTTTCTTTTCATGCGGACAGCTTTCGCCGAACTGCGGCTTCTCATTTTTTGAAAAAACTGCTCCGACGGGCCCATCCTCCCCCATCTCGGCTACTCTACACATTATTATATATATAAGGAGCCACAAGGGGCTATTCCTCGTAGCTTACTAAGAAATAAGTGTAAGTTGGGGAGCAAGAGTCGGGGAGTATTTTCTACCTCTTGACTACTCCTTAGCTCAACAGCTTGACGCTCAAAGCCTCCAACTCTTAATTTCCCGACTCCTTTCCCTCAACTTTTAAAAGTAACACGGCGTGTTACAAGTTGTAACATGGCGTGTTACTCGCGGTAACATGGGAAGTTACACATTGTAACATGGCTCGTTACAAAATTTTCTAAACGCCTGCGAGCGCCGCCTCGTGGACCTCGTTTTCGAAAGTCTGATCTGCGAAAAATTCCGCAAGACCTAGGAAAAATTTCTTAAGACCTAGTTTTTCCTAGATCAGACTTTCGAAAAGGGAGCAAGCCTCGGGGTGTGAAACACAGACTTGCCGAGCATAAAAGAATGGGATATGGATTCTATGCGAATGGCAGACTCAAAGCCAAGAGATGGTGCTGTTCTTCGAAAAAAAACTGTAAGGTTCTGACTTTCCTAAAAATAATTTCTAACTTTGTCCCTAATTCCATTAGTGGGCTCCAATGGGACGTCCGCAAGAAGCTTATTGCATCTCTAAACTACATCGATGAAAGAATTTGAACTCATCGCCAAGACCTTTCAAGGACTGGAAGAGGTTTTGGCTCAGGAACTGACCGAACTCGGCGCCAACAACATCCAGATAGGCCGCCGTATGGTATCGTTTACCGGCGACAAGGAAATGATGTACCGCGCCAACTTTTGCCTACGCACCGCCGTGCGAGTACTCAAACCCATCAAGCACTTCAAAGCTGCCGATGCCAACGACGTGTACGACGCCGTGAAGACCATCAACTGGGAAGAATATCTGGACAACACCACCACCTTTGCCGTAGACTCCGTGGTGTTCTCACAAGAATTTCGCCACTCTAAATTTGTGAGCTACAAGGTGAAGGATGCCATTGCCGACTACTTCCGCGAAACCACCGGACAGCGTCCTAACATCCGCATCACCAACCCCGACGTACGCCTGAACATACATATTGCCGAGAACGACTGCACCCTCTCGCTCGACTCCTCCGGCGAAAGCTTGCACCTGCGTGGCTACCGCGTAGGCTCCGGCGAAGCCCCCATCAACGAGGTGTTGGCGGCCGGCCTCATCAAACTATCGGGCTGGGATTGCGAAAGCAACTTCATCGACCCCTTCTGCGGCTCGGGCACACTGCTGGTGGAGGCGGCCCTCATCGCCCGCAACATCTATCCCGGTATCTTCCGCAAGGAATTCGGATTCGAAAAATGGAAAGACTTCGACCGCAACCTGCTCGACCACATCTACAACGACGACTCGCAGGAACGCGACTTCAACCATAAGATTTATGGCTACGACCTCAACCTGAGAGCCGTGGAAATGGCACAAGCCAATGCCAAGTCGGCCGGCGTAGCCGACTGCGTGGTGGTGGCACAGCGCGACGTGAAAGACTTCGTTCAGCCCGAAGAAAAATCCATGATGATTACCAACCCGCCCTACGGCGAGCGCATCACATCGCCCGACTTGCTCGGCCTCTATCGCACCATCGGCGAGCGCCTCAAACATCAATTTGTAGGAGGCGAAGCATGGGTCATCAGCTACAAGCAAGAATGCTTTGAACAGATTGGTCTGAAGCCCAGCTTCAAAATCCCTCTCTACAACGGTTCGCTCGACTGCGAATTCAGAAAATACCAAATCTTCGACGGCAAGATGCAGGACTTCCGCGCACAGGGCGGCGAGGTAAAAACCGACACCGAGCGCAAACGTATGGCCGAGAAGGGACGCTTCAAGATGCACCGCGGAGAATTCAACGGCCGATTTGCCAATGCCGAAAACACTGAAGCAGAAGAAGAAAGCTACCGCCTGCTGAAAAACAGACACAGAGAATTTGAACAACGCTTTGGCAACCGCGAACGCGAAGGCGCCGAGAAAAAACAACGCGGCGAGCGCAAAGATTTTGAGCGCGGCGGCAGAAAAGGTTTTGAAAAAAGAGACCGACGCGAAGGCGAGCCAAGAAATGGCGGCCGACGCGAACGACGCGACTTTGACGGCGCAGAAAAAAAGCCCTTCGGAAAGAAACCCTTCGACCGCAAACCCAAAAAGTTTTAGAGCATGAAAATATTTCGGACATTACTCGCAGCCGTAGGACTGCTCTTCGCTATGACACTGATGGCACAGGATAAAAAAAGCTTTACACTCGACGACCTGATGTGGGGCGGCTCCAACTATTGGAACCTACAACCCAAAAACATCTATACCGCATGGTGGGGCGATCGCCTCTTGCAAACCGATGCCGACGAGGTGCAAACCTTCTACAATGAGAAGGGTAAAGCGGAAAAGCCTGCTGTGCTCTTCACCGAGGCCGATGTGAACGCTTGCCTCAACCAAGAACAACAAGGCAAGGTGTACAACCTTATGAACGCCCGCTTCCCCTATGCAGACAGCACCCTCGTATTTCTGCAAACCGGAAAGGTAAACCTACTCTACAACTGGAAGGAAAAACAAATAGCCTGGAACGCACCACGCATGGCCGGCAGCAGTCACCACGACTTCTGCTTCGCCAGCCGACAAGAGGCCTATGTAAAAGATTGGAACCTCTATGTAACAAGTCAGGACGGACGCACCCTGCAAGTGAGCAAGGACGGCTCGCGCGAACTGCAATACGGATGCAGCGTTCACCGCGATGAATTCGGCATTCACAAAGGCACCTTCTGGAGCCCCGACGGCAAAAAGCTGGCCTTCTACAGAATGGCCCAAAGCATGGTGACAGACTTTCCTTTGGTGAACAACGAAGGACGCATCGCCACCCTCGCACCGGAAAAATACCCGATGGCCGGCATGACCAGCCACAAGGTGACCGTAGGCATCTACGACACGGAGACAGGCACCACCGTTTATCTCAACGCCGGCGACCCCACCGACCGCTACTTCACCAACATCGCCTGGGCCCCCGATGCACAAAAGATCTACGTCATCG
Organism: Alloprevotella sp.; assembly: GCA_045636405.1. Lineage (GTDB taxonomy): Bacteria > Bacteroidota > Bacteroidia > Bacteroidales > Bacteroidaceae > Alloprevotella. The sequence goes on from JAZTXL010000035.1 coordinate 33,656, forward strand.
AAGTGCCCCGCTCGCAAGACAAAGCCGAACTGGTGGCTTACAACGCAGCAACAGGAAACCGCCTCGGCGTACTCTATACCGAGACCCACAAACGCTACGTGGAGCCGATGAATCCCATTGTGTTCCTGCCCTGGGATGGCTCTAAGTTTATCTACCAAAGCCGCCGCGACGGATACAACCACCTCTACCTCTTCGACACCAACGGCAAGGAGTTGCAACAACTTACCCAAGGAAATTTTGAGGTGATTGACCTGATTGGCTTCAACCAGAAAACCAAGAGCGTAATCTTCCAGGCCAACGCCGAAAGCCCCATCTGCCACAACCTATACAGCGTGGAAGTGAAAAGCGGCAAGCGCACACTCCTGGATAACGGCGAAGGAGTGCACAGCGCCAAGCTCTCTGCCACAGGACGCTACCTCTGCGACACATGGCGCGCTCCGGAGCTCTACCGCCAAATAGACTTGGTGAACACAACTACCACCGCGAAAGTAACTTTGAACAAGGCCGACACACCTTGGGGCGACTTCAACGTACCTCAAATCTGCAGCGGCACCATCAAGGCGGCCGACGGCACAACCGACCTCTACTATCGCATGGTGAAGCCCCTCGACTTCGACCCCAATAAAAAATATCCGGCCGTAGTTTACGTATACGGCGGACCGCATGCCCACTTGGTAAATGCTTCGTGGAACTACGCCGCACGTCCCTGGGAAATCTACATGGCGCAAAAGGGCTACCTCATCTTCGTGGTGGACAACCGCGGCTCACAATACCGCGGAATGGAATTTGAGAGCTGCACACACCGCCAACTGGGTGTAGTGGAAATGCAAGACCAAATGAAAGGCGTAGAGTATCTGAAAAACTTGCCCTACGTTGACAGCGAGCGCCTCGGCGTTCACGGCTGGTCCTTCGGCGGCTTCATGACCACCAACTTGATGTGCTCCTACCCCGAAGTATTTAAGGTAGGCGTAGCAGGAGGCCCTGTCATCGACTGGAAACTCTACGAGGTGATGTACGGAGAACGCTACATGGACACACCCGAAGAAAATCCTGATGGATATAAGAACAGCAACCTCCTGGAGAAAGCCGGCAACCTAAAAGGTCGCTTGCAAATCATCGTAGGCTATAACGATCCTACTTGCGTATTGCAGCACAGCCTCTCCTTCCTTCGTGCCGCCGCCGACGCAGGCACCCAGCCCGACTACTTCGTTTATCCCGGACAAGGACACAACATGGTCGGAAAGGACATGGTACACCTGCACGAACGCATCACTCGATACTTTGATGACTACCTAAAATAAAGATTATGAAGAAACAAATCGCCACTCAACAAGCACCTGCCGCCATCGGACCATATAGTCAGGCCACCGAAGCAGGAGGCTTTGTTTTCGTCTCCGGCCAATTGCCCATCGACCCCGCAACGGGTGAGTTTGCCCCCGGCGGCGTAAAAGAACTGACCCGCCAATCGCTGACCAATATGCAAAACATCTTGGCAGAAGCAGGTCTTACCATGGAGAACGTAGTAAAGACCACCGTGTTCCTTGCCGACATGGCCGACTTCGCAGATATGAACAGCGTCTACGCCGAGTTCTTCCCCGGTGTATGCCCCGCTCGCTCGGCTGTAGCCGTAAAGACCTTGCCAAAGGGAGCTCTTGTAGAAATAGAGTGCATCGCTGCCCGCTAAGGAAAAATGAACAGGAAGATTGGTGTATTCCTTTCCTCGCACTCAGCCGTGGCCGACTGCTATCACGCAGCAGCTAAGCGCTTAGGCGAATGGATTGGAAAGAACGGAGACACACTTGTGTATGGTGGTGCTCGCAAAGGACTGATGGAAGTTCTGGCTCAAAGCACGAAACATAGCGGCGGCCGCGTCTACGGAGTAGTTCCACAGATTCTCGTAGAAAGGAATCTGGTGAGCGATGCCATTGATGTCAACTTCCACTGCTGCGACCTGAACGACCGCAAGGCCATCTTGATACGCGAGAGCGACATCTTGATAGCATTCCCCGGCGGTGTCGGGACACTCGATGAGCTGTTCACCATTCTGGCAGCCAACGCCATCGGCCTGGAGCACAAACCCGTGGTGCTTTTCAATGTAGACGGATGCTGGGACAGTCTGCTCTCCATGCTGAAAGACTTGGCGGAGAGAGGGCTTGTTTCTGCAGAGAAAACAGGAAGCTTACACGTAGTGACCAGCGAGTCGGAGTTGGAAGAAATTCTTCAGCCATAATTCCTAAAAGCCATATACCGCCTGCCAGAAAAGGCTAAAAGTTTTATTAAAAAACATTTGTAAGGCGGCCCAGTTCAAATTAAATTGCTAATTTTGCGCAACTTATAGAAGATTATTAGATAACTTTTTTAGAACAACATCCAGATGAACGTGATTACCAAAACCGTTTCTTTGCCTGATGGACGCACCATCAGCATTGAGACCGGAAAGCTGGCAAAGCAAGCTGACGGCGCAGTGATGCTTCGTATGAACAACACTATGTTGCTTGCTACGGTATGCGGAGCCAAAGACGCAAACCCCGGTACCGACTTTATGCCGTTACAATGTGACTACAAAGAAAAATACTCTGCCGCAGGACGTTTCCCCGGCGGATTCACCAAACGCGAAGGCCGCGCGTCAGACTACGAGATTCTGACTTCACGCCTTGTAGACCGCGCCTTGCGTCCCCTCTTCCCCAGCGACTACCACGCTGAGGTTTACGTAAACATCACCCTCTTCTCTGCCGACGGCGTAGATATGCCCGATGCTTTGGCAGGCTTTGCCGCTTCGGCAGCTTTGGCTTGCTCAGACATTCCCTTTGACGGCCCCATCTCTGAGGTTCGCGTGGCTCGCATCAACGGCGAGTACGTGGTGAACCCCACCTTCGCCCAGCTCGAAGAAGCCGACATGGACATCATGGTAGGCGCCACTGAAGACAACATCATGATGGTGGAAGGCGAGATGAAGGAAGTGCCCGAGAGCGCATTGCTCGAAGCCCTCAAGGTGGCTCACGAGGCCATCAAACCTATGTGTCAGCTCCAAAAAGAACTGATGAAGGAATTGGGCACCGACGTGAAGCGCGAATACTGCCACGAGGTGAACGACGAAGAGCTTCGCGAGCAGGTAAAGAAAGAGTGCTACCAGCCCTGCTACGACATCACCGGACAAGCGCTTGATAAGCACGCCCGCGCAGAAGCCTTCGAAGCCGTTCGCGAGAACTTCAAGGAAGCCTATGCTGCTGCTCACGCCGAACTGACCGATGACGAGCTCGCTGAGAAGAACTCTCTCATCGACAAATACTACCACGACGTAGAAAAGGACGCTATGCGCCGTTGCATCCTCGACGAAGGCAAGCGCCTCGATGGCCGTAAGACCACCGACATCCGCCCCATCTGGTGCGAGGTAAGCCCGCTGCCTATGCCCCACGGCTCCAGCATCTTCACTCGTGGCGAAACACAGTCGCTCTCTACTTGTACGCTCGGCACCAAGCTCGACGAGAAGATGGTAGACGATGTGCTCGACAAGAGCTACCAGCGTTTCCTCCTCCACTACAACTTCCCTCCGTTCTCTACCGGCGAAGCCAAGGCACAACGCGGCGTAGGCCGTCGTGAGATAGGTCACGGCCACTTGGCATGGCGCGGTTTGAAGGGACAGTTGCCTAAGGACTTCCCCTACACCGTTCGCATCGTGAGCGACATCCTCGAGTCAAACGGCTCCAGCTCTATGGCCACCGTTTGCGCCGGTACACTCGCCCTCATGGACGCCGGCGTGCCCATCACAGCTCCCGTCAGCGGTATCGCCATGGGTCTTATCAAGAACCCCGGCGAAGAAAAATATGCCGTACTCTCTGACATCCTCGGCGACGAAGACCACCTCGGAGATATGGACTTCAAGACCACAGGTACACTCAAAGGTTTGACAGCCACACAGATGGATATCAAGTGCGACGGTCTCTCTTACGAGATTCTCGAGAAGGCACTGGCACAAGCCAAAGCCGGCCGCGAGCACATCCTCGGTGAGATGATGAAGACCATCAGCGAGCCCCGCGAAGACTTCAAGCCCCACGTTCCCCGCATCGAGCAGTTTACTATTCCCAAGGAATTCATCGGAGCCGTTATCGGCCCTGGCGGAAAGATTATTCAGGGAATGCAGGAAGAGACCGGTGCTACGATTACCATCGACGAGGAAGACGGCGTAGGCAAGATTCAAGTGAGCGGCCCCAACAAGGAAAGCATCGACGCTGCCATTGCCAAGATTCGCGCCATCGTGGCTATCCCCGAAGTGGGCGAGACCTACAACGCCAAGGTAGTGAGCATCATGCCCTACGGCTGCTTTGTAGAGTTCATGCCGGGCAAGGAAGGCCTCTTGCACATCAGCGAGATTGCCTGGAAGCGCTTGGAGAGCGTGGAAGAAGCCGGATTGAAGGAAGGCGACACCATCTCTGTGAAGCTGCTTGAAATCGACGAGAAGACCGGTAAGTTCCGCCTCAGCCACCGCGTGCTTGAAGAAAAGCCCGAAGGTTGGGAAGAACGCCCCGCACGCCGTCCGCGCCGCGAAGGTGGTGAGGGAGAGCGCCGTCCGCGTCGCGAACAGAAAGACTAAGCCCTCTGCTCGGCAGCAGGCCGAATAAAAACAACACCCCACAGATGGGGAAAACCTCTCGGAGGCTCGTGGTGAAAACTGCGAGCCTCCTCTTTTATGGGCAGACCATACCGCAGGTTCGCAGGCGGCGCAAAAAGTTTGTAACGAGCCATGTTACGCCGAGTAACACGGCTCGTACTTTTTATAACATGGCTCGTTACAAAAACGCAAGGCCTTGGCGGAGACAGAAAGGCCCATCTGTCGGCGCACAAATGGTACACCAAAATCCTTGCTCTTCAACTCGCTTTTCGAAAGTCTTATCTAGGAAAAACTAGGTCTTAGAAAATTTTTCCTAGGTCTTAAGAAATTTTTCGTAGATCAGACTTTCGAAACAGCCCAAAAGGCCTACTGATAATCAACCACTTACAAAAGCCTAAAAAATCAGAAGCGAAAACACCGGCAAGGCCTCGGCACAGTCCGAAACACAGCCTCGACAAGCAGAAAAAATGGGCGGCGTTTTTTCTGCTCGTCAGGGTAAAACCGTCCTGGCAGCAACATGCTGACAGACAGCTAAAAAATCACAGAAAAAAAGACCGAGAAAACTATGAAACTCCAAAAATTATTTGTTAATTTTGCCTGATACTATACACATCACTCTGCACACATGGAAAAAGAACTCAGAATCATCATCAGCGGCGGTGGCACAGGCGGCCATATTTTCCCGGCTGTATCCATAGCCAACGCCATCCGCGCCAAGCGCCCCGAAGCAAAAATTCTCTTCGTAGGAGCCGAAGGACGCATGGAGATGCAACGCGTACCGGCTGCCGGCTACGAAATCGTTGGGCTCCCCATCCAGGGTTTCGACCGCAAGAACTTGCTGAAGAACATCAGCGTACTCTTCAAGATTATGAAGAGCCGCCGCATGGCCCGCAAGGTGATTCTGAATTTCCGTCCGCAAGTGGCAGTGGGCGTAGGCGGATATGCCAGCGGTCCCACGCTCAACGTGGCAGGCGGCATGGGCATCCCCACCCTCTTGCAAGAGCAAAACTCTTATGCCGGAGTGACCAACAAACTGCTGGCCAAGAAAGCCCATTGCATCTGCGTGGCCTACGATGGCATGGAGCGCTTCTTCCCCGCCGAGAGCATCCGCTTCACCGGCAACCCCGTGCGCCAAAATCTCCTGGAGAACACACTGACAAGGGAAGAGGCCATCAAGAGTTTCGGACTGGAGCCCGGAAAGAAGACCATCCTCATGGTGGGTGGCTCACTCGGCGCACGCACGCTGAACGACTGCATCCTGGGCAATCTGGCCTTGCTGAGAGGACAGAGCGACATCCAAATCATCTGGCAGACCGGCAAGTTCTATAGTGCAGAGATTCAAGCCGAGCTGAACAGCAAGAAAAAGCCCGACAACCTCTATGTGACAGACTTTATATCGGACATGAACGCAGCCTATGCCGCGGCCGACCTCGTCATCTCGCGCGCCGGCGCCGGCAGCATCTCCGAATTCTGCTTGCTGGGTAAGCCGGTCATCCTGGTGCCCTCGCCCAATGTGGCCGAGGACCATCAGACAAAGAACGCCCTGGCACTCGTGGAGAAAGATGCAGCCATCTACATCAGCGATGCCGAAGCACGCCGCACCCTCTTACCCGAGGCCATCAACACCATCAACAATGCCAAGAAGCTGGAGAGCCTGGCACAGAACATCCGCCTGTTGGCACGCCCCAATGCCGCTGCCGACATAGCCGACGAAGTGATCCGCCTGGCCGAAGCCTACGAAAAATAAAAAGTACCCACCACGACAATGAGTCAACCCGACAACATACAGACTTACGGCCTCAGCGCCGAACAAATAAAAGCCGTCTACTTCGTTGGAGCCGGCGGAATAGGAATGAGCGCACTGGAACGCTACTTCTTGGCCTGCGGCCTCAGCGTGGCAGGCTACGACCGCACAGCATGCCCCTTGACAGAAAAGCTCAAGGAAGAGGGCGCCGAAATCCACTACGAAGACAACCCTCTGCTCATCCCCGAGGTATGTCGTAACCCCGAGCACACACTCGTGGTCTACACACCCGCCATCCCTGCCGACCATAAAGAACTCAACTGGTTCAGAGCCGGCGGATTCGACATCCGCAAGCGCGCCGCAGTGCTCGGATTGCTCACTCAGCAGCTCAAAGGCCTCTGCGTAGCCGGCACACATGGAAAGACCAGCACCTCGGCCATGACGGCCCACCTACTCCACCAAAGCCACGTGGACTGCAACGCCTTCCTTGGCGGCATCACCAAAAACTACGGCACCAACTACCTGTACGCCGCAGAGAGCCCCTACGTGGTGATTGAGGCCGACGAGTTCGACCGCTCGTTTCACCAACTAAGGCCCTACGCCACCGTCATCACCTCGGCCGACGCCGACCACCTTGACATCTACGGCACAGAAGAGGCCTACCTCGAAAGCTTCAGCCACTACACCAGTCTGATACAGCCGGGCGGTGCGCTCGTTGTACACCAGGGCTTGCGCTTCAAGGAAGCTCTACAAGAAGGTGTGCGTCGCTACGAATACAGTCGCGACGGCGGCGACTTCCATGCCGAGAACATCCGCATCGGCAACGGCCGCATCGTCTTCGACCTCATCTCGCCCTTCGAGAACATAGCCAACGTGGAACTCGGCGTTCCCGTCAGCATCAACATAGAGAACGGCATTGCCGCCATGGCCCTGGCGCAGATAGCCGGAGCCTCGGCCGAGGAAATCCGTAATGCCATGCTGAGCTTCGGAGGCGTAGACCGCCGCTTCGACTTCAGCATCAAGAACGACCGCCACGTCCTGCTAAGCGACTACGCCCACCATCCCGAAGAAATCAAACAGAGCATCCTCTCCATCCGCGAAGTGTTTGCCGGACGTAAAATCAGCGGCATCTTCCAGCCCCACCTCTTCAGTCGCACACGCGACTTCTACAAAGAGTTTGCCGACAGCCTCTCGCTGCTGGACGAAGCCATCCTCGTAGACATCTACCCCGCACGCGAGCAACCCATCCCCGGTGTCACCAGTGAGATAATCCTCAACGAGATGCGCCCCGAGATGAAAAAAACGCTCTGCAAAAAAGAAGAGCTCCCCGAAGTGGTGGAACGCGGCGACTTCGACGTGCTGGTAGTGCTGGGTGCCGGCGATGTGGAAAGCTACATGCCACACTTCACAGAGATTCTGAATAAAAAATCTTAATCCTGCATCGGAAAATTGAAAGTCCTAAAAACCATACTCAAGTTGCTCCTACTCGTAGTGTTAAGTACCTACCTGGGATTCACCTTCTTCCATCTGTCAAAAAGGAAGGGCAACGGAGCATGCACTACCGTCAAACTGGCCATAGAGGACAGCTTGCATGCCGGCTTTATCACCGAAAAAGAAGCCATCAAAATGCTGAAAACAGCTAACCTCTACCCCCTCGGAGCAATGATGGACACCATCAACAGCGCCAAGATAGAAGAGCATTTAGAGAAAAGCCCATATATCAAAGATGTGGTGTGCTACAAAAGTCCCAGTGGGCGCATTAACATCATTGTGAACCAGCGCGTTCCCGTATTGCGCGTCATCGCCAACAACGGAGAAAACTACTACATAGACGAAAGCGGATTCACAATGACTCCCGGAAAATACATTGCCGACCAACTCATCGCTACAGGAAACATAGACAAGCAGTTCTCTCAAAAGTACTTGTTGAAAATAGGTCAGCAGATAAAAGAGCATAAGTTCTGGAAAAACCAAATTGAACAGATAAATATCACCGACGACAAGAAGGTGGAAATGATACCCCGCGTGGGCAACCAACTAATCTATCTAGGCTCGCCCATCCATGTGGACAAGAAACTAGACAATCTGGAAACCTTCTACAAAAAAGTAATGCACACTGTGGGCTGGAACAAATATTCCAAAATAAATCTAGAGTTTGAAAACCAAATCATCTGTACAAAAAATAAGAAATAATATATGGCAGCAGAAGACAACTTTATCGTAGCAATTGAATTGGGCTCTTCCAAAGTGGTAGGCTTGGTAGGGCGCAAACAACCCGACGGCGCAATTCAGATTTTAGCTCATGCACAAGAACCCGCATCGTCCTTCATCAGAAAGGGACGCATCTTCAACGTAGAGAAGATGAAGCAGTGCATCAGCAATATGAAACAAAATCTGGAAAAGGATCTCAACAAATACATCAACCAAGTCTATGTGGGCATTGGCGGAATGGGCATGCACTCTGTGATGCATAACATCTCTCGCAGCTTCAGCGACAAGGTGATTATCTCACAAGAAATTATCGACGAGATGAAGGACACCAACTTCAACACCTCGTCGGCATACAAAGAAATCCTCGATGTAATCCCACAGGAATATAAACTCGGAACACAATACCAGACAGACCCGGTGGGCATCTTTGCAGACAACATTGAGGGCTGCTTCCTGAACATCGTTGCTAATCCTAACATGTGCGAGCAAGTGGACAACTGCTTCCGCTCTGCAGGAATTTCCATAGCCGACAAACCCATCACCATCATCAACCTGGCCGACTCAATTCTGACAGAATCAGAAAAAAGAACGGGCTGCGTATTTGTAGATATGGGCGCTGAAACAACCACTGTTGCTATCTACAAAAACAATATATTGCGACACTTTGCTGTTATCCCCTTGGGAGGCGCAAACGTTACCCGCGACATCACAAACTTTATCATAGACGAAGAGGAGGCCGAAAACTTAAAGCAGCAATATGGCGTAGCCTACACCGAAAGCTACACCAAGCAAGCTCCCATACAATTAAAAGATGGACGCACCATCGACCACGAAGAATTTACCGAACTGGTGGAAGCACGCTTGGAGGAAATCATCTTGAACATTGCCAACCAGATTAAACTCTCCAAGATAGAAACAGAAAAACTTATTGGAGGAATCATCCTGACCGGTGGCTCTGCCAATATGAAAGATATAGAAAAGGCAGTTAGCAAATACACAGACTTTGAAAAAGTACGCGTGGTAAAAAGCCTTCGTTTGTCGCTCCGCTCCAATATTTCCGACTTCAATAAAGATGGCTCTTACAACGCAGCATTGTCTTTGATAGAACATGGAGACATCAACTGCTGCGGGGGTAATCTTGGTTCTTCTTCAAACACACTCTTCCCCACTGTAGAAGAGATTAAGGCACAACAAGAAGCCGAAGAGAGAGCCCGCCGAGAGAGAGAAGAGCAAGAGCGCATTAAAGCCGAAGAAGAAAAGCGCCAGCAAGAAGAAATGGAAGCAGAAAAGGAAGCACAGCGCATTAAGGAGGAGCAAGATAGAGAAAGAAAAAAGAAGTTCTGGAATCCCTTTAAGAGTATGATTAACAAAATGACGAGCCTCGTAAATGAAGAAGGAGAAAATACTGACTCCTCCGAACAGACTCACAACAACTAATATTTCATTCACCACTCTACTTATAATATTATATAGATTATGTCAGAACACAACAATAACGATCTACTTATAGATATGGGAATTGCTCCCACTCCAACTTCCATCATAAAAGTTATAGGCGTCGGAGGCGGTGGCAGCAATGCCGTAAACCATATGTATAGAGAGGGAATCCACGATGTGAATTTCGTAGTGTGCAACACAGATAGCAAAGCTCTCTGCGACTCACCAGTGCCAACACGTCTGCAACTAGGTAAAGAAGGTCTTGGAGCAGGCAACAATCCTCTGAAAGCACTTGAAGCAGCAGAGGAAAGCATTGAAGACATCCGACAGATGCTTACCGACGGAACAAAAATGGTATTCGTAACCGCAGGTATGGGCGGCGGTACTGGAACTGGTGCTGCGCCAATTGTTGCCCGCGAAGCCAGAAAACTAGGAATCCTCACCGTCGGCATCGTAACTATTCCCTTCCTCTTCGAAGGTATCAGAAAAATCGACCAAGCTCTCGAGGGTGTTGAGAACATAGCCAAGCACGTTGATGCCTTGCTCGTAATTAACAATGAGCGCCTTAGAGAAATTTACCCTGACCTCAACGTACTCTCAGCTTTTGAAAAAGCAGACAACACACTCAGCATTGCCGCACGCAGTATTGCAGAAATTATTACTATGCGCGGCGTCATCAATCTCGACTTCCGCGATGTAGGTACCGTACTTAAGGATGGTGGTGTTGCTATTATATCTACAGGATACGGAGAAGGCGAGAACCGCGTAACAAAAGCCATTGAAGATGCTCTCAACTCTCCGCTAATTAACAGCAGAGACATCTTCAACTCTAAGAAGGTTCTACTCAGCATTACCTTCTGTAAGGAGAATGAGGGAGAACTTCTTATGATGGACGAGATAAATGAGGTGCACGACTTTATGTCCAAGTTGCAAAGAGACGTAGAGACCAAATGGGGACTCGCTACTGACCCCTCATTAGGAAAAAAGGTAAAAATTACCATCCTCGCTACCGGATTTGGCGTAAGCACTCTCCCCGGAATGAAGGAAAAGATGAAAGAAAAATCTGAAGAGCAGGCAGCAGAAGAAGCTGAACGCGAAGCAGACAAGAATGAGATACGAGAAATCTATTATCCCAACGGGAACAAAGAAGCCGGCAAGCGCAAGCGTCCCAAAGTTTACCTGTTTAGACCCGAAGACCTTGACAACGAAGAAATCATTTCTCTCGTAGAAGTAACTCCTACTTACAAGCGTACGAAAGAACTTTTTAATGAGATTAGAAATAAAGCCCAAGGTACAATTGCCATTGAACCGATGAGTACAGATAATGCGACAATCATCTCGTTCAACTAACGCATCACAAAAACATCCCAAAGACTATGACTCTATTTGAACAAATAAACAAAGACATTCCTGCGGCAATGAAGGCAAAGGATAAAGTACGCCTTGAGACTCTCCGCAATATAAAAAAATATTTCATCGAAGCACAGACTGCTCCCGGCGCAGCAGAAGTGTTGAGCGACGACAACGCCTTGAAGATTTTATCTAAATTAGCAAAGCAAGGCCGCGACACAGCTGCGCTCTACACAGAACAAGGTCGCCCCGACTTAGCATCTGAAGAGTTGGCGCAAGTAGCAGTTATCGAAGAGTATCTTCCCCAACCTTTGTCGGCGGAAGAACTTGAGGCTGAAGTAAAAAATATCATTAGCGAAGTAGGTGCTACAGGTCCTAAGGACATGGGAAAAGTTATGGGCGTTGCTTCGAAAAAGTTGGCTGGCCGTGCAGATGGCAAAGCTATATCTGAATTAGTTAAGAAAATCCTCACACAATAATATATATTATTATGTGTACTTTTTTCTTTAAGGTAATAAACTAAGATTTTATCATTACGATGAAGCAATACAAACTGATAAATAACATTTTTGGTTGGGTAGCTTTTGCTGTAGCAGCAGTTACTTACTGCCTCACAGTAGAGCCTACTGCAAGTTTTTGGGACTGCCCTGAATTTATTACTACTGCCAACAAATTAGAAGTGGGACACCCTCCCGGAGCGCCATTCTTCATGCTGACTGGAAATTTCTTCACTCAGTTTGCCTCCGACCCCTCGCAGATAGCCTACATGATAAACATCATGTCAGCCTTGCTCTCAGCCTTTTGTATCTTGTTCCTTTTCTGGAGCATCACACATTTGGCTCGCAAACTTATCTGCACTGATGGCAAAGTAACTTCTTGGGCACAGACCTTAACCATAATGGCCTGCGGCATTACTGGTGCTTTGGCCTACACATGGAGCGATACTTTCTGGTATTCAGCAGTTGAGGGCGAGGTTTACGCCTATTCTTCTATGTTTACCGCTTTGGTCTTCTGGCTCATACTCAAATGGGAAGACAATGCAGATAGTCCCCACGCCGACCGTTGGTTGATATTGATATTCTACCTCACCGGTCTGTCCATTGGCGTCCACTTGCTCAACCTCTTATGTTTGCCAGCCATCGTATTGGTGTACTATTTTAAGAAGAAGCCTTTGGCAACAGCAAAAGGTTCTTTGGGTGCGCTCTGTGTATCCGGCTTGCTGGTAGCTGCCGTACTTTATGGAGTGGTACCCGGTATCGTAAAAGTTGGCGGTTGGTTTGAGTTGCTCTTTGTTAATGGCTTAGGAATGCCTTTCAATAGCGGACTTGTAGTGTATATTCTGCTTCTCATTGCCGTTGTGCTGGCCGGAATTTGGTTCACCAATGACACCAACCGCAAGCGCATGGTGATATTCTTCTGTCTGTCAGTAGCCATGTTGGGTATACCATTTTATGGACACGGCGGCAAAGCCATCTTGATTGGCTTAGTAGTTTTAGCCGCACTCGTATGGCTTTTGTTCTTCAAAGACAAGGAGGGAAAATACATTGTTCGCCCCCGCTTTATGAATACAGCTTTGCTCTGCATGCTGATGCTGATGATTGGCTATTCATCCTATGCCGTCATTGTGATACGCTCTACGCAGAACACGCCGATGGACCAAAACTCTCCGGAAGACATCTTTACCCTCGGCACCTACCTCAACCGCGAGCAATATGGCTCACGTCCCTTGTTCTATGGCGAAGCTTACACCTCACAGCCCATTGAAATTTCTAAACAGGAGCGAGTTCAGCGCCACGAAAAGATAGACCCCAACGAGCCCGACAAGTACGACATTGTAGAAGTCAACGGCAGCTACGTCTATCCTTCTAAGATGAAGATGCTCTTCCCGCGCATCCACTCTGCCGACCACGCCAATGCCTACAACGAATGGTTGGGCGGAATAGATTTGAAGGAGGTTTCTTTCTACGCTGAAGATGAGAACGGAAATATGCAAGGCCCCTACACCGGACAGATGCCTTCACAAGCAGACAACATCAAGTTCTTCATGTCCTACCAGGTGAACTTTATGTACTGGCGCTACTTCATGTGGAACTTTGCCGGTCGCCAGAACGACATACAAGGCCACGGCGAGTTAGAGCATGGCAACTGGATTACCGGTATCGCTCCACTTGACAAAATCATCTTAGGCGACCAAAGTTTGCTGCCCGACTCTTTGAAAGAAAACAAGGGCCACAATGTATTCTACTGCCTGCCGCTCCTTCTCGGTCTGCTTGGACTTTTCTGGCAAGCCTACAAAGGCGAAGCCGGTATCCGCCAATTCTGGGTGGTATTCTTCCTCTTCTTTATGACAGGACTTGCCATCGTTCTCTACCTCAACCAAACTCCGCTGCAGCCTCGTGAGCGCGACTACGCCTACGCCGGTTCGTTCTATGCCTTTGCTATCTGGATTGGTTTGGGAGTGGCTGCGTTGGCCGACTTATTGAAGCGCCTCAAGCTCAATGAGAAATCTGCCGCTGTCCTGGCCACCGTTCTCGGCATCTGCGTTCCCTTGCAAATGGTGAGCCAAACCTGGGACGACCACGACCGCTCCGGCCGCTATGCCTGCCGCGACTTCGGTTCCAACTACCTTAACACATTGCCCGAGGAAGGCCACCCCGTCATTTTCACCAACGGCGACAACGACACCTTCCCCCTTTGGTACAACCAAGAGATTGAAGGCGTGCGCACAGATGCCCGTGTCTGCAACCTCTCCTATTTGCAGACAGACTGGTATACCGACCAGATGCGCCGCCCGGCTTACGATTCGCCGGCTCTGCCCATCACATGGGAGCGCTATGAATATGTAGACAACATGGGCCACGACTTCTTCTACGTCCATCCGCAGAAGAGCAACCTCGACCAACTAAAGGCCAACAACCCCGAGGTTGATCCTTATGAGCTGAGCTATATCATTGACAACTTTGTGCGCAATCCGAAAATCGGATACATACCCACTGACTCCATCGTGATGAAGATAGACAAGGAGGCCGTACTTGCTTCAGGCATGTACCTTCCCTATGGCCCCGACTCCATCCCCTCTCACATGCACATCTCTCTGAAGGGCAAGCGCGCCGTTGCCAAGAACGACATGATGATCTACGAGATGCTCGCCCGAGCCAACTGGAAACGCCCGCTCTACATGTCTGTGACTCTCGGCGAGAGCAACTATGCCGGCTTGCGCGACTACTGTGTGCTCGAAGGCCTGGCCTATCGCGTCACCCCTTTCAAGGTGGGCCGCGAAGCCATCGACACCGACACCATGTACGACAACATGATGAACAAGTTTAAGTTTGGCAACATCAACATGCCCGGCATCTATCTCGATGAGACCACCATGCGCATGTGCAACACCCACCGCAGCATGTTCATCTCGCTCGTGTCCCGTCTCTATGCCGAAGGCAAGCACGACAAGGCGCTCAAGGCTCTGCGCAAGTGCGAGGAGATGATTCCCTCTACCACCGTACCCTACGAATATCTCGGTGTGGGTTACAACTACGAGTCAGGCCTCTTCGAGATGCCCAACCTCTTCTACGAATTGGGCGACAAGGAAAACTCTGAGCGCATTTTGCTCTACCTGGCTAAGCAGTCCTATCAGTTCCTCAACTGGTACAACACCCTCAAGCCCGCCGCGCTTGCCAGCTACGGCCGCGACGCCGAGCGCCAATGGATATTCCTCTCCTCTGCTTTGAAGGGACTGGAAAAGTGTGGCTCTGAGCATGCCAAATTCTACGACGATTATCTGAAGAACCTAATCAACACCCCCGTAGGCAATGTGATAGCACAGCGCCTCATGCGGGAGATGTAATAGCTGCTCTGTATGATCATCGAGCAACCCTCCACCTTCCTCCGCTGGCTCTATCCGCACGCCCTATGGCGCATGAGCCGCGAGGAGAAGGCCGTCTATCTCACCTTCGACGACGGCCCCATTCCGGAAGTTACCCCGTGGGTGCTCGATGTGCTCGACCACTACAAGGTGAAGGCCACCTTCTTCATGGTGGGCGACAACATACGCAAGCACCCCGAGGAGTTTGAGATGGTCAAGGCCCGCGGCCACCGACTGGGCAACCACACGTTCAACCACATCGGAGGATTCCGCCACGGCATTCGCAGCTATGTGCGCAATGTGGACAAGGCCAACGAGTATCTGCACACCGACCTCTTCCGCCCGCCCCACGGATGGATGAAGTGGGACCAGTACATCATGGTGCGCCAGCGCTACAAAGTGGTGATGTGGGACCTCGTCACACGCGACTACTCCACGCGCCTCAACGGTCGCGACGTGCTGCTCAACGTGCGCCGCTATGCTCGCCCGGGCAGCATCATCACCTTCCACGACTCGCTCAAGAGCCACGACAAGCTGCTCTACGCACTACCCCGTTCCATCGAGTGGCTACAATCGCAGGGCTACGCTTTCAAGGTGTTCGATTAGGACGCTACACATTATATATATTATAAGATGAAGCAGCAGAAAATACTCTCTTCGCAACAGGTAAAAGCCGAGGCCGCGCGTCTCGGCTTTTCTGCTTGCGGCCTGGCTCCTGCCGAGCCCGTGGCCGCATGGCGCATGGAGAGAATGAGGCAGTGGATGGCCGAGGGCAAACAGGGCGAAATGGATTTTCTGGAGCGCCATGCCCAGCTGCGCACCCACCCCAACCATGTGATGGAGGGTGCCGAAACCGTCATCTCCGTAGCGCTCAACTACTACCCTGCCGCTGCGCTCTCCGGCGAGGGATATGCCCTGGCGCGCTATGCCTACGGGCGCGACTACCACGACGTGGTGCGCGAGAAACTGCGCCTTCTGCTCCAGGCCCTCTCGCTCGAAGAGCACGTGGAGGCACGCATCTGCTGCGACACAGCCCCCATTGACGAGCGCTACTGGGCCTGGCGCTGCGGACTGGGATGGCAAGGGCGCAACGCGCTCTTTATCATCCCCGGCCGGGGCACCTACCATTTCCTGGGCGAGATTGTTTGCCGCTACAAGGCCGACGCCTACGACCTTCCGCTCACCACTCCCGGCTCCTCGCCCTGCGCCGCTTGCCGCCGTTGCATCGATGCTTGCCCCGCCGGTACCCTCTGCGAGCAGAGAGGCATCGACGCCCGCCGTTGCCTCTCTTATCTCACCATCGAGCACCGCGGCCCATTACCTCCCGGCGCCGCGCAACAGATGGGGCGCTGCATCTACGGGTGCGACCGCTGCGCCGAAGTCTGCCCCCACAACCATGCTCCACTCCCCACCGATGAGCCGGCTTTCACACCCTCCGAAGAGCTGCGCTGCATGACCACAGCACACTGGAAAAATCTCACCCCCGACGACTATCGCCGCCTCTTCAAAGGCAGCGCCGTGAAGCGCGCCAAGTACGAAGGCCTCCTGCGCAACATACGCGCCGTGAGCGAGCAAGAGTAACACGGCGTGTTACCATAAGTAACATGGCTCGTACTTTTTGTAACATGGCTCGTTACAAAATTTTCTAAACGCCTAAGAATACCGCCCTTTGGACCCCGTTTTCGAAAGTCTGATCTGCGAAAAATTCCGCAAGACCTAGGAAAAATTTTCTAAGACCTAGTTTTTCCTAGATCAGACTTTCGGAAACGGAGGTGTTTTGGGCCGTGCGCCGCAAGTCCTAAAAAAACATAATACAGCCCATTTGCTTGGTGGATTAAAGAGAAAGGTGTAACTTTGCACCCGTAAAACAGAACGAGGAAAGATTTGGCTGCTTGCAACCTCTGTAAAAAATGCTAAAATTTTGAGCCGTCTCGCACGCCGCGAGCGGTTTGCACGGGCGAGAGCCTATCTTGAGACGTTCTGCTTTCACTCCGTCAGGGAGATGAAGCAGATTTTTTTATATCATCAACTCATATACCCAAAAGAAACTATGGCATACCTCTTTACCTCCGAATCAGTGTCTGAAGGACACCCCGACAAAGTAGCCGACCAGATATCCGACGCCGTGCTCGATGAGCTCTTGGCCTACGACCCCACCTCGAAAGTGGCCTGCGAGACCCTCGTCACCACCGGACAAGTAGTGGTGGCCGGCGAAGTGAAGTCGGAAGCCTTTGCCGACCTGCAAGAAATAGCCCGCCGCACCATCCGCCGCATCGGATATACCAAAGCCGAATACAAATTTGAAGCCGAGAGCTGCGGCGTGCTGAGCGCCATCCACGAACAAAGCGCCGACATCAACCGCGGCGTGGAGCGTCAAGACCCTATGACTCAAGGCGCCGGCGACCAGGGCATGATGTTCGGCTATGCCAACAACGAGACCGACACCTACATGCCGCTGCCCCTCTCCTTGGCCCACGACATCCTTATCGTACTGGCCGAGATACGCCGCGAGGGTAAGCAAATGACCTATCTGCGCCCCGATTCAAAGAGCCAGGTGACCATCGAATACGACGACAACGACCGCGCCGTGCGCATCGACACCATCGTCGTTTCCACTCAGCACGATGAGTTTATCAGCGCCGAAGAGGCCGGCTCACAAGAAAAAGCCGACCAACTCATGCTCGACCAAATCCGCCACGATGTGGTGAGCATCCTCATACCGCGCGTCATCCGCGAGCGCGTTCACACCCCCGAGGTGAAAGCCCTCTTCGAGAAAGGCGCCATCAAGTATTTCGTCAACCCCACCGGCAAGTTTGTCATCGGAGGCCCGCACGGCGACACCGGACTGACCGGCCGCAAAATCATCGTTGACACCTACGGCGGAAAAGGCGCCCACGGCGGCGGAGCATTCTCCGGAAAAGACCCCTCGAAGGTGGACCGCTCGGCAGCCTACGCCGCACGCCACATTGCAAAGAACATGGTGGCAGCCGGAGTGGCCGACGAAATGCTCGTACAGCTGAGCTACGCCATCGGTGTGGCAGAGCCCATCTCCGTCTACGTGAACACCTACGGCAAGAGCCACGTGGCCATCTCCGACGGCGAGATAGCCGAAAAGGTTAAGGAACTCTTCGACCTGCGCCCACGTGCCATCGAAGAACGCCTCAAACTCCGATTCCCCATCTACGAAGAAACTGCCAGCTATGGCCACATGGGACGCACACCCATGACCGTGATCAAGACATTCAGCAGCCGAGGCATGGAAGAAAAGACCCTCGAGGTGGAACTCTTCACCTGGGAGAAACTCGACTACGTAGAAAAAATCAAAGCCGCCTTCAATCTCTAATCTCTCAGCGCCGGCACGTTCATCCCTGCCGGCGCTGAATATCTATAAACCACCATCATGCATATCACCGTCTACAGCGCTTCGAGCGGACAAGTGCCCGAAGTCTACATCCACGCAGCCCGAAAACTCGGAAGCCTCCTGGCAGAAAAAGGTCACACCCTGGTGAACGGAGCAGGGCGCACCGGACTGATGGGAGCCACCTCCGAAGCCTGTCTGGCCGGCGGCGGAAAAGCCATAGGCGTTATCCCGCAGTTCATGGTGGAACAAGGATGGCAACACAACGGCATGAGCGAACTGGTGGTGGTGAGCGACATGCACAGCCGCAAAGAGAAGATGGCCGAACTCTCCGACGCCTGCATCGCACTGCCCGGAGGAGTGGGCACACTCGAGGAACTCCTTGAAATCATCACCTGGAAACAACTCGGCCTCTATCTCAAACCCATCGTCATCCTCAACACTGACGGATACTTCAACCCCCTGCTCGCACAACTCGGGCGCGCCGTAGAACAACGCTTCATGCGCGAACAACACGCCGCCATCTGGCAAGTGGCCAACACCCCCGAAGAAGCTATCCGCCTGGCAGAGACCACACCTCTTTGGGACAGCTCCATCCGTAAACTCGCCGCCCTCTAAAAGAAAAAGCAGATGCACCAAACAGTGGCCGATAGCACCATCGTGGCTCACACCTTGCCCGCCGACAGCCTCGTAGCCGACAGCAGCAAGCACCAAGCCCCCACAACAGCCCCCGACACGCTCGCACAGAACATGCCGGCCCCCCCCCTGCACACCCCCGACAGCCTGGCGGCTGCCGCCGCTTCCCCCAAAGCCATCGCAACAGCAGCCATAGCCCCTGCCGAAGCCGAAACCATCGCCCAGCCCATCGATAGCAGCCTCTTCCACCCAAAAGACACGGCAGCAGCGGAGCCTCTCAACACCCTCTCGCTCTTCGGAGCCACCTCCGACAGCACCGATAGCTGGGAAATGCAACAGAGTGCCTACCACACAGAAGGCATAGCCGGCGAATCGCTGCCCTATCAATTCCGCAACGACAACTACGTTACCGGCTTGCTCGTGCTCAGCTTCTTCCTGATGGTAGGTGTGATAGTAACGTCCTGGCACTTTCTCTCCGACAACGTCAAGGACTTCTTCTACCTCCGCAAAGGCGACAACATGTTTACCGACCGCAACGACACCATGCTGCGCGGTAGCTTCATCGCCATGTTCCACACCTGCTTCCTGCTCGGCATCCTCTTCTCGGAGTACACACAAGAGAGCATGGGCGCAGTATTTACCCACATCTCTCCTTATAAAATACTAGGCATCGGCGTAGGTCTGTGCAGCCTCTACTTCATAGGAAAAGGGTTGCTCTACAAGTTGGTGAACAACGTGTTCTTCGACCGCAAGCAAGTAGCCCTTTGGAACAACATTTACCACCTCTCCATACTCGCTTTAGGCTTTGCAATTTTGCCTCTCACCCTCCTCGTAATCTACTTTGATTTGGATTACTCCACCCTCCGAATTTTGTTTGTGTGCATACTCGCCACAGTAAAAATACTGCTGTTTTACAAGTGTTTTCAAATATTTTTCGATTACAAATTCGGCAGTGTGCATTTATTTTTGTACTTTTGTGCGCTCGAAATTTTACCGCTGTTGGTATTGTGGAAAAATCTCCTACTTGCAAGCAGCTATTTGAGCCAGGTAATATAGTATTAGTTCATAGGTATTAATGGTTAAGAAGATTCTTATTTCACAGCCGGCTCCGGTTTCAGAAAAGTCTCCCTACTTTGACATAGCAAAGAAACACAAGGTCGAGTTTGTATTCCATCCTTTTATCAAGATAGAAAGACTCACGCCTCGCGAGTTCAGAGAACAGAAGGTTCAGGTGTTGGATCACACCGCCATCGTGTTCAACTCACGCCACGCCATCGACCATTTCTTTAATCTCTGCAAAGAAATGCGCATTGCTATTCCGGAAGACATGAAGTACTTTGGCATCTCCGAGACCGTTGCGCTCTACATCCAGAAGTACGTACAGTACCGCAAGCGCAAAGTTTTTTTCGGCGCCACCGGAAAGATGGAAGACCTTGTTACCGTAATGGCTAAACACAAGACCGAAAATTACCTCTTCCCTCAAAGCGACGTTCACAGCGACGAGGCACACCTCATGATGGAGGCCAAGAAGCTCAAACATACCGAGTGCGTGATGTACCGCACTGTAAGCAATCCTCTGCCCACCGACCACGAGTTTGACTATGATATGGTGGTGCTCTTCACTCCCGCCGGCGTAGAATCGCTGTTGAAGAACGTGCCCGACTTCAAGGAGCGCAACATCCGCTTGGCTTGCTTCGGAAAGGCCACAGCCAACACCATCAAAGAAGCCGGCCTTGAGCTTCACCTTGAAGCCCCAACGCCACAAGCGCCCTCTATCACCGGTTCGATAGACCTCTACTTAGAACAATGCAATAAGAAATAAACGCCACCGGCGTACGCGCCGTCACCGTTGCAACACACCTCATAGGAGCTAACAGTTCGGCGCGGATCACAAATCCGTGACTACCGGCGGTTAGCTCTTTTTAAATACCCCGCACCCAATGACTACAAAGCGATTCACCTTTCCGAAAGCCGAGCACCTTTGTCTGCAGAAAGAGATAGAGGCGCTGTTCCGTGCGGGCACATTCTCCCATTCAGCCTACCCCTTACGCATTGTTTGCAGGAAGGTGGACCACGAACACGGACCCGCCGTCAAGGTTCTGCTGAGCGTCGCCAAGCGCAAACTGCGCCACGCCGTAGACCGCAACCGAGCCAAGCGACAGCTACGCGAAGCCTACCGCTTGCAAAAGGAACTGCTGCTCTCCACGCTGCCGCAAGAAGAGGGATGGCACATTGGCTTTATATGGTTGGCAGATAAGCCGGTGAACTCCGAGCTGGTTCATAAGAAAGTAAAGGCCCTTTTGCTTTACACCGCAGAGAAGGCAGCCACCCTCCGTAGCGCCACTGAAGAAACAGAATCCTTATGAGAAAAATTCTTGTAGCCCTCCTCGTAGCGCCCATCCGTTTCTATCGGAACTTTATCTCTCCCCTCACACCGCCTGCCTGCCGCTTCACGCCCACTTGCTCTGCTTATGCAATGGAAGCTCTACAAAAGCACGGCCCTATCAAAGGCTTGTATTTAGCGGTGCGCCGTCTGCTCCGTTGCCATCCTTGGGGCGGAAGCGGATACGACCCTGTGCCTTGAAGCAGCCATTTCCTGCTACGCCGATTTCCTTCTGAAAAAACACCTCCACTTTCTTTCTGAAATGGACTCCGCTTTTGATTTCCACACCCATCATCTTTCCACGCCTCCCGGGCGCGGCATCGTCAACCTGCCGAAAGACATATTGCTCCGGCCGCATACTTTCTGCCCCGAAGAGGGCGCTCTCTATTCGGCCGGCATTCATCCGTGGTGGACGGAAGGCGATGTGAAATCCCTGCTGGAGGGACTGAAAGAACTGCTGCCTCATCCGCAGATTGTAGCCCTTGGCGAATGCGGGCTCGACCGCTTGCAGGGTACTCCAATGGTTGTGCAGGAAGAGGTGTTCGTTGCCCAGGCTGCCCTCGCCGAACAATACGGCCTACCCATAACCATCCATTGCGTCCGGGCCTTCGACCGCTTGCTGGCGCTCCACAAACTCCTGCACCCCACCCATCGCTGGACCATCCACGGCTTTCGCGGCAAGCCCCGGCTGGCTTGCCAGTTGCTCGAGGCAGGCTTCGACTTGAGTTTCGGGCTTCACTTCCACCCCGACAGCCTGCGCCTTGTGCCCGCAGAGCGTCGACACACGGAGACCGACGACGCTCCGTGTACCATCGCAGAGGTATGCCGCGAGCAAGAAAGGGCACTGATGCTATAAAAAAGAAGGCACTTTGGCCTCTGATAGCCACGGAAATGCTATCTTTGCAAGGCGTAAGAAACGCACCCCACTACGATTTTTTATATAACAATACATACAAACATCAGACCATGAACTTTGTAGACGAACTAAGGTGGCGCGGAATGCTCCACCAAATGATGCCGGGCACAGAAGAGATGCTCGACAAGGGAATGGCCACTGCCTACCTCGGCATAGACCCTACGGCCGACAGCTTGCACATTGGCCACCTCTGCGGCGTGATGATGCTGCGCCACTTCCAGCGTGCGGGCCACAAGCCCCTTGCGCTCGTGGGCGGCGCCACCGGAATGATTGGCGACCCTTCGGGAAAGAGTGCCGAGCGCAACTTGCTCAACGAAGAGACCTTGCGCCACAACGTGGCTTGCATCAAAGAGCAGCTCAGCCGCTTTCTTGACTTTGACAGCGACGCTCCCAACGCGGCCGAGCTGGTGAACAACTACGACTGGATGAAGGGCTACTCCTTCCTGGACTTTGCCCGCGAAATAGGTAAGCACATCACCGTCAACTATATGATGGCCAAGGACAGCGTGAAGCGCCGCCTCAACGGCGAAGCCAGCGACGGCCTCTCCTTCACTGAGTTTACCTATCAGCTATTGCAGGGCTACGACTTCCTCCACCTCTATCAGGAGAAGGGATGTCGCTTGCAGATGGGCGGTAGCGACCAGTGGGGTAACATCACCACCGGTACGGAACTTATCCGCCGCAAGCTCGGCGCCGAAGCCGAAGCCTTCGCACTCACCTGCCCCCTCATCACAAAAGCCGACGGCAAGAAGTTTGGCAAGACAGAGCAGGGCAACGTATGGCTCGACAAGCGCTACACCACGCCTTATAAGTTCTATCAGTTCTGGCTCAACGTGGGCGACGCCGAGGCTGAGCGCTACATCAAAATCTTTACCTCGCTCGAGAAGGAAGAGATTGACGCCCTCATTGCTGAGCATCAGACCGACCCCGGACGCCGCTTGCTCCAAAAGCGCCTTGGCGAAGAAGTGACCTGCATGGTTCACAGCCGCGAAGACTACGAGATGGCGCTCGAAGCCTCTAACATCCTCTTCGGAAAAGCCACCAAGGAGAGTCTGCAACGCCTGGACGAGGACACACTGCTCAGCGTGTTCGACGGCGTGCCCCGTTTCGAGGTGGAGCGCAGCCAAGCCATCGGCGCCAAAGCCGTAGACCTCTTTGCCGAGACCACTCAGTGCTTCCCCTCTAAGGGCGAAATGCGCAAGATGACTCAGGGCGGCGGCGTGAGTCTCAACAAGGAGAAGCTCGCAGCCTTCGACCAGCTCATCGAAGAGGCCGACCTCATTGGCGGCAAATACCTGCTCGTGCAGCGCGGCAAGAAGAACTACTTCCTCATCACCGTAAAGTAAGTTCCGCAACACAACGCATACACAACAAAGAAAAGGAGGCTCCGAAGGCCTCCTTTTTTAGGACCGATAAGCTACTGACAATCAGCAGTCAGGTTTATCCGTCTCTTCGTAGTTTACTAGGAAAAAATCGTAGTCTACTGGGATTTTCTAGTAGCTTACTAAGAAAGCGGGGGTAATGCAGGTACGAAAAAATCCCTCCTCTTTCAGAGGGAGGTTAGGAGGGAGCTTTTCCTGGCCCTCTACTCTTAAACGTAACACGGCGTGTTACTCTTCGTAACATGGGAAGTTACTATGTGTAACATGGCTCGTTACAAAATTTTCTAAACGCCTGCGAATGCCGCCTCGCAGACCCCGTTTTCGAAAGTCTGATCTACGAAAAATTCCGCAAGACCTAGGAAAAATTTCTTAAGACCTAGTTTTTCCTAGATCAGACTTTCGAAACGCCCCCTCTATATCTCCCCCTGAGAGACAAAGTGCATGTAAGAAAAAAAGTGTATCTTTGCACCTCAATAAATTACTAAAAAGCTATGAGTTTACAATGTGGAATAGTCGGACTGCCCAACGTGGGCAAATCGACCCTCTTCAACTGTCTGAGCAACGCCAAGGCACAATCAGCCAACTTCCCCTTCTGCACCATCGAGCCCAACGTGGGTGTTATCACTGTGCCCGATGAGCGCCTCAGCAAGTTGGCAGAACTGATTAACCCCAACCGCATCGTGCCCACCACGGTGGAGATTGTGGACATCGCAGGCCTCGTAAAGGGCGCCTCCAAAGGCGAAGGCTTGGGCAACCAGTTTTTGGGCAACATCCGCGAGACCGACGCCATCATCCACGTGTTGCGCTGCTTCGACGACGGCAACGTGGTGCACGTTGACGGAAGCGTAGACCCCGTGCGCGACAAGGAAATCATCGACACCGAATTGCAACTGAAGGACCTGGAGACTGTGGAGAACCGCATCAAGCGCGTAGAGAAAATAGCCAAAGTGGGCGGCGACAAGAACGCCAAGTTGGAATACGACGTGCTCCTGGCCTACCGCGAAGCCCTGCTGCAAGGCAAATCGGCCCGCTCCGTACAGTTTGAGAGTAAGGACGAGCAGGTGGCTGCCCGCAACCTCTTCCTGCTCACCTCCAAGCCCGTGCTCTATGTGTGCAACGTAGACGAAGCCAGTGCCGCTACGGGCAACCACTACGTAGAAAGAGTGCGCGAGGCCGTGAAGGAAGAAGGTGCCGAAGTGCTCGTGCTGGCAGCACAAACCGAAGCCGACATTGCCGAACTCGAAACCTACGAAGAGCGCCAGATGTTCCTGCAGGACGTGGGCCTCGAAGAGAGCGGTTGCAAC
Organism: Alloprevotella sp.; assembly: GCA_045636405.1. Taxonomy (GTDB): domain Bacteria; phylum Bacteroidota; class Bacteroidia; order Bacteroidales; family Bacteroidaceae; genus Alloprevotella. The sequence goes on from JAZTXL010000035.1 coordinate 58,848, forward strand.
CGCCTCATCAAGGCTGCCTACAAGATGCTTGACCTTGAAACCTACATCACCGCCGGTGTGCAGGAAGTGCGCGCATGGACCTACCGCCGCGGCTGGAAGGCTCCGCAATGCGCCGGAGTGATCCACACCGACTTTGAGAGAGGCTTCATCCGCGCCGAAGTTATCAAGTACGACGACTATATCAAATACGGCTCCGAAGCCGCCGTGCGCGACGCCGGACTCCTACACGTAGAGGGCAAAGAATACGTGGTGCAGGACGGCGACATTATGCACTTCCGCTTCAACGTATAATCCGTCTCCTTAGCTCCGCTCTGCTTTATGGTACACTGGAACCCCGACCTCGTAGCCTTTAGCTTAGGCCCCATCGAAGTGCGCTGGTACTCGCTCTGCTGGTGCATCGGCCTGGCGCTGGCCTACATCGTGGTCTATAAGCTCTACCGCCGCCAAGGCATCGCTCAGGAAAAGTTTGACCCCCTTTTCCTCTATTGCTTTGTAGGCATCCTGGCCGGCGCACGTCTGGGACATTGTCTCTTCTACGAGCCGGGATATTTCCTGGCACACCCCATGGAGATGCTGCTGCCCATACGCCAAGACGCAATGGGCGAATGGGTGTTTACAGGCTATGCCGGACTGGCCTCGCATGGCGGCACGCTGGGACTGATGATAGCCCTCTGGCTCTACATGAAGCGCACGGGGGTGAAACTTCTCACCGTGCTCGACAACATAGCCATCGCCACGCCCATCACAGCGGCCTTCATCCGCCTGGGCAACTTGATGAACTCCGAGATAGTGGGCAAGGCCACCGACAGCAACTGGGGCTTTGTCTTCGAGAAGTTGGGCGAAGACTTTCCACGCCATCCGGGGCAACTCTATGAGGCCATCGCCTACCTCGTATTCTTCTTCGTGGGTCTGTGGCTCTATCGCCGCCGCCCGGAAAGCGTAGGCAGCGGATTCTTCTTTGGCTACTGCCTCTTCAGCATCTTCTCCTTCCGCCTCTTCGTAGAGATGTTCAAGGAAGTGCAAGAGGCGTGGGAACTCTCTATGCAGGCTGCCATCGGACTCAACCAGGGACAAATGCTAAGCGTTCCGTTCATCCTCCTGGGAGGCTACTTCTTGTTCTTCCACCATAGAAAAGCGAAAGCCTAAGCCACACATATAATATATATAAGCACTGCGGAGCCTGTAAAGAACGATACAGACTCCGCAGTGCTTATTTCTACCCTTCGATGGGGCTTACTTGTTCATCAACCTATTGAAAAGTTTGTTCACATGCCTGCTAAAGACAATCAGAATAACGGCTGCCAAAATCACCACCACACCCATCATCAAGCGCGCAGTGAGCGCTTCGCCAAAGATAAAGAAGCCTATCAACACGGCAGTAACGGGCTCTAAGGCACCCATCACGGCGGTGGGCGTAGAGCCTATGTAGTGAATGGCCATGGTCATAAAGAGCAACGAGATAACAGTGGGCACCAAGCCAAGAAGGAAGGCGAAGAACCACTGGCGGGGACCGGTGAGCTGCTGCAAAGGTTCGCCGCCGGCGAAAGACCAGAGCACGATGCAGAAAAGGCAGAAGAGCATGGCATAGAAGGTGAGCTTCACGCTCGGCATGCTCAGCGACGAGCGGTTCACCACTACGATGTAGACGGCATAGGCCAGAGCGGAGAGCAAAGCCAGCACGATGCCCACTGTGCTGAGCGTGGAACCATCGTCGCCTTTGTAGAGCAACAAGATGCCTCCTACGGTCATCAAGATGGCTCCGCCGGTGGCCACCGTAAGACGCTCTTTGAAGAAGACAGCCATCAGTAGCGCCACTATCACGGGATACATAAAGACAATGGTGGCTGCTACACCGCCGCCCAAATGGCGGAAACTCTCGAAGAAGGTGAGCGACGACACGGCAAAGATTAAGCCCAGCAAGACCAGGACTTTCAGCTCGCCAAGCTTCACGGCAAACGAGCGACGCTGCACGAGCATAATCAAACCAAGGATGCCGGTGCCCAACAAGAAGCGATAGAACAACACCGAGACGGGCTGGATATTTTCTTCGTACAGGAAGAGTGCACCAAGAGGATTCATGGCGTAGCTCACGGCGGAAATGATGCCGTAGATGTAGCCTTTTATCTTATCGTCCATTAGAAAATATTTGTTTGAAACACCTCCGGCCAAGGGGGAGGCGCAGAGGTACGTGTTTTTCTTGAAGCAAAGGTACAACTTAATTACGGAACGGCGCAAGCAATTGTCTAAAAAGCACCCTGCGTCGCCGAGAAAAGAGAAAGAGGCTTGCAGGATTTTCTGCAAGCCTCTGATGGTGTGGAATCCCTTTCGGGGATGTTGCTTTGCTTTTTGTACGCTGCAGAGGGTGCTCTGCGGCCGGGACGCTTAGGCGTCGATTTTTGCGTAGGAAGCGTTGCGCTCAATAAACTCGCGGCGCGGTGCTACATCGTCGCCCATGAGCATGGAGAAGATATAGTCTGCCTCGGCGGCGTTCTCTATGGTTACCTGCTTGAGCAAGCGTGTTTCGGGATTCATGGTAGTTTCCCAAAGCTGGTCGGCTTGCATTTCTCCAAGACCTTTATAGCGCTGTGTGAAGATGCTTGACTCGGAGCCTTCGCCGTACTTCTCGATGAAGAGCTGACGGTCGCGGTCGGTGTAGCAGTATTCTTCTATTTTTCCCTTACGGCAGCGATAGAGCGGGGGCTGTGCGATGTAGAGGTAGCCGTCTTGTATGATTTGCGGCATGTAGCGGTAGAAGAGCGTCATGATGAGCGTGGCGATGTGCTGACCGTCTACGTCGGCATCGGCCATGATGATCACCTTGTGATAGCGGAGTTTTTCGAGGTTGGCCTCTTTGCTGTCGTCGCCCAAGCCGAAGCGTACGCCGAGGGCTTGGATGATGTTGTTCACCTCGTCGCTCTCAAAGGCTTTGTGCCACATGGCTTTCTCTACGTTGAGGATTTTACCGCGCAGGGGAAGGATGGCTTGTGTGGCGCGGCTTCGGCCTTGCTTAGCTGAACCACCTGCCGAGTCACCCTCGACGAGGAAGAGTTCGCACTCTGCGGGGTCTTTCGAAGAGCAGTCTGCCAATTTTCCGGGCAGGCCGCCGCCGGTCATCGGGCTCTTGCGCTGTACGCTCTCGCGGGCTTTGCGGGCTGCCACACGGGCTGTGGCGGCAAGAATCACCTTGTCTACGATGAGCTTGGCCTCTTTGGGGTGTTCCTCAAGGTAGTTGGAGAGTGCTTCGCCCACTGCTTGGTTTACGGCGCCGGTGGCTTCGCTGTTGCCGAGCTTGGTTTTAGTCTGTCCTTCGAATTGCGGCTCGGCCACCTTCACAGAGATGACGGCTGTCAAGCCTTCACGGAAGTCTTCGCCGGTGATTTCCACCTTGGCTTTCTCAAGCTGCTTGGCGGCGGTGTCTTCGGCGTATTTTTTCAACACACGCGTAACGGCCATACGGAAACCTGCGAGGTGCGTACCGCCTTCGATGGTGTTGATGTTGTTAACGTAGGAGTGTAGGTTCTCGGAATACGAGGTGTTGTACATGATAGCTACCTCGATGGGCATTCCGTTTTTCTCGGTGTTGAGGTAGATGACATCGTCGAAGAGATGGCTACGGCTGGAGTCGATGTAGCGCACGAACTCGCGGAGTCCAAACTCTGAATGGAACACGTCTTGGCGGATGTTGCCCTCATCGTCTTTGCGGAGGTCGGTCAGCTTGATGGTGATGCCGGCATTGAGGAATGCCAACTCGCGCATGCGGTTTGCCAGGATGTCGTATTTGTAGGTGGTGGTGGTGAAGATGGTTCCGTCGGGCCAGAATTGCTGACGCGTACCGCGCTGCTCGGTCTCGCCTACCACCTTGACAGAATACTGCGGGTGACCTTTGGCATATTCCTGCTGATAGATTTTTCCATCGCGGAACACTTGTGATACCATCTTCTGAGAAAGGGCGTTCACACAGGATACACCTACGCCGTGCAGACCACCTGACACTTTGTAAGAGCCTTTGTCAAACTTACCACCGGCGTGGAGCACGGTCATCACCACTTCGAGGGCCGAGCGGTTCTCCTTGGGGTGAATGTCGACGGGGATACCGCGACCGTTGTCCTGTACGATGATAGAATTGTCCTCGCAGATGGTCACTTCGATGTGGGTACAATATCCGGCCAAAGCCTCGTCGATAGAGTTGTCCACAGTTTCGTACACCAAATGGTGAAGACCTTTTTCACTGATGTCGCCAATGTACATGGCAGGGCGCTTGCGTACAGCCTCCAAGCCTTCAAGCACTTGGATGTTACTGGCCGAGTAATTGGCGCCGTTCTGTTGCATTTCTTCCATATATATGTTAGCTTCTTTTTCGGGCGTTTATAACTAAGCAAAAGTACTAAAAAACTTTGATATAATGGCTACTTTTACCCTCGTTTTTCCGAAAAATATTTTGCTGCCTGTCCGTAAGCCGCAAGTCGAAAGAACAAAGCCCGAGAGACTGAGATGTGTAGCGGCGGAAATGTTCTGCTAAAGCCTCCAATTTAGGTTTCATCGCTCACCGGCCATAGCCCTTTTCGAAAGTCAGACCTAGGAAAAACTAGGTCTTAAGAAATTTTTCCTAGGTCTTGCGGAATTTTTCGCAGATCAGACTTTCGAAAACGGGGTCCGCAGAGCGGCATTCGCAGGCGTTTAGAAAATTTAGTAACGAGCCATGTTACATTGAGTAACTTCCCATGTTACCGCTAGTAACAAGCCATGTTACACATGGTAACACGCCGTGTTACGTTTAAAAATAAAGGGGCGGGAGTCCGGAGATGGAAGCACCAAAAAAATCGGGGCCATGCCGAAACTTCGCCGGCACGGCCCCGATGGGGAAGATGGCTCTCAAAAAATATTACTTAACCAATACTTTCTGGCCACCGATGATGTAGAGACCTGCGGGGAGTCCGGCCTTAGCATCGGAGCTCTTCACGTTGGCACGTACGCGTACGCCGGAAACGGTGTACACATCTACGTTGCTGCGTGCAGCCACAGGAGCATTCTGAATGGCTGTGATGTCGCCCTTCAAGTCGATGGTAACGTAGTCCTTACCTTCTTCGCCTTCCACTTCGATTTCTTTGTCGTGCTGGCCGTTGAGGTAAGCGCTGTTAGGACCTACGGTCCACATGTTCTCAGCAGAGATGGTGGTCTTCACCACGAGCTCATACTTGTAGGTCATACCTGTTACGAGCTGGAACACACCGATGTTGTTCTGAGCGGTCTTCAAACCGGTAACGGTACCTACGAGACCATTGGCTTCTACACCTCTGAGGTTGTAAGAAGGAATGGCATCGCCGGAAGCCAACTGGAAGAGTTCGTCTACAGTGCCTGTCTGGCTCTCGAAGAGGTCTTCGTTGTACTCGGGCACGCAGTAGATGAAAGGCACACCGGCTTCGATGATGTCGTCTGTGATGTAAGATAGGTAGAGCTTGCCGTCCTTTTCGCCCAACACGTTGAAGGCTTCGCCGGTCACACCGTCGAAGGTGTTGATGAGGTCGTAGGGGAAGCAGAAGGCTTGGTAGCCTCTGTAAACAGGACGATAAGAAGAACCGTCGGTGCTGAAATAAGCGTCTTCAAAAGAGATGGCGCTGTTGTCGGCTCCCTGAGCTTGGTCGCTGGCCACCATGTTGTTGTAGCCGCCCAAGTTTGCATAGAGACCCTTGCCTACTTCGATGTTGAAGCCACCGCCTACGAGGGCAGAGCGGAGCTGCAACTTGGTAGGATTGGCCGAGAGAGTCACAGCATTGTTCACCTTGTCCTGAGCAGCGAGGTAAAGACCTGTGCCGAAGTTGCGGATGGTAACAGCTGTGCCGTCCACGCTCTCGATGAACCACAAGTAGTTGGGAGTAGTTTCAGGATCTACAGTATCTTCGTCGGCTCCGTCAGCCACAGTGTGGCCGCCCCATTTCACATTGGCACCCTCAGCATTGCTGGCTGCATAGAACATAGACTTCACATTGTTGGCAGCGCTTTCGAGCTGTGTCATTGTGCGGAGTACAAATGTAGTGTTCTCTGCGGGGAGGATGAGTGAAGACTGCAACTTAGCAAATGCCTCATCAAGAGTAGCAAGGCTGTTGTTGATCTTCTCGAGTGTCATGTTGCTGTTTACGAGTTCGGCCACACCTTCTACTGCGTTGTCAAACTCTTCCTTGGCTTCGAGGGGGAAGTAACCCACTTCTTCGCCCACAGGAGCTTGTTCCACCCATACGTTCATTTTTTCGAGCGCATCAACTACGCGAGTGTAGTCGGGGAAGAGCACGATGAACGCATCGTAGGCTGCTTGAAGCGCAGCGATGGTAGCTTCTGTAGCCTTGCCTTCTTCGAGCTCCTTGGCAGCAGCAGCGAGTTGCTTTTCAAATTCTGCACGCACGGCAGCATCCACTTGTTCGTAAGCAGAAGCTTCGGCATCGTACTTAGCAGCATAGGCATCGAACTTACTGAGGTAGAAGAACGGATAGCCGTTGTATTTTTGATTGTTGGTGGTCTCTGTTACAGCGAAACGCACATAGCGGTAAGGCTTAGACATTTCCACTGCTGCCACACCGGTGAAGTTGAGCACGTCTGATTGGTTTACAGTGGCGGTATACTTCCAGTCTACCATGTAAGAGCCTTCGTTTACCCACTCACCTGCGAGGTCGTTAGTAGCATAAAGCGTAAACTTAGTAGGATTAGCATTGTTGAGCTGACCTACACGTTGCGACATCTTGAAAATGAGGCAGTCGTATTCTCCGTCGAGGTCTACCTGGAGGTGGTGAGGCTCATCGGGAGTATCGCCGCGCCATGCGCTGTGGAAGTAGGTATTGAAGTCATAGTCCACCAAAGCCTCCATTGAGGGAGCCTCAGCGTCGGGGGCGTTGCTGCTCATCTGTGCTGCGTCGAGAATAAGGCCGGGCACGTCGTAGTCGCCACATTCCACCAATTCTTTCTCTACATCAGAAGGCTCAAACACGCGGCCCTTCATGTAAGAAGCCTTGGCTGTGCCATAGAGGGCTTCGAGCTGAGTGTTCAAACGACCTTGCTCTACGAGTTCGGCCATGCCGTCAATCACAGAAGCTGCCACGGGCACCACCTTGAAGTATGCATTCTCGCCGGCGCCGGTGCTCCAGAACACTACCTTACCTGCGGGGTCAGTGTTCCATGAAACGCTGGTGCCGCGAGTAGTGTTGATGATGTCGAAGAAACCTCCTGTGGGACAAGCAGTAGAGTATTGGAAGGTGTAAGTCTCTGATGCTTCAGCAATAGCAGGAATCAACTGTGAGTTGCTCTTGTGTGTGCCGGCATAAAGACCTGTGCTGTAGTTGCAGATGTAGAATTTGCCATCGGCAGCTTCTTTCACTTCCCAGATATAAGGTGCCTTTTCGAGGTTGGGCTCTTTGCTGATGGAGAAATCTCCGTTCCAATAGATACCCTCTGTGTTTCCATAAACACCCTTACCTGAGTTCAAGCCACCCAAAATCCAGTAGTAGCCGGGAGTAACAGGCACTGCCGATGCAAGCAATGCTTCCTTAGCCACCTTGAGTTCTGCGGCCAAAGCTTCGCATTCTGCCACTGTAGGATTGCCGGGCTGGCCCAACAATTCTTCGCATTGAGCATAGAGTTCTGCCACCTTGTTGTAAGCCTCTTGTGAGAACTCGCCGGGATTTGTACCCACGGGGTAAACAGAGCTGTCAAAGCCGTTGGGGAAGAGGACAGAAAGTTCCTGAATGAGGATATCTTTACCGGCAGCTTCTTCCACATCGTAGAACACCCACTGGTTGGTGTCAGTGTAAGGAGAGATGAAGGGATCGCCCACACTACCCAAGTAGTAGTAGAGACCGTCCTTCTTGTTCTTGCAGCAGAGCACCCAAGCGTTTTCTACAGGACCGCCGGGGCCTTTGCCTGTAGCCACGCTCTCACGTCCATTTTCCGAATCGGCCACAGGAGCCATCAAGGTAAATACATACGCCAATGAAGCATCTGCTGTGTATGCCACATAAGGATGTGTACCGTATTCTCCGTGAGGAGGATTGTCCCAGCTGTCGGCACCGCCGTACAACTCTTGGTCTTGAAGGTACTTGCCTGTAGACACTTGCTTCAGGCGATAAGTGGGAAGACCGTCAACCATCTCACCTGTCTCTTCGAGCATGTAGATACAGTCGTTGGTAACCACTGTTGACTCTTTGTCGCCGCACAAGAAACGAGTCTGTCCGGCATAGCTAACAAGAAGCTGCTTGCCCGTCACAATCGAGGTCAAAGCATCACCCTGCACCCACGATGCGGCTTGCGCACCGAGGCCTACCATTGCGAGTAGGAGCAATGAAAAAAAGTAATGTAACTTTCTCATGTTGTTTAAGTTAATAAAGTAAATAAAAAAAGTATTTCTGTTCTCGTCCTACCCTCAGCCTGCTTTGCAGCAGACTGCTTTGGGGTATTTGGAACAAAAATACAAATTATCCCCTATAGGGTGGGGTATTTTTTTGTTAAAAAGACTACCTCTTAACCATTATTAAAAGAAAGTTACCCTTCTCTTCTTCCTGCCAAAAGCCTGAGCGAGCACCCACCCCCTGAGCCACCAAAAAAGAAAAAGCCCGCACTTTTTCTTCGGCGGCGCAAAAAACTTGTAACATGGGAAGTTACTATCGGTAACATGGGAAGTTACTCCGAGTAACATAGGAAGTTACTCAAGGTAACATGGCTCGTTACAAATTGCAAAAAGCCTCCGGCACTTGTCAATAAAGGCTCACCTGTTGAAGAAAGAATATTGTTAAGCTGCTGTATATAGTCACTCATATACATTGGACGACGTTTCATTGCCTGTATCTCGGCGAAATCGAAATATCCCGAAACAAGGTTATTAAGAATCTTCAGTTCATCTTCCTTTAGATAGTTCTTTGCGATTTTTGCATCGGCAAGCGTAGGATACTCCCCTTTGAAAGTTGTCAACCCCATAAACGGTTGCTCCGCATTGTTCGAGAATCTCTACATCAAATGCTTCGCTTTTTGTTATGAAATCGGACGAATTGCTCATTACTTGGCCTTTGTGGCTTTTTGTGATTTTGTGTTTTGCTCAAGTTCTTGTTATCGGTATATTTCTTTACATCTCTACGATTCTTTCAAAGCTGCTCCAGCCGTGGGTGTTCTCGTAGATTGCTTTTGCGCCTTTGGGTACATAGAGAACGCAATCGGGGGCAATGTTGCCGAATACATTGTTGTTCAAACTAGGCAAGTTCTCTGCCGGAATATGCGATATCACAGTTTTAAGCCTTTTGCACCCGTCGAACGCAAAATCGCCAATAGACTCCACGCTTGGGCCTATTACAACCTTCTCCAGCAGCTCGCAGTAATCGAAAGCATAATCGCCAATGGTGGTGACATTCTCCGGTATAATGAGTTCTTTATATCCGCAGTGTGACAATGCCGCAGTTTCAATGGTTAAAAGGCTTTGCGGTAGTGTTACTTTTCCCATATTTTCGCAATATTGGAATGTGTATCTCTCAAGTCTTGTAACTCCTTCGGGAATGTTAATCTCTACTATACCGCTATGTACAAACGCAGCTTCACCAATTGTCCTGATACTCGCCGGCAGGGTAATATCCGTTAGTTTTTCGGCACCTACAAAGGCATCTTGGGCTATGTTCACTACACCTTCGGGTATTCTTGTGTTTATGCAACCTGCAATTAGCGTGTTTGTGGCAGTTTCTATAATGGCGTTACACCCCTCGCGGCTGTCGTAATAGCTGTTTCTTGCGTCTACCACAATGCTATCTATGTATAGCATTGGAAAAAATACCGACACTCCAATCTTCTTTACACTGACCGGGATTGTTATTACTCCGTGGAGGTTGCAATATGTAAAGGCCGAGTCGGCAATAACTTCAATGCCGTCGGGTATTGTCACTTTCGATATATATGGGTTGGCGAAAGCCATACTTGCAAACTTGGTTACTCTGAACGTGCGCCCTTTGTATGTCACTGTTTGCGGAATAATAATTTCGCCGCCTTGGTATTCGTACTCAAATTCCTTGTGGTGACTCCCCTTGAATGTTACTTCGACAGTGCGTGCCTCGCTGTCGGTTATGTTGTAGAAAATACCGTCTACCTCAAATTTGGTTGGAAATAATCCGCGCTCCCACCCAATGTAGTTGTCGAGTGCTATGTGTAGGCCACTTGCAAAGAAACCAACGGTCAATGCTGTTGCAACGGCAATGGTCGTAGCTATCTTGCTCCACATTCTGCGCTTCTGTTGCTTTATGACATTAATAATGTCGCCGGTAGTCGCATATCGTTCCTCCTTTTCTTGTTGCAGGCAACGGTTCTCTATTTTTTTTATATATTTAGGAAACTTGGCTCCGCTTTTTTCTTCTATATATTGCAACACGCGTCCAATGGAGTAAATATCGACGCGTGCGTCAATATCTTCCATTTTGTTGGCTGTTACCTCAGGGGCGCCAAACTTGGTGGTACTGCCGATAGACTGGTCGCTGTATTCGCTTAGGCAAAACCCTAAATCGACCAATTTTATATTGCCGTTTATTTGCGAAATTATAATGTTTGCGGGGTTGATGTCAAGGTGCACAATATTCTTTTTGTGTAGTGCTTGCAAGGCGTTGCATAATTGCAACAGCAATTTTTTGATATTCTCTTTGTTCCTAAAATATTGGGGCTCATTTTTAATTTTATCCTTTAATGAGTGCCCGTTGGCATATTCCATAATAATGCATAGACCCTCGGAGTCGTCCGTTATCTCTATGTACTTTACAATGTAGGGGTTGTGAATTGTTTTTCCGGTGTTGTACTCTTTGTAGAAGAGGTCGCGATAGCGCTTGTCACCACTTAGTTCGGGACGCAATTTTTTCATAAAAAGCGTTTGCCCGTTTTTTTGAATCTTGTATGTAAGTGAGGTTGCGCCGCATTGGTCAAGCTGCACTATATTGCTGACCTCTTTTGCTATAAAATTGGAACTATAGTCGTTAGTCATTTACCAGTTTGTTTGTTATAATATGGTATTTTACTCCTCCTTTTTTGCCACAGATGTAGTTTGTAGGCTCACCGTTTTCGTGTATAAGATTAGACAATAGCAATGGTTGGTTTTCTATAATGTGCTCACATATAAAAATGTCGTTTACCGATAGTTTGCTGTTTTGGCTAACTAAAACCTTGAACATACAAAGCCCCATATATAATATAGTAATGCAACGGTCGGGCTGCCACGAAAGTCTGATTTTGTCGCCTTTTAGCAACGACCTTGTTTGCAAACAGTTGTTGAGGATAAAATCGCTCTCACATTCACCGTCGTTTTTTTGGTATTTGCAGAATGTTTCGTAGTCTATGTATCCTATGTATTTTGACAAAATATTAAGCGTGCTCAGGCGTGGTGTTTGCGCCTCTTTCTCTTGTAGGTAGCCCCACAAGCGTTTTAGTGTTGTGGACGATATCATACTTCCTGTTTCGTTGAATATGCTCAATGCCAATAAGTCAAAATCCTTTGGAGTACACATTCTGAATCCTGCAATATTCTCGGTATACTCCTTTAGCTTATTGGTAAAGAAATTGTCGTTTTTTAGTGTCTCTTTCATAGTTATACATTGTAATGTAGCGCGAAGATAGTATTTTAAAATATAAACATATCGACGAATGAAAGAAATTCTGTTATCGAACCAATAAGGACTAAAATGGACTAATTTCTGTTCGTTAATTTGTGTTTAATTTGCAAAACATTGTAGGTGTATATATATTTTTTTTAATAAAATAAAGGATATGTGTGCCGGTAATACACTCAATATTACTGCTGAGTGGCTAAAGGATAACGGCTGGCGTTGTTTGGGAAATACATTCAACAAGACTGTCAATGGCAGGACTTATTACCTTGTCTATAACAGTTGGTGTGTTTTTTCACGTGTCAAGTATATGAAGCGGGATGCAGTGCCCGATGCTTTTGTCGGTGACAGTACATATACACTGTTCCGCAAGGTTGCTGGTATATCTACCCGTCAGGCGTTGGATATGCTCACCTCTACCGGCAAGGTGTTCGACATAGACACCATTGTTCCGCTTAAGGATAGCGACGACGTGCTGTCGCGCTGTTGGTTGAGAGAGAACGGCTGGAAAGTGACCTTGACTGGCGACTATCACAAATGTATCAATGGCGTGTGGTACGAAATGATTTACACCGATTTCGATTGCGATTTTATTTTGACAAAGGAATTGGCAAGCATAACCACCACCAACGAGCTTGAGAATTTGGTAAAAGAAGACAGACAATAACTTAAAACAAAAATACTATGAAATGCACTAATTGTGGAAATGAATTGAATTCCGGTCAGAAATTCTGTACAAAGTGTGGAACACCGGCTCCGGCTCCCGAAGCCAAGTCGGCAGGTTTGCAATGCCCCTCTTGTGGCAAGGCTTTGAATCCAGGTCAAAAATTCTGCACAGGTTGTGGTACTCCTGTTGCTGCAACTGCTCCTAAAACCCAGCAAGTTCCTCAGACATTGCAGTGCTCTGCTTGTGGCAAGGCTTTGAATCCCGGTCAGAAATTCTGTACAGGTTGTGGTGCTCCGGTGGCACAGGCTGCTCCCGTGCAGCCGAGCGAAAAGGGCCTGTTCTCACGCATTGGCGCCGGAATTGCCAGTGCTGCAACTGGTGGTTCATTCTCGCAGGGCTATGCTCAGCAACGCGACAGAGAGCACGAGTTCGATAACTTGAACAATATGGCCCAGTATGCAATAAAGAACGCTCGTGCCGAGATGAAGAAATTGCTCAAGGACCATAAAGATGCAATATCATACGACGACGAGGCCGAGGTTAATTCAATTATTGATAAAATTGAAGAGGCACTTAACGACAGGAATGCTGAGCACGGCGACAAGAATGCCAAGATAAAGAAGTGCATTACTGCTCTCGAAAACAAGATGAGCAGCTTGCGCGTGAGAGTAGAGGGTGGAGGCAACGCGCAACAGGGTGCACAGCAGAGCACCGGTAACAATGCTTCTACAACTTGGAGACGTGCCCTTAACGAGTTTAACGAAGATGAATTGAACGTAGTACGCAACAAGGCTATCTGGGGTATGCAACCCGGCCAAATTGCACGTCGCATAACCGAGCGCGAGCTCGACTCAGTCACAGGTCTCAATGGCTTCATTATTCAAGAGGGCTGTGAGGCAATGATATTTGTAAACGGTAACCTCGTAGCCAATATGGAGGCCGGTGCCTATAACGTGCCACAGCGTAGCGAACAACTGTTGAAGCAAGAGTTCGAAAAACTCTATGCCGAGATGGAAAAACAGGACAAGGAGAAACGTGCAGCTGCCGATGCCAACAAAAAGCCCCAGACAGTTGCCGAGCGCGGTGGTCTTTTGGGTATTGCCGGTGGTTTCTTGCGTCGTGGCTGGGAATTTGTCTTTGGTGCTACACCTGCTAAAAAGGAGAAAACCAATCGCGACAACGAAGAGCGCGTACGTCGCCTGAAAGCCGAGGTTGAGAAGGCGCTCAAGGTCAAGAACCCCGAGCCTGTGATGTCTATCATTCTTGTGAGCAAGCGCAATATCTCACTCAGTTTTGGTGGCGTCAACACCGACAATGGCATCGACTACCAGCCCTATACAATCCCTGTAGGCATTTTTAATGTCGAAATGGGAGTTATGTTGCAGCTGAAGGTAACAAACATCAGCGAGTTTGCGACAAACTACCTTGCCGACAAGAACTCAAGCACAACAAACGATTTCTTCAATGTGCTTAACACAACCATTGAAAACTGCTTGCGCCAGAACTTGCGTAATGTCGATTACCAGCGCGAAGGTCTTGCGCTGGCAATGGTCGAGAATCTGAAGTTGCAGATTACAAATATCATAAACCAGCAGCTATTCGGTATCGAGTGTGCACAGGTGTTACAAATTACCGACAGCAATGCCGACTTCGAGCGTTTCCGCAGTGTAGAGCGCGAACTATACTGCACCGAGAAAGAGCTCGACTACTTGCAGCGTACAGGCGAGTTCCGCAACCGTCTTGCTATTGAGACCAACAAGCAGACTATTCAGCAGGCTACCAACGACGAGGATTTGCGTTACGCTTTGCAGCAGATTAATAAAGACCAGATGCTCCACGACGACGAGCTCGAGGCATTTGTGCTAATGCTCAATGCGCAAAAACGTATTCGCGAGGCAAAGAGCGACGAGGACGAGCGTCAGGCATATATCGACCTCAAGAAGAGCGGCCTTGTAAAGGACGAAGAGCTCGAGGTGTTGAAAGATGCACTTGAGCAGAACAAGATTCAGCGCGAGAGCATTACCGAGGTGCTACGCATACAGAATATGCACACCGTGGACGACGCACGTCTAAAGGCCGAGTGGGCTCTCGACGATATGAAGCAAGACCACGACTGGGAGCGCGAAGACCTTGCACGTCGCCGCAACTGGGGCATAGAGGACGAGGAGCGCGAGCGTCAGTGGCAGGTTGAGGACCAAGAGCTACAGCGTAGCCTGAACCAAGATATGATGCGTGCTCAGCACGAGAACCAAATGACCGATGTCGAGCTCGACACCGCCCGCAAAATGGACGATTACCAGTTCAACAAGGACGAGCGTCAGCAAGATGCCGACTTTAACCGTGCACAGCGTCAGCGTGATGCCGACTGGGAACAGACACAGCGCGAGGAGCAGATGCGTCGCGAGAACTCGGAGACCGACTATACCCGTGCACGCCAAGACAAGTTCGACGATGCCGAGCTTGCACGCCGCAGTATGGATGACAAACTGCGAATGATGCAGGCTATGGAAGAGGCCGACCTCAACAAACTGAAAGAGCAGAATCGCAGTGAAGAGGAAAAGGCTCGTACAGCGGCTGAGGTGCAGATGAACAAGGACAACGTCGAGGCGAATATGGACGCCGCAGCCATAGCTGCAAAACAAATAGCTCAATTGCAAGGCGAGGGACAGGTTGCTCTTTCACAGGCACTTGGTAGTGGCAACGTAAATGAGTTGTTGCAGAAGCAGATGGAAAAGAACGAGGCCAAGAGCAAAGACGAAATGGATAGGATGATGAAGATGAATGCCGATAATCAAAATCAGGTGATGGAGCTTGTGAAGATGATGAAAGAAGGTATGACGGGTATCGCCGGAGTAAATACGGCAAACCAGCAGCAACGTTACGACGATGCTGTGGCAATGAAGAACGAGTATCGCGAGAATGCAATGCACCAGCAGAGCCGTATGGATGCGAATCAGGAGCAGGCACTCAACTACACTACACGTGCTCACCAGACCGATTCACAGAGCTTTGCACAGGCTATGGGTGGTGTTCCCGGTGGTTTCCAACAGATGCAGCAACCGGTTCAGCAGCAGTATGCTCAACAGCCTGTTCAGCAGCCAATACAACAGCAACCTGTTCTGCAGGCAGCACCGGCCGGTAAGTTCTGCCCCTCTTGTGGCACACAAAACCCTGCCGATGAAATGTTCTGTGGCGAGTGTGGTAGTAAGTTGTAATTAATGACACTATATATTATAAGGTAACATAGAAACACTACTATGCACTGTTCAAAATGTAACAAACACTATCCCGACAATAGCGGAGCCCGGTTTTGTGACCAGTGTTGTGGCGCAATAGTCGAGGACGCGCAGGAAGGTGGAGGTCTTGGGCTGCAAATAGGTCACGACAATGTAATAAAGGACCTTCAGTTGCACGACTCGCACAATGTCGATAAAAGTGTACACAATACCGATAACAGCACACACAACGACAATAGCGTTACAAATGTAACCACCAACAACACCAATACCACCAACAACACAACCGTAAACAACAACTACACTACAATACACGAGCGCGAGAAGAGTGCCGAGGAACTGCAGCAAGCTTCCGAAGCCGACTTTATTGCTGTTATTGAGGAGTTGTGTAGGGGTGGTCTTGACCAGGCAGCGTATGCCGAGTTGAAAATTCTTGCACAAAAGAAGAATATCCCCCCCGAGCGTGCCAACCAGCTCATTGACGGTATGCGCAAGAACGTGGCGCAAAAGAGTGCCAGCACAACCAACGATTTCCTTGCCGAAAAGACAATAAAGGAGATTATGGCAGCTGTCGCTTGTTGCAATGTCGATGTGCTTAAACAAAAATTACCCGCGTTGCAGCAACTTGCAAAGAACAGCACCGACAACAACGTGCAGTTCTTCAGCAATATGTTGAATGCGTCGTTCAACCCCGAGAGTTGCACAGTGGAGCTACTCAATAGCCACACCGACAGCTATTGGCAAATATATTGGGCTGCTATCGCATTCATTAAAAAGGGTAACACCGCAAAGGCCGGCGAGCTTTTGCCACGCTTGGGAGGCTTTGGACTTCCACAAGGCGATATGTCGCTTATTCTTGCAATAAGCAACATTGCAGACTATCGTAAAAACCCTGCGCAGAGTTTCTATATACAACAGGCGAAGGAGAGCATTGAAGAGGCCAACCACTATGGCATCAGCGACCAGCTTATTCCTGTGTGGCTTGCAGTTAACCAAATTGCAAGCGACATGCCAAGCGTAGAGGACAAGTTCCGTTTCTACTACAGCGTTACGCTAAAGGAACTGTGTACCACTGTCGCGCCGGCAATGCCCAAGGTTGCTCAAATGCCTGTCACTCCACCGCCACCACCGGCGGCAGCTCCTGCAATGGCACAGGAGAAAAAGATAGATGCACAAAAGGTGAACCTCGCGCAAATGCAGGGTTTTAACCCTTTGAAGGCAATGGAGCAGCTAAACAATGCGGCAATGCAACAACCAATGGGAATGCCACAAATGGGCACTATGCAAATGCCGGGTATGCCACCAATGGGTGTTCCGCCAATGGGCGTGCAAATGCCGGGTGCACCGTCAATGGGTGTTCCGCCGACACCGGGAACAGGTGCTCCACCACCACCTCCCGCACCCGAAAAATAAATAGAACATAAACAAAACATAAACAATACAGATTATGGCAATTTTTGGATTTAAATCAAAGAAAGAGGTTGAGGCCGAAAAAAAGGAAGTAGCAAAGCAAGCAGCTCAAAATGCTGTCAAAGCTGCTGAATTCGTTAATCAGCACAATGTAAACAATTTGGGACGCGGCAGCCAGTTCCAGTTCCGCATTCCCTATTTCGATGCCTTTGACCCCCGTTTGCAGAACACCGGTGTTCCTGTAGCTGTTGGTGTCACAGTAACATACGCTATTGAGGATATGCCTACATTCCTCAGTATGAACAAAATGGAGGTGTTCAGCGACGAGATGTTCAAAGAGAAACTCAAGAGTGGTGTTACAAAGTATGTAAAGAGTGCGGTGAGCAACGCGCCAAGCGATGCACAAATTCCTCTTGTACAAATAGAGCGCAAGATTGTTGAGGTAAGCGACTATGTACAGGCACGAGTTATTCCACAGATAGAAAACGTATTCTGCATTAAAGTGCGCGCACTCGACATTACATCAATAGATGTTGACAAGAGCAGTCGCGGATTTATGGAACTCAAGGCTCTTACAGCCGACTTTGAGAAGGACCGTCTAATGGCACAGCACAATGCACAAATGAGCAACTTCAATATGCAGAACAAGATGCAGCAAGACCAGATGATGGCACAGCATAACGCGCAAATCAGCAACTTTAACTTGCAGAACAACTTGCAGCAGAACCAGCTGAAGATGCAGAGTGCGCTTAACCTCGATGCAATGCAACGTCAGCACGAGATGCAGTTGGGCGGCCAAGAGCAGATGCAACAGATGCAGCTCGATATGCAGCAGAAACAGATGAATATGCAACTCAACAACCAGAGCGAGACAATGCGTATACAGCGCGAGGAGATGCAGCGTGCGGCACGTTTGCAGACCGAAAGCACATTCCTCGATGCACACAAGGCAAACCTTAATGCCCAAACCGTAAACAACGCAATGGACAATGGCTTTAACCCCTACGAGCAACAGCAACCAATGGCTATGGGCGGTATGCAACAGCCAATGATGGGTGGTATGATGGGCCAAAAATCAATGGGTATGGGCGGTATGCAACCTATGGGTATGCCTCAGATGGGCGGTATGCAGCCAATGGTAAGCTATATGCTGTCTGTTAATGGTCAGCAGGCCGGTCCTTATAACTGGGCACAGTTGCAACAGCTTGTACAGCAGGGCCAGCTTACACAGCAGACATACGTATGGAAACAAGGTATGGCCGAGTGGGCACTTGCAGGACAGGTACAAGAGCTTATGCCTTTGTTCCAGGGCATTGCACCCGGAATGCCCGGAATGCCCCAGATGATGTAAATACAAAATTCAAAGATAAATACTTAATTAACAAAACGATTTAAAACTATGGAAAATTATCCAAAAGAACTTCTTGACTTGGTTCAGGAGTATTTAACAGACGGTGTTATTACTGCAAAAGAGCGTCAGGTGCTCATTAACAAGGCTATGACATTGGGCGTAGACCCTAACGAGTTCGACCTTTACATCGATGCTCAGGAGCAGAAACTGCAGAACGCTGCCGCAGAGGCTGCAAAACAGCAGAAAGGTCGTATGTGCCCATTCTGCCAAGCAAGCCTTCCAATGTTTGCCGACAAATGCCCTGAGTGTGGTGGTAACATCACCCCCGAGGCAAGCAAAGAGGTTGAGGAACTTATCAACACTCTTGAAAATGCCTTGGTTAGCTTCAAGGCAGCGGCCGAGAATAAGAAAGACACGTTTAATATGAACAGCAACGAGCAGGCTTTGAAATCGTTGCAGGATATGAAGAATGTGTTCTCGGGCAAAGGTTTCGCAGCTACTAAAGATACCACAAACCAGGACTATGCTACAAAGAAGGCCGAGGTTGAGCGTTACATTCGCAAGGCTAAAATGTACTATAACAACAATAAAACTGTAAACTACCTTGTTGCAGAGGTTGAGACTGCTATTGCAGATTCAGAAAAGAGCATCGCTGCTGCAAAAAAGAAAAAGACAATAATTATTGCAAGCATTGTTGGTGCTCTCATTTTGTTTTATGCTTGCTTTTTTGCGTTTGTCGATTTTAGAAGTACAGAAGAAAAAGAAGACGATTTTGTACAGGAAGTAGTTGAATTGGTTAATAGCGGTGACCTTGCCAAAGCAGACCAGATGCTGACCAGCCACAATATTCCTGAAGGATTCAGTGGAAAAGGATCTGGTAAAGAAGAGTATCCCGATGATATCGTAAAAAAATATGACGCTGCATTCTTGGCTATCGTCAATGCATATTTGAACAATAACAATTACGATGCTGCAGAAGCTATAGCAGGTTCATACAAAAGTAAAATCAACAACATCTATTCTTGGAGACGTTCCTCTGTATACGCTAAACTTAAGAGTTATTGCGATAAGAACGGTATAGATTTCTCGGTACTCGACTCTGAAAGCGACAGTAAAAGTTCAAATTCTTATCTTTCTTCATCAAACAGTGATGAGTGGAGTAGTGATGAAAGCGATAATGAAGAAACCGATGATGTCTATGGAGAGGCTATGAGAATGGCGGCTGATAGCTATAAGGAGGCTCTTGAGTAATTCTAAGCTATAAAAAATGCCTATACAACGGCACTAACTATTTTGGAGTCTGTGTCAAGACACAGACTCCTTGTCTTTAAAAGCAGTTTTTGAAATAAACATTTAAAACAAAATGATACAAACATTGAATAGTTTGAAAAACAACCCGATGTTTTGTCTTTCGCTTGCATCGAAAGAATTGTTCCATAGCAATTTTTTGGAATGGCTGTTTAATATCGATGCAAACAAATTCATTGCATTGATAGATGACATAGCCGGTACACAACTGGCCCATAAGAACCCTGCAGGTGGGTATGTACTTTACAGGGAGAAAAACAATTTCGATATTTGTATCACTCACAAAGAGAAACCGGCAAAGGGGAAAGAAAAAGAGGTGTACGACATTGTGCTGGAGAACAAAGTAAAGAGCATACCCTATAAAAAACAGTTAGACGAGTATATTTCTAAAATAAATGGGCTCAAACAAGAGAATGTTAAATTTATTCTTTTGTCGCTTGCCAATAAATTCCCACAGAAAGAAGAAATAAGCGAGCAGTGGGAAATTGTGAATTATGAATTACTGAAAGAGAAAATTCAAAGCCATTATGGCACAACAAATATATATGTAAATGATTATTGCGATTTTATCGATTACTTACACAAGTTTCAAGAGAGTGCATTAGGCAATGTCGATTCGCACCTTTTTGCCCAATCGAATGATTACAAGCCATATCGCTTGCACGATATATACATAAAAATGCGTTGTAGCAATTTTGTTGTGAAATTATATAAACAATTAAAATGTATTGCGCAACAAAAAGGCTTGGAGGTGTACTTTCTCGAAAATGAATACGGGAGTATTAGAGAAAAAAGGGGTATTTACCTTCAAGCAACAATAAACAAAGGACAAGGAACTATTAACGTCTTTCTTAATTTAGGCGATACAAACAACGATTATATATACGAGTTTGTGATACAGGCCGGTACTTACCGCCACGGGATAAACAGCGAACTGTATAACAACGATTTAAGTGCTTTGTGGACTGCAGTAAAGGAACTAAGTTTTATAAAAGATTTTAATTGTTCAAATTATGGCAATTTATCGCAAAGCAACAGTAAACTGGAATATAATCATTATGGACAAGTTTATGTCTATAAATATCTAAAAACAGATGGTACGACTTTCGACAGTCTGTTGGATATTGTATACAACGATGTTACGAATTTTATTAAAACACAACTATGAACCTCGACGAACGTATGGCAAGCTTGCAGAACAAGCTCAACGACAAACTGAATAGATTGAATGGTTACGGCACTTCGGCTGCGGCTTCCTTCAATGCCGGTAGTGCTTCAACACCACAACAGACAACGCCACAGCCTGCAGCACAAAACTGTGAAGAGGGCTATTCTTTCTGTCCCGAGTGTGGCAAGCGAATAGCTGCCGACAGTTGCTTTTGCCCCGAGTGCGGACATAACATAGCTGACGAGTCATTCGGCAAGGCTGCCGTTGGTGGCGGTGACGAGAACGAGGGTGTAATAATGACCGATACCCGCTTGCTTGCTCTAAAGTATCACACCGACAGAAATACTGTCAAAGATATTATTTCGTCATTCATAAATTATAGCTGTTCGGTTGATTTCACTTGGCACCTTCTCGACATTGCCGACCACCAGCACGAGATTGGCGAGGCTACGTGGATGGACTACAGCGACGTGCTGCAGAAATTCTGCCTTGACAACAATATTGAAACCGGTCCTAAATTGTCGCTCTTTATCATTGGCGGTAACGACGTAATACCGCAGCCCTGCGAGGATAATCCTTGCGGTTGGGGAGGTGACGAGTATCAGGACAGAGTATATGCCGACTTCTACTATTGCTTCTATGGTCAGTTGCAGCTCGACTACCTCGACTGTAACAAGGCACGTTGCAACGTGTCGCGTCTGCCACTCGAAAGCGGCGAAATGACCAGCACTATCGAGGACGACTTAGGCGGTTATTTGGGAAAAGCGTTGCAGTGTATGAACGAGGGTGGTATAGATATTGGTCGTGCGGTTATGACATCGAACGTCGACTGGATTCCTGCCAGCCGCGAGATGTCGCGCAACCTGCCAACCGAGTCACTCGAGAATACCGACGACGAGGTGCTCGATAATATGTACATAAGCCCCGATATTATGGTAGATATGGACGACGAGTTGCGCGAGCAGTACTACAATTCGCTTTCCGAAGCCGATATGCTTATCTTTAACCTACACGGTGCTTGTCAGCCCGAGATGTCGGGTTTCTACAGTTCGGGACTTGCATTCTCGACATATATGCTAAGAGAGACAAATGCAAAGATATTCAATACTGTGGCTTGCTGGGGTGGACGTTACATAAAGTACCGTCGTAACCAGAGTATGCTGCTCACTGCAATGCACCAGCACAATGTGTTGCTTTACTCGGGTGCTTGCGTTCCGGCTCTTGGCAAGTGCGGTAACTACCAGAGCGATGCCACTTGGCGCATACAGCCTGCCGCCTATTCCGAGACATTTATGGCGCGTTTCTCGGAGTACCAGTGCATTGGCGCAATGAGTGCCGGTGAGGCGTTCCTCAGGGCAAAATGTGACTATTACAACACAAGCCGTGCTGTTGAAGAAGATAATTACACACTGGCTACTGTGCTTATGTTCAACCTCTATGGTTGCCCGGCTTTGCGTACAAAACCTAATGTACACGCAATTGCCGAAATACAGAACGAGGACGGCTCAAAGGCGTGTCGCATACCGTTCCGCCCACGCAAAAAAGAGGTGGTTATGCAGTTCGATGCAAAAGAACAACAGCGCAGTGCCTCAATACTCGATGCAGTGCGTGGTGCTGTAGACAATAACCTGCGTATGATACACGAAGTTATAGTAGACAAGCTTTACAATGCTCTTGGTGTTACACCACGCGAGTTATACCTTGTTGAAAAATATTCTACAACAGACATCAATGGTAACACTCAAAAGGGTTATCTATACCACTATAACAAACAGCGTTTCGAGGATGTAAGGTCGCACATTGAGGTTGCTCTTGACGAGGCCGGAAACATTCGTAGCGCAATACAGACAAAGTAAGAACCTTAAATCTCAACGTTATGAATATAGACGAAAAAATGGAGGAGATGCGCCGCCGTATGGAAGAGCGCAGTGCAAAGGCGCAAAGTAAAATGGATAATCTAATGAACAAATATGGGCTGAACAGTAGTGCCGGTTGCCCACCGCCTCCACCGTCAATGCCTACATTCTCGGCTCCGCCTATCCCCACTGTAGCACCGCCAATGCCCGCAAGCTGTGCGTGTGACATACAGTTCTGCCCCTCTTGTGGCAACAGGTGCGATGCCGATGCAATGTTCTGTATGAATTGCGGGGCAAGGCTCGCTGTCGACAACGTTGTGCCGGCTGCAAGTAGCATAAATATCCCCGATAAGGGCGAAGAACAACCCTCTTGTCCGGTCGATTTTGAAGATTTTCTCGATTGCCATTTCAGGTATCGTTATATGTCGGGTGGCGAAGAGACTATGGTTGAGGTTGTGTATGAATATAACGAAGACGAGGACGATGCTTTCTGGTGTATTGATGGCGAGATAACCGATATTGACAACAGCGATTTCAGGGGGTGCGAGGACATTCACGACTGTGGCGTAGCTATAGCGAAAAAATCATCGATGACAACGACGGCGAGGTGATGATGTCGTTTGGCTCGGGCAGCGATACATTTACCGATGTTGCATACGAGATTGAGCTCGACAAGAACCTTGATTATTCCAACTATAATAGTGACACTGTATATCTGACACTCTATGCCAACCAAGGCCGAGACCTTATGCAGACCTATTTCTACGAGTTGGACGAGGAAGATTTCGAAAATATAAAGGAGGCTATAGAGAATGACGATGTCGACGATATATTGGATTGGGTAGGTTCCGATTTTTACTGCAACGAGACTCTCGACCTGTGGGACGACGAGGAAGAGGAAAGGCTTAACTACGAGGTTGCGGACAGCGACGGTAATGTAATGGACGAAGGCGATATTCACGTTGCCGTGAATAATGTGTTTGGTTATCGCGACGTTGCCGACAACTTTGCCGTGACAAAAGAGAATCACCCCAAATATCTGCTTTTGACAACCGACAGTGTTAAACGTGCCTATGCAACCTTTGAATTGCCGGCCAACTTTAGCGTGGGCGGAATCAGCTTTATTAAAAATAGCAATGCCGACACAGGTGTTCTTGACTGCAACGGCTTTGGAGATTACGTCACCGGTATCCAGCAAATAAGATACGCCGGAGAGACATACTGTTGTGACGACTGTGGCGATGCCGGCACGTGTGGCGACATCTATTATTTCCTCTTTGAGTGGAATGACGATAACGGCCGCTACACTCTTGTGGCACAGAGCCGCTAAACAGTGTTTGTGTTTTAACAATGGGAACGGCCTTAGTGGCCGCTCTCTTTAAAGTGGGTAGAATATGAATTTGGATTTCCTGAAAAAAATAGAGAGAGAACGCCGGTGGAAAATGTTTTGGGGCCGTGTTACCGGTGTGTACAATATACTTCTTATTGCAGCGGTTATTTTTGTGGCAATAAAGGCCGGGTACTTGGGCAGTGCAAGCTTTTATCTGTTTTGCGCCGCTGCTGCGGTGTTTGTCACTTGCAAGTATATTATATACCCACTATGGGATACCGTTGACTTTTCTCGTGGCCGAAAAGATATAAAATACTTATTGGATAATATGCATTCCCGAAACACTTTCACCAGCGCATTCGGTTGTGGCAATGTTCTTTTCGGGCGCTTCTACCGGGCACCAGACTGGCCATCGGTGAGCTACTCGTTCCTTGCCATAATGTATATTCCGCTTATACCCACCAGCTGCTACGATATCAATGGCTCGGGAAAGAACCGGCTCGACCTTATTGGCGAAGCTGAGTACTCTACAAACAAGTATGAGTGGAGTTTTCTTGAGGTGCTTTATATATATGTAAAATGTTGGAGTGTCGCGGTTATGGTTTTTACCGTACTGAACGTGCTTATAGAAGATTATTTAAAAGTTGCAACGGGATTGAACTGATATTATGAAAGAGATAAACAGAGCTTTACAACATAGCGCGGAACTGTCAAAGATTCTTACCGGAGTATTGTCGGCACAGACAATGGACAAAGCCTCCGAGGTGAGAATAAAAAGGGTAATTGAGAATTTGTCTACACAGGCAACAGCTATGGAACAACTGTTGCAGGGCTTGTGTGGTGAGTTCGCTGTTGAGGTGAACAATGCAAAGCTGCAACTATGGGAACGCAAGCTGCTCGACCTTACACTACGCAACAACTTGCTGAATATGAAGACTCGTAGCAATGCCGTGCCCTATCCGCACCCCGACATTGCTGTGCTCGAAGATGAATTGTACGAGGGCAAGGAGTTTATTCTTGAACAGAAGGAACTGAAGCCGCTCTATCGTGCAGTGCGCACTAATATCGAAGAGACCGGTGCAAACACTCTCTTTCTTACTCTGGGCTCGCTAAAGTGGCAAGAACGCGAGGGTGGCAAAGAGTACAAGGCTCCGCTACTGCTTATGCCTGTTGAAATGGTGTCGCTAGGCAAGGACAGGTATGCCATACGCCGCCGCGACGAAGAGACTATGTTCAACGTCACGCTTGCCGAGTTCTTGAGCCAGAACTACGAGATTGAACTAAAGGGACTATCGCCTCTGCCACAGGACAATCACGGAATAGATGTTAATCTTGTTCTACACATTGTACGCGAGGCTATAAAGGATAACAAAGGCTGGACAGTAGAAGAGGATTCGGTCATTGGTATATTCTCGTTTACTAAATTTGTGATGTGGAACGATATTCACTCACATAGCCAGACAGTTATGGGCAACGATATTGTGCGCAGCCTTGTCGAGGGGCGGTTAATGGTCGAGGACAACGCGCCCGCGGCCGATGCCCGCGAAATGGATATAAGCATCACGCCCGACACTGTGGCTATTCCTGTCGATGCCGACTCGTCGCAGCTCGAGGCTGTGGTTGAGACCGAGCGTGGACGTTCTTTTATTCTGTTCGGTCCTCCGGGAACAGGTAAGTCACAGACAATTACCAATCTCATTGCCAATGCGGTGTACCACGGCAAGCGCGTGCTGTTTGTGGCGCAGAAAAAGGCTGCGCTCGATGTGGTGCAGTCGCGACTTGCGAAAATAGGCCTTGCACCGTTCTGCCTTGAACTGCACTCGAATAAAATGGATAAAAGGCACTTCCTTGCACAAATGCAACAGGTAATAAACTTGCCGGTGCAGGCAGGCAACGAGGATTATGCTCGTGTTGCCAAGAATCTCTATGCGCAACGCCTGCAATTAGTGGGTTACATAGATGCCTTGCATCGCAAACACAACAATGGCTATTCGCTCTATGAGTGCATTGAAAAATATATTGAGCTTAATGTGCTCCCGCTCTCTCTGCCCCAAGGCTTTGCACGGGATATGACGCGCGACGATGCCGCTGCTGTGTGCGACAGAATTATGTCGCTTGAGTCGGGAGCAACAATTCTTGGTTGCGAGCCCACTAAGCACCCACTCTATGGTTTGTTCCCAAAGAAACAGGAGGAGAAGAGCAGCGGCTATGCCAAATCGTATGCGATGAACGACACGGTTGAAAAACTGTTGCCAACGCTGACACAGTCGGTGACAAGCATAAAGCAACAGATTGAGCGTGCACAAAAGATGTCTTTGTCGTTAAAGACTACAAGGCAGTACATAGAGAACGATTATAAATGGAAGAAATTCCTTGCCGTTGCAACGGTGGACGATGCATTGCTCGACGATATTGATGCTCTTGTCGATGCGGTGGAGCGGTGGAACAATAATATTGCTCTGCTGCCGCAGTGGCAAAAATATGCCGACCTGCTTAATTGGCTATATGATAATGGCTTGGGTTGTGCTGCTGAACGATACCAACAGGGCGAGTTGCTAACGGTGGTCAAGGAGGCCTTTATGGCAGCGTATTACAAAGATACCGCACACGCAATCATTGACAAAGATGCTGTATTGAGCGAGTTTAACGGTCTGTTGTTCGAACAGGTGATTGAGAAATATACGGCACTTGCCAAGGATTTCCAAATGCTTACAAGACAGGAACTTGTTGCTCGCTTGGTTGCAAATATTCCATTCGAGACGAACGACCCGGTAATAAGCAGCGAAATGACACTCTTGCGCAAGCGCATAGGAAGCAAAGGACGCGGGGCAAGCATAAGAAACATAATAGACCAAATGCCTAACTTGCTGCCAAACATTTGCCCGGTAATGCTTATGAGCCCGCTGAGCGTGGCGCAGTACATCGATATCGATGCACCGAAATTCGATATAGTAGTGTTCGACGAGGCAAGCCAAATGCCGACAAGCGAGGCTATTGGCTCTATTGCTCGAGCAAAAACGGCTGTCATTGTGGGCGACCCTAAACAAATGCCGCCTACAAGCTTCTTCGCGGTGAGTGCTACCGACGATGACAATGCCGACATTGACGACCTTGAAAGCATTCTCGACGACTGTATTTCGTTGTCTATGCCAACACGTTATTTGGGTTGGCACTATCGCTCGAAACACGAGAGTCTCATCGCGTTCAGCAACAAGAACTACTACGATAGCAGGCTTGTTACATTCCCGTCGGCCGACGACCTTAGCTCGCACGTTACTTGGCAGAAGGTCGAGGGGTATTACGACTATGGCAAGACGCGTACAAACCGCGCAGAGGCCGAGGCTATAACAGCCGAGGCTATCGAAAGGCTACAGCGCAACCCCGAGAGAAGCATTGGTATAATCGCCTTCTCGCGTCAGCAAAGCGACCTTATAGAGGATATTTTAACCGAGGAACTTACAAAGTATCCTGCTTTGGAGGCTCAAAATTGCCAGAGCAACGAGCCGTTGTTTATTAAGAACCTCGAAAATGTGCAGGGCGACGAGAGGGATATAATTCTCTTCTCGGTGGGATATGGCCCCGACAAAGAGGGTAATGTATCTATGAACTTTGGTCCGCTGAACAAGGCCGGTGGCGAGCGTCGCCTGAACGTGGCTGTGTCGCGTGCCCGCTACGAAATGAAGGTTTTCTCGACCCTCACCCCCGAACAGATAGACGAACGTCGCACACAGGCCGAGGGTGTGTTGGGGCTTAAACGCTTCCTTAAATTTGCACAGCAGGGTAGCGGGGCTCTTGTTGACGAAAAGAGTGCCAAGGGTAATGATAATGCAAACCTTATAAACCAAATTGCAACAAAACTGCGCGAGCGTGGCTACGAGGTTAATACGCAAGTCGGAACGTCGGACTTCCGTGTGGACATTGCCGTTGTAGACCCTGCCAATAGCGAGAAATATATGCTTGGAATAATTTGTGACGGGTGTGGATACTACAAGTTGAAGACTGCCCGCGACCGCGAGATAGTGCAGCCAACGGTGCTAAAAATGTTGGGCTGGGAACTTATGCACGTCTGGTCGCTCGACTGGTTTATGCACCCCGACTCTGTGCTTAAGAGTATTTTTGACAAATTAAAAGGAAAATAAAATATTTGGAAATTACTTATAATTAATCATTAAAACCTCGCGAAGTATAGGTTATCGCTAAAACAACTATGGCTAAAACAACTTGTCCCAACTGCGGCGTAGCAGTAACACCTGGTCAGAAATTCTGTATGGAATGTGGTACACCTATACCGACAAAGCCATTGTGCTCAGTATGTGGTGCAGAAATAAAACCTGAACAAAAATTCTGTATAGAATGTGGTGCAAAACTAACAGAAACAGCAACGCCACAAAATATTAACAAGCCCATTGAGTCGGAAGATGCCAAGCAATTCTATGAGCTTGGAGAAGACTACTACTACGGCCGAAATGGGAAAGATGAAGACAGTACTGAAGCAACAAAATGGTACTTCAAAGCTGCAGAACTGGGATATGCCCCGGCTCAATACAGTTTGGGTTATTGCTTGAACAATGGTGACGGCATTGAAGAAGATGAAGAGGAGGCTTGGGAATGGGTGGAAAAAGCTGCAAAACAGGAATATGCTCCAGCTCAATATTGGCTTGGAAGTGAATATTGCGACCGCGATATGTATGACGAGGCCGAAGAATGGACTCGTAAAGCTGCAGAACAGGGTCACTCCGATGCGCAATATCTATTAGGATATATATACTACAATATTTGTGATAACCCCGAAGAGGGCATTAAATGGTATACCAAAGCTGCTGAACAAGGAAATGAAGATGCTATAGAATTGTTGGCAGAATTGGAATAAATATTTTTGAAAATAGTAGCTATAAAAGAGAAACTGCCAGAACATTATATTGCCGAGGCTCGGCAATATAATGTTCTGGTTGTAACACCAAATATCGTATTGGGTATTTACGCACGTTTGCTCGCTTGGGTGGTTTATGCACCCCAACGCTGTGTTTAAAGTATTTTTAATTCACAAAGTGGAATAAAGTAAAAAAGAATAATGAAAAGAATGTTTTCGGGATTTAGTCTTTTTGCAAAAGCTTATGATGCAACAAAGCACCAGATATGGGTGTCGATAAAGGTGTTGCTGTTGGTGACGCTGTTTTTTGCTGTAATGATGTACATTGCCGAGAACAGTGCCAACAGTGAATATTCGTTTTTAGATGCCCTTGTGTGGACTTTTGTGAAATATGTCGAGGACCCAGCCGATGTCACTACAAGCCCCGTGACATTATTAGGACAGGTTATTGGTACATTGGTTGGTGTGCTGGGTATCGCTATTTTTGCCGTTCCTGCCGGTTTAATAGGTTCGGGATTAATGGAGGCTATGGAGGATGAAAGGTACGAGAAAACACTCAACGAGTATCATAGGCGTCTTGGCAAAGTATTTCGCCGTTGTAGCAGTAAGGCACTGCGTACCTACCTTAACAGTCTGCCCGACAAGGGTGGCGAGGCATTGGCAAAACTTAATTTTGTGCCTCAGTATGTGCCACTCTCGCGTCTGCAGATACGTCAAGGACTCGAGTTTAAAGAGGTGTTCGAGGTGTGCGAGAGATTTCCGGGTTTCCGTCTTAAAAATCTTGCCGATGCACTAAGCAGCCAAGAAAACCCCGAAGACCGTTTCGTGGTGAGTCTTTTCCCTTTTAATACAACGTATGGCTGTTGCATAAATAGGGGGTCTAATGTAACAATAGTATGTCCTGTGGGGTATTCCGAGGTCGGTACCGGCTGGTTTAGCTTTTATATGGCAAAACTGGGTGGCTTTAACTATGTGTGCAAAGATTTCGAGGTCGATGTGGACGAACTCGACTCATATTATAATATGTCGCCCGAACCGTTATATAATAAAAAAACTCGCTCGCAATACTCGGCGAAGGATAAAATGGAACTTGACGTGCTTGAGAAAAAAGAGAGAAACCGCCGGGATTTCCTTGCCGACATTAAACGCTTTGTGAAGAACGAAAATTCGTGGGTAGTCATCGTAACCGAGCACGCTAAAAATGCTAATAATGTAATTGATTTTCATTTCTCGGCCAACAATAAAGACTTGTTGCAACCTACCGTGAAAAATGTGGCTCTGTTCGACGAATTCTACGAAAGTTTTTGCCGTGTAATGGAGGGTGAATATGGCTTGTCATCGGTGAAGCAGACTACACGCTACCCATTGCCCAAAAATAATTTGCTCTATCGCTTGGAAAGCGAAGGTGTCAGTTGCAATTCATTTGTGCTGCGCCCCTCGACAAAGCAAATGATATTCGACGAGAATAAATTACTTATCGCTTTTAGAATTGCTGAGACCTTGAGTAATAAATTTGACAATGGTAAAGGTATTGAGGCAAAGGATGTAGAGGACTTTGCAACAACAGGCTTTGGATATAAAGAGTAATTAAGACAAATTCTCTCCCTGCAATGAGATTAATTGTTTTTTAACATATCCATTTTCACAAGCTTCCACGATAGATGCTATGGTTTCATCCATGCGTGGTACCTCCAATTTTCTATATTTAATTGTATCATCACAAAAAACAACGAGATACATCTTTCCAACTCTTATACTATAATTTTTCTCAAGAATATAGCGATAAAGGTTCTGTTGAATACAATAGTGCCAATAAGGTGTGTCATCTATTTGATTAAGTTTCCCTAACCCTTTCTCGCCATAGTTGTTTGTTGTAATCGGATTACCAAATATATCGACAATGCGATAACTGCGTTTCCAATCGTATATATCAAAGATGTCTCCTCGTTTATGTATCATATCTATTGTTCCTGCTATTTTTAGTTTTTCATCATAGATAGCCCATTCTGTCTTAAAGGGTGTGAATTCATGGTGTTTCATAAATTCCATAAATTGTCCATATTCAATTTCTAAATTAATTTGTTCATTTAGACAAATATATTTCCCATTATATTTGAAAGAATACTCTTGTTGATATGGAAGTCCTTTGTCATAATTCTCTATTTCACATAACATTGCAGCTTTTACATTATTTATTATTATCTTTGTATCCAAGATTTGACAATTCAGAATAAGAAAATTCGTATAATTGGAAATCTATTATCGGATGTTAGGCGCTACATTGCCAAACTCTGGCGTAAAATAGAAAACAGATAAAGATGGATGATACAAAAGTGTACACACAAGAGCAGAAGACTGAATCATTGCGTAAAGCTCTGATAGAAGCAGGTTATGACATGGCTTCGTCACAAGCAGAAAGCATGAAAGAAGATACAGAATTCTGGGGAGAAGATATGATTGAGGGCAAGATTAATCCGAAGTGTTTTGGCATAAGATGCTACAAGACAAAGTCCGTCTCTTTTTTATGATGTACGGTCAAGTCTTGTAATATTATAATTGTTAAATTATGGATAAAACAAATGACATAGAGCAATTTAGAGAAGATTTTGATAGATACGAATATGACTTCCTTGTATCCAAGTGGGTAGTAGAAAAACTTCCCCATATTTTCAATGGCGATTATGAGAAATTTTTGCAAACAAAATTAAAACTATCAAACTTGTTAAAAATTGATAGTTGCTCTATAATATTTGTTGGCAGTTCTTGCACAGGCTTCAGTTTGAGTCCTAATAAAAAGTTCAAAGAGTTCAACGAAAAGTCAGACATTGATATTGCCATTATTTCTCACTATTATTTTGATATGGCTTGGCATACCATCCGTAATACAAATCTTTTGGATTGTACTCCTGATGTGCAGATTTCTATTAAAGCACATAGAGAGAACTTGATTTATTGGGGAACAATAGCAACGGATAAGATTCTAGGCATTATGCCATTCGCAAAAGAATGGATGCAGGCAATAGAAGAAATGGAAAAAGAAGATATCTTTGAGAACCGAAAAATCAACTTTCGGCTTTATCAAGACCATGAGGCTCTTAGATCTTATCATTTGCATAATTTTAAAACAAATTTGTCAACAATGCTTGGCGTGAAATCTGAATCAATAACACTAAAATAATTATTATATGGAGAATTTTTTGAATACAACGCTGCGAAATATTGCTTGGTTTAAGCAAACATATGAGCACAAGGAACTTGACATGAAACCTCCTTTCCAAAGAAATCCTGTATGGGTAACCCGCCAAAAGAGTTTCTTAATTGATACGATATTGAACAAATATCCAATTCCTGAAATATATATGCAAGAAACTGCTGATGAATTGGGTAATGTAAAATACATTATAGTGGATGGTCAACAAAGAATCCGCTCTGTGCTTGATTTTATTGACGGAAAGTTTTCAATGGATGAAAAGGAAAGTCCTGATTTTTATGGTACAGATTTTAATGGACTAACCACAGAACAAAAAAAAGCATTTTTCCAATATAATTTTGTCGTTCGCATTTTGCCAGATGTGAATGATGTAGAACTACGCGCGATATTTCAGCGCCTGAACAAAAATGTTGTAGCATTAAACAAACAAGAGCTGCGGCAGGCTACGTATTCAGGCCCCTTTATAAAATTAATGAATACAATATCTGACAAAGAAGCGTTTTCAAAAATAGGCTTGTTTACGCCAAATGATGTGAGAAGGATGCTTGACGTTGAATATATCAGTGAATTGACGATTGCATTATTGAATGGCATTCAGAACAAGAAGGATAAACTTGAAAATTATTATCAACTATATGAAGAAGAGTTCTCTCAGGAGGAAGATGTCAAAGAAATATATGATGTAGTCCTTGGAGAATTGCAGAAAATACTGCCTAACATATCTTCATCTCGTTGGTCAAAGAAAACGGATTTTTATTCTTTGTTTTTGGTCTTTGCAAATCATTTTGACATTCTTCCTTTATCAAAAGATAGCAGAGTAAAAGCTCGTGATGTGTTAACTACTTTTGGAGAATCTATTAAAAGAAGAATGACAATAACCAAGGACGACAATAGTGAATTTTCAGAAAATGTCGAAAATTATGCAAAAGGCTTGAGGGCCACAACAGACTTATCAAGTCGCAAATACAGGCACATGGCATTAGAAAAAGAACTTGAAAGTATCTGGTGTAATTAATTCTTAAATGCAAATACCGACATCTGACATACTAACCACGAACCGACTTGGGAAGATTTTCTCAAATACGGTTGCAACATACAAATTCTTCTGGTTTGTATCGATTATGCAGATACACGCAAAATCGGACAATCCGAGAATTAGCGTATGGGACATCGTAATCAGAATGGTTGCAAATGCGTGGTATCCTATTCACTATTTCCGCCTGTCCTTTGGCAAGAGCGATTCTCTATTTGATATTGTGATGGATTTACAGCACATCACACAGATTCCCATTGATGCCAATTCTCAGATAATCATTGAAGGCTTGAAAAGCAGATTTGAGGACAAACAGATAAAGCGACTATTAAACACACTTACACTGGATGTTCCCTTTCGTTTCCTGCGCCCATGGATTGACACCTCTGATGACAAGGAGATGGTCAAACGTTCCCAGACATTGGAGAATGGAAGTCTTTACGCTTTGTATAAAGATGGCGCAGATTTCTATATCGTTCTCAATAAAGTTTGGGATACCTACCTGCATACACATTACAATATCTTAATAGATTTTGCTTATTGGAATCTTACATTGTTCCTGCAAACAAGGAATCCAAATGTGCCTGCCATCTCTAGCAAATTGATTCGTCCTGAAGTTAGAAATTCACTTGCAAGACAGCATAATTATTGGGATATGGTGATGGAAATAGGAGGCCCTATTCATTGCATCTATACTGACAAGGAACTTCACCCGAAAGATTATGATCTTGATCATTTTATCCCATGGAGTTTTGTTTCTCATGATTTGTTATGGAACCTGATTCCTTCTGACGGCAGCATCAATTCTTCAAAGAGCAATAATCTCCCAGACTTGAACGTTTACTTGCCTAAATTGGCTGAATTACAACATCATTCCATACAATTGCTAATTAAGAATAATAAGGAACCAAAGGTTATGGAGGATTTTATTTCTCTCGGTTATACGGCAAGAGAACTGGCGGACATGGATCGTGCTCATTTCCGCGAACTATACGAAAGAACGTTTAACCCCATCAACCAAATTGCCCTTAATATGGGGTTTGAGGTCTGGAAATACTAAAATGATTATGGAACCAGAGAAAATAAATCATCCCTACCTCACGGCTATCAAACGCACAGACTTTTCTGTGCCGACTAGATACCTCATGCAACATCAACTGCTGAAAGGAAAGATTCTTGACTTCGGTTGCGGTTTCGGATTCGATACTGACGAACTGAAAAAGCAAGGATACGACATTACAGGATATGATTATTACTATCGGCCCGACTTCCCCGAAGGAAAGTTTGATACCATCTTCTGTAATTATGTACTGAATGTTCTTGAGCCCTATGCTCAAGCAGAGGTATTAATGAATGTTACTAATCTGCTCTCTCCAAAAGGAACTGCATATTTTGCAGTACGTCGTGACTTGACAGTAGAAGGTTTCCGACTCCACGCCATCCATAAACAATATACTTATCAGTGCAACGTCAAATTACCATACAAGAGTCTCGTTGTCAACAAGAGTTACGAACTGTATCAATACAACCACTTTAACAAACTACCCCGCAAGGACGGTGAGAAATGTCCTTTCTGTAGGTTGTCAAGGAGGGTTGAAATAATATGTGAGACTGCTACGTGCGTTGCATTCTACGATGGTTATCCTATTTCTCCAGGTCATGCCCTGATAATTCCCAAACGGCATGTTACCAACTATTTTGACCTCATTAATCACGAGCGCGAGGCAATGAATGTAGTGTTGCAATATGTGAAGCAGAAAGTTGATGAACGTTTCCATCCAGACGGCTACAATGTGGGCATCAACATCAACGAGGCTGCAGGCCAGTCGGTATTTCATTGTCACATGCACTTGATTCCAAGGTATAAGGGTGATGTGCCCAATCCGAAGGGTGGTGTGAGAGGTGTTATACCAAGTAAACAGAAATATTAGTCTATATTATATAATGATGAAAGAGAATATATATAAATTAGCATTAAGGTGCAAAATTATTGCTGATGAAAAAATTGGGACAGATCGAAATCTGATTCCATATCGAAATATATTGTTTACAGATTATACTGTAAAGGGGGCTATTGATGAGTATCGAGAGACCATCCGAGTTTTACAGGTGGCAATGGCAGATAAGTACTCCGCTATTAGCAATGAACTGAAGCTGCACAATGAAGAATATAGCAATGGCGATAAAATAGTTCACTATACAGCTATGAAAACAATCGTGGATTGCATTTTGTCATTTGAGAAGCGAAAGAACGCTAAGCGAATCTTTATCAGTCATTCATCGAAAGACAAGGATATTATGGAAAAGTTCACGGACTATATCTTGCAATTGGGAATAGGGCTGAACCACGAAGATGTTTTCTGTACGTCAATAGAAGAAATGGGAATAAAAAATGGTGAGGATATTCGGCAACATATTAAAGATAATGTACAAGGTGCGGATTTCTCTTTTTTGATGATTTCTAAGAATTACAAGGAAAGTGAAATCTGCTTGAATGAAATGGGAGCAGTTTGGGCTACGGACAACCGTGTGCGATATTATTTGCTTCCAAATGTGGATTTCAAAGAGATAGGTTGGCTGTTTGATACAAATAAAGCTGACAAACTTTGCGACACCGTTGTTCTTGATACTTTAGAAGAAGAACTGACTGGCTATTATGGGTTGCCTCATAAAGGGGGTATTTGGAGTCGTCAACGACAGAATTTTATGGAGTATCTAACATGTGGAATGAATAAATAAAAGCGAAACTAACATGGAACACATAGAATGAATCTTTAGTGGAATAGGAACACAGATTATCACATTCCTAGTGGGGGCTATTACTGGTGGGTTTTGTGGATATAAGATTGGAATTCACAACAAGACAAAACAATCTCAGAAAGCTGGTAATAATTCATCTCAAACTCAAATCGGGTCGATTAACTATGGAGCTAATAAGTAAAAAGGACTTGGAACAACAGCAGAAAGCTGGCGACAACTCAACCCAGATTATGGTTGCAGGAGATTTGAATACAGGTATTACTGAGCAGCAAGCAAGGGATATATGTAGAGCTGAATGTGCGATTGCTCTGCAGAATTGGGCTTTCCAAGCAGGAGCATTTGCTGAAGCTAGAATTCAGAAGTTAGAAGACAAGGTATTGCCAAAAATGTTGTCTTATGACAAGAATCTGAGTATTTTTGGCGATCCTGGTTTTCAGATATTACTTAGAAAGGCTCAAATAGCAGCAGCTTCGTCTGAAAGAGAGAATGATTATGAAATCTTGTCAGATCTATTGTTACATCGTGCAGAACAAGATAAAAATAGAGAGCGAAGATTGGGTATAGCCAAAGCTATTGAGGTTGTTGACCAGATTGATGAAGTCGCACTTATTGCCTTGTCTATTGTTTATGCAGTTTCAAAATATACCCCAATCAGTCCAAAACTAAATGAAGGTCTAAAGGTTCTGGATATTCTATATGGCAAGATTATAGACAAAAAGAGTTTACCTGCAAACTCATCTTGGATGGAACATTTAGATTTACTATCAGCCATAAGGCTAAGTCCAAAAGGCATAAACTCATTCAAGAAGTTGGAGGAATATATGCCAGATCAATTGAAAAAATATTTTGAAGCTGGATTAAAAATAGATTCAGATGAATACAAACTTGTGTTAGAAAAGTTCAACACAGTAGGAGCTCCATTATCTTGTTTCGAACCACATCCACTAAAAAAAGGATATGTGCATCTTACTACGTCTCGAGAAGTGGACAATATTTTCTTGTTATTAAAAACTCCTCAAGGCACAATTCAAACACCTCTTTCAAAACAACAAAAAGATGCTTTTGAATATGCAAATAGTATAAATTTCACATTGAATTGCAAAGACAATGAGATGACGGAATCTTTTTGGAAGATATGGGAAGGCTATCCAAACCTTAAGGAAGTAAGGTCTTGGTGGAATAAATTAGAATCGCACTTTCAAATTACTCCAGTTGGAGAGGCATTAGCTAATGCTTACATTCGTGGAAAAGAACCATCTATTCCACCGATGTATTAACTAATTAAAAATAATGAAAAATGATAGGAAATATCGACATACTGGTAAAAGAACTCTGCAAGCTTCCCAAGGAAGTTGGCTGGGTTGAGTTCAAGCATAACAATTGCGAGCCGACAATGGTTGGTGAGGACATTAGTGCTCTTGCTAATAGTGCCACTTTGAACGATCGTGATTATGCCTATATGATTTGGGGCGTGGATGATGGTACTCATGAGATTATTGGTACTAAAGTGCGTCTTCAACTTGAAAAGAAAGGTGAACAGGAGTTGGAGAACTGGCTTCGATACCTTCTTTCTAAGAATGCAGATTTTGAGTTCTATGGTGCGGACATAGATGGGAAGCATGTGGAGTTGATCAGAATTCA
Source organism: Alloprevotella sp. (assembly GCA_045636405.1). GTDB lineage: Bacteria > Bacteroidota > Bacteroidia > Bacteroidales > Bacteroidaceae > Alloprevotella. The sequence goes on from JAZTXL010000035.1 coordinate 96,292, forward strand.
CAAGGCACTCAATGAACCCGTCTCATTTCAGAAGATAGACTATATTCGTAGTGGCAGCTACACAAAGAAGCTGCATGAGTTCCCCGTATTCCGTGCTCAGTTATGGGACAAGCTACGTCATGCCCAGTTTGAAGACGTTTGTGTAAAGACAGACCAAAGGTATGAGGATATTATCAGATTGCTCCAAGTGGATGCATACTTTACCTTGTTGAAGATACCACAGCCAGCCGAGAAGGAGGCTGTTGTGCATTATCTGAACGAGGACGAAATCATCCAGAAGCAGGACAATGGTCTTTATTCAATATCAAACTTAGGTGCTCTGCTATTTGCAAAGGACTTGAACGAATTTGCAAGGTTAGGACGTAAGGCCATGCGTGTGGTTCAGTATAAGGGTATCAACCGCTTGCTGATTCAGAAAGAAGAAACATTTGTACAGGGCTATGCTGTTTGCTTCGAGAATATCGTGCGTTATGTGAATGCTCTATTGCCAAGTAACGAGGATGTCAATGCTGTCCAACTGTCAACAACAAGCAAGTTCCCGTTGCCATCAGTAAGAGAAGCCATCGCAAATAGTCTTATTCATCAAGACCTGTACATAACAGGGGCTGCTCCTGTAGTTGAGATATTCGACAATCGTATTGAGGTGACGAATCCTGGTACTCCATTGGTAGATGTACTTCGTATCATTGATAACCCTCCGAAGTCTCGAAACGAGAAACTAGCTTCTCTCATGCGTCGATTGAAGATGTGTGAAGAACTTGGCCGTGGTTGGGACAGAATGGTGCTGGCTTGTGAAGCTCAATATCTTCCAGCTCCTCGCATTGAAGTTTTCCAAGATAGCACCAAGGTTACTCTTTTCTCTGAAATGGAGTTTAGCAATATTCCGATGGAGGACAAACTGTGGTCATGCTATCTACATGCTTGTCTAATGTATATACAAGGTGATGCTTTGACAAACAAGTCGCTTAGAGACAGGTTTGGCATTCCTGAAACATCATCCAGCAGTTCTTCTAGATTAATCAAGGAAGCGATTGGAAAGAACTTAATAAAAGTACTTGACCCAAATACAGCTCCTCGTTATATGAAGTATACCCCAATTTGGGCATAGATTTAACTTGCCGGTAACTTGCTGGCAACTTGCCGAAACACCAATAATAAAGTTTGTAATACTGTCAAATTACTGATATTAAGAAAGATAAACAATTGAGTTTAACTTGCCGGTAACTTGCTGGTAACTTGCTGAAGGACTAAAAATAGATATAAACATGTTATTCGGAGATAAGATTAAAGAGCTCAGAGAAGAGCAAGGTTTACTACAACGCCAGTTGGCTGCATTCCTAGAGATTGACACCCCAATGTTCAGTAAGATTGAACGTGGTGACAGAAGAGCAAAGCGTGAGCAGGTCATCAAGCTTGCGGAGTATCTTCATCAGGATGAAAAGGAAATGCTTACCTTGTGGTTAGCAGACAAGTTCATTGATGCTGTTGAAGATGAGCAGGAACGGGACTTGTGCAACGATGCTATTATCGTTGCACAGGAGAAAATAAAGACTTTGTAATTATGGAGCCAGATTCTTTAGGTGGAATACATTTGTCTGAAGTTAAAAGCTTAAGTTGTTCTAATGTATCACATTTTGATTCTGGCAAGCCATTTATTGCTTGACTCTGTGCCATACAGGTCTAATAATGACTACAGCAAAGGATTTTGAATGTCGCAAAATCTCTGTGACTATCTGTGCCCGAAAAGGGGAGACTGAAATAAAATGTTTACGCATTGTTTACGCAGATAAAAATCAAGCAGTTACGAAATTCGTAACTGCTTGATTTTTAAAGTGGACCAGCTTGGGCTTGAACCAAGGACCTCCAGATTATGAGTCTGTTGCTCTAACCAACTGAGCTACAAGTCCAAACAGAACTCGCTTTGGAGTTCCGATTGCAAAAGTAATACTTTCTGCGGAGACTGCCAAATTTGTTTACTCTTTTTTAGCAGTCTCTGCAGAAAGTAGAGATGGGCCTAAGGCTTGCTTTGTTAGAAATCTGAAACGCTCAGCGTGTAGCGCTTGCCTTTCTCTGTAGCGAGGCGCACAGTCTTGTTTCCGTAGCGCACTTCGCAGGGCTCGCCGGCGCCGGAGAGGATTTCCACTTTATGGAGTTTGCCTTCCTTCCAAGCTATGTCTACGGTGAAGTTGCCGCGTGCTTTCAAGCCGCTGATATGGCCTTCTGCCCAGGCATCGGGAAGGGCGGGCAGGAGGTGGATGCAGCCGGCGTGGCTCTGCATGAGCATCTCTGTAACACCGGCTGTGCCGCCGAAGTTACCATCGATTTGGAAAGGTGGATGGATATCCCAAAGGTTGTCGGCGGTGCCGTTCTTGAGCAAGTTGCCAAAGAGTTTGTAGGAACGATTGCCGTCGTGCAGGCGAGCCCACTGGTTGAGTTTCCAGCCCATGCTCCATCCTGTAGCGCCGTCGCCGCGGTGGTTGAGCACTACGCGCGATGCCTCGGCAAGGCCGGGAGTGGTGAGGGGCGAAATGGCAGAACCGGGATGAAGGCCGTAGAGGTGGTTCACATGGCGGTGTTCGTCTTTGGGGTCGTCTATATCTTTGCTCCACTCCAATAGTTGACCGTAGCGGCCTATGCGGTAGGGGGCGATAGCGTCGTGCACGGCCTGCCATTTGTCGGCCTCAGCGCCATCCACTTCGAGTACGAGCGCGGCACGAATGGCGCACATCAAGATGTCGCGTGCCACGGCGTGGGTAAAGGTGGTACCTTCGTCGATGGGGCCGTGCTCGGGCGAGGTACTGGGAGCGGCGGTATAGCTGCCATCGTTGCGCTTCCAGAGGAAGTCTTCGGTGAACTGGGCACACTCCTTGATGATGGGATAGGCGGTGTGGCGGAGGAAGTCCTTGTCGCGTGTAAACTCATAGTATTCCCAGAGGTGCGTAGCCAACCAGGAGGCCGCCATGGGGTTATAGTTCCACGACATATCTTGTCCGGCGAGGGGCGCTGTAAAGCCGAAGATGTTAGCAGAGATTCCTGCTGCCCATCCGCGGGCTCCCCAGTAGGCCTTGGCAGTAGCACGACCAGGCTTCTGAAGGAGGCGGATAAAGTCGGTGAGCGGCTCGGCACACTCTGTAAGAGCTGTGGGCAACGCGGGCCAATAGTTCATCTGCAAGTTGATATTGTTGTGATAGTCCACGCGCCAGGGGCCGTCGACATTGTTGTGCCAGATGCCCTGCAGGTTGGCGGGCAGATTGCCGGGGCGCGAAGAGGCGATGAGCAAGTAGCGTCCAAACTGATAGTAGAGGGTTTCGAGGCCCTGGTCTGCGTTGCCTTTTCTGTAGGCAGCGAGGCGCTGGTCGGTGGGAAGTGCTGATGACGGGCCGGCAAGGCTGAATTGCACGCGGTTGTAGAGTTCGGCATAGTCATCATAGTGGCGTTGAAAGAGACGCTTGAAGTTTTTCTTCGCCGCCTGCTCCATCCACTCGGCAGTGGTCTGCTTGGGGTCTACGCCCACATAGGCTTTTGCATCGGTGGGGTCGGGATCGTAGTTGGGCTTATAGTCGGTGTCGGCAGTAAGGAGGAAGAGCACCTCGTCGGCGCCTTCTACGCTCAGGCAGCCATTGGCGTTGCTCACACTACCACCTTTTGCCACGGCCTTGATGCGCACGGCATATTCCATACCATTGTTGTCGAGATGACCCACAAAGCAGAGGGCGTCGGTGCCTACGGCTGTGAATTTGCCCTCGGAAACGGGGCTCTTGTCGTAGACGAGGCGAAGATTCTGCTTACCTTTTTCGGTGGCGGTAAAACGCACGGCCAACACGTTGTCGGGATAGGAAACGAAGCTGCGACGCTCGTAGCGCACGCCGTTGCTCAGGAACGACACGGTGGCGTAGGCAGAGTCGACAGAGAGGGCGCGGCGATACTCAGAGATGCCGGTTTCCTTGATGTCGGTCTCGATGCAGAGCTCGCCCATTGTGGTGTAGCTGCCGAAGCGGAATTCGGGCTCGGCAGTCACTTCGTAGGCCACGTTGCTGTTGAAGTTTTGGTAGGTGAGGCGTGCGGCTTTTGCCTCGTCGCCATCAAGGAATGCCTGACGAATGTCTTTGAGCAAGTGGGCCGATTGTTTGTTCATATCCCAGTAGTGTGCGGGACCTTTTGCCGTACCGGGGCCACCGCGCCACAGGGTTTTCTCGTTGAGCGTAATGCGCTCTGTCTCTACGGAGCCCATGATGTTGGCGCCGATGCTTCCGTTGCCGATGGGCAGCGAGCGGTATTCCCACTCGGGGTCGGCGTTGTAGGCGTAGCCGCCTGCGTCGACGGGCTTACGGCCATTGGTGAATTGCTCGGGATGTCCGCCATACCATGCGGCACGTCCTTTAAGACTGTTGGGGCGGTCGAACCAAACGACATTTTGCGCCGGGAGCATCTGGGCAACAGCTGCTGCGCAGAGCAGGAGGGTGAAGAATTGTTTTTTCATAGCTGTATAAAAAAGTAAAAGTCCCCGTCCATCCGGGTCGTTGACCTTGAGGGAGGGGGACTTAATGGTTATTTTTGGCTCCCATCAGGCTTTCTCGAAAGCCTTGAGGATGCTGTCGGCTATTTGCTGCATCTCCTCTTTGGGAAGTTGTAGTTTCTCTTTTCTGAAATCCATGTCGCCTTCGTTTTGAAGGGGGATGAGGTGGATGTGGGCGTGGTTCACCTCGAGACCCAGCACGGCCATTCCCACCTTGCGGCAGGGGAACACGTCCTTCACTGCTGCTGCCACACGCTTGGCAAAGAGAGTCATGGCAGAGAGTTCTTCGTCGTCGAGGTCGAAGAGATAGTCCACTTCGTTCTTGGGCACTACGAGGGTGTGACCTTTTGCCACGGGGTTGATGTCGAGGAAGGCATAGAAGCGGTCGTCCTCGGCGCACTTAAAGGAGGGAATTTCTCCGGCAATGATTCGGCTGAAGATGGTCATAGTTTTATCTGTTTGGCCGCGGCGTTAGCCTACGGAGATGTTGAGGATTTCGAGTTGGATGGTGCCCTGGGGAATTTTTACCTCTACCACGTCGCCCACCTTCTTGCCAAGGAGTCCTTGTGCAATGGGTGTGGTGGATGAGATTTTACCCTCGCGGAGGTTGGCTTCGCTCTCGCTCACGATGGTGTATTTCATCACCATGCCGGTCTTGGTGTTTTTCATCTCCACGGTGGAGAGAATCTGCACCACGTCGTTGCGCAACTTGGTGGCATCGATGATTTTTGCCTCGGCAATCACGGCCTTGAGGTTAGAGATTTTCATTTCCAACATGCCTTGCGCTTCTTTCGCAGCGTCGTATTCGCTGTTCTCGGAGAGGTCACCCTTGTCGCGTGCCTCGGCTATCGCTGCCGACGCCGCGGGGCGCTCTACGGTTTCCATGTGTCGGAGTTGGGCTACCATCTTGTCGTAGCCCTCTTGGGTCATATATGCCATAATGTGTTATAGTTGTATTTTGGTTTTCCAAATAAGGCTGAGCACGAGGCACTAAAAAAAGTCGAAAGAACTCCGATGGGCTATCGCTTCGGGAATCCTTTCACTTCTTCAGGGTCGTTACTCGTTGTGTTTCCGTGGCAAAGATAGGCCTAAAATCTGATGCCGCCAAATTTTTCCGGTTTTTTAGGCGCTTTTGTGCCTTATGGTGTCACATGCGGCATCCTTTAGGCGGCAAGCCTACAACGAAGGCAAGCGAGAAACCAGCTGTTTTTTAGCAGTTGTAATCACTTGATAATCAGCAGGTGTTTTGGAGCGTTTCGAAAGTCTGATCTGCGAAAAATTCCGCAAGACCTAGGAAAAATTTTCTAAGACCTAGTTTTTCCTAGAAAGCTACTAGGAAAATGGAAGTAATGTAGAGCTAAAAGAATCCCTCCCCTTTCAGGGGGAGGTAGGGAGGGGGCTTCTCCCGCACCTCTACTCTTTAAAGTAACGCGGCGTGTTACAAGTTGTAACATGGCGTGTTACACTTCGTAACATAGGAAGTTACACATTGTAACATGGCTCGTTACAAAATTTTCTAAACGCCTGCGAGCGCCCATGGCCTCTATTTTTCCACCACAGGCCACCGGGCTAAAAAAGAAAATGTATCTTTGCAAAGATGAAACCACTTTTCTTTTTCCTTCTGGCGCTACACGCCGTGGTAGCCGTGGGGCAGAAATCGCAGACAGAACTGACGATGGAGCGACAAGGCCTGGTGGATGTGCTCAGCATTGACCCCTCGCTCAAGGTAAGCCTCATGTACGAGCGCGCCGACAACTTTACGGGGCGCGTGCTCTACAAAGACCTGCACACTGCCTATCTGCACCCCGAGGCTGCCCACGCATTGAAAAAGGCACAGGCCGAACTGAAGCGCTTGCGCCCCGACCTCTCGCTGAAGGTCTATGACGCCGCACGCCCCATGTCGGTGCAACAACAGATGTACAACGCGGTGCGCGGCACCTCTAAGGCTATCTACGTAAGCAATCCGCGCAACGGCGGCGGACTGCACAATTATGGGCTGGCGGTGGACGTAACGCTCTGCCATGAGGCAACGGGCGACACGCTGCCCATGGGCTCGGTGATAGACCACCTCGGAGACCTTGCCCACGTCAGGGACGAGGCGGCCATGCTGCAAAACGGACGCCTCAGCCGGCAGGCCGTAGAGAACAGAAAACTGCTGCGGCAGGCCATGAAGGCTGGTGGATTTAAGGTACTCAGCACGGAGTGGTGGCACTTCAATCTGAAGTCGCGCGCCACGGCTCGCAAGTATTACAAGGTGATTCGCTGATCACACATTATTTTATATATGGAAGCCTCTCTCACAGCTACCCAAAATTTTATACAGACCCACCGCTCACGCCCCGTGAGCGAGCTGGCACTGGCGCTCTCCAAGCGAAGCGACATCGATGCGGCCTTCGCCCTGCGCCAAATAGAGGGATGGCAACGCCTCAGCAGGAAAGTGCCCACATGGGCCGAGGTGGAAACATTGCTCTACCCCCCTCGCCTATCGCTCGAGCAATGCTCCGGCGAAGCCGCCGCGCGCTATAAAAGGGAGGTGGTGGAAAAACTCATCGGCCACGGCCACACAATGGCCGACCTCACCGGCGGACTGGGCGTTGACTTCTCCTTCGTGGCTCCCCTCTTTCGCCGCGCCATCTACGTGGAACGACAAGAAGAGCTATGCCGCCTGGCCCGCCACAATTTCCCCTTGCTCGGCATCGGCCATGCAGAGATTGTAAATGCCGACGGCACTGAATTTCTGCAAACCCTGCCCGAAGCAGACCTGCTCTTCCTCGATCCGGCACGGCGCGACACGGCCGGACGCAAAACAGTGATGCTGGAAGACTGTGAGCCCGACGTGGGCGCACTACTGCCCGCGCTACTGGAAAAGAGCCGCTTCGTCCTGCTCAAACTCTCGCCTATGCTCGACCTGCACAGCGCCATCCGCCAACTGGGCTGCGTTTGCGAAGCCCACATCGTGGCCGAAGGCGGTGAGTGTAAAGACCTGCTGCTCGTTCTCTCCAAAGCGCCCCAAGCCATCACCATCCACTGCGTAAACGACGGACAGACCTTTGCCTTTACCCCCGAGGAAGAAGAAACAGCCACGCCGCCACTGGCAAGCAGCGTGAAGAAATTTCTCTTCGAGCCCAACGCCGCCATCCTCAAAGCCGGCGCCTTCAAGAGCATCGCCACTCGCTTCTGCCTTGAAAAGCTCCACCCCAACAGCCATCTCTACACCGCCGACCATCTGCCCGATAATTTTCCGGGCCGTGTGTTCGAAGTGGAAGGCACCACGGGATTCGGCAAGAAGGAACTGCGCCACTTCTGTCAAGGCACCACGTGCGCCAACCTCACCGTGCGCAATTTTCCGGCCTCCGTGGCCGAACTGCGCCAACGCCTCAAGCTCAAAGAAGGCGGCCAGGCCTATTGGTTCGCTACCACGCTGGCCGACGGAAGCCACGCCCTCATCGCCACCCACAAAGCAGAGAAATAAAAAAAGTAGGATTTTTTTGTAACTTTTCCCCTCCTCACCCGTCATAGTATATAGAGAGCAATGAAAGATTTAGATTTCAGATACGACCTATTGCCGCTGAAGAATAAGTTGTTTCGGTTGGCGCTCCGTATCACTCTCGATACGGCGGAGGCCGAGGACGTGACACAAGAAACCCTGCTACGCATCTGGAGCAAGCGCCATGAACTCGGCGAACTTAAGTCGCTCGAAGCATACAGCCTCACCATTTGCCGAAACCTTGCCCTCGACCGCAGCGAGAAGAAAGAAGCGCAAAATCTGCCCCTCGACGAGCAAGCCCTGCAAACGGCAGACACCACACCTTCGCCCGAGGAACAACTGGAGCACGAAGAAAAACTCCGACGCATCCACCTCCTCTTCAACCGCCTCCCGGAAAAACAACGCGCAGCCATGCAGCTGCGAGACATCGAAGGAAAGAGCTACCGCGAAGCCGCCAAAATATTAGGCATCAGCGAAGAGCAATTCAAAGTAACTCTCCACCGCGCACGCCAAGCCGTCCGCACAGAATACGAAAAGATAGAACGCTATGGACTATAAATATATCGAACAATTATTAGAGCGCTACTGGGCAGCCGAAACTTCTCTGGAAGAAGAAAGCACGCTGAAGGAATTCTTCGCCCAGAGCAACGTGCCCGCACATTTGACTCGCTACAAAGCATTGTTTGATTACGAGCAAGCACAAGCCGAGGTGGAACTCGGCGAAAGCTTCGACGAGCGCCTCTGCGCTTTGGCTGCCGAAACCGAAAGCCCCAAGCAGCCACGCCACACCACCCTCCTTCGCCAACTAAGGCCGTGGTTGGGCGCAGCAGCCTCCGTAGCCATCCTTTGCTTTATAGGATTGACAGCACACAGCCTCATCCAAAAAAATAAAATGCCCGTGGGGTGGGATTACAACACTGCCACCTACACCGACACTTACGAAAATCCGGAAGTAGCCTACGACGAAAGCATAGAAGCCCTGAAGTTTATACAAGAAGGCTTGAAGACCGCCGTGGCCGACTCGGCAGGATTCCGCAGTGACTATTCTTATCCCCAAGAAACTGAAGAATGAAAAAGACACTGTTACTCCTTGTCGCCATTCTCCTTACGGCGGTTTCCCAAGCGCAGAACGAGCAAGATTTTGCAGCTCGCTACATGCAGCTCTACGCCGAAGGCACCTCGCTCGTATGCACCACGGTGAGCCCGACAATGATGGAGAAGCTACTGCAACTTCCCGCTGAAGAAGAGGCCGACGAAGAAGCAAAGAGCGTACTTGCACAGCTCAAAAGCATACGCGTGGTGACCGACACCGCAGCCAACGAGACATCCCTGCTCTTTGAAAAAGCCGAACTGCTGGTGCAGGAAAACTCCGACCGCTATAAGCCGCTCTTCGAGCAAGAGGACAAAAATGTCTACGTACGCCGTCGGGGCGACTACATTGTGGAACTCGTTTACTTCGCCAAGGAGGAAGAAGGCGCGCTGCAAATCGTAAACCTCACAGGCTATATGGACGAAAATTTCATTGCCCGTCTGCTGAAAATTTAAGAACCTTAATAATACCAGATAATGTGCCGCTCCGAAACGCGGAGCGAAGAGTGAGACATCACTGCCTTATTAAAACACCCCTGAAGCTTTAACAAAAAGTTTCGATTCTCTCAAAATATCCGGCGGGATACAAAGATAAAATGGGAAGCCACCCTCGCGGAGGCTTCCCTTTATCATTTTCTGCCAGGCACTTCTTTTCGGTCTCGACAAAATCTCTGAGCCTAACGGCGGCCTTACTTTTTGCATATCAGTCCTTACATTTTTTGCGCCCAAGCTTTTTACGCTCTGCACAGCGCCGCCGGAGAGTTTGCGCCCCTTATCTGCGGATAAAAATCGCAAGCATAAAAAAATCCAGACAATTTTTATAATATATTTTTTTCTGCAAAAAAAATCTTACTTTTGTCAGCAAATAATTCTAACTTTAAAATAACAGAACTATGAAACCTTGGGAATATTATGACAATTACATTGGGATGACGCTTAAAGCTGGTGATAAAACTCAGGATATGGAAGACCTGTTTTTCGAAATAGATGTTGCAGGCATCAGTCCTGCGTCAGAGTTTGCTTGTTATGTAGACGCGGTAATTAAGCAAGGCGTACCAGAAGATAATGAAAAGGAAGTTGCATTGCAGGCACTTCTATATTTCCTATGCGAACATTTGGGCGAAAACTTTGTGGAAGACGAATTTGAGGCGGATTCTTTTTCCATATCTTTCGAAGGCGAAGTGTTGTACACTGCTACTTGTTCCGAATATGTGGAATACTGTGAAAGCAAAGGGTGGATTTAGGAAGAATACCATTTACAGAAAAAGGAACATCCTAAAATTTTTGTCCGAACCCATAATGTTGGACAGATAAATAATAAGTATTATTTGTATAAGAGCTCGGCGCCATGCCGAGCTCTTATCTTTTATGCCTGAATGTTTTACGACTGAGAAGACAAAGCCTGTTTGTACGGAATAGCAGGCTTGTGCTTATAAAAAGTAAACGGAGAGAATTAAGAAACTCTCTCCGTTGTACCCAGAGCCGGGGTCGAACCGGCACGGGTTGCCCCACTGGTGTTTGAGACCAGCGCGTCTACCGATTCCGCCATCTGGGCTGCATTTGCGGTGCAAAGGTAAGGGAAAATTCCTAACGAGCAAAAAATATTAAAGAAAAACTCGTATTTTTTGTTCTTTGGGGGAGAAAATTGAGATGGTAACGGAATAAATTCCTATATTAGCAAGTGATTCGCCGAGGGCGAAGATGTACATGAATCTAATAATCGATAGCACGATGAGAACACATAACGACTATTGTCTGATACTTGCCGGCGGCGTAGGTAAGCGTCTGTGGCCCTACAGTCGTAAGGAGAAGCCCAAGCAGTTTCTGGATTTCTTCGGGACAGGGCGCAGTTTGTTGCAGCAAACGTATGAGCGCTTTGCCAAGTTCATCCCGAAGGAGAACATCTATATCTCTACCTTTGAAGACTATGTGCCGCTGGTGCGCGAGCAACTGCCGGAGATTGACAGCAATAATATTTTTTCTGAGCCCGTTCAGCTTTCCACGGCGCCGGCGGTGGCGTGGGCTTCCTACTTTATTGCCTTGCGCAACCCGCATGCCAACGTGGTGGTGACGCCTGCCGACCAGCACATTGTCAACGAAGAAATTTTTGCCTCCCAAGTGGGCGAAGGCCTCGACTTTGTGGCGGAGCACTCCGACTTTCTGACGCTGGGCGTGAAGCCCACCATTCCGCACACGGGCTATGGCTACATTCAAAAGAGCGAGGTGAGCTGCTGCGAGAACTTTGTGCGGGTGAAGTCGTTTGCCGAGAAGCCCTCCGAGGACTTTGCCAAGATGTTTGTGGAGAGTGGCGAGTTCATTTGGAACACGGGTCTCTTTCTCTGGAACGTTCAGACGATGAAGCGCAAGTGGGCCGAACTGATTCCGGCGGTGGCGCAACACATCGATAAGTTTGGCATCAGCCTCTCGCACGAGAAGGAGATGGAGCTGCTCAATGAATTCTACCCCACCAACCTGCATCTCTCGCTCGACCTCCTCATCCTGGAGCGCAGCACCAATGTCTATGTGCGCGAGTGCCAGTTTGGATGGGCCGATGTGGGCGGATGGACAGACCTCTATGCCGTGAAGAAGAAAGACGCCGATGGCAACACGATGGTGGGCTCGCAGCGTGTTATCTTCTCGGCCAGCAAGGACAACCTCATCAACCTGCCGAAGGACACCGTAGCCTTGGTGGACGGACTGGAGGGCTATCTCGTATCGCTCAACGATAAAGTCCTGGTCATCTGCCGCGATACAGAGCTTGTGCGCCGCTTCTCCAGCGAGGCACGTATGCAGTTTGGCGAAGACTTTGCCTGAGAGTTTTTAGAGCAATAGCTTTGATGCCTTAAAAACGGGCCTTTTTTCTCCGCTGTAACCATCTGATAGTCAGTAGGTGTTTTGGGCCGTTTCGAAAGTCTGATCTACGAAAAATTCCGCAAGACCTAGGAAAATTTTTCTAAGACCTAGTTTTTCCTAGGTCTGACTTTCGAAAAGGCAGCTAATTATGGGCGGCTAGCAGCTACTTTTGGGCTCGTCGTGGCGCATGTACGAGTAAAAACTTGTATTTTTGCAGAATACAAACCGACAGTCCCCGATGAAAGAAAAACTGACCATAGTGAAAGTGGGCGGTAAGATTGTGGAGGACGAAGCCTCGCTGCAGCGCCTCATCCTTGCCTTCGCCCGGATGGACGGCTTGCGCTTGCTAGTACATGGCGGCGGCCGCACAGCCACCGATGTGGCAAAGCGTCTGGGCGTGGAAACCGTGATGGTGGAAGGCCGTCGCGTGACAGACCAAGCCATGCTCGAGGTGGTCACCATGGTGTATGGCGGCTTGGTCAATAAGCGCGTGGTGGCAGCTCTGCAAGCCGCCGGCATCAACGCCATCGGGCTCACCGGCGCCGATATGAACGTGATGCTGGCTCATCGCCGCCCGGCCGGGAGTGTGGACTACGGCTTTGTGGGCGATGTGGACAAGGCCGACGGCGAGGCACTGGCACGCCTGCTGCAAAGCGGTGTGGTGCCCGTAATGGCGCCGCTCACACACGATGGGCACGGCCAGTTGCTCAACACCAATGCCGACACCATAGCCGGTGAGACGGCGAAAGCACTGGCGCACCTCTTCGACGTGACGCTGGTCTACTGCTTCGAGCATGCCGGCGTGCTGAAAGACGCCAACGACGAGGCGAGCCTCATCCCCACCATCCATCGTGCCTCCTTTGAAGCGCTCGTGGCCGACGGCACCGTGAGCGGCGGCATGATTCCGAAGATAGAAAACTGCCTGCAAGCCGTGGAGCAAGGAGTGGCGCGCGTGGTCATCACAGCTGCCGACGCCCTCGGAACAGACTCGGGCACCGTCATCACCCAACATTGATTTATCCAACGACAAACAGATATGAACTTAGCAGAATCCCTCCGCTACGAGAAATTTGAAATAATGGCCCCCGCCGGCTCGCGCGAGAGCCTGGCAGCCGCCATCAAGGCCGGCGCCGACTCCGTCTACTTCGGCATCGAGGCGCTCAACATGCGCGCCCACTCGGCCAGCCGATTCACCATTGGCGACCTGCGCGAGATAGCCGCCATCTGTGCCGAGAAGGGCATCAAGAGCTACCTCACCGTGAACACCATCATCTACGGCGAAGACCTGCCGCTGATGCGACGCATCTGCGACGCTGCCAAAGAGGCAGGCATCTCGGCCGTGATTGCTGCCGACGTGGCGGTGCTGGTGTACTGCCGCGAGATTGGGCAGGAGGTGCACCTCTCTACCCAGCTGAACATCTCCAACGTGGAGGCCTTGAAATTCTACGCCAACTATGCCGACGTGGTGGTACTGGCGCGCGAGCTCAACATGGAGCAGGTGAGCGCCATCCATCGCGCCATCCGCGAAGAGAACATCTGCGGCCCGTCGGGTCAGCCCGTACGCATCGAGATGTTCTGCCACGGCGCACTCTGCATGGCCGTGAGCGGAAAGTGTTACCTCTCGCTCGACAATCTGGGTCGCTCGGCCAACCGAGGAGAGTGTATGCAAGTGTGCCGACGCAGCTACACCGTGCGCGACCGCGAGACGGGCGTGGAACTGGATGTAGACAATAAATACATCATGAGTCCGAAGGACCTGAAGACCATCGGCTTCATCGACCAAGTGATGGGTGCCGGTGTGCGTGTGCTGAAGATAGAAGGCCGCGCCCGCAGTGCCGAATACGTATACACCGTGGTGAAGTGCTACAAAGAGGCGGTGCAAGCAGTGCTCGACGGCACGTTCTCGAAAGAGAAGGTGGCCGAATGGGACGAGCGTCTGAAGACCGTGTTCAACCGCGGTTTCTGGGACGGCTACTACCTCGGACAGAAGTTGGGCGAATGGAGCGACAAGTACGGCTCGTCGGCCACAGAACACAAGGAGTATGTGGGCAAGGGACTCAAGTACTTCTCGCGCCTGGGTGTGGGAGAGTTTCTCATCGAAGCCGGCTCCGTGGCAGAAGGCGACCGCCTGCTCGTAGTAGGCCCCACCACCGGTGCACTCTACATCACCGCCACCGAGATTCACGACGACAACGGCCCCGTAAAAGTGGCCGAGAAAGGAAGTCGCGTGGCCATCCCCGTACCGGAGAAGGTGCGCTCCTCAGACAAGCTATACAAACTCATAGAAAACAAATAGCCCCCACCAGATATGCCTACAGAAAAGAAACAAGCCCCTGCCCTGCTCTTCGACTTTGGCGGCGTGCTCGTAGACCTTGACAAAGAGCGCTGCATACGCGCCTTCGAATCCCTGGGCTTCGACATACGTCCCTTCCTAGGCACCTATCGTCAAGCCGGCGTGTTCTCGCTCCTTGAACGCGGCGAAATATCGGTGGGAGAATTTTGCGCCGAGTTGCGCCGACTGGCAGAAAACCCCTCGCTCAGCGACGAGGTAATCGTGGAAGCCTGGCGGCAATATCTGCTCGATGTACCCAAAGAACGTCTGGAGATGCTGCTGAAAGCCCGCAAGCACTATAATATATATATATTGAGTAACACCAACTCCATCCACTGGGACATGGCACGCGAAGGCTACTTCCGCTACAACGGAATGGAGGTGGAAGATTTCTTCGATGGCGTGTTCCTCTCCTGCGAACTGGGCGTGGAGAAACCCGCTCCCGAAATTTTCCAAAAAGTGGTGGAGGGCATCGGACGCCCCGCCGAGGAAATCTTATTCTTCGACGACTCGGAAGTTAACTGCGAAGCCGCTCGCGCATGTGGTCTGCAGGCTCTCCTGGCTCCCGCCAACAGCGTGTGGCTGAAATACTTTGACGAAACAGGACTCCTCTGCGAAGCATAAATGAACCTCATCACCGACATAAGTCAATACCAAAAGCAAGGCACTGTGGCCACCATCGGTTTTTTCGATGGTGTACACCTCGGGCATCGCTACTTGTTGCAACAGGTGACCACCGAAGCGGCACGCCGAGGCTTTCGCTCGATGGCCATCACCTTTGCCCACCACCCACGCCACACCCTTTGCTCCGACTATAAGCCCCGGCTCATCACAACCCTCGATGAGAAAATAGCACAGCTTGAGAGCACAGGCCTTGACGACTGCGTGGTGCTGAACTTCAACCAAGAGATGGCACAACTCTCGGCATACGACTTCATGGAGCTTTACCTGAAAGAAAAACTGGGCGTGGAGTGTCTTATCATAGGCTACGACCATCGCTTTGGCAGCAACCGCTCGGAAGGATTCATCGACTACACAGAACACGGCCACACCTTAGGCATAGATGTGCTTCGCGCCGAGGCTTGCGATGCGGCCGACATCACCGTGAGTTCATCGGCCGTGCGCCGATTTCTTGAAGCCGGCAATGTAGATAAGGTGAAGGAATGTCTGGGCCATACCTACACCCTCACAGGAAAGGTGGTGGAGGGACAAAGAGTGGGACGCAAACTCGGATTTCCCACTGCCAACCTACTCGTCAATACCGAAAAGATAGTACCCGGCCGTGGTGTCTACGCCGTGCGCACAGAAATAAACGGACACCACTATGGCGCCATGCTCAACATTGGCTGGCGCCCCACCCTCAACAACGGCTCGCACTCCACGATTGAGGTACACATCTTCGACTTCAACGGCAACCTCTACGGCAAGGACTTGACCATCGCCTTTGAGAGCCGCTTGCGCGACGAACAAAAGTTTGACAACCTGGAGGCTCTGCAAGCACAACTGCAAGCCGACAAAGATATAGCACGTAAATATTTCAACCTATGAAAAAAAGCCTACTCACCTTTCTGCTTTTTGTAGCAGTACAAATCATAGTACCGCTGACCGCTATGGTGTTTTCTGCGCTCTCCGATGTATTAACTGGCGAAAAAATAGATATTAACAGAATCGCCGTAGAGCCTGTGTTCTTAGGCAGAATGTTGCTCGTAGGCAACTTGGTGCTGATAGCGTTGCTCTATATGCTGAAGCTCATACGCCCCATCAAGGCACAGAAACTTTTCCAAAACTCAACGCCACTCCTGGTGTGGGGATTGACTGGCACCCTATTGCTCTCTTTGGGAATATCTATGCTGTTCACACCGCTAGAAATTCCCGACGACGGCATGATGAAGATTTTCGACGGCATGAAAGGCGATGTGCTCTGCATCCTGTCGGTAGTGATTGTCGGTCCGCTTGCTGAAGAACTTGTCTTCCGCGAAGGCATTTTACGCAGCCTTTGGGAAAAGCGCTGGACAGTTTGGTGCGCCGCCATCGTGAGCAGCCTCCTCTTCGCCGTAGTACATGGCAATCTGGCACAAGCCATCCCCGCCGCCTTATTGGGCTTCGTGTTGGGTCTGCAATTTGCCCGCACCGGAAATATCAGCATCTGCTTCCCCGCACACCTCTTGAACAACGGATTTGCAGTTCTGGAACTTTACTTCTTAGATGAAGATTTTGGTAGCAACATTCAGCCCGCCATTCTAATAGCCGGCGGCTTACTTTGCTGCGCCGCGGCGCTCCTCATTTTCCACTACAAATTGGAACTAACCAAATATCTGACCTCTCCTTATAAGCAATAGATGAAAATAGGTAATATAGACTTGGGCTTCCGCCCTGTGTTGCTGGCTCCAATGGAGGATGTGACGGACATCGGCTTTCGCCTGTTGTGCCGACGCCTTGGCGCCTCGATGGTTTACTCTGAATTCGTAGCCGCCGACGCCTTAGTGCGCATGGTCAATAAGTCTTTGGAGAAACTAACCGTATGCGACGAAGAACGCCCTGTGGCCATACAAATATATGGTAAAGACCCCGTGGCCATGCGCGACGCCGCACAGATTGTAGTAGAACGCGCCCACCCCGACGTGTTGGACATCAACTTTGGCTGTCCCGTAAAGCGAGTGGCAGGTAAAGGCGCCGGCGCCGGACTATTGCAAGACGTGCCCCGCATGCTTGACATCACACGCGCCGTAGTGGAGGCCGTAGACGTACCTGTTACCGTCAAGACCCGCCTCGGCTGGGACGCAGAACACAAAATCATAGTGCCCCTTGCCGAGCAACTGCAGGACTGCGGCATACAAGCCCTGACGGTGCATGGAAGAACCCGCGCTCAAATGTATACCGGCGAGGCCGACTGGTCTCTCATCGGCGAGATAAAGCGCAATCCTCGCATGCACATTCCTATTATCGGCAATGGCGATATCACCTCCGGCGAGCAAGCACGCAACGCCTTCGAGCAATACGGTGTGGATGCCATCATGGTAGGCCGCGCTACGTTTGGCCGACCTTGGATTTTCCGAGAAATACAACAAGCCTTGCATCCCGAGGACTACACCGAGATGGAAGAAATGACCAGCGACTGGAAACTGGATATTCTCAAAGAACAAGTAATACAAAGCGTGGAACGCATTGATGAGCGCCGCGGCATTCTACATGTTCGCCGCCACTTGGCAGCTACTCCTTTATTTAAAGGACTGCCCAACTTCCGACAAACACGCATCGCCATGCTGCGAGCAGAGACTGTGGATGAACTTTTTGAGATTATGGAAAGCATACGCCCCCTTGTGAAAGAGGTGGGCGAAGCCTAATAGCAAAAAAACAGACTCGCTTTTTTGTAAGTAACTACGATTCACTACCTTTGCAAAAGGTATAAAAAATTTTTCTTAGATTATGAAGATAGCTTTGATAGGTTACGGCAAGATGGGGCACATGATTGAAGAGATTGCCTTGAGCCGTGGACACGAAATAGTTTGCATCATCGATGTGAACAACTTAGAAGATTTTGACTCGCCGGCGTTCAAGAGCGCAGAGGTAGCTATTGAATTCACCAACCCCACATCTGCTTACGGCAACTACTTACGCGCTTTCGCCTCCGGAGTGAAAGTGGTTTCCGGCTCCACCGGTTGGCGCGAAGAGCATGAGGCCGACGTGAAGCGCCTTTGCGAAGAAGGACACACGCTCTTTTGGTCGTCCAATTTTTCTTTGGGCGTGGCGCTCTTCGGTGCTGTCAACAAATATCTGGCCCGCTTGATGAATCGCTTCCCTGAGTATGACGTAACGATGGAAGAGACCCACCACATCCACAAACTTGATGCACCCAGCGGCACAGCCATCACCTTGGCCGAGCAGATTGTGGCAGAGCTCGACCGCAAGGCTCAGTGGACCAAGGGCGAGGTGCTTGAAGCCGACGGCAGCATCAGCGGAACAAAGGAGTGTGCCGCCGAGCAACTACGCATTGATGCCGTGCGCCGCGACGAGGTGCCCGGCATTCATAGCATTACCTACGACTCGCCGGCCGACAGCATCACCATCACCCACGATGCCCACAACCGCCGAGGCTTTGCACTCGGAGCCGTACTGGCTGCTGAGTTCACCGCCACCCACAACGGCTTGCTCACCATGGACGATCTTTTCAATTTCTAAAAAAGCCCCTTCCCCCTACCCCTTACCAAGATTCTCACAGCAATGATTACTACAAACAAGAAGAAGCCCTCTAAGCGCGCCGCCTATATCAAATTTGCAATAGCTACCATCTGCTACCTCGCTTTCCTCTACTGGGTAGAAAGCTGGTGGGGCTTGGTGGTCATACCCTTTATCTACGACGCTTATATCTCTAAGAAAATCAACTGGACATGGTGGCGCGATTCTGACAATTGGTTCACACGCACCATTATGAGTTGGGTAGATGCCATTGTCTTTGCTCTCGTGGCCATTTACTTTTTAAACCTGTTCTTCTTCCAAAACTTTGTCATCCCTTCCTCTTCTCTGGAAAAGACGATGCTCACTGGCGATTATCTTTTGGTAAGCAAGGTTCACTACGGGCCGCGCATTCCGCAAACACCGCTCACCATGCCGCTCACGCAGCACACTCTGCCCATCTTCAATTGCAAGAGCTACATCGAATGGCCGCAATGGGACTATCGCCGCGTCAAAGGTTTGGGCCACGTGCGCCTCAACGACATCGTGGTGTTCAACTATCCGGCGGGCGACACGGTGGCGCTGAATATCCAAAACCAAGACTACTACGGCACGGCTTATAGCTGCGGCTATGGAATATGGGAGCAGCGAGGTGTGGTTAATCCCGTGAGCGAATTGCTCTCGCTCGAAGAACAAAGAGAGGCCTACCGCATCATCTACGAAACCGGAAGCAACTACATCAAGAGCAACCCCGAGTTTGGAGAAGTGGTGGCACGTCCCACCGACCGCCGAGAAAACTACGTGAAGCGTTGTGTGGGAATGCCCGGACAGACTTTGCAAATCATAGACGAGGTGGTTTATCTCGACGGCAAGCCTAACCCGCAGCCCGAGAATGTGCAGTTCAACTACAATGTTACCTTCTTGAAAGACCTGGATGCCGGCACCAAGAAGGAGTTGAACATCACCAACGAAGAGCTTGACAGCTATATGGCCAACCAAACTCTCCCAATGACCAACTACGTAAAGGAGCAGCTCGTGAAGCGCGGCTTTATCGCCCCCAATCCGCAGTCCAGCGCCTCTGTCGACTCAAGATTCCTCTACCCCTTGAATATGAAAAAAGACTGGACCACCCAAAACTATGGTCCGATCTGGATTCCCAAGAAGGGCGAGAGCATAAAACTCACCCTTGAAAACCTCCCCATCTACGAGCGCCCCATCCGCATCTATGAGGGCAACGAGCTTGCCGTGCGCGACGGAAAAATCTACATCAACGGACAGGAAGCCGACAGCTATACCTTCCGCCTCGACTACTACTGGATGATGGGCGACAACCGCGACAACTCTGCCGACTCACGCTTCTGGGGATTCGTACCCGAAGACCACATCGTAGGCAAGCCGCTCTTCGTATGGCTCTCGCTTCATCCGGACTACGGACTATTTAACGGCAAGATACGCTGGGAGCGTTTCTTCAAATGGGTGGGCGATATAAAATAGGCTGATGGCTCGCAGAAATTCCTTTCTCAAAAAGCAGACCCCTTGAAACATTTTCTGAGAATATACCTATTGCCCCTGGCATTTGCGGCCATTCTGCTGATGGTCGTAAAGACATTCTTCGTGGCACAATATGTGGTGCCCGCCTCCAGCATGAGCGAGCAGATGCTCCTGCAAGGCGACCGCGTGCTGGCCGACCTCACGGTCTACAATTTCTTAGGCAAGCAACAGGCGCCCGAGCACAATGCGCTCGTAGCCCTCTATGCTCCCTTTGGCCGCACCTATCCTGTGGAGCAGCGCAGCGTTTACTTGTCGCGCGTGGCGGCTTTGCCGGGCGACACCATATGGATGGATACCGACAGCGAATATGCCTCCGTCTATCAGGCCTCCTCGGCGGCCCACCCCTTTGTGTTGCCGCGTGCCGGAGAGAAGGTGGCAGTAGAGCCCCACACGGCCTATTTGCTTTGGAACGTGCTGCGCTTGCAGGAAAACGTTCCTACCACCCTGGTGAATGGCTCCGCGCTGCGCAAAAATGGCTTGCCGCTCGACTCTGTGAGCTTCGGGCACGACTGCTATTGGGTGGACAACTACGGAATGGTCACCCACCAGATGCTGGCAGGCCGCATCTTCTGCGTGAGCTTCTCTCTCGACGAGACCGCCCCTCGCTTCCAGCGCCTGCGTAAAGACCGCTTGTTCCTGCCGATTTACTAAGAGGCACACACATTTATTATATACGCTCCGCAAGTTTCCTAACCGCTCATCTACGCTCCTTCTGTGAATCCCGTTATCCTCACCTCCGCCTATCTTGCTCCGGTGCAATACTTCACCAAGCTCTACGCCGCTCCCCTCATCCTCGAGGAGCGCTACGACCACTATGTGAAGCAGACCTACCGCAACCGTTGCATCATAGCCGGCCCCAACGGACCACAGGCTCTTACCATCCCGGTGGAGCGAAACGGAGCGGGAAAAACGACTACGCGCGACGTGCGCATCAGCGACCACGGCAACTGGCGCCACCTCCACTGGAACGCCCTGGTGAGCAGCTACGAGAACAGTCCCTTCTTTGAATACTACGCCGACGACTTCCGCCCCTTCTACGAGCAGCGCTACGAGTTTCTGGTGGACTTCAACGAGGCGCTGCGCCACACCGTCTGCCAGCTGCTCGACTTGCAGCCCGACGTGCGCCCCACGCAGGAATATGCCAATGCCGAAGCTGCCGGCCTACTCGACTTGCGCGAAGCCATCCACCCTAAGGCCGACCATGCCGCCGATGCAGCCTTTCGCCCGCATCCCTACTATCAGGTATTTGCTCGGCGCACGGGCTTCCTTCCCAACCTCAGCATCGCCGATTTGCTCTTCAACATGGGCCCCGAAGCCCGCATCGTATTGAAGAAAAGCATCTGCGAGCCCACACCGGCTACCCTCTAAAGGCTACACCCCACGCGGCAATTGCTCCATCCCACATGCGAATTGCCCCTCCCCCGAAAAGCATCATCGTCCCTTTTCAGTCATCACAAAAGTGGTGGCTCAAAAAGCCATGGCGGCTATCCACGTTTCGAAAGTCTGAGCTAGGAAAAACTAGGTCTTAGAAAAATTTTCCTAGGTCTTGCGGAATTTTTCGTAGATCAGACTTTCGAAACGGCCCAAAATAGCGGCTGATTATCAAACGATTACAAAGTCTGTTTTCTGACCATCTCACCCCCTCTACAAGCAATAAAAAAGAGCAGCTGCTTCGCTGAAGCAACTGCCCTACAGACATTAACATAACAATTTATTTTTTACTTAATTCAAGTACAAGCTGCGGCGTTCTCGCAACGTGGCAGCCAGCACTGCTCTGATGAGCAAAAGAATTTGGCTTGTTCATCCGTTGCAAAAGTACGGCATTTATCCCAAGGGTGCAATACCTATTTTTTGGTATTTTTAGGGCGCTGCGGCCTACTTGTTCTTGAATGTATAGGTAAAGGCTATGAGCCCCGACACGTTGCGGCTGCCGGATTTGTTGAAGTGTGTGAGCCCCAGGTCGGTCTCCAGTCCCACGGTGATGCCGTTGGGAAACTGATAGCCAATGGCCACTTCCACGCCGGCATCAAAGCGGTGAGCACCCGGCTCCTTGAAGGTGTCGGTGGAGTAGAAGAGCTTTTGGCTGCCGGGCTTCTCGGCGTCGCCCTTGGTGCGCATCTTTCCTCTCACACCATAGGCCACGTAAGGGCCGGCAGAGAAGACCACGTAGCGCGACTCGCCTGTGCGCAGATAGTAGTTGAACAGCACGGGGAGCGTGATATACTGAGCCGACGAGGTGCAGTTTTTGATGCTCGTAAGGGGGTTGCCTTCGTCGTCGAACTGCTGCGCTCCCTTGTCGTCAAAGACAAAGACGGTCTGGTCGGGGTCTTTCCATCCCTTGCCATGGTAGAAAATGGCCGGCGAAATGCTCCAGTGCTGGTCGAACTCATATTCGTAGCCCACACCAATCTTGTAGGAACCTACGGGGCGGCTGTCGCCAAAGTGGGAAGCCAAACCGCCGCCCACCTTCAGTTGCAGATGTTGCGCAACGGCGGGCACTCCTCCCAGGAAGAGGAAGAGCAGAGCAAGGGGAAGTAATATCTTTTTATTCATAACGCGGAGGATTGTCAAAGGGGGGTTAGTTGTTAAAGAACTGGCGCCAGTCTTCTTTCTTCTTAGCACCCTTTTCGAAGAGCTCGGCGTCTTCGTAGCGTCCGCCTTTACGTCCGCCCTTCTTCTCACGGCGCTCGCGTTTCTCCTTCTTGTCGGAGCGTTCCTTGCGAGCTACCTCGGTGCGTTCTGTGCGTCGGCGTTCCTTGCGGTCGGCCTTCTTGTCGCCGCCATCGGTACGCTCTGCCCAGTCCACCACCACTTTTCGGTCGCCCACGCTGGCCTTGCTCATTTTCTTCAGCACAAAGTCGGCGTCGGCCTCAGGCACCTCGAAGAAAGAGCAGTTGGCAGTGAGGTCTATGCGGCCTATTTCTATCTTACCCTTCACGTAGCGGTTCACGAGGTTGATAATCTCGCGGGCATAGAAGTTGTCGCGCTTGCCGAGGTTGATGAAGAGGCGCTTGTAGCCCGGCTCTGCCTGCTTGGGGCCACGCTCGCCACGCTCTGTGCGCTGGCGTTCCTTGCGCTCGCCACTCTTTTCTCCCTGAGCTCCGCGCTCGCTGGGCTGCTGAATTTCGGGGGCGTCGGCATAGTATTTCAGGAAGCGGCCGAACTCACGGCTGACGATGCGCTTCACGAGGTCTTCCTTCGTGAGCCATTCCAGCTTGCGGTAAATCTCCGGCAGGAAGGGCGCAATCTGGGTTTCGTCTACCTCGATGTATTCCAGTTCGTCCATCACCTTATAGAGCTGCTTGGTACAAATCTCTTTGGGCTCGGGCAGCACACCGGCTTCGAAGTTTTTGCCTATCACCTTCTCGATGATGCGCACCTTGTGTTTCTCGCGCAGGTGGATGATGGAGATGCTGGTGCCTCGTTTTCCGGCTCGTCCGGTTCGTCCGGAGCGGTGGGTATAGTTTTCCACGTCGTCGGGCAGTCCGTAGTTGATGACGTGGGTGAGGTCTTCCACGTCCAATCCGCGTGCTGCCACATCGGTGGCCACGAGGAGCTGGGTGCGGTGTTGGCGGAACTTCTGCATGGTGAGGTCGCGCTGTGCCTGTGAGAGGTCGCCGTGGAGGGCTTCGGCGTTGTAGCCGTCGCGTATGAGCTGGTCGGCCACCTCCTGCGTCTCCATACGGGTGCGGCAGAAGATGATGGCATAGATGCGGGGATAATAGTCCACCATGCGCTTGAGGGCGAGATATTTGTCGCGAGCATGCACAAGGTAATAGATGTGGTTCACCTTCTCAGCGCCTTCGTTGCGCGAGCCCACCACGATTTCCTTATAGTCGTGCAGGTAGGTCTTGGCAATGCGCTCAATCTCCTTGCCCATGGTGGCAGAGAAGAGGAGCGTGTTGCGCTCCTCGGGCACGCCGGCCAGGATTTCGTTGATGCTATCGGAGAAGCCCATGTTGAGCATCTCGTCGGCCTCGTCGAGCACTACGTTTTCCACGCTGTCAAGATGGGCCACGCCGCGATTCATCAGGTCGATGAGACGGCCGGGTGTGGCCACGATGACCTGCACGCCTTTACGCAGGGCGCGTATCTGGCTCTCGATGCTGGAGCCGCCGTAGACCGCCAGCACATGCAGGCCGTCGATGTAGCGGGAATATTCTTTGAGGTCGTCGGCTATCTGCAAGCAGAGCTCGCGCGTGGGACTGAGAATCACGGCCTGTGTGGCGCGGTTGGCCGGGTCTACCTTCTGCAAAACAGGCAGACCAAAGGCGGCCGTCTTGCCCGTTCCGGTCTGGGCCAGGGCAATCACGTCGTTGCCCACGCCCAGGAGGTAGGGAATCACTTCTTCTTGCACGGGCATAGGGTGCTCGTAGCCCATCTCTGATATGGCGCGGCGTATCTCTTCGCAGACGCCCAACTCTTCAAATGTTTTCAAAACGGATAGGGGTTTGTTTTACACTATAATATATACGCGTACGCATTGTACCTTGCAAAGGTAATACTTTTTTAGTAGAAGAAGCTAAGCTGCTGGGGCAAACCCTCTGGCAAGTAAGCAAAAAAGGCAGGTGGCGTAAAAGATTAGGGCAGAGGTGCATAAGAAATGCCCATCGGCGCAGCGTTTTTGTAACGAGCCATGTTACTGTCGGTAACACGCCGTGTTACACATCGTAACATAGGAAGTTACACATCGTAACATGGGATGTTACAACGAGTAACAAGCCGCGTTACGAAGACTAAGAACCGCGGCGCTTTTCTAATCCCAAAAAAAGATATACCTTTGGGGGTTAAACCATCGCACAAAAGCCTTTATGGAAAAACTGCTCCACTACGTGTGGCAACACAAACTCTTTGCCTCGCCGCTGCTCAAAACCGACAACGGACAATGCGTGGAGGTCATCGACCCGGGACTGCACAACACAAACGCCGGCCCCGACTTCTTCAACGCGAAAGTGAGAATAGGCAACATGCTGTGGGCTGGGAACGTAGAGATACACTTGCGCTCGTCGGACTGGTTTAAGCACAAGCATCACACCAATGCGGCCTACGACAACACGGTGCTGCACGTGGTGGAGGACATCGATTGCGAAGCCACAACTGCGGCGGGTGAGAAACTGCCACAGGTGAAAATAGAGGTGCCGCAATACGTGGTGGACAACTACAAAGAGTTGCTGAGCGAAGAGGCTTATCCGCCGTGCTACAGAGTGATTCCGAACATCAACACCCTCAACAAGCACGCATGGATGAGCGCCCTGACCACAGAACGGCTGGCCGAAAAAACTCTGCGCATCCAGCGCCTGCAAGAGGAGACTAACAACAACTGGGAACAAATCTTCTTCATCACGCTGGCTCGCAGCTTCGGCTTCGGGGTGAACGCCGAGGCCTTCGAACAATGGGCAAGGCTCATCCCGCCATCGGCCGTGGGAAAACACCGCGACCACCGCTTCCAAGTGGAGGCTTTCTTCTTTGGACAGGCCGGACTGCTGGCCGACGAACTCGTACCGCCCGAAAGACGCGACGACTACTTCCTGCAACTGCAAAGCGAATATCGCTTCCTGGCACATAAGTTCTCGCTCACTCCCATGGACGGCAAGGTCTGGAAATTTCTGCGCATGCGCCCACAAAACTTTCCGCACATCCGCCTGGCGCAACTCGTGGATTTCTACCACAGACAGGAGGCCAACTTCTCCAAAATCATAGAACCACATACACCCGAAGAACTCAGACAACTGCTCTCGGCCAGCACCTTCGGCTACTGGGAAACACACTACTCCTTCGGCAAGGAAAGCCAGAGCCTGCACAAAGCCTTGCAACCGGCATCGCTCGACCTCATACTGATCAACGCCATCGCTCCCCTACTCTTCGCCTACGGCAGATACCGCATGGACGAGAGCCGTAGCGAACGAGCCTTCTGCCTACTGGAACAAATCAAAGCCGAGACCAACCACATCACTCGCTCATGGCACGCCGCGGGACTCAAGGCTGAAAACGCCGCCGATAGTCAGGCGCTCATACAGCTCAAACAGCACTACTGCGACAAGAAAGACTGCCTCAGATGCCGATTTGGCGCCTACTACCTTTTGGACAAATCTAAACAATAAATACTCCACACCATGGACTACCACTATGAACTCAAGATGAAGGTACGCGACTACGAATGCGACCTGCAAGGCATCGTGAACAACGCTAACTACCAACACTACATTGAACACACTCGCCATGAGTTTCTACGCTCGGAAGGGGTGAGCTTCGCTGAGTTGCACGAGCGCGGAATAGATGCCGTGGTGGCACGCCTGCAAATGTCCTTCAAAACACCTCTGAAGAGCGGCGACGAATTTCTCTCTTGCCTGCACGTAGAAAAAGTGGGCATCAAATATGTATTTAAACAGGACATCTTCCGACTGCCCGACATGAAACCAGCCATGAAGGCGGTGGTGGAAACCGTTTGCCTCGTCAACGGCAGATTGGGCGAATGCGAAGAACTGAACACTTCGTTTGCTAAATTCTTCAGTATCAATGAATAACGAAGCGCTCTACTCGCTGGCTCTCTCTCTGCTTAAAGGCATTGGAACTACCGGAGCGCACCAGCTGTTTGAACGCTACGGCTCAGCCACAGAGATTTTTCGCCAAGCACCCAACGAGGCGGGACGCATAGGCTCTGCCTTTGCCGACACCGCCGAAGCATTGCGCCGCGCAAACGAGGAATTGGAATTCTGTATGAAGAAAAACATACAGGCGCTCTCCTACACAAGCAATGATTACCCGTTGCGACTCCGACAATGCGACGACGCACCGACAGTTCTTTTCTACAAAGGAAACACGCCGCTCAATGCACGTCGCGTAGTTTCCGTAGTGGGCACACGCCACATCTCGGAATACGGCAAAGACCTCTGCAAGAATTTCTGTAAAGAACTCGCAGAAATTATTCCTGATGTGTTGATAGTCAGCGGTTTGGCTTACGGCGTAGACATTCATGCGCACCGCGAAGCTCTTAAAGCAGGACTCCCCACCATCGGGGTCTTGGCACACGGTCTTGACCGCATCTATCCCTCATCGCATCGCGACACCGCCAAAGAGATGGTAACCCACGGCGGACTGCTCACAGAATACATGATACACACCAACCCAGACAAAGGGAACTTCGTTCGCCGCAACCGCATTGTAGCAGGCATGGCAGATGCTACCATCGTGGTGGAGAGTGCGGCGAAGGGGGGCGCATTGATTACCGCACAGCTGGCACAGGACTACAACCGCGACGTGTTTGCCTTCCCGGGACGCACAACTGATGCCTACTCGGAAGGATGCAACCAGCTCATCCGCAGAAATGGGGCGGCGCTCATCACCTCGGCTTCCGACTTTGCAGAAGCCATGGGGTGGGCACAGCCGGAAGCTCCGAAAATCATACAACGCAAACTATTCCCCGAACTGACAGCTGAACAGGAAGCCATCTGTAAAACCCTCCAAGGAAACGATGGCAAACAGATCAACCAGATAGTGGTGGAGAGCAATCTGCCCATTCAAAAAGTGAGCGCCTTGCTTTTCGACTTAGAAATGGATGGGATGGTGAAAGCACTGGCCGGCGGACGCTATCGCCTACTCCTTTAATATATAATATAGCTTATCGCCCGGAGCCGCTCCGCCATTGCGGAAAAAAATGTAATTTTGTTCCCAAATTAGATTTGCACAAGCATGAAATCCGTATTCCACTACGACGTATTGATAGTCGGCGCAGGACACGCCGGCTGCGAAGCCGCATCGGCAGCAGCCCGTATGGGGGCTAAAACCTGCCTCATCACAATGGACATGAACAAGATTGCGCAGATGAGTTGCAATCCTGCCATCGGCGGCATAGCAAAGGGACAAATTGTAAGAGAGGTCGATGCGCTCGGCGGGCTTACCGGTGTCGTTACCGATGCTGCTGCCATCCAATTCAGAATGCTCAACCGCTCAAAAGGTCCTGCCATGTGGAGCCCACGCGCTCAGTGCGACCGCATCCGCTTTATTGCCGAATGGAGAAAGCGCTTGGAGAACACTGAAAATCTTCACATCTGGCAAGACGAAGCTGCCGAAATCATCGTTGAAAACGGAAAAATTAAAGGACTCACCACCCTCTGGGGCGCAACCTTCCACGCAGAGTCCGTAGTCATTACCGCCGGCACCTTCCTCAATGGCTTGATGCACGTAGGTAAGCAGCAGGTTCCGGGCGGACGTTGCGCCGAGCCCGCAGCAAACCTTTTAACCCATTCCATCACTAGATACGGCATCCGAAGCGAGAGAATGAAGACCGGAACTCCTGTCCGCATCGATGCCCGCTCTGTCCACTTTGACGAGATGGAATTGCAGCCGGGCGAGACAGACTATCACCGTTTCTCCTACATTTCCGAGCAACGCCCACTTCCCCAGCTGCCCTGCTGGACATGCAACACGAATGAAGAAGTACACCGCATTCTGCAAAGCGGATTGGCGGATTCACCGCTATATAATGGACAGATAAAAAGTATAGGCCCACGCTACTGCCCCAGCATTGAAACAAAAATTGTAACCTTCCCCGACCGCGACCAGCATCCTCTCTTTTTGGAACCCGAAGGTCTTGACACAAACGAACTATACCTCAACGGATTTTCTTCGAGTCTACCGATGGATATACAGATTGAGGCACTGAAAAAAATCCCTTGCTTCAGAGATGTTACCATTTACAGACCAGGCTACGCAATAGAGTACGATTTCTTCGACCCTACACAATTAAAACACACGTTGGAATCAAAGATTATAGAAGGCCTCTTCTTCGCCGGACAAGTAAACGGAACAACGGGCTACGAAGAGGCTGCCGGTCAAGGAATAATTGCCGGAATCAACGCAGCATTGAAGCACAACAATTCTGAATTTACCTTGCAGCGCGACGAAGCCTATATAGGCGTTCTCATCGATGACTTAGTAACAAAAGGTGTGGATGAGCCCTACCGTATGTTTACCTCACGTGCAGAATATCGCATCTTATTAAGACAAGACAACGCCGACATGCGCCTTACTCCTTATTCAGAGAAACTAGGTATTGCCTGCGAAGAACGCAAAGCTCGGTTCCATCACAAGAAAGAGGGCGTAGAAAAAATCATAGACTTCTGCCGTAATTTTTCTATCAAGTCTGCACGCATCAATCCTTTCTTGGAAAAAATCGGAAGCACCCAGCTCAGCCGCGGTTGCAAACTCTTCGATTTAATCAGCCGCCCAGAGATTACATTAAATAATATATCTGCAGAGATTCCCGCCTTCGCAGAATTATTAAACTCCTTCTCAAAAGACCAAGAGGAAATAATAGAAGCAGCAGAGATAGAAATAAAATACAGTGGATACATCCAACGCGAGCGCAATCTCGCCGAAAAAATGCAGCGTCTTGAAGCCATAAAAATCAAAGACAAATTTAACTACGAAGAGATAACCCAACTCTCCACAGAGGCGCGCCAAAAACTAAAAGCCATCAACCCGGAAACCATAGCTCAAGCTGGAAGAATCCCCGGCGTCTCCCCCAACGACATAAGCGTCCTGCTTGTTCTGCTAGGGAGATAATAAAATGTTTCACGTGAAACGATTAACGCGGATAATATTAAAGTACAAGCATTTATGAATACAGAATTTCTACTAAACAATCTGCGAAACGTACCCGACTACCCAAAGCCCGGCATACAATTCCAGGATGTTACAACTTTGTTTAAGAACCCTGCGTGCGTTCAGGAAATGAAAGAAGAGATGGTAAAACTCTACCGCGACAAGGGTATTACTAAAGTAGTGGGCATTGAGTCGCGCGGATTTGTGATGGGCTCAATTCTGGCAGTCGAGCTCGGTGCCGGATTTGTGATGTGCAGAAAACCCGGAAAGTTGCCCGCAGAAACTCTTAAAGCCAGCTATGAAAAAGAGTACGGTCTTGACAGTATAGAGATTCATGCCGACTCTATCTGCGCCGACGACGTAGTGCTCATACACGACGATTTGCTCGCCACAGGCGGCTCTATGAAGGCAGCCTACGATTTGGTGAATGCCTTCAAACCCAAAGCTATCTACGTGAACTTCCTGATAGAGCTCCGCATGGAGGGATTAAAAGGCAGAGAGTTCTTAGGCGAAGAGATGGACGTCACCTCGCTCCTCACCGTTTCCAGATAAGAAAGAAATATGGCTTCGGAGGTTAAAGAAGATATAGAAAAACACCTGAGAGGCATTGTACAAAATCTGCCGGACTTGCCGGGATGCTACCAGTATCTCGACGAGTCCGGCACTATTATATATGTAGGAAAAGCCAAGAATCTGAAGCGCCGCGTAAGTTCCTACTTCAACAAGGAACAAGCCTCGCGGAAGACACGCCTTCTGGTCTCAAAAATCAGAGACATCAACTACATCGTAGTCAAGACCGAAGAGGACGCTCTCCTACTCGAAAACAACCTCATCAAGCGCTACAAGCCCCGCTACAATGTCTTGCTGAAAGACGACAAGACCTACCCCTCCATAGCCATCACCAACGAGTACCTGCCACGCATCTTCAAAACCCGCCAGCGAACGCTGCGTGGCGCCACCTATTACGGTCCTTACAGCCATGTGCCGACGATGTATGCGTTGCTTGATTTGTGTAAAGAATTGTACCATCCGCGGTCGTGCAAGCAGCCTCTTACGGAAGAGGGGGTAAGAACCGGAAAATACGCCGTTTGCTTAGACTATCACATTCACCACTGCGCCGGGCCATGCGTAGGAAAACAGTCGCGCGAGGAGTACCTGAAGAACATAGAAGCCTGCCGCGAGATTCTCAAAGGGAACACCGCCGAGGTGTCCAGGAAGATGAAGGAAGAGATGATGCAGCTGGCTGAAGAACTACGCTTTGAGGAGGCGCAAGCAGTGAAGGACCGCTTCCTTCTTATTGAGAATTTCCGAGCCAAGAGCGAGGTTGTCTCGAACACCCTTCATAACATCGATGTGTTCCATATTGAGAGCGACGAACATGTGGCTTACATCAACTACCTACACATCACCAACGGCTGCATCAACCAAGCCTTCACCTTTGAGTATAAGAAGCGCTTGGACGAGAGCGAGCAAGAATTGCTGGCGCTCGGCGTAATAGAAATGCGCGAACGTTACGGCAGTCGCTCACGCGAGATTATCGTGCCCTTCCCCATCGATTTACCGGAAGGAATTGCCACCCAAACCATCCCCCTCAAGGGCGAGAAAAAAAAGCTATTGGACTTCTCGCGGCTCAACGTAAAGCAATATAAATTCGACCGCCTCAAGCAAGCCGAAAAGCTCAATCCGGAACAGAAATCCGTGCGCTTGATGAAGGAGATTCAAGAGCAATTAGGGCTGAGAAGCCTCCCCTATCGCATAGAGCTTTTCGACAATTCCAACATCGGCGGCGACGATGCCGTAGCCGCTTGTGTGGTGTTCGAGAAACTCAAGCCCTGCAAGAAAGAATATCGCAAATATAACATACGCAGCGTCTGCGGCCCCGACGATTATGCCAGCATGAAAGAGGTGGTTCGCCGCCGCTATACGCGCCTTCAGGAAGAGGGCGGAAGTATGCCCGATCTCATCGTAGCCGACGGCGGAAAAGGACAGATGGAAGTGATCCGACAAGTAGTGGAGGACGAGCTGCAACTGGACATTCCCATTGCCGGCCTTGTGAAGAACGACCGCCACCGCACCCGCGAGTTGCTTTTCGGATTTCCCCCTTCCACCATCGGCATGAAGAGCGACCAACAGCTCTTCCATTTGCTCACCCGAATGCAGGACGAGGTACACAGATTTGCCATTAAGTTCCACCGCGAGAAACGCAGCAAGCGACAGACAGCCTCCGAGCTGGACAGCCTGCCCGGCGTAGGCGAGAAGACCAAGCAGCTGCTCTTAAAGCGATTCGGCAGCGTGAAACGCCTCAAGCAAGCCTCGCTCGAAGCCCTGCAAGAAACCCTGGGCGCCGTACGCGGACAAAAGCTCTACGAAAACCTCCACGCAAGCACAACGGAATAAAGAAAAACTCTTACCTTTGCGCTTAAGAAACCCCATCAACAGATTATGCGAACCGTCATTCAGCGCGTCAGTCATGCCTCCGTCAAGATAGACGGAGAGGTAGTTTCGGAAATCGGCCACGGTTTCCTCGTCCTCCTCGGTATTGAAGAGGCTGATAATGAAGAAGATATGGAATGGCTGGTCAAGAAAATCGCTGCGCTGCGCGTTTTCGACGACGAAGCCGGAGTGATGAACCGTAGCGTGGTAGATGTCGGCGGCAATGTGCTCGTTGTCAGCCAGTTTACGCTCATGGCTTCCTATAAGAAAGGTAACCGTCCGTCGTACATCCGCGCCGCCGGCCATGCCCATGCCGTTCCGCTCTACGAGCAGTTCTGCGAGCGCCTCTCCGCCGCCATTGGCAAGGAAGTGGGCCGAGGCCGTTTCGGCGCCGACATGAAGGTGTCGCTCCTCAACGACGGCCCCGTCACCATCTGCATGGACACCAAGAACAAAGAATAACCCCTACCCTGCCCCTCAGCTATGACTCTCAACGAAGCACAGAAGACCGTGGACCAATGGATCAAGACCTACGGCGTGCGCTACTTCAGCGAACTCACCAACATGGCTTGCCTCACAGAGGAGGTGGGCGAACTGGCACGCGTCATGGCTCGCCGCTACGGCGACCAGTCGTTCAAGGCGGGCGAAAACACCGATCCCGCCGACGAGATGGCCGACGTGCTTTGGGTGCTCCTTTGCCTGGCCAACCAGACCGGTGTTGACCTCACCGAGGCCTTCCGCCGCAACATGGAAAAGAAGACGCGCCGCGACGCTGAGCGCCACTTGAACAACCCCAAACTGACCAACGAGAATACTGAACAATTATAAACCATACACACCATGAACCCACACTACGACAGCCATGAAGATTTTGGCACAGTAACTATGCCCAACAAGTACGACCAGGCTTTCAGCAGATACAACCTGAACCTTGACGACGCACAGGTGCACGCCGAGGTAAGCCGCCTTGTCGAAAAAAACAAAGCAGAATATGACACCCACGAGGTGAAACTCCAGTTGCTCAGCACCGTCGAACTCACCACGCTGAAGGTGACCGACTCGCAAGAGAGCGTACTCAAGTTCGTAGAGCGCGTCAATGCCTTTGCCGAAGCTCACCCCGAGTTGCCCTCGCTGGCCACCATCTGTGTCTACCCCAACTTTGCGAGAATCGTGGCCGACTCTCTCGAGGCCGACAACGTAGAAATAGCCTGCGTGAGCGGCGGATTCCCCTCTTCGCAAACCTTCATCGAGGTGAAGACCATTGAGACCGCCCTCGCCGTAAAAGACGGCGCCACAGAGATTGACATGGTGCTCAGCGTAGGCACCTTCCAGAGCGGCGACTACGAAACCTGTGCCGACGAGATTGAGGAAATCAAAGCTGCCTGCGGCGAAGCGCCTCTGAAAGTGATTCTCGAAACCGGCGCCCTGCAAACTGCCGCTGCCATCAAGCGCGCTTCGGTGCTCGCCATGTATGCCGGTGCCGATTTTATCAAGACCTCTACCGGCAAGATTGAGCCTGCTGCCACCCCCGAGGCTGCCTACGTGATGTGCAGAGCCATCAAGGAATACCACGAGCAGTGTGGACGCCTCGTAGGCTTCAAGGCTGCCGGCGGCATCAGCACCGTGGACGACGCCCTCACCTACTACACCATCGTACGCGAGATTCTGGGCGAAGAGTATATCAAGAAAGGCCTCTTCCGCATCGGCACCAGCCGTTTGGCCAATCTGCTCGTATCCGACATCTTGGGCGAAGACTGCAAACCATTCTGATAGAAGCTATTTTAAGGCTTTCTGAAACAAAAACTCCCACACGGCGTATATTTTACCGTGTGGGAGTTTTTCATGCCTTAAATTAAAGAAAAACCACTTATGGGATTTCAAAGCCCGACCGGCGCAATTTTTCTCCTAAACAATGCCTCTACCGAGGGCGTATTGACCGGCCGTTTCGAAAGTCTGAGCTAGGAAAAACTAGGTCTTGAGAAATTTTTCCTAGGTCTTGCGGAATTTTTCGTAGATCAGACTTTCGAAATTAGGGAAATTGAGGGGCAAAAAAACGGGAAGGTATGTACTGATTTTTAGGGGTCATGAGGTCGGGCAAACAAGAGGTCGAGAAGCGGAATTTCTGTCCGCTCCCCGACCCTTGACTTTCGCCTATTTCTTAGAAGCCCTCTCCTAACCACCCCCTAAAAGGGGAGGGATTTTTTTAGTTCTGCATTAGCCCCATATACTTAGTAGCTTTCCAGGAAAAGCCAGTGAGCTACTAGGAATTTCTGGTAAACCACAAAGAAATGGCCCAGAACAGGCGCTGAATATCAGATAGTTAGAAACACTAAAAGGCTCAAAGCCATCAGTGGGCCTCCAGCCAGTTGGCGCCCACGCCGCAGTCGGCCAGTAGCGGCACCTGCATCTCGAAGGCGGCCTCCATCTCGCGGATCACAATTTCCTTGACGCGCTCCATCTCTTCGGGAAGGACGCTGAAGTTGAGTTCGTCGTGCACCTGCAATATCATTTTCGAGCGCAAGCCCTCCTGCTCAAAGCAACGGTCGATGGCCACCATCGCCACCTTGATGACGTCGGCGGCGGTGCCCTGAATGGGTGCGTTCACGGCGTTGCGCTCCGCAAATCCGCGCACCACGGAGTTGTGCGAACTGATGTCGGGCAGGTAGCGGCGGCGTCCGAATTCTGTCTCAATATACCCCTTGTCGCGGGCGGCATCTACGCTGCGTTGCATAAAGGATTTCACCTTCGGATAGGTTTCGAAGTAACTGTCTATCAGAGCCTTTGCCTCGGAGCGCGACACTTCCATTCTCTCTGCCAGACCGAAGGCCGAGATGCCGTAGATGATGCCAAAGTTGGCAGTCTTGGCTTTGCGGCGCTCGTCGCGGTCCACCTCTTCGATGGGCTTTCCGTAGATGCGCGCGGCGGTGGCGGCATGGATGTCCTTGCCGGCGCGGAAGTCCTCAATCATGTTCTCATCGCCACTGAGATGGGCCATGATGCGCAGCTCCACCTGCGAATAGTCGGCCGAGAAGAAGAGGCAGCCCTCCTCGGGCACGAAAGCCTTGCGAATCTCGCGGCCATCCTCTCCCCTGACGGGGATGTTCTGCAAGTTGGGGTTGCTCGAAGAAAGGCGACCGGTGGCCGTCACGGCTTGATTGAAGGAGGTGTGCAAATGGCCGGTGGTGGGATTTATCAGTTTGGGCAATGCCTCTACATAGGTGCTGAGGAGTTTTTTCAAACCTCTGTGACCCAATATCTTCCCTACGATTTCATGCTTGCTGCGCAGGCTCTCGAGCACCTCTTCCGAGGTGGAGTACTGACCGCTCTTGGTCTTCTTGGCCTTGGCGTTGAGCTGCAATTCCTCGAAGAGCACCTCGCCCACCTGGCGCGGCGATGTGATGGTAAACTCGTGGCCCGCCAAGGCATAGATTTCTTGTTCCAAAGTAGCGAGGCGTTCTGCAAAAAGGCGCTCCGTGTCGGCCAGGGCAGCGGTGTCGAGTCGCACACCGTGGCGCTCCATCTTGGCAAGAACGGGCATGAGGGGCATTTCAATATCGGAGAACACCTTCCCCACCCCAACTTTGCCCATTTCATCGACAAGATGGGGCATGAGGCGCAGCGTCACGTCGGCATCTTCGCAGGCATAATCGCAGATGGCGGCGGGCGAAAGGTCGGCCATGTTTTTCTGTCCCTTACCCTTCGGGCCTATCAGCGATTCGATGGGGATGGTTTTATATTTAAGATATACCTCGGCAAGGTAGTCCATGTTGTGATACAACTCGGGCTGCACAAGATAGTGGGCCAACATGGTGTCGAACATCGGAGCTGAGAGGCGGATGCCACAGCCTGCCAGAATATTTAAGTCGTACTTCAGATTCTGACCTACCTTCAAAATTTTGTCGCTCTCAAACAAGGGGCGGAAAATTTCAACCACCGCGGCGCGCTCGGTCTCATTTCCGCTCACGGGCACGTACCATGCCTTTCCGCCGTCGATGGCGAAGCTCATTCCGACAATTTTGGCGGCGATGGCGTCGGTACCCGTGGTCTCCGTGTCAATTGCCACTTTTTCCTTTGTCAATAAAAGCGAACATAAATTCTTCATTTCGTCCACATTTTCAACAAGATGGTACTCGTGAGGGGTCTCCGCTAACGTCCTGAGATTCGTCTGAAAATTTTCTTCCGCACTCTCGTCCTCAAATTCTGCAAAGAGAGAGCCTTGGATGGGCTCTTTTTTCTTCGGTGCTTCGGCGGGAATGATGCGACTGATGAGCGAGCGGAACTCCAAGTCCTCAAAAATTGTTTTCAAGGCCGCGGTGTCGATTTCCTGGCGCTTGAGTTTTTCGAGTTCAAAGTCGAGAGGCACATCGGTCTTGATGGTGACCAGGAATTTAGAGAAGCGGATGGCCTCGGCATTGTCTTCCACTTTTTTCTTGATGGCGCCTTTCAGTTCGGAGCTTCGCTCGAGGAGCGCTTCGATACTTCCAAACTCGCCAATGAGTTTGGCGGCGGTCTTCTCGCCCACCCCGGGACAACCGGGAACGTTGTCGGCCGTGTCGCCCATGAGTCCGAGCAAGTCAATCACCTGTTGCGGATGCGCGATACTGTATTTTTCGCACACCTCGTTTACACCGAGCACCTCCATGCCTGCGGCGCCGTGGCCGGGCCTACACATATATATATTATCAGCCACCAGTTGGGCGTAGTCCTTATCCGGTGTGAGCATTCTCACCTCTACCCCTTCGGCCGAAGCCAACTTGGCCACCGTACCAATGACGTCGTCGGCCTCGTAGCCCGGCACTTCGAGCAACGGAATGTTGTAAGCGCGGATGATGTCTTTGATGATGGGCACGGAGCGACGTATGTCCTCGGGGGTGGCTTCGCGTTGCGCCTTATACTCGGGATAGGCTTCATGGCGAAACGTGGGGCCCGCCGGATCAAAGGCTATGGCGATATAATCAGGCCGCTCCTTGTTGAGCACATCTTCCAGCGTGTTCACAAAGCCAAAAATAGCAGATGTATTCTCTCCACGCGAGTTGATGCGCGGCGAACGGATGAGCGCGTAGTAAGCTCTATAGATGAGCGCGTAGGCGTCTAAAAGGTATAACTTTTTCATTCCACATTTATTTCTACTGGTAAAATTACACAAAATAAATCGTTCTGTTAAGAGAAATTCGTACTTTTGTAAACCAATCAAGCCCCCTACTCCGTAGCAATGGACTTCTTAACCGAAATACGCCGCCCGATAGAAGAAGAGTTGAAGCAATACAAACTCCTCTTTGACAGCACGCTGACCCACGACGATCCGTTCTTAGGCAGTGTGCTCGACTATCTGCGTAGGCGCAACGGAAAGATGATGCGCCCCATCCTGGTGTTGCTCATCGCTAAAGAGTTGGGCGCCGTGAACGACTGCGCCCTGCGCGCCGCCGTGACGCTCGAACTGCTCCACACCGCGAGCCTCGTGCACGACGACGTGGTGGACGAGAGCAACAAACGCCGCGGACAAGCCAGCATCAACGCCGTCTACGACAATAGGGTGGCGGTTCTGCTGGGCGACTACCTCCTCTCTGCTTCGCTCCACCAGTCTGCCCTATCGGGCGACATTCGCGTAGTAGACATCATAGCGCGACTGGGCGGTACGCTCTCCGAAGGCGAGATTTTCCAGATAGAAAACATACGCAACGAAGAGGTCAGCGAAGCGGCCTACTTCCGAATCATCAACCACAAGACGGCCGCCCTCTTTGCTGCCTGCTCCCAACTGGGCGCCATTGCCGGCGGAGGAAGCGAGGAGTTCATCGCACGAGCCAGAAAACTGGGCGAACTTGTGGGCATCTGCTTCCAGATACGCGACGACATCTTCGACTACTACGATAGCAAAGAAATCGGTAAGCCCACCGCCACCGACATGGCCGAAGGCAAACTCACACTGCCTGCCATCTACGCCGTGAAGAACACCACCGACCCCGCCGTCCACCAATTGGCAGCACGCATCAAGGCCGGCGAAGCCTCGCCCCACGACATAGAGCAGATGGTAAGCCTCGCCAAAGAATGCGGCGGCATTGACTACGCAAAAGAAGCCATGCACCGATACCACGCCGAGGCGATAGAACTGCTGGAAGGCTTCCAAGACGGCGCCGTGCGCAACAGCTTAAAATTATATATGGACTATGTGATAGGCCGCAACATCTAAGAGCATGTTGTGGCTATTTTTTTGACACTGAAGCTTATACTATTAACCTTATTAAATACTTTTATTATGAAGAAGTTAAGTTATTTTTTAGCCGCTATTTTCTGCCTCTTTCTGGCATCGTGCGGCAAGAAAGAAGTAAGCCCCGAGTTCATCCCCGTGCTTGAAGACAAGGAAGGCATGTGGGGCTTGGTAGCTCCCAATGGCGAGATGCTCTTCAGCGAAGAGTTTGAGCACAAACCCACCTCTGTATTCAAGGGCCGTTTCTTTGCAAAAAATGCAGACGGGTTCTATGAAATGTACACCGCCGAGGCTAAGCCCGAGAAGGTGGGCGCCGAGTATAAACAGGCCGGTGTGTTCTTCGAAGATGTAGCCCCTGTGGTGGAAAAAGGCAAGCCGGTAGAGTTTATTGACGTGGACGGCAATGTGAAGTTCGCCCTCAAGGATGTGGACGGCGTTCCCGTAGAATGCGTGTACAACTTCCAGGACGGTGTGGCCATCTTCCGCACCGAAGACGGACTTTGTGGTTTGATCAACCCCAAGGGCGATGTGCTGCTGAAAGGCTATGCCCAATTGGAAAGTGCTGGCGACGGAAAAATCTGGGCCACCGAGAGCAAATATCTCAATGTGGACGAGGACAGCGCCAAGGTTTGCCTGATAGACTATAAGGGCAAGAAATTCTTTGAAATAGCTGCCAACAAATACGAATGGAGAAGAGCCTTCAAAGACGGACTCTGCGTTGTGACTCAGAAGGATAGCGAATACAGAACCCGCATGGGAATCATCAACGACAAGGACGAGTGGGTAGTGAAACCCTCTAACAAGCTCCACGAAATTAATGACGTGATGGGTGACAAGTTTATCTACTACGACGGCGACAACTTTGGCTTGATGAACCTTGAGGGCGAAGTGTTGCTCCGCGCCAAGTACGACAGACTCTCCTTTGCCACAGAAGACCTCCTGATTGCCGGCAACAGAAAGGACAACGAGATGTACTTCATGGACCTCGAAGGCAACAAGGTGGGCAACCATGGCTATGAAGCCATCAGCAAAATCCCCGGTGCAGACTATGCCTGGGCGCTCGAAGGCAAGAACAGCTGGATTATCATCGACCTCAAGGGCGAGCCTGTCAATAAGCAACAAAGCTTCTATGAGAATGCAACCATGTACAGCAGCGTTGGCGACTACACCATAGAGAGCGACTATACCGACATCCCCCTCTTTGTGAAAGGACTTAATCTCACTGCCGACGGCATGAAGGGTATCAACCTGAACGCCGGCAAGGACGAGATTCTTAAATATTTGGAAATTGAGTCCTATCAATACCGCCGCTATGCTGATGAGATTCAGCTCAAAAAGTCTTTTTACAGCCAGAAGGTGCCATACACTATGAACATCGGACTCCGCAATGAGCTCATCGGCAAAAAGAAGTCCGGATGGTTCTCTTATGACTACTTTGCCATGGATACTTCGGTAGACTACTTGCACATCACATTTGACAACGCAGGCCGCTTGGAAGGCAAGATGAAAGAGCTCTTTGAGGCCATAAAGGCCGAAGCTGCGGCTGCCGGCGCCAAGGAGGATGAAAACTCTGAAAGCTGCATGCGCTACACATTGGGCAAGAACAGACTGCTCGTACTCTACAGCGACATCGAAGTGACCCTCGTGCTCGAAAACGAGAACAGCAGCTGCATCGACGAGTTCTTGGGTAACTTCGACTGCGAAATCGAGGACGACATCTAGTCCCCCCACCCTCTTATTCAAAACCTCTACAAAGGGCTGCTCCTCGGGATGCAGCCCTTTCTGTTTCCGGAAATCAAAAATTCTCTTTCTAAACCACCCATGCCTAGCAGCCGTTTCGAAAGTCTGATCTAGGAAAAACTAGGTCTTAGAAAAATTTTCCTAGGTCTTAAGAAATTTTTCGTAGATAAGACTTTCGAAACGGTGGAAAATGCCTACTGATTCTCTGATAGTTACAAAGGCAAAAAAACAACTCATTGCTCACAACTACTACCCCATTGCAGAATGCTCATTGCCCGCAATCTCAGGCAGCAGCGCTTTATCTTTCCTTGCGAAGGCCGTTTCCATAAAAATCTTCGTATCTTTGCAACATCAAGACATTCAGTAAGAAACTACTATGAACTCATTTGCCGAAGCCTGCTTCAAGCTCCTCTCTCGCCTACCCTTAGGCGCGCTCTATGTCTTTGCCGACGTGGCTTTCCTCGTGGTCTACTACATCGCCGGCTATCGCCGCGGCGTGGTGCGAAAGAATCTGCAACGCTCCTTCCCTGAGAAGACACAGAAAGAACTGCGCCACATAGAAAAAGACTTCTTCCACTTCCTCTGCGACTATGCCGTAGAGACCATCAAACTGCTCACCATCAGCGAAGAAGAGATGCGCCGCCGCATGACCTTTGAGGGCGTGGAAGAGATGGAGGCCGAGCTGGATAAACACCCCTTTGTGTTTGTCTACCTGGGCCACTACTGCAACTGGGAGTGGGTATCGTCACTACCCATGTGGATGAAAAAAGAAACTACCCACTGCGCACAAATCTACCGCCCGCTGAAAAACAAGGCCTTCGATGCCCTCTTTATGCAAATGCGCACCCGCTTCCATGCCGAGAACATCTCGAAATACGACACACTGCGCCGCGTGCTCAGCCTCAAACGAGAAGGACGCCCCACCATCATCGGCTTCATCTCCGACCAGTCTCCACGCTGGCAGAGCATCCACGAATGGGTAGACTTCCTTCACCAGGAAACGCCCGTGTTTACCGGCACCGAGCGCATCGGCAAGAAGGTGGACGCCGCAATCTACTTTGCCGACATCTGCCGCCCGCGCCGAGGCCAATACCACTGCACTTTCCGCCACATGACCAGCGACATAAAGTCCTACGAGGACTACCGCCTCACAGAAATCTATATGCAGGAACTGGAGCAAATCATCCGCCGCCAACCTCACCTCTGGCTATGGTCGCACAAGCGTTGGAAGCGCAATCGTAAAGACGTGGAGCAAGCACAAGCACGCGCCAAGCAAACCGAAGCTTAAGAAAATTTTCTGCAAAAAGTTTTGCCAATCTGCTGAAACTCCGTATCTTTGTCCCCGCTTTAAGCACATTTTCTAAAATCTTTAAAAATTTACACAATGTATTTAGATTCTGAAAAGAAGAAAGAAATCTTTGGACAGTACGGACAGTCTAATTCGGACACCGGTTCAGTAGAAAGCCAGGTGGCCTTGTTTTCTTACCGTATTTCCCATTTGACGGAGCACATGAGAGCGAACCGTAAAGATAATATGACAGAACGCGCTCTCGTACAATTGGTAGGTAAGCGTCGCGCTCTCCTCAACTACTTGAAGAGAAAAGACATCGAGCGCTACCGTGCCTTGATTAAGGCTCTTGGTCTCCGTAAGTAAGATCCAAAGCTCTTTCTGTCCTTCCCAAGAGGAGGAAAAGACAAAACAGAAAACCCGCAGCTCTCTCAGAGCGTTGCGGGTTTTTTCGTAGGTCACCTACAACTTGTTCCATCATCTAAAGAGCACACCACGCAGTCTCCCTGATAGACACTATCTATATCCGGATAGAGAAAAACATTTGCACAAAATCCCAAAAGTCTATATTTTTGTAACAGAAAACCATTAGTTCATCCCAATCACCCCCCAATACATGGCACAAAAGACCTTTCATCGCTATTTTCCTTCCCCAGGACGCGCGCTCTACTGGTTGCTGGCAGTATATCTCATCGTGGGCTATTTCTTCCCCGCAGTGGGCCTCGTAGCCCTTATCTGCATGATAGGCCCCGTGGCCTTTGCCGTGAGCAGAGGTCGCTGGTGGTGCGGACATGCCTGTCCGCGTGGCAATTTCTACGACCGCGTGTTGGGCAAATACTCTCCGCACAAGCCCATACCCGCCTTTGTGCGCTCAAAGGGCTTCCGCTTGTTCATGGTGGGCTTTATCTTCGCCATGTTCGGCTGGCAGATGTACGGCGCATGGGGCGATTGGGGAGCCATGGGCCGCGTGTTCTGGAACATCATTGTGGCCACAACGCTGGTGGGCATCGTCATGGCCTTTGTCTTTGCGCCGCGCACCTGGTGTACGTTCTGCCCGATGGGCACCATCTCGGCGTGGGTATCGCCCAAGAAGGGTGGGGGAAAGGCCTTTAAGAACATACACGTAGATAGCAGCTGCCAAATGAAGTGTAAGAGCTGCGCCCGCGTATGCCCCATGCAGCTCACTCCCTACGACTGTCGCGGAGCGGCCGAAGGCTATTTGCACCCCGACTGCATCAAGTGCGAGAAATGCACCATGGCCTGCCCCACGCACATCATGAAGATGACGCGCTGAGAGCTTGCGC
Source organism: Alloprevotella sp. (assembly GCA_045636405.1). GTDB lineage: Bacteria > Bacteroidota > Bacteroidia > Bacteroidales > Bacteroidaceae > Alloprevotella. The sequence continues at coordinate 138,866 of JAZTXL010000035.1, forward strand.
AGCATTTGTAACGAGCCATGTTACCATGAGTAACGTCCTATGTTACCACAAGTAACGAGCCATGTTACTACGAGTAACACGCCGTGTTACAAAAACTCGGAGCCTACGAAGAAAAACTTTCCTTACAACACAAATTTCTAAACCCTATTTACTCACACTAAAAACTTATGAAGATGGAAAACATTAGCAACTACCTATCGCACTTACGCGGTTACAATTTTACGGGCGTTATGCCTGTCGTGATAGACTTTTACGCCACTTGGTGCGGCCCTTGCAAAGCGCTGATGCCTCACATCGAGCGCCTGGCCAAGGAATACGAAGGCCGCGTCAAGGTGTTGAAGGTGGATGTAGACAAGAACGAGGCGCTCGCCACACAGGCCGACATCCGCACCATCCCCACACTCTTTTTCATAGACAAGGAGGGCAACATAGAGCGCAACATCGGCGGAATGCCTTATAGCGAACTGGAAAAACGCGTAGAGGCCTTGTTGAAATAAGGTAAGGCCTTCGACAAAAAAGAAGCGGTGTGGCTCTCGGGGAGAGTCACACCGCTTTGCTTATAGCTTTATGCGCACGGGGCGCAAGGCTTTCTATTAGTCGGCAAGCTTAGCCTTGATGAACTCGCGGTTGAGGCGAGCGATGTTGGCAATGCTTTCGTTCTTAGGACAAACAGCCTCGCAAGCGCGGGTGTTGGTACAGTTACCGAAACCAAGTTCGTCCATCTTAGCCACCATGGCCTTAGCACGCTTAGCAGCTTCGGGGCGACCTTGAGGAAGGAGGGCAAACTGTGATACCTTAGAAGAAACGTAGAGCATAGCCGAGCCGTTCTTGCAGGCAGCAACGCAAGCGCCGCAACCGATACAAGTAGCGCAGTCCATAGCCTCGTCAGCGTCTTGCTTAGGGATGAGGATGGCGTTAGCATCCTGGGGCTGACCGGTACGAACGGTTACATAACCGCCGGCGGCTTGAATCTTATCGAAGGCAGAGCGGTCTACCATGCAGTCCTTGATTACAGGGAATGCAGCAGAGCGCCAAGGCTCAACAGTGATTACATCGCCGTCGTTGAACTTACGCATGTAGAGCTGGCAAGTGGTGGCGCCGGTAGCGGTCTTACCGTGAGGTGTACCGTTGATGTAGAGCGAACACATACCGCAGATACCTTCGCGGCAGTCGTGGTCGAATACGAAAGGCTCCTTGCCGTCGTTAATCAGCTCCTCGTTGAGGATGTCGAGCATCTCGAGGAAGGAAGTATCGTCGGGGATGTTTTTCATCTCGCGTTGTTCGAAATGACCGGCATCCTTAGGACCATTCTGCTTCCAATACTTAATGGTGAATGAAATATTTTTAGCCATTGTATAATTCTTTTAGGAGTTCTACGGATTAGTTCTTATAGTTACGAGTCTGAACCTTGATTGCTTCGTATACAAGGGGCTCTTTGTGGAGCACGGGTTCCTTAGTGTCGTCGCCTTGGTATTCCCAGCAGCCAACGTAGAAGAAGTTTTCGTCGTCGCGCTTAGCTTCGCCTTCTTCAGTTTGGTATTCTTCGCGGAAGTGACCACCGCAAGACTCGTTACGTGTGAGAGCGTCGTGAGCAATGAGTTCGCCCATTACGATGAAGTCTTCGAGGCGGATTGCCTTTTCGAGCTCTACGTTTACGCCGTCTGCTGTGCCGGGCACGAAGAGGTTAGAGTAGAATTCCTTGCGGATTTCTTTCATCTTCTCGAGGCCTACCTTCAAGCCTTCTGCTGTACGTCCCATACCTACGTAGTCCCACATCACACGACCGAGTTCCTTGTGGATAGAGTCTACAGAGCGCTTACCCTTGATGTTGAAGAGTTTCTGGATGCGTGCCTTCACAGCTTCTTCGGCAGCCTTGAATTCGGGGAGGTCTGTAGAGAAGCGAGGAACGGTAATCTGGTCGCTCAAGTAGTTTTGGATAGTGTAGGGGAGAACGAAGTAACCATCTGCCAAACCTTGCATCAACGCAGAAGCACCGAGGCGGTTTGCGCCGTGGTCTGAGAAGTTACATTCACCGATAGCGAAGAGACCCTTAACCGAAGTCTGGAGTTCGTAGTCTACCCAAATACCACCCATTGTGTAGTGAACGGCGGGGTAGATCATCATCGGAGTTTCGTAGGGGCTTTCGTCAGTGATTTCTTCGTACATATCGAAGAGGTTACCGTAGCGTGCCTCAATTTCCTTGCGGCCGAAGTCCTTAATAGCCTGAGAGAAGTCGAGGAACACGGCGAGGCCGGTGTTGTTTACGCCGAAGCCCTTGTCGCAACGTTCTTTAGCGGCACGTGAAGCCACGTCGCGGGGAACGAGGTTACCGAAGGCGGGATAGCGACGCTCGAGATAGTAGTCGCGGTCTTCTTCAGGAATGTCCTTACCCTGAATCTTACCTTCCTGGAGCTTCTTGGCATCTTCCAACTTCTTGGGAACCCAAATGCGACCGTCGTTACGGAGTGACTCAGACATCAATGTGAGCTTAGACTGCTTGTCGCCGTGAACGGGGATACAAGTGGGGTGAATCTGTACGTAAGAGGGGTTAGCAAAGTAAGCACCCTTACGGTAGCAAGCCATTGCTGCAGAACAGTTACAGCCCATTGCGTTGGTAGAGAGGAAGTATGCGTTACCGTAACCACCGGTACCGATAACTACTGCGTGAGCAGCGAAGCGTTCGATAGCGCCGGTCACGAGGTTGCGAGCGATGATACCGCGAGCGCGGCCGTCGATGATTACTACGTCGAGCATTTCGTAGCGAGTGTAGAGCTCTACTGTGCCTGCGTTCACCTGGCACATCAATGCTGAGTAAGCACCGAGGAGGAGCTGCTGACCTGTCTGACCCTTAGCGTAGAAAGTACGGCTTACCTGAGCACCACCGAATGAACGGTTCGCCAACATGCCGCCGTATTCGCGAGCGAAGGGAACACCCTGAGCCACACACTGGTCGATGATAGAGGCACTTACTTCGGCGAGACGATATACGTTAGCTTCGCGAGCACGGTAGTCGCCACCCTTCACTGTGTCGTAGAAAAGGCGATATACAGAGTCGCCGTCGTTTTGATAGTTCTTAGCAGCATTGATACCACCCTGTGCAGCGATAGAGTGTGCACGGCGGGGTGAGTCCTGAATGCAGAAGTTCTTTACTTTGAAGCCCATTTCGCCGAGGGAGGCTGCGGCGCTGGCGCCGGCCAAACCTGTACCTACCACGATAACGTCGAGCTTACGCTTGTTCTTAGGGTTAACCAATTTCTGGTGGGCTTTGTAGTTGGTCCACTTCTCAGCAACTGGTCCTGCAGGGATTTTAGAATCTATAGTAGCCATAATGGTTTTTTATTTTAAAATTTAGGATTTTACATTCAGCTATCTGTCAAGCTTAGCAACAAGCTGTGCAGCAAGCACCGCCACAGAGGGCAAACTTAACAACCACTGCCACGAACATAAGGATTACGATGGTGGTGTAAACCAAGCTGATGGCTTTCAGACGGCAGAACCAGATTTTGCCGTTCCAACCTAAGGTCTGGAATGCGCTCCAGAAGCCATGGTTGAGGTGGAACCAGAGAGCTGCGAGCCACACGAGGTAGAGCACAGAGTAAACTGGGCAGCTGAAGGTTTCCTTGATCCAGTACACACCATTGGCAGCGAGCTCATGATTGCCGGCAGGAAGAAGTTCCTGAAGCATCATGTTGTACCAGAAGTTGTAGAGGTGCAAGCCCATACCGAGGATTACGATTACACCCAGTACAAACATGTTCTGAGAGTACCATTCTACTTTCTCGGGCTTGTTGGTCACAGCATACTTGTTAGCACCGCGGGCCTTCTTGTTTTGAAGTGTCAAGATGATAGCATACACGAAGTGTACCACTACCAATGCGCCCAACGCTGCTGTTGCAGCCACTGCGTACCAATTGGCACCGAGCATTTCGCAGACCATGTTGTAGCCTTCCTCAGAGAAAAGCGCAACGAGGTTCATGCAACCATGAAAAGTAAGGAAGAGAATCAAAGCAAGTCCGGATACAGACATGATTACCTTCCTTCCGATGGATGAATTAGTTAACCACATAAAATTTTTTGAATTAAGTTGATATTAAAAAATGTTTTTCCTTGCGTGGCTATGTGGGGCCAAAGCCCAAAAAACCATCTCCTCATTTGTGGGGAGAGGCCCTTTATTCTGCAAAAGTAAGAGATTTATTGTGTTTGGCAAAAAAAAACTAATTTTTTTGTACGCAGGTTAACAAATAGCGGTGCTAAAAGGATAGGGCAGGGGCGTCGTGGCGATGGACGGCTCCCTTGTTTGAACACAGAAAGCGCTGAAATTCTTGCTTGCTCATTGTTTAATAAATCTTAAATCTTTTTAAAGAACCGTAATGAGCCACTTGCGTTTCGCCTTCAGTTTTTGTAAATTTGTAATAGCCCGGCGGGAACTCTTTGGAGTTTCCCGCTTTTTTGTACCCCAACATGGGTTTTTTCATCTCCAAAAATAGGTTTTCTTAGTAGGCTTCCAGGAAAAATTAGGTCTTGAGAAATTTTTCCTGGAAGGCTCGCAGTTTTTCCTCGGAAAGGGCTAGTGTTTTTTCCGAAAGAAGAAATCGTTTTTTCGCAACGGGCAAGAATTCTCAGATACTGCCGAGGGGTTGCAGACAGTTAAACTTAGTTAAAAATTAAATCACTGCGACGCCGATTGTCACTCCATTTTATGTCTTGTTTTTCCAAAAAACTTGCAACAGCCCTTCTTGCGTCCCATATAACTGGCATATCTTCTGAGATTTTTGTATATTTGCAAAACGTAAAGCGCGCGCACGCGTCCCGGCATGGCGAAACAGAGAAACATACTGACACAGACCACTACGCAGCAGATGCTGCCCACGTTCCAGTTGGCCCTGGTGAAACTCATAGAGATGTCACAGGCCGACCTGGAAGAGCGTGTGCGCGACGAGATGGTGGACAACGAAGCGCTCGAGGAGCGCGACCCCTCCGATGTGGACGAGGCACCCGAGGCTGATGCCTATGGCGACGACGAATACGGGGCGGGGGAGGAGACCGGCGTGGAGGCGGCCATGGCAGACTATCGCACGGCCGACGATGTGCCCGACTATCTCCTGGCGCGTGCCGATGCTTCCGAGCGCGAGGGCACATTCCAAATTTCCGATGGGCAGACGTTCTACGAGAACCTTCAGCAGCAAATAGGGGAGTACAACCTCTCCGACCACGAGCGCCACTTGATGGACTATCTCATCGGCTCGCTCGACGAAGACGGCTTCCTGCGCAAGGAACTCACCACCATTGTCGACGAACTGGCTGTCTATCAATACATCGACACCACCGCCGCCGAGCTGGAGCACCTCCTGAGCATACTGCAACGCTTTGAGCCGCGCGGCATCGGGGCGCGCAATCTGCAAGAGTGTCTGCACCTGCAGCTCACCGACCCCGACTATCGCTCACCCTGGCAGTCGCTCGCCCTGGAAGTGGTGGACCGCCACTTCAAGCTCTTCGTAAGCAAGCGATGGGACCAACTGCGCGAGCGCCTTGAGGTGGACAAAGAAACCTTCGACCACGTGCTCCACGAACTCACCCACCTGAATCCCACACCGGGCCGCGCTCTCGGCGAAGAGATGCAGACGGTGGCACCCACCATCGTGCCCGACTTTACCGTGACCATCGCCCCCGACGGCGAGGCTATCGTCACACTGAACAAAGACAACATCCCCGAGCTGCGCGTGAGCCAAACCTACCGCGAAACGCTGGCTGCCTTCTCTAAAAGACAGAAAGAACTGAGCCGCGAGCAGCAGGAAATACATACGTATACAAAGAAGAAAGTGGACGACGCACAGGACTTTATCAGCCTCATCGAACACCGCAACCGCGCCCTGCTCAGCGTGATGCAAACCATCGTGAAGCTACAACGCCCCTTCTTCGACGACGACGACGAGCTGCTGCTGCGCCCCATGGTACTGAAAGACGTGGCGGAGAAACTGAACTTCAGCACCTCCACCGTGTCGCGCGTTACAGGCAGCAAGTACGTACAAACGGCCTATGGCGTCTATCCGCTCAAGTTCTTCTTCTCCTCGCAGTTCACCTCCGAGGAGGGCGATGACATCTCCAACCGCCAAGTGAAGAGCGCCCTGCTCGAGATAGTGAAGCAGGAGGACAAGAAAAAGCCCCTCTCGGACGAAGCACTGGCCGCCGCCTTGAAAGAAAAAGGCCTGCCCGTGGCACGACGCACCGTGACAAAATACCGCGAGAAGCTGGGACTGCCCACTGCCCGCCTGCGAAAAGAATAAACCACCTCCCTCATCCCCAAGCACCTCTCCATAGCCGCAATGAACAACAAGCTCATCATCCTCACCGCACAGGCCATCTCCGTGCTCTTCTCGCCATTCTACTTCCCGGTGGTGGCGTTCGTGGCGTTGTTCCTCTTCAGCTATCTCAACGTGCTACCGGTTACCTACAAGGTGCTCTTCGTGGCCATCGTATGGCTCTTCACCATCGGCATTCCGCGCCTGTGCATCCTGCTCTATCGCAAGGTAAACGGATGGACACGCCACCAGATAGGACGCCGCGAAAACCGCTACGTGCCCTATCTCTTCTCCATCTGCAGCTACGCCGCACTGCTCTATTTTATGAAGCTGCTCCACTTGCCCCATTTCACCCTCGGCATCATTGCCGGCGCCTTGCTCATACAAATCCTGGGCACCCTGTTGAATCCCTGGATAAAAATGTGTCCCCACTCGGCAGCTGCCGGAGGCGTAATCGGCGCCCTCATAGCCTTCTCGCTCATCTTTATGTTCAACCCCGTGAGCTGGCTCTGCCTGGTGGTGTTGCTCAACGGTCTGGTGGGCACCTCGCGCCTCATCCTGCGCCAACAGACATTTATGGAAATCAGCACCGGAACCATCGTGGGCATCCTCTGCGGCTTCTTCTGCATCGCCTATGTGTGAGCATCGGCAGGAGAAAACTTACAGAAAAAAATAATCAACTAATTCATATCACTCAAAAACTCTTACATCATGGCTAACACAAAGAAAACTCCCCTCGTAAGCATCATCATGGGTAGCACAAGCGACCTCCCCGTAATGGAAAAGGCTGCCAAAATGCTCGATGAGATGGAAATCCCCTTCGAGATGAATGCCCTCTCCGCACACCGCACCCCCGCCGAGGTAGAACACTTTGCCCGCACCGCCAAAGAGCGCGGACTGAAAGTAATCATTGCCGGCGCCGGAATGGCTGCCGCTCTGCCGGGCGTCATCGCTGCCTGCACCACACTGCCCGTTATCGGTGTGCCCATCAAAGGCATGCTCGATGGTCTCGACGCCATGCTCTCCATCATACAAATGCCTCCCGGCATCCCCGTAGCCACCGTAGGCGTTAACGGCGCTCAAAACGCTGCCATCCTGGCTCTCGAAATGCTCGCCCTCAACGACGAACTCCTCGCCGAACGCCTGGCCGCCTACAAAGAAGGCCTGAAGGAAAAAATTGTAAAGGCCAACGAGGATCTTTCTCAAGTGCAATACTCTTTCAAGACCAACTAATATGTCTACCGACAAGATATACAGCAGCGTTTCGCTCTTCAACTACGCACCGCGAGCCTCTCACGAAGTGCGCATAGGCTCCCGCCCGCTCGGCGGAGACCATCCCTTGCGCATACAGAGCATGACCACAAAAGCCACTACCGACACCGAAGGATGCGTAGAGCAGTGCATCCGCATCATAGAGGCCGGCGGCGATTACGTAAGGCTCACCACGCAAGGAAGTATTGAGGCGGAAAATCTGCGCAACATCCGCGAGGCCCTCCACCAACGCGGCTTCGACCATCCCCTTGTGGCCGACGTTCACTTCAATCCCAACGTGGCCGACATAGCCGCCGGCATCGTAGAGAAAGTGCGCATCAACCCCGGCAACTACGTGGATCCGGCACGCCAATTTAAGCAGTTGGAATATACCGACGAGGAATATGCCGCCGAACTGCTGCGCCTCGAAGAGCGCTTTAAGCAGCTGCTGGAAATCTGTAAGAAGAACCACACAGCTTTGCGCATCGGCGTCAACCACGGCTCGCTCTCCGACCGCATCATGTGCCGCTACGGCGACACACCTGAGGGCATCGTAGAGAGCTGTATGGAATTTCTCCGCGTCTGCGTCAAGGAGGATTTCAAGGACGTTGTCATCTCCATCAAAGCCAGCAACACGGTGGTGATGGTGCGCTCCGTGCGACTGCTAAGCGCCGTGATGAAAGCCGAAGGCATGGACTTCCCCCTCCACCTGGGTGTGACAGAAGCCGGCGAGGGCGAAGACGGCCGCATCAAGAGTGCGGCCGGCATCGGAGCGCTCCTGGCCGACGGCATGGGCGACACGTTGCGCGTATCGCTGAGCGAAGAGCCCGAAGTGGAGATTCCCGTGGCCTACAAGTTGGCTTCGTACGTCGTACAACGCGCCGGCCATCCCTTTATCCCTGCACGCCAGGCTCCGGCCTTCGACTATTTGCGCCCCGTGCGTCGCCCCACGTGTCCGGTGAAGAACATCGGCGGCACAAACGTTCCCGTGGTGGTGTCCACTCGCTTGGACGGCGCCACAGATTTGGGAAACACGCCGCCCGACTATATCTATTGCGGACAAAATTTGCCTGAGAAACGCATCGAGGGCGTGGGCTACATCGTAGATGCTGCCCGCTGGAGCGGCGAGGCCAATACCTATCCTGCCTTCCCTGCCAACATGCTCATGATGGTGGGTGCGTGCCACGCAGATCTGAAGTTTGTGTTCCTCAGCTATGCTACGCTCAACGAAGAGGTGAAGGCCTGCTTGCGCAACCACCCGGAGATGGTGGTGGTGGCTCAGAGCGATCATCCCAACCGCTTGGGCGAGCAACGCGCAGTGGCCCACGAACTCTGGTATGAGGGACTGACGAACCCCGTCATCTTCTTCCAGCACTACAGTTGCACGGAGAAGGAAGACTTCCAGTTGCGCGCTGCTGCCGATATGGGTGCGTTGCTCTTCGACGGCTTGACGGACGGCATCTTCCTCTACAACAATGCTCCGGAAGGCTCCTTGCCCATCTCCCACGCTGAGCAGGACGACACCGCCTTTGGTATTTTGCAAGCCACCCGCTTGCGCACCACCAAGACTGAGTACATCAGTTGCCCGGGCTGCGGCCGCACGCTCTACGATTTGCGTACGACGATAGCCCGCATTAAGGCTGCCACCGCCCACCTCACCGGCTTGAAGATAGGTATCATGGGCTGCATCGTAAACGGCCCCGGCGAAATGGCCGATGCCGACTACGGATACGTAGGTGCTGCCCGCGGAAAGGTGAGCCTCTACCGCGGAAAGGTGTGTGTGGAGAAAAACATCCCCGAAGAGGATGCTGTGGAAAAACTCCTTGCACTGATAGAAAGCGACAAGCAGAAGGCGGAATAACTCACTGTCTCTGTGTGAGCCCCATTTATCTCTTAACTCTCTATTCGTATTCTATAAGAAATGAATATCCCTTGCATGACAGCCCAAGAGGCTGCGGCGCTCGTGTGCCATGGCGACTTGCTCGGCATAGGTGGTTTCGGTCCTGCCGGTTCGCCTAAGTGCATCCCGCCGGCCATTGCCGAGAAGGCCACTGCCGAACACGCTGCCGGACGGCCTTTTAAGGTGGACGTAGTGACCGGTGCGTCCATCGGCGCAAGCTGCGACGGAACGCTGGCTGCTGCCGATGCCATCGACCGCCGCTTGCCCTTCTCCGTCAATCCCGACATTCGCAAGGCCTACAATGCGCGCCGTGTCCGATATACCGACCTGAATCTCTCCGACAATGCCTCGCACCTGCGACAAGGCATCACGGGACAGGTGGACTGGGCCATCATCGAAGCCTGCGAGGTGCAGGAAGTGAGGGAGAAATATCGCATCTATCTCACAGCCGGCATCGGTATCGCCCCCACTATCTGTCGCTTGGCGCGCAAGGGTATTTTCATCGAGATAAACTCCTGGCACAGCACCAAGCTTATCGGCATGCACGACATCTATGAGATAGAAGACCCATGGTTTAGAGCCCCCGTGCGCATCACTCAGCCCATTGAGCACATCGGCTTGCCGTTCATCGAGGTGGACGCCGAGCGCATCGCGGGCATTGTGGAGTGTCATCTGCCCGACGAGGCGCGCACCATGACTCCCTCTACTGAGGTGACACAGCAGATTGGGCAAAACATGGCCGACTTTCTCGTGTGGAACATGCAGATGGGCTATATCTTCAAGAACAAACTCACGCTGCAGAGCGGTGTGGGCTCGGGTGCAAATGCCGTGCTCGGAGCCTTGGGTAGCTGTCCCGAAGTACCCAACTTCAACATCTACACCGAGGTGCTCCAGGAAGAACCGCTGCGCCTCATCCGCGAGGGCAGGGTGGTGGCTGCCTCCACCGGTGCGCTAACCATCAGCAGCGACCATCTGAAGGACCTCTATGCCAACATCAACGATTTTCGCGGCCGCCTCTTGCTGCGTCCCTCGGAGATTTCCAACTGCCCCGAAATCATTGCGCGCCTGGGCATCTGCTCTATGAACACGGCCATCGAAGTGGACATCTACGGCCACGTGAACAGCACGAAGATTGGCGGCTCGATGATGATGAACGGTGTGGGCGGCTCGGCCGACTTTACCTGCAACGCCATGCTCTCCACCTTTACCTGCAGCTCCACCACTAAGAACGGTTGCATCAGCAGCATTGTACCCTTCTGCTCGCATGTGGACCACACGGAACACTATGTGGATGCCATCATCACGGAATATGGCGTGGCCGACCTCCGCAACAAGTGTGCCACCGAAAAGGCTGAGGCGCTCATTGCCATTGCTCATCCCGACTACCGCCCTCTCTTGCGCGAGTACATGCAGCTGGCTCTGCAACGCGGAGGACACACGCCTCACATACTTCCTGCCGCTTTTGCCATGCACGACACCTATCGGCGCAAAGGGGACATGCGACTGACCGACTGGCGCGAATACATTATATAATATATAGACACACAGAAAACCTCTCCTGCTCGGAGAGGTTTTTCTTTACCTTACTTCGGAATTAAAAGGGGGAGAGCGGCGCTCGGCACGCTTCGGCGCTGGCGCCTCATAAGCCCCGGAAAATGGCACGTTGCCCACTGCCGTTTCGAAAGTCTGAGCTAGGAAAAACTAGGTCTTAAGAAATTTTTCCTAGGTCTTAGAAAATTTTTCGCAGATTAGACTTTCGAAAAGGGGGGCCAAAGGGCAGCATTCTTAGGCGTTTTCTGGGAGAAGCCGGTAAGCTACCAGGGATTTCTTAGTTAACTACGAAGAAACGGCGGAGAATTACCTTTGATTTTCCATCACTTACAAAGGCAAAAAACAGCTCCTGCCAACCCCACTTTTGTGGAATCGGCAGGAGCGCAAAGGGGGGCGCTATTTCTAATACTTGAAGGTGCTTCCGCCCAGGAATTCTCTGAGCAGCGAGGTGTGGGGGAGGCCCTGTATGGAAATGGGTTTCAGGTAGGAGAGGAACTTGCGCAGGCGGTAGGCCTCAGAATATTCGGGCACATTCTCCGGCACTTGCTCGAGCAAGGGAATGGCCTGTTCGCGCAAGGCTGCCAGTTCGAAGAGCAAAGCCGTGTTGACCATCTCGTCGGCCTGTTCCTGGAAGGGGAAAATCCATTTTTCCTCGCCCGCCCTCACCAACGGCCAGCGGCGAATGGTGTCCTCGGCCGAGTAGCCGCGGTATTTATAGTCGCGTACGATGCGGCGCAACAGGCGGTTGTCGGTGGTGGGGATGTGGTTGTGGTCGTCGAGCATAATGGTGGTGAGCGCCGAGGCGTAAATCTTGAATTTATTTTCGGCAGGCAGGTTTTCTGTCAGGATGGGATTCAGGGCGTGGATTCCCTCGAGGATGAGAATCATTCCACTGCGCAGGCGCAAGCGGTTGCCGCTCTTTTCGCTGAGACCGGTCTGGAAATTATAGCGTGGCAGTTCCACCTCTTCACCAGAGAGCAGTGCGTTCATCTGCTCGTTGAAGAGGGGTATGTTCATGGCATGCACGCTCTCGTAGTCGTACTCTCCGTTCTCGTCGCGCGGAGTCTCTGTGCGCGGCACAAAATAGTCGTCGAGCGAGATGGGATAGGGGCGCAATCCGCAAGCCATGAGCTGCACGGAGAGTCGCTTGGAGAAGGTAGTCTTACCGCTTGAGGAAGGGCCGGCAATGAGGATTACTTTCAACTTGGGGTCGGCGGCTATTCTATCGGCCAGGCGGCTGATTTTCTTCTCTTGCAGCGCTTCGGAGAGGTTGATGAGCTGGTTGGTGTAGCCGGCCTCGCATGCGGCGTTAAACTCTCCGATGGTGGAGATGCCCAGGATTTCCTGCCAGCGGTGTTGCTCGTTGAAGACATCAAACATCTTGCTCTGCTCGCGCATGGGGCGGAGCTTGCCGGGGTGATCTGAGTCGGGCAAGCGCAAGAGGAGGCCGTCCTCGTAAGCCACAATGTCGAACAACGTAATCTGGCCCGTGCGCATAAGCAAAGAGCCATAGAAATAGTTGGCTGTGCCGTCGAGCATATAATAATGTGTGTAGAGCTTGCCAAGGCCCTCGAGCAACTTGGCTTTGTTCTCCAATCCCTGCTGGCGGAACAGGGATATGGCTTCCTCTGTGGGGCCGGTCACACGATGGAAGGGGAGGTTGGCATCAATGATTTCCTGCATGCGGCTGCGCACCTCGGCGGGCGAGAAGTCGAAGAGTTGCCCGTTGGAAGTGAGGCGGCAATAGTAACCGTTGCTCACGGGCATCTCAATGCGCAGACGCACCCCTGGATAAAGCTCTGTCACCGCCTTGTAAAGCACAAAGAGCACGGAGCGCGTATAGGTGCGGCGGCCAGAGGGCGAAGAGATGTCTAAGAACTCTACGTCCTTGTCGCTGAAAAGCATAAAGTGCAAGCCCTCCACCTTGTTGTTCACCTTGGCACTGGTGACGCCGAGCGGAAGCTTTATCTCGAGCATCTCGTAGACTTCCTCGAGCGTGAAACCCATAGGTACTTTGTGGGTCTTACCGGTATTTTTACAGCGGATGTTAATAGTTTTTCCCATAGCTTTATATATTTTTTGGTCTGTGGCAAATGTACACTTTTCTGCCCATGCAACGCCACTATAAATCTTTAATTATTCTAAAAAATAAAGGACTGCCTCTCGACAGACCTTTCTCAGACTGATATGGGTAAAGAAAAAGTCTGCAAGATCATTGCAGACTTTTTCCTAAGCGGCTCATTGTTCCGGCGCAAAGAGAGGATCCCAAGCAGGAAGCAAAGTGGGCTTCTGCTTCAAGAGCTTGAGGGTGGCCTCGGGAACGTATTTTTTGTCCACCACAAGGCGGAAGGTGTACTCGTCAAACCAGCTGTCGGTCATGATAAGGTGCCCTTTGTAGCCGGAAGCCGGTCCCCAAGAGTTTTCCACCATCCATTTTCTGGGCTTGCCGTTCTCGTCGAGGTCTACAGCCATGAGTGTCATGGCGTGGCTGGAGGCGGAAGCGAAGGTGCGGATGCGGTCGGCCTTGTTCATGGGGAAATCGGTGGCGAAGAGCGAACCGAAGTCGTAGTTGTCAAGGCTGAGCACGCCGGTCTTGCTGTTGTAGCACTTACCCACATCGCAGCTGTAGTACATCATGGTGCTGTCCTTGATAGAAGCGATGGCCATCTCCTTAATCTCTTCCATGGGCAGATTGATATAGGTCCATTGTGCGCCATCGTATGAGTGGCGGTCGAGGTCGATGGTGTAGGTTTTGTGGTAGGGGCGTGAGGGGTCGTTCATCAGCATCACGTAGTCGTTCTTCAAATCTGCACCCACATATTCTTTATAGAAAGACTGCGGAGTATAGGTTTTTGTCTCCACGGGCTCTCCTGCTGCGTTCTTTCTGGTCCATGTAAACTCTGTGGGAGGTTCTCCCAAGCAGAGAGAAAGGATACGGTAAACGGTGGCCAACATCTCGGTCTTGCGCTGCTCAATGGCGGCTTTCTTTTCGCCATCGGCCACAGCCTTGCGAAGGGTAAGACCATACTCTCTCAGTTTGAGCGAGAGGATGGAAGCCATGCGCGATGTGTTGTTGGCACTGAAGCGCTCGGGCATCACTTCGGCGGGCACGATGCCGTACTTCATCACCACGTCCTGAACGCCGCAGAACGTGCCGCCGTCGCTCAGTGGATGCTGGAAAAGCCATTCCACCACTTTGTCGTCCATGGGTTTGTCGGCATGGTCCACTACGGCCTGCAAGAAGAGGTTGGCTTTCTCCAACTGGTCGTAGAAGAAAGAGTAGGCTTGCGAGAATTGGAACTCGCCCATATCATATTTCTTTATCATCTTGGCGCGCATCACGTTCATGCCTGTGAAGAGCCAGCAGCGGCCTGACTGTTGCTGGTCGGTAATACCTTTTGAAGGCACTTTGTGAGAGAAGTGGGTGTCGCCAAGAGCCGGATTTTCGGCGGCAGTAGCCAGTTGGTTGATAGAAGTTCCGGCCAGTGCGTTACGCAAAGCGCGGTCGGCCACGGTGTTGGTCTGCGCCTGCTTGATGCTTTGCAGCATCTCGGCAGAGATTCCGCCTGTTTTCTGTGCCATTACCGAAACGGCGGGAGCAGCCAGAAGGAGGGTCAAGATAATTTTTTTCATAAGCTATATAATTATTGTATAAATTTTTTCAAGAGCCGGAATGGCCTTTCTCTAAATTCGGATGGGGTGGGGACCTCCGAAGAACGGCAAGCTATAGAGCCACTGACACAACTTAAAGAGCAGGAGCGCCGACACCCATCCGCCGAACACGTCTATCAAGTAGTGTGCTTCAATGTATACTGTGGCGCAGCACAGAAGTATGTAGAAGGGGAAAGCACACCAGGCCAAGATTTTCTTGTTACGCCACAGAAGAATCATCAGAATAGTACTCATGCCTACGTGGCTTGAAGGAAACGCTGCTGTGGGGCGTTCGCCGTTGGCTTGGGCGGCTTCTATGAGCGAGCGGAAAAAGCCATCGGGGCCGGGCGAAGGGCGCATTTCGGTGTGGGTGCGGAAATAGTCGCCCACTTCAGGAAATTGGCTGCAGGAGATAATATCTGTGCCCACGGCATGGAAGTAATATTGCGGACCGGCAACGGGCAGGAAGACGTAGATGAGATAGTAGAACAGAAAGGCGGTCATCACCACGAAGGCCGTGGGCTCGAAGAGACGGCGGTTGGTGAAGAGCGGCGCGAGCACGGTAATAAAAATCAAGGGGTAGTAGGAAAAATAGCCGAGGTGGAACAACTCGCTCCACAACTTCTGAGGAAGCAACGCGGCAAACTCCAGCGAGGGCTGGCAACCAAAGAGGGAGAGATCGGCCGAGGCAAAGATGTGGTCTAAATTGGTCCATAGCTGACAGAACTCATAGGTATCGGGATACCAATAGCCCAGCAGTGTGAGCGGATAGAGGTTGCGAAGAAAGCGGGTGGCCTGGCACGGACACCATTTATATAATAAAAGGAGGAGCACCATACCTGCCACTACGGCAATGCGTCCGAGCAACAAGGGCAGGGGATTGGCCATTTCTTGCCAAAAGAAGAATAGCAAGAGAGTGGTGAGCGCAGCGTAGATGAGGGTGGTCTTTTCAAGGCCGAGCAGACCTTTTACCTGCGAGGGTGCTGTGAGGGAAGTTAAATCCATTTTTCTTTTTTATACCAAGCCACTGTCTCTTTCACCCCTCGTTCCAAGTTCCATGCCGGTGTGTAACCCAAGTCATGGCAGGCTTCGGAGATGTCGCAAGTCCAGTCGCGTTGTTTTAGAATGTTGTACTTATCCATATTCAGTGCCGCAGTCTTTCCTGTGAGGCGTGCCATGGCTTCGCCCATGAGGCATACTACTTTCAACACCCACAATGGGGCGGTGATGTGGGCCACATGGCGCACGCCCATTTCCTTTTGCAGCAGGTCGGAGAAGGTGCGGCTACTGTAGACGGCGCCGTCGGTGAGGGCATAGCTCTTTCCGCAGGTGCCATTGTGCAGGGCAAGGAAGGCTGCCGTCACGAGGTCGCGCACGTAGATAAAGGTGAGCTGCTGGCGTTTGAAACCTACGGCAAAGTCTACATGTCCGGCAATGCTCTTGGCCATCAGAAAATAGTCGCGCTCGCGGGGTCCGTAAACGCCGGTGGGTCGCAGCACCACATAGTCGAGCCCTGCGATGTCCGCAAGCAGTTGCTCGGCTTCCCATTTGCTTTGTCCGTAGGCGGTGTTGGGGCAGGGTGTGCCATCGGTGTTTTGGGCAGGGTCGCCCATCACACTGAGCGAACTCACAAAGACAAAGCGCCCTGTCAAAGCCTTAGTATGAAGCAAGAGACGAGCCAGGCGCTCGGTGCCGGCGGTGTTTACATCGAAGAAGTCTTGGCGCGAGCGACACTTGGTGGCTCCGGCTGCATGGATGACATATTGCCACGCTCCTTCGTGCGCTACGTGGGCTTCCAACTGAGCCTTCAGGCGTTCCTCGTGGCCCAGGTCGAGCTCCACAAAGCGGATGCGCTCGTCTTGCAAATAGCGGCGCGAGGTGGTACGCCTTACGGCTGCCCACACTTCATAGCCTTCGGACAGCGCCTGCTCCACCAAGAAACTCCCAATGAAGCCACTGGCGCCGGTGATCAATATTTTTTTATCTGCGTAGGCCATCTATCTATTTTTCTTTCAAGTTACAAAGATACGAAAAGGCTCCTAAATAGCTGATGTAAAAGCGGAGGAAAACACCTATGGCTGATTTTAAAGGTGGGAAGTTGAGGGTAGAGATAGGGGGTATACGCATAGATTTTTAGTGGGCGAAGTGCCGAACTGCTAAGTGTTATAGCAACAGAAAAAGCTAACCTTCCACCTCTCTTAATTTATGGGGCGTTTCGAAAGTCTGATTTAGGAAAAAAAAGTCTTAAGAAATTTTTCCTAGGTCTTAGAAAAATTTTCGTAGATCAGACTTTCGAAATGCCCGAAAAGGCCTACTGATTTTCAAGCGCTTACGAAGCATCAAAAAGTACCTAAAAAAGGAGGGGCGGCCATGCAAGGGAATCAGCATGCCACTCCTCCTTTATTCTAACACTCCTCCTATACTTACCGGTCTTCGCAGATAAGTAAGACGGTGGTGAGTGCCGGCCGGTCAGCGTTCCTCACGGACTACTTTGGGCCTTATATTAGGGATAAATTATATTTTCTATGTAGAAAATTCTATACTTATTTCTTGTAGTTCTTCAAGCCGGTCTTGAGATAGTCTACAAACTTATCTACGTCCTCATCGTAAGAGTAAGAACCATTGAGGGGCTTGCCCTCGTTGTCGAGCAGCACGTAGAAAGGCTGTGCGTTGGCGCCGAACTTAGTGCGCTGCAAGTAGCTCCATCTGTCGCCGATGGTGCGGAGAGTCACTTGCTTGCCGTCCTCGTTCACCACGATGGGCTCAGCGAGCTTAGTCTTCTCGTCTACGTAGAGGGAGATGAGCACATAGTCCTTCATGAGGAGGTCGCGCACCTTGGCGTCGTGCCATACAGCGAGCTCCATCTTGCGGCAGTTCACACATCCGTGGCCGGTAAAGTCTACCACTACGGGCTTGCCTGTGCGGCGTGCGTGCTCCATACCGGCTTCGTAGTCGCGGAATTCTGCTTCGATGTGTACATTGTCAAGATTGAAATCCTGAGTAGACATGGGCGGCGCAAAAGCGCTCACGGCCTTCAAAGGAGCACCCCAGAGACCGGGAACCATATAGACGGCAAAGGCCAAAGAGCAGAGGGCGAGGAAGAAACGGGGTACGCTGGTGTGGCGCTCGTCTTCATCGTCGTGGGGGAACTTCAGGAAGCCCAGCAAGTAGATTCCGAGCAGGGCGAAAAGCACTATCCACAAGGCAAGGAAGGTCTCGCGGTCGAGCAAGCGCCAGCCGTATGCCAAGTCGGCTACGGAAAGGAACTTGAGAGCGAAGGCCAATTCCAGGAAGCCGAGGGTTACCTTTACAGAGTTGAGCCAACCGCCGCTCTTAGGGGCGCTCTTCAACCAGGTGGGGAAGAGGGCAAAGAGGGTAAACGGCAGGGCCAAAGCTACAGCGAAGCCGAGCATTCCGATAGTGGGAGCGAGGGCCGAACCGCCGCTGGTGCTCACCTCGACAAGCAGGAAGCCGATGATAGGACCTGTGCAGGAGAACGATACCAACGAGAGGGTGAACGCCATCAAGAAGATGCTGAGCAAACCGGTGGTCTTTTCTGCCTTGCTATCTACGGCTGCTCCCCAGGAAGAGGGCAGGGTGATTTCGAAGCCTCCGAAGAAGCTGGCGGCAAACACTACGAGCATCAAGAAGAACAGGATGTTGAACACGGCGTTCGTAGAGAGGTCGTTCAAGGCGCTGGCACCAAAAATAGAGGTGATGATAAGGCCGAGGGCCACATAGATTACTATAATACTGATACCATAAATGATGGCGTCGCGAAGGCCTTTTTTCTTATCGCCGGCACGCTTCAAGAAGAAGCTTACGGTCATCGGGATGATGGGCCAAACGCAAGGAGTGAAGAGGGCTACGAGTCCGCCTACAAAGCCGAGGAAGAAAATGTACCACCAGGCTTTGTCGGCCACATTACCTTCTTCGCCACCAAAGGCTTTCAGCTCGTCGATAACGGGGGTCCACCAAGCGTTGGTGCTCACGGCTTCGGGCTGTTCCACTACGGCAACAGAATCTGCTTCAGCAACTTTTTCTACTTCCTCTGCCAAAGGCTCGGCAACCACTGCTGCGGGTGCTTCTTTAGCCTCTTCTTTCTTCTCGGCCTTTACGGCTGCTGCCGGACCATCGCTGCCTTTCACCGCACAGTCCACTGAGGTGGGCGGCATACAAGCCTGGTCGTTACAAGCACCGAAGGTGAAGTAGCCTTTCAAGTTATAGTCTTTCTCTGTAAGCTGCACGCGTTGCGTAAAGCTGCAAGTGCCTTCAAAGAACCTTACCTCCATTCCGAAGATAGGGTCGTGCTGACTGATTTCCTTTCCGCCCTTCTTCAGAGCACCCACCGGCTTGGCTCCCGTGGCTTCGTCTACTGCAAAAGTAGCCGCCTGGGGACCATCAGCAGGCATGTCCGTGGAATAGACGTGCCATCCGGGTTCTGCGGTGCCTTTGAAAATAATATCTATCTCAGTAGGGCTGACACGCTTGTATTCAACACTGAAATTTACTTGTGCTTGCGCAGCGCTGAAGAAGGCTGCCAAAAGCAAGAGGGTAAGAGAAAATATTTTTTTCATAATGTCAAAAATTTCGGCTGCAAATATAAACATTTTATTCTTACCGACTGTGTTTTACTATCTAAAAGAAAAGAACTTGCAGTATTTTACTACCACAAGTTCTCTAAAATATTTATAAACTTCAAACTATTAGAAATAGTAGCAAGCGTGTGCCTGGAAGTTGTT
Organism: Alloprevotella sp.; assembly: GCA_045636405.1. Classification (GTDB taxonomy): domain Bacteria; phylum Bacteroidota; class Bacteroidia; order Bacteroidales; family Bacteroidaceae; genus Alloprevotella. Next base: position 158,260 of record JAZTXL010000035.1, read on the forward strand.
GGTCTTAAAATCGTAGTCGCTTCCGGCTGCGCAGTCGGCGTACTTGCTGAGGGCAATGTTGTAGGTAACTCCAATTTCCAAGTGGCCCAATACTTTCACACCGGCACCCACATTCCAGGAGGTGTTCCAAGTCTTGGTGTCGAACACATAAGCGGCCTTGCCCACTTTGAACTTATCGCTGCCTACGTTCAGACCAAACTGAGGACCGGTGGCAAAATATACCGAAGCTGTAGAGCCAAGACCGATGCTGTAGCGCAGGTTGATGGGAATTTCAATGCTGCGGAAAGTCTCAGTGGTGTTGGTCTCAGAGTCTAAGTTAAGACGACGCTGTGAATAGAGCGCTGCTGCGTCGCAACCAAAGCCTAAGGGGAGAGACAACTGAACTTTAGGACCTACGAACCAGCCTAAGCGGTTGTCGGTGTTAAAGGTTTCTGTACTGAAATTTACTTTGCTTAAGTTCATACCGCCCATCACACCCCAGTCGAAGCCTAAGGCAGATGCGGGAGTGGCCCATGCAAAAGCTACGAGCATACTCAGGGTTAATAATAGCTTCTTCATAATCTTATATATTAAGGATTAGATAATGCCTAATTGTGTAAAAATACTGTGCTGAACTGCATAGGCTGCTATACCGGCTACATAACCGGCAGCGGCCAACCATGTGATGTTCTTCAAGTACCAGCCGAATGAGATGTTCTCCAATCCCATTACCACAACGCCTGCGGCTGAACCGATGATCAACATTGAACCACCCACTCCGGCGCAGTAGGCCAAGAGTTGCCAGAAGATTCCGTCCTGAGCCAAAGCTCCGGCAGCTTTGATGGGATACATACCCATACAACCGGCTACGAGGGGTACGTTGTCCACGATAGAAGAGGCAGCACCAATTACACCGGTGATGGCATAGTGGTTAGCGCCGGTCACTTCGTTCAACCATTCGCCGAAAGCAGTGAGTGTACCGATTTCCTGCAAGGTAGCTACGGTCATCAATATACCGAGGAAGAATAGGATGGTGGTCATGTCGATCTTCTGCAACATGTTGGTCACACGGTGAGTAGACATGAGGTGAGAGTTCTTCTTGCGGGCCAAGAATACTTCTACTACGGTCCAGAGCACACCGAGCACGAGGAGGATACCTACATAGGGAGCCAAGTGGGTCAACATCTTGAACACGGGCACAAAGAGCAAACCGCCTACACCGAGGCAGAACACAATGTTACGCTCTGTCTGAGAGAACTCTTTATCTTCTTCGGCCTCGCCTTCATCTTTCACAATTTCCAACTCGCCCTTCATGCGGAAGTGCATCAACAAACAGGGCACCAAGAGGCTTACTACTGAGGGCAAGAACACCTGCAGGATAACGCCTGTAGTAGAAAGCATGCCGCGCACCCACAACATGATGGTGGTTACGTCGCCAATGGGAGAGAAAGCACCACCGGCATTGGCAGCCAGGATGATGAGACCGGCAAAGAGCATACGGTCGTTGCGGCCCGCAACGAGTTTGCGGAGCACCATAATCATTACGATAGAGGTGGTGAGGTTATCGAGTACGGCAGAGAGGATGAAAGTCAACCATGCCATGCTCCACATCAGTTTGCGCTTGCTGGTAGTTTCAAGGGCCTTCTTTACGAAGTTGAAACCGCCGTTGGCGTCTACAATTTCTACGATAGTCATCGCACCCATGAGGAACACGATAATCTCACAAGTCTCAGAGAGGTGGTGGAGCATACGTCCTTGCACAGTCTCGCCATGCTCGGGAGTAAATACGCCACTTGACACACCGATGGTGTAGAGTGTCCAACAGATGGCACACATCAAAAGAGCCACAGGGGCTTTGTTAATCTTCGTGCCATGCTCTAGGGCAATGCACGCATAGCCAAAAATAAATACGGCTACGATAATGGTTGCAATCATGCTTTGAAAGATTTTTTAATTTTAAATTAAGTTGGTTTTATATTTTCTTTGCAAAGGAACTACTTTTTTCAGAGAGCAAAAAATAAAACCCAGATAAATCTACCCTTTGGAAAGTTTTTCTAAAAAATATATTAACTTTGCAACCTCTGTTGCTCAATTTTATAAGTAAAACAGAAAGGCTGCCCCTGTAGTTCAACGGATAGAATAGAAGTTTCCTAAACTTTAGATAGGAGTTCGATTCTCCTCGGGGGTACGTGGCGAAGCAAACCGACAGTCGCTTGCTTCGCTTTTTTTATGACCGGGAAAATTCTGCGGACTTTCCCGGCGCTCTCCTTTAATATATATTAGCTCGTATGCAGCGTTTCTTTCTACTTTACTAAGTATAGTAAAGCGTAACGCGCCGTGTTACTTGTTGTAACGAGCCATGTTACTAAACGTAACAAGCCATGTTACAGATTGTAACACGCCGCGTTACAAAAACTACGAGCCTCCGAAGAAATCTGCACATCCTCCCAATCCCCACTTTTCCACATCCACAGTCTTCAAAAATTTTATATTATAGTTTTCTCTTAGTTTTTTTAAAGGAGAGAGAAATATGTGTATGATTATAGTGTGTGGAAACTGTGAATAAAAAAGTGGGGTAAAATTTGGTCATTTAATTATCCACATTCATGTCTTAGTTATACACTCCGTTGTCCACATATTTTTCAAGGCGGAGTATTCTTTATCTAAAGGGAGAGTAATTATTTATCCATTCTACTTATCCCCAGGATGTGGAAAATTATTTTGGACTGAAAAAAGTTGGTTATTTAGGCCTCAAAAATTGTGTAAAACATGTGGATAGAGGGTGTGAAAAGCGGGAAAAGCTGGGGATAATTATTGTGGAAATCCCGCTACGATCTGCCGTAGCTTTTCCCCTACGTTATACAAATCTTATCCACAGATTATCCCCATAGTTTTCCACAAGTTTTTAAGGAAGTATTTATTTGCCTTTGCTGAGGTGGATAAATAAAATATTCTGTCTATATTTGCAATAAAGAATCACTATGAGATATGCGTAAACTGACAGTAGAAGAACTCTGCCGCATGGATGTGGAGGAGTTCAAGCAATCAGAGAAGTTGCCCTTGGTGGTGGTGCTCGACAATGTGCGCAGCCTTCACAACGTAGGTTCCGTGTTTCGTACCGCCGATGCCTTCCGCCTACAGGGCGTTTGCCTCTGCGGCATTACGGCTTGTCCGCCTTCGGCCGAGATACATAAGACAGCGCTCGGCGCCGAAGACAGTGTGAACTGGTGGTACGCAGAAGATACCCTCGAGGCCGTGCGCGAGTTGCAAAAGAAAGGCTACGAGGTATGGGCCGTGGAGCAAGTGGAAGGCAGTAAAAAGTTGGGCCACTTCCAGCCAGAACCAGGCAAGCGCTACGCCCTGGTGATGGGCAACGAGGTAAAGGGCGTGCGTCAGGACGTGGTAGACGCCGCCACCGGAGCGCTGGAGATTCCGCAGTATGGCACAAAGCATTCGCTCAACGTCTCCGTGTCGGCCGGCATCGTCATTTGGGACTTGGTGCGACAGATGGTAAACCAGCAGTAGCACCGGAAGTACCCTTTCAGCTACACATTTATTATATAATAGAAACCCAAGTAACTAAAAAATCTATCAGCTATGAATAAGGAATTTGAAATGAACCCTAACAAACTCGTAGCCTTTTTGGGCAAGCCCTGCAAGGAGTTTACAAAGGAAGACATTGTTCGCTACATCCGCGAGAACGATATCCGCATGGTCAACTTCATGTATCCCGCGGGCGACGGCCGCTTGAAGACGCTGAACTTTGTGATCAACGATGCCGCCTACCTTGACACCATTCTCACGCTGGGCGAGCGCGTGGACGGCAGCAGCCTCTTCCCCTTCATCGAAGCCGGTAGTAGCGACCTCTATGTGTTGCCGCGCTTCAGCACCGCCTTCCTCGACCCCTTTGCCGAGCTGCCCACGCTCTCACTGCTTTGTTCCTACTTCAACAAAGACGGCGAGCCCCTAAGCAGTTCGCCCGAAGGAACGTTGCGCAAGGCCTGCCGTGCTTTCCGCGAAGTGACCGGCATGGAATTCCAAGCCATGGGCGAACTGGAATACTACGTCATAGCCCCCGACAACGGAATGTTTGCCGCCACCGACCAGAAAGGTTACCACGAGTCGGCTCCGTATGCCAAGTTCAATGAGTTCCGAGCCCGTTGTATGGCCTACATCGCGCAGGCAGGTGGCAGAATAAAATACGGCCACTCCGAAGTGGGCAACTTTACCATCGACGGAAAAATCTATGAGCAGAACGAGATAGAATTCCTCCCCGTATCCGCCGAAGATGCTGCCGATCAGCTCGTGATAGCCAAATGGATCATCCGCAACCTGGGTTACAGCTACGGCTATGACATTACGTTTGCTCCGAAGATTACGGCCGGTAAAGCCGGTAGCGGTCTGCATGTGCACATGCGCATCGTAAAAGACGGCGTGAACCAGATGTTGAGCCAGGGCACGCTCTCCGAGACCGCGCGCAAAGCCATAGCCGGCATGATGGACTTGGCACCCTCCATCACCGCTTTCGGAAATACCAATCCTACTTCCTACTTCCGCCTGGTGCCCCATCAAGAAGCGCCCACCAACGTCTGCTGGGGCGACCGCAACCGCTCCGTGCTGGTGCGCGTTCCGCTGGGATGGGCAGCCAAGGCCGACATGTGCCACCAAGCCAACCCGCTCGAGGCAGAAAGCCACTACGACACCACGCAGAAGCAAACGGTGGAGATGCGTTCGCCCGACGGATCGGCCGACGTTTACCAATTGATAGCCGGTCTTGCCGTGGCTTGCCGACATGGCTTTGAGATGGAAAATGCTTTGGCGCTGGCCGAGCAGACCTATGTGAATGTGAACATCCACCAGAAGGAAAATGCCCACCGCCTTGAGAAGCTCGCCCAGTTGCCCGACAGTTGTGCCGCCTCGGCCGATTGCCTAGAACAGCAACGCGCCGTCTACGAAGCCCACGGCGTCTTCAGCCCCGCCATGATTGACGGCATCATCGCCCAGTTGCGCCAATACAACGACCGCACCCTGCGCAAGGATATAGGCAACAACCAGGAAGAAATGCTCAAGCAGGTGAAGCGCTACTTCCATTGCGGATAGCACGCAGAGCGAACCCCGAAAAATCTATGTGTGGAGCAGGAGAGAAAAACTCTTGCGCCACACATTTTTTATAACTATACGTCGCAGAGCGTTGAGCCTTGAGCTATGAGAAATGGGCTATTTTTTATCTTTGTAAGTATCTGAGAATCAGTAGCCCTTTTCGGCCGTTTCGAAAGTCTGATCTAGGAAAATTTTCTCAAGACCTAGAAAAAATTTCTTAAGACCTAGGAAAATTTTCTTAAGACTTAGTTTTTCCTAGTAGCTTACTAAGAAATTCTGGTGAATCAAGGGGTGGAAAAAATGTGGTTTGCAGGGGCGAAAACAGAGGTACGAAAATCTACTCGGAGGCACCGTAGCAGATTTTTATATTTATATATATAAATTTTGTATATCAGTAAATAATTGTACCTTTGTAGCAGAGAAAATATATATTAACCAAAACAATAAAACCCCAATTTTTTATGCGTAAGAAAACTATGAGCCTGCTCTTGAGTTGCCTTGCATTGCCATTGATGGCAGATGTGGCTCCGCTCAAGGGGTACTATTATGGTACAATGGCCGAGCCGACAGGCTGGGAATGGCAGAGCATTGATTCGCTCGCGCTCAACAAGGAGCAACCGCATGCCTGGTTTTTCTCATTCGAGAATGTAGACCAAGCCCGCAAGGTGTTGCCCGAGAACAGTAAGTACTGGCAGTCGCTCGATGGCGAGTGGGCCTTCCATTGGGCTCCCAACCCCGATGTGCGTCCCAAGAACTTCTTCGACCCCACGTTCGACGTGAGCGGATGGGACAAGGTGCAAGTGCCCATGTGCTGGAACGTAGTAGGTGTTCAGAAAGACGGATCGCAGAAATACGGTACGCCCATCTACTCTAACCAGCGCGTCATCTTCCAGCACGAAGTAAAAATCGGCGACTGGAAGAAAGGTGTGATGCGTACCCCTCAAAAAGACTGGCCTACTTATTTGCACCGCAACGAGGTGGGTTCGTATCGCCGCACATTTAATGTACCTGCCGACTGGAACGGCCGTAAGGTATACATCAACTTCGACGGCGTAGACTCCTTCTTCTATCTCTATGTCAATGGTAAATATGTGGGCTTCTCAAAGAACTCACGCAACCTGGCTCAGTTCGACATCACCTCTTACCTTGTAAAGGGCGAAAACATGGTGGCAGTAGAAGTGTACCGCAACAGCGATGGCTCTTTCCTCGAGTCGCAAGACATGTTCCGCCTCCCCGGTATCTTCCGCAGCGTATCGTTGACCTCAAAACCCAAAGTACAGGTGCGCGACGTAGTGGCTATCCCCGACTATGACGATACCTATACAAAGGCTTCTTTGAAAATTACTACCTACCTTCAAAACTTGGATAAGAAGAAGGTGAAGGACTACAGCCTTACTTACTCTCTCTATGAGAACAAACTCTACTCTGACGAGAACACCTTGGTGGAAGGAGTAGCCGTAAACGTAGGCGTAGCACAACTCTTGCCCGGAGCACAAGAAACTGTTGAGGCAGTGCTCGTGGCCGGCGACAAGGTGAAGCCCTGGAATGCTGAGGCTCCCTATCGCTATACCCTCGTGGGCGAACTCAAGGACAAGAAGGGCCGCGTAGTGGAAACCTTCTCGACCAACGTAGGTTTCAGAGAAATAGAAATCAAGAACACCCCCGCCGACAAGGACGAGTTTGGATTGGCAGGTCGCTACTATTATCTCAATGGTAAGCCCATCAAGATGAAAGGTGTGAACCGCCACGAGAACAATCCCGGACGCGGACATGCCATCACTCGCGAGCAGATGGAAAAAGAGGTGATGCTCATGAAGAGAGGTAACATTAACCACGTGCGTAACTCACACTATCCCTGTGGTCCCTATTGGTATTACCTCTGCAACAAATATGGTATCTATCTTGAAGACGAGGCCAACATTGAGAGCCACCAATACTATTATGATAAGGAAAGTATCTCGCATCCTGCAGAGTGGTGCAACGCCCACGTGGCACGCAACATGGAAATGGTGCACGCTACAGTAAACCATCCTTCAGTATGTATTTGGAGTTTGGGTAACGAAGCAGGTCCCGGCCAGAACTTCGTAGAAGCCTACAAAGCCATCAAGGCATTTGATACCAGCCGCCCCGTACAATACGAACGCAACAACAATATTGTAGACATAGGTTCTAACCAATATCCTTCTATCGACTGGGTACGCGGTGCTGTAACTGGCAAATACAATATTGTATATCCTTACCACATCTCTGAGTACGCACACTCTATGGGTAACGCCTGCGGAAACCTTGTGGACTACTGGATTGCTATGGAGAGCACCAACTTCTTCATGGGCGGCGCCATTTGGGACTGGGTGGACCAAGCCGTATATAACTACGACAAAACCACAGGCGAAAGATTCTGGGGATACGGCGGCGACTTTGGCGACAAGCCCAACGACGGTGTATTCTGTATGAACGGCGTAGTGCTTCCCGACCTCTCGCCGAAGCCACAATACTACGAGGTGAAGAAAGTGTACCAGAACGTAGGTGTGAAACTCCTCGACGTAAAGAAAGGCTGGGTAGAAATTTTTAACAAGAACTACTTCGAGCCCCTGAGCAACTACCAGATGGTATGGTCACTTTGGAAAGACGGTGTATGCGTTCTTAACAACCAACCGCTGCAAGGTCCGCGCATGGTAGTAGGTCCCCGTCAGAAGGTAGTGTTTACTTTGCCTTACGACTATAACAAACTCGATGAGCAAGGTGAATACTTTGCCAAGGTACAATTCCTCTTGGTGAAAGACATGCCTTGGGCCAAGAAAGGATATGTTCAGATGGAAGAACAATTGCCCATCAAGGCCGCTGCAGCTGCTAAGTCGCTCAGCGAAGTAGCCGTTGGCGAAGCTCCCGTAATGGAAGAAACAGAAGGACTCTTGGTATTCAAGGGTAAGAACTTTACTGTACAGCTCGACAAGAACACCGGCTCAATCTTCAGCCTTACCTACGGCAACCAAACAGTTATTGCCAATGGCAACGGACCTAAGCTCGATGCCTATCGTGCTCCTGTCTGCAACGACAACTGGACCGACTACAAATGGTTCCAATACGGCTTGCACAACCTTAAGCACAAGGTGGTAGGTATGAACAAGTTTGAGAAAGCAGAGAAGGGCGAATGGGTAGTTTCCTTTACTGTAGAAAGCCAAGCTCCTTGTGGCGCACGCAACGATTATAGCAACAAGGACCGTAATGCTGACAAGACTTACACCGTTGTTGAAAACACCAACCAACCCTTTGGTGCCGACGACTTCAAGTTTACTACCAACCAAATCTGGACCATCTATCCCGACGGTTCTATTGAGTTGCAAAGCGCCATCGCTTCCAACAAGCCCGGCACAGACTTGGCTCGTCTCGGATATACCATGAAGCTCCCCGTAGAGTATAGCAACTTCGACTACTATGGTCGCGGACCTATTGACAACTATGCCGACCGCAAGGTAGGTCAGAACATCGAGCTCTACCGCCAAAAGGTGGGCGACGAGATAGTTCTCGGAAAGCCTCAGTCTATGGGTAACCACGAAGAAGTGCGCTGGGCAGCCCTCACCACACCTGCCGGCCGCGGTATCGTCATTGTACCCGACGGACAGATGTCGGCTTCGGCTCTCCCCTGGAGCGAAATGCAAATCACAGAGTCCGGCCACGAATATCAATTGCCCACCAGCGATGGCGTATATGTTCACATCGACTCTAAGGTGACCGGTCTCGGCGGTAACAGCTGCGGCCAGGGCGGTCCGCTCAATCACGATCGCACAAAGGCTAAGAACACCAACTTCGGATTCATGATTCGCCCCATCAACATTGGTCGCGCTATGCCTGCCATCATCAACGAGGCAGCCAGCGTAAGCGCCAGCGGTGAAAAGCCTATTACCATCAACCGCACAGCTGAGGGTGTCACCACCATCGAGGCTGCCGACAAGAGCCGCACCATTATGTACACGCTCAACGGCGCTCCTGTGAAGAAGGCGAAAGTTTATACCGAGCCTCTCAACCTCCGCGAAGGTGGCGAACTCAAGGTTTGGTATCAAGACAACCCCGCTCTCTACTTCGTGAGCAAGTTGCCGAAGATTGAAAGCGTTCCTCTCGAAGTAGTATACGCTTCCAGTCAGGAACCACGTGAGGGCGATGCTTCTCACATGACCGACGGCGACGGCAGCACCATTTGGCACACCATGTACAGCGTTACTTTGGCTAAGTATCCCCACTGGGTAGACTTTGACGCAGCTTCTGTGAAGAACATGAAGGGCATTGTCTACACACCGCGTATGGACGGACCCAACGGCCGTGTGAAGGACTTTGAAATCTACGTTAGCCAGGACGGAAAAGAGTGGGGCAACCCCGTGGTGAAAGGCTCATTCAAGAACTCAGGCGACGCTCAGAAGGTGATGTTCGCTCAGCCCGTGAAGGCACGCTATGTACGCTTCCGCGCCCTCAACGAGCAGAACGGAAACGACTATGCCAGCGGTGCAGAGTTTGGTTTGATAGCAGACTGATAAAGCCCAAAAGTGGCCGGCGTAAGCGCTTGGAAATCAATAGTCATTTTCTGGCGTTTCGAAAGTCTGATCTACGAAAAATTTTCTAAGACCTACGAAAAATTTCTTAAGACCTAGGAAAATTTTTCTAAGACTTAGTTTTTCCACCGAGCCACCGAAGGTTTTTGAAGTAGCAAAAATGTATTATAAAAAGCGCCAGGTTTGTTTCCAATGGAGGCAAACCTGGCTTTCTATAAAGCAGCAGAATTTCTGATGGACTATCTACAGATTTTGATTCAGATGCTGATGATTTTCGGCGTGGTGCTGGTGGGCTTTGTAGCTGCTCGCCTCGGTGTGTGGGGCGCAGGCTTGAGCCGACAGTTGGCTGTCTACGTCATCAATGTCTCCATGCCCTGCCTCATATTGGCTTCGGTGATGGGGCGCGGCTTGGTGTTCGAGGCCGACGAGGTGTTGACCCTCGTGCTCGTTTCCTTGTTGAACTACGTAATGCTCATTGGCGGCGCTTTCCTTGTGTCGGCGTTGTGGAAGGTGGGCGATGCGCGCCGCGGTCTTCAGCGCTTCATGCTTTCCTTTGGCAATGTGAGCTTCATAGGCTTTCCCGTGGTGGCAGCCATCTTTGGCGAGCGCGCCGTGTTTTATGCCTCTGTGCTCAACATACCCTTCAACCTGCTCATCTTCACCGTGGGCGTCTCCTTCATCACCGGCGGTCAGGATGGAGGCAAAAGGTTGGGCTGGAAACTCTTCTTCTCGCCCTGCGTAGTGGCCTCTATCATCGCCATAGTGTTGGCCTTGTGCAAGGTGCAGACTCCGGAGCCCGTGGCTCAGTGGTTCCATCTCTTGGGCGATATGACCACGCCCTGCGCTTTGCTTATCATCGGCGCCAGCCTGAGCCAAATTCCGGTGCGCGACATGTTGGGCACACGCTTTGTTTATGGCATCTCTGCCCTGCGTTTGCTCTTCGTGCCGATGGTGGTGGCCGGTGTGTTCCGCCTTTTGGGCATCGATCCCTTTGTGAGCAGTGTGGCAGTAGTGTTGAGTGCCATGCCCGTAGCCACCAACGGTGTGATGTTCTGTCTTCAGTACGGGCGCGACGAGCGCGTCATGACGCAGGGCCTCTTTATCTCCACCCTCTTCTCTGTGCTCTCCATTCCCGCCCTTGTGGCGTTGTTGCAATGGATATTGCCTTTGGCATAGCTCCCACACATATAATATATATAGCAACTCCTCCGCGCAGCCCATGAGGCCGGAGCGGAGGAGTTGTTGTTTATTGTCGGTGCGCTGGGAGGCGCCGAGATTTTTTCAGAAAGTAGTGGAGAGGAGCTATTAGAGTGTGCCGCCAAAGCAAGCCGTGTATATTTTGTCCACGGCGCCGGCATTGTCGCGGATGTAGTTGCCTGCTGCCAAGCCGGCCTTTGCCAGTTCTTCCTTGTCGCCGAAGAGGAGGTTCATCTCGCGCTCAAAATCTGCGGCCGAGTGTATCTCGCGGCATCCGCCGTTGGCAATGAGTGCCTGCGCCTCGCGGAATTTTTTGTTGTTAGGACCGATGATGACGGGTACCCCATATACGGCCGCCTCCGGAACATTGTGGATGCTCACGCCAAAGCCACCGCCTACGTAGGCCACATTGGCGTAGCGGTAGATGCTGGAGAGGAGTCCGTAGCAGTCGATGATGAGGCAGTCGGCCTCTGCCACAGATTTTGGAGTGGCTTTCGAGTAGCGCACGGTGGGACGCAGGAGTTTCGCCTCGATGGCGGCAAGGTGTTCTTCGTTGACCACGTGGGGCGCCAAAACGAGTTTCAGTTCCGGGTGGTTGTTGAAGTAGGGAATGAGGATATCCTCGTCCGGCTGCCATGAGCTGCCCACGACGAATACCTTCTTCCAGCAGCCCACAAAGCGCTCTACCAGCGGCAGCGGCTTAGCGGCTTCCATGATGTTGATAACACGGTCGAAGCGCGTATCGCCCACCACCGTCACGTCGGTCACACCGATGCTCGCAAGCAACTCGCGCGACTGCTCGTTCTGCACAAAGAGATGCGTCAGGCGGTTTAGGCAGCGGGCATAGTTGCGGCCGTACCAGCGGAAGAATATCTGGTTGGGGCGGAAGATGCTCGACACGCTGTAGCAAGGGATGCCGCGGCGGTGGAGCACATCTATATAGTTGCGCCAAAACTCGTATTTGATAAAGTAGGCTGCTTCGGGGCGCGCCAGCTTGATAAATTTGCGAGCGTTCAAAGGTGTGTCGAACGGCAGGTAGCACACCACGTCGGCGCCCTCGTAGTTTTTGCGCACCTCGTAGCCCGAGGGCGAGAAGAAGGTGAGCAGTATTTTCTTCTCAGGATGTTCGCGGCGCAGGCGCTCCATCAGGGGGCGGCCTTGCTCAAACTCGCCGAGCGAGGCGGCGTGGAACCACACGTAGCTGTGGTCTCCTATTTCGCGGCGCAATATGCGCCAGGTGTTTCGGTGTCCGCGCACCATCTGCTTCACTTTCTTGTTGAACAGCGAGGCTATCTGTGCGCCCAGCATCATCAGATAGATTCCTAAGGAATACATAGCTTGAAAGAGGGAGGCTTATTAATTTATTATAATACCGAGGATACCTAAGAGAAGGCTTCCGCCGAAGAAGATGATGATAAATTGGGTGAAAAACTTGTTCCAGAATTTGTAGGTGCCCTTTTCTATCGGTTCACAACTCTTCTCTCCGCAGAAGATGGCGGAAGTAAGGAATTTGTAGACAAAGAATAAGGAAGTCAAGGAAAGAATAATATTTAAGACATATATTACCTCTATGCTCTGGATAAATATAAAACTGTTGCCCACGAGCCAGGTGATGATGTAGCTCACCAAAAAATATCCATAGAGTGCTCGGCAGCCTTCCTTATGCTCTTTGTTTTCTCTGTCGATAATGCCGAAGATGTAGAGCCACATTGTTGTTTTTGTTAAAAAGATAAGTGAGAGCACCCCGCTAACTGTGATGTTAGATGATATCCCGATGTTGAACTTGTAGAAGTCAAAGGCTATGGATAGCAAACCAATGGCCATGACGGGCAGAACCATTCTGCGCAGCACGATGGTGGTAGCTGGCTTGGTAGCCATTTTGGATAGGAGAAGCATGGCTGTTGCGGTTGTCAAAACCACGGTAGTCCAGTATACGTAGTAAAAAGGGTTGTCCGCCCATACGTCAAAAGGACTGTTGCAACCGAATATTTTGCAGCAGTAAGTAAATAGATTTACCAATTCGGGAAATACCCATAAAGCGAGGGCCAGTAATTGGGTTTTCTTGATGGCGGCGGTGTTAGCAGTGTTTTCCATAATGTGATGTGTCAGTGTGAGTGAGTTTTATAAAGTCAATCCGCCGAGCGAGCAGAGGGTTGCTCGTTCGGCGGACGAATGTTTTTATCCGAGGGCGGCGATGGCTTTTCTCATGCGGCGCAGGGTTTCTTCCTTACCCAAGAAGGCGGCCAGCTCGTACATGTCGGGGCCCTTTCCGGTGCCTACGAGGCATACGCGCCAGGGGTTCCAGGGTTTTTTGTCGCCGGCTTCGGCCCAGGCGTCTACGGCGGATTTTTGCGCTTCGATAGAGAAGTCGCTGAGGCCTTCCAGCAGGTCGGCCAGCTCGGTCATTTCGGCGGCAGCGCCCTCTTTCCAGTTCTTCTTGACAAACTTGTCTTCCATGCTGTAGCTTTCCGGAGCGATGAAGAAGAAGTCGCAGAGCGGCCAGAGCTCTTTTATGAAGTTGATTTTCTTCATCTTCATCATGCCCAACACGGCTTCCAGTTGCTCGGTGGTAGCTTCGATGCCTGCCTCGCGCAACACTTTGTCGAAGGCGGGAGCCAACTCGGCGTTGGGCTTGGCCAGGATATATTCGCGGTTGAACCATTGGCCCTTTACGTAGTCGAATTTAGCGCCGCTCTTAGAACACTTGGTCAGGTCGAAGAGGCGGATGAGGTCGTCCATTGAGAGGATTTCCTGGTCGCCACCGGGATTCCAGCCCAGCAGTGCGAGGAAGTTCACCACGGCTTCGGGCAGATAGCCGCTCTCGCGGTAGCCGGAGCACACCTCGCCGTTGGCGCCGTGCCATTCCAAGGGGAACACGGGGAAGCCCAGGCGGTCGCCGTCGCGCTTAGAGAGTTTGCCCTTGCCGTCGGGTTTGAGCAAGAGAGGCAGGTGGGCGAAGGCGGGCATGGTGTCTTCCCAACCGAAGGCGCGGTAGAGGAGCACGTGGAGCGGAGCTGAGGGCAACCACTCCTCGCCGCGAATCACGTGGGTGATTTCCATCAAGTGGTCATCGACGATGTTGGCCAAGTGGTAAGTGGGCAGTTGGTCGGCACTCTTATAGAGCACTTTGTCGTCGAGGATGGCGGAGTTGATCACCACCTCGCCGCGAATCATGTCGTGCACGTGCACATCGTGGCCCGGTTCTATCTTGAAGCGCACCACATACTGATGGCCGTCGGCAATGAGGGCGTCCACTTCTTCTTTAGAGAGGGTGAGCGAGTTGCGCATCTGGCCGCGGGTGCGGGCATCGTATTGGAAGTTTTCAATCTCGGCACGCTTCTGGTCCAGTTCTTCGGGTGTGTCGAAGGCGATGTAGGCCTTGTCTTCAGCAAGCAGCTGGTCTACGTATTTCTTGTAGATGTCGCGGCGCTCGCTCTGGCGATAGGGGCCATGGTTGCCGCCGTAGCTTACACCCTCGTCGAACTTGATGCCGAGCCACTTGAACGACTCGATGATGTACTCCTCCGCACCGGGAACGAAGCGGTTGGAGTCGGTGTCCTCAATGCGGAACACGAAGTCGCCGCCGTGCTGGCGCGCAAAGAGATAGTTGTAGAGCGCGGTGCGTACGCCGCCGATATGTAGAGGTCCTGTGGGACTGGGCGCAAAGCGCACCCTTACTTTTCTTTCTGACATAGACTTATATGTGTTTGGTTTTCAAATGCAAAAATAAGTAAATTTCTTATAGCAAGCAAGATTTTTCCTATTATACACCACCGAGCATCGCTGCATTTCTCCCCCTCTCGCCGTTGCCCATTTTTTGCATATATACATTTTGCGGCGCCGTGCGGCGGCTGCATTTTTAAGAAAGTTTAACGCCGAGGAAATTGCAGGTGGCGTCTTCTCTTTGCTACGAGGCGCAGAGAAATCAGCAGGTGGCTCGCAGGAATTACTAGGCCTTTAGAAATTTTTCTTCGTAAACTCCTAGTTTTTCCTGCGCGCCTCCGAAGAAATCCCATTTTTGCGTAGAGAAAATCCCATTTTGGGCTACAAAAAAGCGGGAGCCTACTGGAGGTTCCCGCTTCGCTATTACAAAGATAATACATTGGAGTGCGAAATGCAAATGAGCGCCGCGCCGCCCTTTTGTATAAATAGAGAATAAAAGGGTGCGGAGTTGTATAAATTTTCAAAACAAATGCCCTCCGCGCCTACTGTTTTTCGTCTGCGCAAAGGCCGTGCAGCTGTTCTTTTCAACAACAATGCAGCCCGACAAGTGCCGGGCTGCGTTTATGATAAGGATGAGGGAGTGTCTTTAAGCTTGGCGCTCGATGTAGGCAATCACATCGCCCTTGCTGACGTGGGCGCCCTGCTTGGCATTGATTTCTACGAGCAGTCCGCCAAGGGCAGCGGGCAGTTCGTGAATCTGTCCGTAGTTGTTCTCAACGTAGCAGAAGAACTCGCCGGCCTCGTATTTCTTTCCGATAAACGGTTCGATGCTCTTCACGCACTCTGCGTCGCCGCCAATCTCCCAAAGGATGGTTCCGGCCTCGGGTGCCACGATGGCATCGGCCTTGGCGTGCTTCAGGGCGCTGGCCTCTTCGGGCGTCATGCCGCTGGCGTTGGCCTTGTCCTTAGCAGCTTGCAGGTCGGCAAGGAAGCGCTTCTTGGCTGCGCCGCTCTTGTAGTCGCGGTATTGGGTTTCGTGCATGGCAAACTCGAAGAGTTCTTCGTCGTCCTCGCCCAGCTCCCAGCCGTTCTCTTCCATCTCCTTGCGGAAGCGGTCCAGCTCGTCGGGGTAGTAGCTCTGCGGGTCGGCATCGGTAAACTCGAAGCCCTTTTCCTTGGCCAGTTCGATGATTTCGGGAGCCACTTCGCCGGGGAGCTTACCACTCTTGCCGAGAATCATGCCCCAGATGCTGTTGTCCATCATCGAGTAGCGCGGCTTGTCCATCGACTCTGTGAGAAGGTTCATCAGGGCGATGTTCTTCACATATTGAGAGAAGGGAGTCACGAGGGGAGGATATCCCACCTTAGGCCATACGTAGGCCACCTCGTCGAAGAGTTTCACGAGCAAAGCGTCTTCCGAGAGGGGCTCTTCGCCCTTGGCCACGCGGTTGTTGTTGATGGCGCTCATCACACCGGTGAGGTCGGCCATCATACTTCCCATCATGCCGCCGGGCAGTCCGCAACCGAGCAACAAAGAAGACATCAGTTTGTTGCCCGAGTTCATAAAGTAGCCAAGGAAGTCGTCGATGAATTCTTGGGTGAGTTTGCGGGCTTCCATATAGGCCTCCATGTTAATCTCAGGAACGTCGAAGCCGGCGTTCTTCAGCATGGACTGCACAGAGATGATGTCCGGGTGAACCTTACCCCATGAGAGCGGCTCGATGGCGGTGTCTATCACGTCGGCGCCGTTGCGACACACCTCAAGGATGGTGGCCATCGAAAGACCCGGTCCGCTGTGGCCGTGGTATTGTATAATCACCTCGGGGTGCTTCTCTTTGATCATCTTGGTCAGACGGCCGAGCATAGCGGGCTGTCCGATTCCGGCCATGTCCTTCAAGCAGATTTCTGGGGCGCCGGCAGCGATGAGTTGGTCGGCAATGTCAGCGTAGTATTCTGCTGTGTGGATGGGCGAGTTGGTGATGCAGAGCGTGGCCTGCGGTGTCATTCCTGCTTCAAGGGCGTATTTGATAGAGGGGATGATGTTGCGCACATCGTTGAGGCCGCAGAAGATGCGGGTAATGTCGGTGCCCTGTGCGTGCTTTACTTTGTACATCAAGCGGCGCACGTCGGCCGGTACGGGGAACATACGTAGTGCGTTCAAGCCACGGTCGAGCATGTGGGTCTTGATGCCCACCTCGTTGAAGGGCTTGGTGAAGGCACGTACAGCCTGGTTGGGGTTTTCGCCATAGAGAAGGTTCACTTGCTCAAAGGCACCGCCGTTGGTCTCGACGCGGCTGAAGCAGCCCATCTTGATGATGACCGGCGCAATGCGTTCCAACTGGTCTTTGCGCGGCTGGAATTTTCCGGAGGACTGGAACATGTCGCGGTAGACAAGGCTAAATTGAATTTTGCGTTTCTCCATATTCTAACAGATAAAATTTTTTAATACTCAGGGAGTGCCACAGTCGGTACAAGGCACTTTTTCCATTTGCAAAGATAGTGAATTTATTGTAACACAAATATGTTGTAACAGTTTTTTGCTATCTGCCAATGCTTGAACCCTACTGCTGTACAAAAAGAAAGCCGCTCTGTCCTTGCGGGCAAAGCGGCTGAGAATTTTAGTATTTATGAGCCGAAAGGCTTACTTCACCAATACTTTCTTACCATCGCTGGTAACGAAGATACCCTTGCCGGGGTTCTTCACCAGGCGACCGTCGAGCGAGAAGAACTGAACGCGTTGCTGCTCGCCGCTTACGCTTTCGATGCCGGTGTCGTTGCCTTCACTCACGCTGAGTGCTAACTCTTCGCCGGCAGTCTCTGATTCATAGTAGGCCTTGTTGGCATCGATGGTGCCGACTGTGCCTTGCTTCTTGAAGCTTGCGCCGTTGAGCAAGTAAACGCGCTTGCCCAGGTTGTTAGCCTTGAGAGTACCCTTCAAGAGGTTGGCGGGAGCTTCGTCGGCTACGGTAGCTTCGGCAGCCAAAGGTAATTCGTAGTTGCCGGCTTCGGCGGCAAGGATGACGGCGCCCTTAACGGCTCCGGTCACCTCTTCAATCACCAGGCACTCTACGTTTTCAATCACTTCTTCCTTCACGGCAGCGTAGGCCTTTACGTCGGCAGGCATTTCAACGGCGAAGGGGAGGTTGATGGTGGTGTATCCGCTCTCAGGAACGCTTACGGGATAGCTTTCAACGGGCTCGATGTACCAGAGCGAAGCCGGAGCGTTGGTGGTCCAAGGCACGAGACGCTGGTTGTCGCCGGCGAGGTGCAAGCCCTTGTTTGAGCCGGTGTTGTTGTTGTTGATCACCTGGCTTTGACCATTGGGGGCTGACACGATGCTCCAAGTAGCTGCGTTGGTGGTAGTGGTGAGCACTTCGGGCTGAGTCTCGTTAGCGCCGAGCTTGCCCAAGTAGAGTTCGTAGTTACCATTGTAGAGGTAGTATTGACCCTCTTTTTCTGTTTCAACGAAGCTGAAGAGCTGGTCGGCGTTCTTCAGATTGTTGGTAGTGCCTACTGTGAAGCGAGAGGCTTCGGGCTTGAGGTAGAGCGTACCGTTTTGGCGTTCTACGTTGCGCAGGCGATACCACTTGTTGGCTTCTACTTCGATGGTGGGAAGTTCCAGGATGGCCTTATTGATGGCTACATAAGTTTCATTGGAAGGAGCAGCCTTGTAAGCTTCTATTGCGCTCTGCACGCTTTCGAGAGCTTCGGGCTTAACGGCACCCACATAGTTGCCTTCGCTTACCAAGTTTTCGGTCTTAGCGTCGATGCCGGCAATCACTACGTCGCTTGCCAAAGAGGTGGCGTCGTAAGTGTAAGCGCTGTCTGTGATTTGCTCGATAGAGTAGTTTTTGTACACGATGGTATATCCGCCGCGAGAAGAGGTGCTGTGTGTTTCTTCTTCATAGAGGAAGGCCAAGGTGTTGTCTGCTTGCCAGCAGAGGGTAGAGTAGGCTGATCCGAGGAAGCTTGCCTGATGACGGCCGTCCCAATCCTTGGCAATGCTGTCGGGGCTTACGAAGTCGCGCAAGCTTTCCAGGGCCTTGTAGTAGATACCTACGTTGGCGCGGCCGCTTCCGAAGGGTACTGACTGCAACATCATGTACATCTTCTTGTCGTCTTCAAGACGGCGTACGGGCAAGAAGATGATTTCGCCGTTGGTAGAGTTGCTCACAGCCACCGTACCGTTGTTGTTTGCGTTTGACCAAGCGGCTGTTCCCCAACTTCCTTCGCCCTTAGCTACGTCTGTAAAGGTGTAGATGTTGTAGATACGTCCACCGCTGGTACGTGAGCTTACCAAGATGCTTCCGTCGGGGAGCTCGTCGGCTTTGGGTTCGTCGCCACCGCTGGGGATGGGGCTGTTTTCAACGCCGCCGAGCACGCTCCATGTGCCGCCGAAGTCGTCAGAGTAGAGCACGAAGTTCACATTAGAACCATTGGCCAGCTTAACCAAAGGTGCGCAGTAGAGACGGTAGTGGCTGCCCACCTTGACAGTCTTACTTTGAGAAATCTTACCTGAGCCGATGAACATACAGCGGATGCCGCCGTCGGCGCGTTTGTCAAATTGTTCGTAGATGCTTTCTGAGATGTCCACGGGCTTATTCCAGGTTTCGCCATTGTCGTATGAGTAGAAGCGGGCAATACCCTGGTGATTGTTACGCTGACCGTTGGGGAAGCTTACGTTTCCGGAGCAGGTGAACATCATCACGGTGTCGCTTTCGCTGTCGGCTACCAGGCAGGGGTCGCCAAAGGCTACATACA
Source organism: Alloprevotella sp. (assembly GCA_045636405.1). Taxonomy (GTDB): domain Bacteria; phylum Bacteroidota; class Bacteroidia; order Bacteroidales; family Bacteroidaceae; genus Alloprevotella. The sequence continues at coordinate 177,504 of JAZTXL010000035.1, forward strand.
TAGAGTTGTTTTGAGCAGCGGCAGCGCCTTGTCCTTCGATGATGGGGAAGATGTCGCCCCAGGTCTTACCATTGTCTTTTGAGATACGGCCATGGATGTCGATGCGGCCGTTTGTTGCCATACCGATGTCGGCGCCGCTGTGGCGGTAGTCGGCTACGGCAATCAAGTTACCATTCTTTGCTCTTGCGATGGCGGGGATACGGTAAGGCACAGAGCTGTTGGTGGTGATGAACACGTCGAATTGGGGCTCGGGCACCACTACTGAGCGACGCAAGGTAACGAAGAAGTTGCTATACACCACACCCTTGTTTGAGCCGTTTTGTTGGAAAGAGGCCATGCGCTCTGTAAGGTCTACCACGTCAACGTGTTGAGTGGTAGAAGAACTGGTGTAGGTCTTGCCGTCAACGATGAGCTTTTCTGCTGCGCTGGAATTTGAGCTGCGGTTAGTAAAGTCGAAGCTGTAGCCTGCTACGCACATGCCTTCGGGGGCTGTGAGGGTGAGCGTACAGTTGTTTGATGTGCCAGAGTGGGCGGCGATGTAGCCGTTCTCAGTGGTCATGTTGTTTTGACCGGTGTTGAAGGTGAAGCCTTCCACCAAGTTGCTTGCCCACACAGCGTGCCAGGTCTTGGTGGCGTTGCTGGAGGTGAAGGTACCGTTGGCCCCGTTGATTTCGGTAATGGTCTCGGCAAACTTGAAGCTTACGGTAGAGCCGGCATCCATGCCTTCTGCCCAGAAAGCGAGGTCGCCCACACCGCCAAAGTTGTTCATGGCATACTGGGTGTTGTGGAGGATAACGAAGTAGCCTTCGATGCCTTCGATCTTGTTAGAAGTTTGGATGTCCCAAGTTCCTACATAGCCATTAGGCAGATTTTTTTCGTCCTGCATAGTGGGGTAGGTAGAGCCACCGGTTCCGCCATATCCGGCGAGGGTGCTCATTTTGGTGCTGGAAGCCAACACTTTTTCGGGACCGGCTTGTTTGTTGTAGATTTTGTAGCCATTGCTATCGTCGCCAACGAAGCACCAGAGGTCGGCATCTGCCAGTTCGGTGGTTGCCTTTTGGAGTTTGATGCGGTCGGCGCCGGCATTGTCGGAGATGATGTGCTGGCTCGTACCGATTTGCATAGTGTACCAGATTGTACCTTTGGCGAAATCGCCATTGCTGATGGTGGTTGTCTTGAAGGGCACGGCTGCCGCGAGGGCGCTAACCACGAACGAGCAGACCATCATGGAAAGAAGTCTAAGATTTGTTCTCATAGGCTTGGGGTTAGTAAATTAAAAATATGATTGGTTTTTGTAAGTCCATATTACTTCACGCTACAAATATAGGCAATATATCTTTAAGGAAATGCTTATTTTCTGAAAATCAGTCTTATTTTTATCACCGCAGGCGCCTTGTGGTGGTTCGGCGTAGGCTCCGAGTTTTTGTAACAAGCCGTGTTACTAAGTGTAACGAGCCATGTTACAAAGTGTAACATCCCATGTTACGAAGCGTAACACGGCGTGTTACAAAATCTTTCTCCCATCTTTTTTCTCCCACACCCCTTCGGCTCAGGTGTTGGCGTTATCTGTAGAAAGGTGGACAGCGGGGGAAAAGAAAAGGGAGGCTCGCGGTGGAGTCTCCCTATGGGGTTTGCCTTTTTGGGGGCTGTGTGTTTTTGTTTCGAAGGCTGCGGCGCGGGCGGCTTAAAGGACTATCTGCTCCACGTCGATGTCTTCTTGCATGAAGAGGGCGGCGCTTTCTCTGAACTTCTCGCAGCTCTCGGTGGTGAGGTATTGGCAGCTGCCGCCTTTCCTGCAGCGTTGCTCCATCTCCGGATGTCGGTGCAGATAGTCGGCCAGTGCGGAGGCCACATATTCGCCTTGTGCCATGACGTTCACCCCGCCGGGCACGTATTGCTTTATCTTTTTCAAGAGCAGGGGATAGTGTGTGCAGGCCAAAATGAGCGTGTCGATTTTGGGGTCGATGCTGAGAATCTTGTCGAGTCGGTCTTTTACGAAGTAGTCGGCGCCGGGCGAGTCATACTCATTGTTTTCCACCAGCGGCACCCACATGGGGCAGGCCAAGCCGCTGACGCAGATGTCGGGAAATAGTTTTTGAATCTCCAGGGTGTAGGAGTCGGAGTTGATGGTTCCCGTAGTGGCCAAAACGCCTACGTGGCGCGAGTGGGTGATGTCGCCCACCACTTCCACCGTGGGGCGAATCACACCCAGCACTCTGCGCGAGGCGTCGATGTGGGGCAGGTCGCACTGCTGAATGGTGCGCAGCGCTTTGGCCGAGGCCGTGTTGCACGCCAGGATAACGAGCGAGCAGCCGCGGGCAAAGAGGGTTTCCACGGCTTGCAGCGTGTAGCGATACACCACATCGAAGGAGTGCGGACCATAGGGCGCGCGGGCATTGTCGCCCAGATAGAGAAAGTCGTAGCCGGGCAGTTGTTCGCGTATTTGGCGCAGGATGGTCAGGCCGCCATAGCCGGAGTCGAACACACCGATGGGGCCGGCCGGCATACTATTGAGCTGTTTCATTCTCTTGTGCTTTCAGCCCTAGGAGTTTCTCGGTTACAAAGGGGGCTGCATCTTCGGCCACGCCGGGAGTGAAGAAGAGATGAGAGCGGGTGTCGCTATTCACCACACATTCATATCCGCGCTCCAGGGCTACGGCGCTGATGGCGCTGTCAAGGCGTACGTGCAAGGGCTGCAACAGTTCTTCGGCAGCAGCGTTGAGCAGGCTGTCGGCGCTTTGGCGGAAGGCGAGTCCTTTCTCCATGGCTTCTTGCAAGTCGCGTTGGCGCTTGAGCAGGATGTTTTCGGGAAATTCCTTCTGGCCTTCGAGGAACTCGGCGAAGAGGCGCTTGAAGTTCATCTCGTTGTAGGAAGCCTCGGCCTCATACTTCTTTCTCAGCTCGCCCACAGCAAGTTGAGCTTCGGCATATTCGGGCATGGCGCGGAGCAAGGTGTTGTAGCTCAGGTAGCCATATTTCACTTGTGATTGGGCTTCGGCGCCGCAGAGGACAACGAAGCAGAGCAAAATGCTGAGTGCAATTTTTTTCATATATACAATGAGTTTCTTGTGATTGTTCTATACAATGTGTGCGGCCTTTCCGCCGGGCACGCAGGTGCTTGGGAAGGGCTGCACAGAGGGCTTTCCTTATGCGAACCACAGCATCACGATGAGCTGGGCAATGATGACGCGCAGGAACATAGAGAGCGGATAGACCGTGGCGTAGGCTACGGAGGCGCGGTTGCCCGGCATGGTTTCGTTCACGTAGTTCAGGGCGATGGGGTTGGCCATGGCGCCACAGAGCATACCGGCGGTGGTGGCGAACGACTTGTTGTCCCACTTCACCGATACGATGGACATCACGATGACGGGCACCAGGGTGATGAGCATGCCGAAGCCAATCCAGAGGAGGGCGGTGGGTTGCATCACGGTGTTGAGGAAGTCGCGCCCGGCGTCGAGGCCGAGGCAGGCCAAGTACATGGAGAGTCCGAGCGAGCGCAGCATGAGGTTGGCGCTGGTGGTGGTGTAGGCCACCATGTGGAAGCGGGGACCGTAGGCGCCGATGAGGATGCCCATCACGATAGGTCCGCCCGCCAAGCCAAGGCGCACGGGGTAGGACATGCCGGGGAAGGCGAAGGGGATGCAGCCGAGGAGCAAGCCGAGCACGATGCCTATGAAGATGGTCACCATGTTGGGCTCGTCGAGGTGCTTCACGGCGTTGCCCAGCTCTTTGGCTACGTGCTTCAGGCTTTCGGCTTCGCCCACCACCGTGACGCGGTCGCCCACTCGCAAAGTGAGTGAAGGCGAGGCCACCAGTTGGATGCCGGCGCGTTGCACGCGGCTCACGTTCACACCATAGCGGTTGCGCAGATGGAGGTCGCCGAGGCGGCGGCCGTTGATGGAGGGCAGCGTGATAAGGATGCGTTGCGACACGAGGTTAGAGTCGAGCGCGTTCCAGTCTATGTTTTTATTGTTCCAGTCGGTCTCGTCGAGCTTTCCAAAGAAGATGGTGAGCTGGTCCACAAACTTTTCCTGGGTGATAACGAGGATGCGGTCGCCCTCTTCGAGCAGTGTTTCGGCGGTGGGCAGGATTACTTTTCCGTTGCGCCACAGGCGACTGATGACAAACTTGGAGTTGTCCACCAAGGCTGCTGTATGAATGTCTTTATGGAAGATGGCGGGGTTGCAAATGCTGAAGGAGACGATGTAGGCTTGGTCTTCGTTGCCGTTGGCTTCGGCTTTGTTTTCTCTCCGTATGAGCCAGCCCTTCATCAGTATCAGGGCGATGATAACGCCCACCATGCCGAGCGGATAGGTCACGGCGCAACTCAGGGCGGCGCTGCTGGAAGGTTCGCCCAGCTGTTTGAGCGCTTGCTGGGCGGCACCGAGTGCCGGGGTGTTGGTGGTGGCGCCGCAGAGCACTCCCATCATGTCGGCCAGGGGTACATAGCCCGCCCAGACCACTCCCATGGAGAGCAGGGTGCCCAGCAGGATGACGCCGATGGCCAGGCCGTTCAGTTCCATACCGCCTTTGCGGAACATGCTCATGAAACCGGGACCTACTTGCAGACCGAGGGTGTAGACAAAGAGCACCAGACCGAAGCTCTCGGCATAGCCGAGCATCTGGTGGTCGATGCGCAGACCGCAAGCGCCGGCTATGATGCCGATGAAAAAGACGTAGGTGACGCCGAGGCTCACGCCGCGGAAGCGGAGCTTGCCCAGCGAAAGGCCGAGGGCGCAGATAAGACAGATGATAATAACTGCCTGAATGGCAGAAGGGGTGAGGAGCGTTTCGCGTAGCCAGTCCATGTTGTGGTCAACTTCTCTGTGGGAGCAACCATTGCTCCGCAACTTTTTATGCGGACAAAGGTAAGACTATTTTTTGAAAATAAAGGCAGCATTTAACTTTTAGAAAATGAGGGCGAATCAAAAAATCTTTCCCCCGCTTTCTTCCGCTGCCGTTCAGCCTAAAAATGTTACTTTGTAAGTGTCTGAGAATCAGTGGTTGTTTTGTGCCGTTTCGAAAGTCTGATCTGCGAAAAATTTCTTAAGACCTAGGAAAAATTTCTCAAGACCTAGTTTTTCCTAGATCAGACTTTCGAAACGGTAAGGAATGAGGGGTAGAAAATCGGGGGGATTTTTTTGTTTCTCAATCCCTCAACCCACCTACTTTTTATTGCCTCAAAAACAACCTTGAGCTATGAGCTTTGTAAAATGGTTTACTAAAAATCAGGCGGTATATACGGCTTCAATTTCTACCACATAAACGCAGTGGAGCGAGCCGCCGGGCTGGTCGTTGTACCATCGTGCGAGCACTTCCTTGTCCAGAAAGTTTGCCTCGTTCATTTCTGCCTTGAAGAGTTTGCGGCCCACCACCGTGAGGCGAGCTTGCTCAAAACCGGTGCTGCCCTCTTCGGTGGCCATAGGGCGCAGTCCGGTGGCTGCCGCCTTGTCGCAGTCGCGGCCCGACTTGGTGCCGCAGAAGTTCAAGATGTCGCGGTGCTCCTCGCCAAGGAAGCTGAGCGAGATGCGCTCTTCTGCTTCGATGAAGCCGTAGGTGTGGCGCTCGGGGCGCACAAAGACAAAGGCCACGGGCTTGTTCCACAACCATCCCAAGCCTCCCCACGAGGCTGTCATGGTGTTGAATTTCTCGGGCGAGCCGGCGGTGACGAGCATCCACTCACGGCCTATCAATTGGAAAACGCCCTCTTGTTCGAGAAGGGCGAGGTCGGCTTTCTTCATAATGCTATATATAATATAATGTGTGGGTAATGTTTCTCAGATGTCTTCGGCGCGGATGATACCGTTGGTCACGGCGTAGATGGTGAGCCCCGACACGTTCTTGATGCCAAGTTTCTCCGTCAGGTTCTTGCGGTGGGAGATGATGGTGGTCAGTCCCACGTTGAGGCGCGCTGCTATTTCTTTGTTGATGAGACCCGCCACGATGAGGCGCAACACCTCCACCTCGCGCGGAGTGAGCTGGGGCTTCGGCAGGCTTTCGCCCATCGCCACGGGAGGATGTCCGCCGTGCGAGGTCTGAGCCAGGCGCAGGAAGGAGCGCACCAGTTGCTGCTCGTCCTGGTGGACATTGAGCGTGTGAAGGCCCTGCGGCAGGTGGGCGCTTTCTTTGCCGTGGAGCAGCACTATCGTTTTGCGGCGGCGCTCCATAAAATAAGCCGCATCCTCCATCAGCACCGATACGTCGATGAAGTAGTGGAAGAAAAGGCCCGCGTCGGCAGCCTTTAAATCCTCGAGCGAAGCATAGATGCTCACTTCGGCCTGCGGCATCATGCTACGGATGATGCCCGAGAGGCCCAGGCACGCCAAGGTGTTGGGCGAGACAATGGCTATCTGAGGAAGGCTGTGCGGATTCATGCTTGCAAAGATACAGAAAAGATATATAAAAGGCTGTGCCCTTTGGCAAAACTACTCTGCCACATCTGTTTTTTCTGAAAAGCCAAAGCCCGGGGCTTGTTCACCGACAAAATACGACGCTCTGTCTGCCCGTAGTTTGTAGCAGCTTACGAGTGCTGTTTTTGTAAAATGTTATCAAAATGATAAGCCTGTCTTACAAAATGAAAGAATAATCTAAAAATTTTATTACAAAAGCGATTTTTTTTATCCAAATGCTTGCAGAAAATAAAAATGTCCGTATCTTTGCATCGTGTTTTTCATAGTATTAGATTTAAGGTTAACAAGGTTGGGATACAGCGGTATCCCTTTTTTTATGCCCGGTGGTTTCATTTTCGGAGCCATTTTATATTCGTAGCCGAAATATTTTTGTAAGTTTGCACTAACCTAGTGCCATGCGGGCACAGATATTTTTACAAATCTTTTACCTCTACCATGAAAATCATTCTGAATCCCAAATACGAACATCTGCGCGACTACTTGCTTCGCTTGGAGGAACACTTTGAACGCGACGGACAGGAAATACACCGCGGGCGCAATGTGATTTGCACCTTGAAGGTGGACGGACTGACGCTCTGCGTGAAGCGCTATGCTCCCCCCTCTCTGCGCGGACGTGTGGCGTGTCGCCTTTATAAGGCTAGCAAGGGCGAGCGAGCTTACAAGTTGCCCTGGCTCCTTCGCGAGCGCGGCTTCGAAAGCCCCGAGCCAATCGCCTTTGTACAGTTTCGCCACGGATTCTTGAAGAGCACCACCTACTTTGTTTGTCTGCACTCCCATTACAAGTACAACATGGGCATGCTCCAACAACATCAGCAAGCAGAGCGCGAAGAAGTGGTGCGACAGTTTGCACGCTACGCCGCCCGCCTTCATAGCAGGGGCTTCATGCACAGAGATTTCTCGTCGGACAATATCCTTTATGACCAAGTGAACGGCCGCTATCGCTTCTCGCTCATCGACACCAACAGCATGAAGCACGGCTCGCCCATCAGTGTGGAGAAAGGATGCGCCAACCTGGCACAACTCACCGGCGATAAAACATTCTTCAAACTCCTGGCCGAGACGTATGCCGCCGAGCGTGGCGTGGAGGCCGAGTATTGCGAGCGCTTGATTCTGGCAGCCGTAGGAAACAAATAAAGAAACTGACAAGAAATGTTCTGCTATCTCTCACACAATTATCGCAACTTGACGAGCGCCGGCAATAAAGCCAAGTCCGACATTGAGCTGATCATGCAGCGCGAAGGCTATAAGAACGTAGGCCTTAAGCAGACGCACTATAAAAACATGGTACTCTCCTTCCTGCTCAACCTTTGTGGAGTACTGAAAGCACCTTTCTGCTTGCACGAAGGCGATGTCCTTGTGTTGCAATATCCTTTGAAGAAATTCTACACCTTGCTCTGTGTGCTTGCCCATATGCGAGGCGCAAAAGTGGTGACCATCATCCACGACCTGGGCGCCTTCCGCCGCAAACGCCTTACGGCCGAGCAAGAAGCCGTACGCCTCTCGCACACCGACTTTCTGGTCTGCCACAACGAAAGCATGAAGGCCCACCTCCGCAAAAGCGGTTGCAAAATGCCTATCCACAGCCTCGAAATCTTCGACTATATCTCCGAGAAAAACAACACCGCCCCCGCCGCGCCCCATCAGCCCTACTCCGTAGTCTACGCCGGCGGCTTGGCACGCGGACGCAGCAAGTTTCTCTACCACCTCGACCCCACCATCCACCATTACACCCTCTCGCTCTACGGCAACGGACTCGACACCGACGAAGCCTCCCACTGGAAGCGAGTGGACTATCGCGGCTACCTGCCCTCGGAAGAATTTATCGCACAAGCCGAGGCCGACTTCGGACTGGTGTGGGACGGCGGCTCGCTCGATGCCTGCGATGGCGCCTGGGGCGAGTATTTGAAAATAAACAATCCCCACAAGACCTCTTTCTATCTGCGCGCCGGCATACCTGTGATCGTGTGGCGCGAAGCAGCTATGGCGCCCTTTGTGGAAGCCCACGCCGTAGGCCTGGTAGTGGCCTCGTTGAGCGAACTCGATAGCCGCCTCGAAAACCTCGCTGAGGAAGACTATGCCACCTTGCGCAAAAATGCACAGGAAATGGCCCGCCGCCTAGCAGGAGGCTACTTCGTAAAACAAGCCTTGGAGAAGGCCGACGATTATTTTGAGATGAAGAAGTATGAGTAAGCCCTACGACTTTCTTATCGTTGGCGCCGGACTTTTTGGCGCCGTCATAGCCCACGAAGCTAAGGCCCGCGGCTATCGTTGTTTGGTGGTGGACAAACGCACCCACACCGGCGGCAATCTCTATTGCAGGGAAGTAGACGGCATCAACGTCCACGAGTATGGCGCCCACATCTTCCACACCGACAATAAGGCCGTGTGGGATTATGTCAATAGCTTCGTAGCGTTCAACCGCTTCACCAACTCCCCCATGGCGCTCTACGACGGCCGACTCTACAACCTGCCTTTCAACATGAACACCTTCTATCAACTTTGGGGCGTGCGCACTCCCTCGGAAGCCCGCCGCAAGATAGAAGAGCAGCGCAGCCACTACGCAGATATTGAGCCGGCCAATCTTGAAGAGCAAGCCTTGAAACTCTGTGGCCGCGACATCTACGAGCGCCTTATCAAAGGCTACACGGAGAAGCAATGGGGGCGCTCAGCCACTGAGTTGCCGGCCTTCATCATTCGCCGCATCCCCTTCCGCTTTACCTTCGACAACAATTACTTCAACGACCGCTACCAAGGTATTCCCATCGGCGGCTACAACAAGCTCATCGACGCACTGCTCGATGGTGTGGAGGTTCGCCTGAATACCGATTTTTGCCAGCAGCGCCACTTGGGCGAACTGGCAGAGCACATCGTTTACACAGGTCGCATCGACGAGTATTTTGGCTTTACGCTCGGTCGCTTGGACTATCGCAGCTTGCGCTTTGAGCACAAGCATTTGCAAGAAGAAGACTTCCAGGGAAACGCCGTTATCAACTACTGCGAGCGCGAAGTTCCCTACACCCGCGTCATTGAGCACAAACATTTTGAAGGTACGCAGTCGCCCACCACGGTAGTTACCTACGAGTTTCCCGATAGCTTCGAGGAAGGCAAAGAGCCTTACTATCCCATCAACGATGAGCGCAACAAGAGTCTCTATCAAGCCTACCGCCGTCTGGCCGATGCCGAAGAGCGCGTAGTGTTTGGTGGCCGCCTCGGCGCATACGTCTATGCCGACATGGACGATACCATCGAGCAAGCGCTGGCGCTCTGCGAAACATTGTTCCCTTCTAAAAAATAAGAATATGGCTCGCCGCACGCAGTACAACCTCAAATATTTTCTCAAGGTCCTTGGCAATGCTTTCCTGCATATCTTCCTGGGCATCTCCTACCTTGTGCCGCGCCAAAAAGATAAATGGTTGGTGGGCAATGCCAAGGGTTTCAACAACAACACCAAGTACTTTTTTCTCCATGCCAAGTTGCAGTTGAAAAAAGAAAACTGCTACTGGATTTCCAAGAACCGTAAGAGCCTTGTCGCCGTTCGTCGCTTGGGTTTCAAGGCTTATCACCCCGCCAGCCCTAAAGGATTGTATCACCTTCTGACTGCCGGCGTTTACGTCTACGACATCCGCGTCTCTGCCCTCAACGCCTGGACTTACGGCGGAGCCAAGCTCGTGAATCTCTGGCACGGTGTCGGCATCAAGAACGTGGAGCACAAAATCAGTAATGCCCCGCGCGAAGTGCCCGTGTTGAGCTACTTGCGCCACCCCGTCAACTATGTTCGCCCTCACCTTTTCCTCTCCACCGCCCCTTTGATGACGAAGCACTTTGCCGAGTGTTTCCGCATCCCCGAGAGCCGTTGCGTGGAAAGCAGCTATCCGCGTTGCGACATCTTCAAGTTCGGCAAGGAAGCACTGCTCTCCCACATGCAGCGCATAGAGGGCGACGAGGCCGTAGCTTTGGCAAAGCGATTGCAATCTCACGCGCGTACATATATATATATGCCTACGTGGCGTGGCAGTAAGAAAGATTTTATCAAGCAAGCCGGCTTTGACCTCGCCCGCCTTGAGGAGGCTTTGGCAAGGAACAACGCCTTGTTCCTCTTCAAGCTCCACCCGCTGACCAAACTTTCTATCGACACGGCAGCCTATCCCCACATCATCTTTCTCGATAGCCGCATGGACATCTATCCGTTGCTGCCTTTCACAGACGTGTTGGTGACAGACTATAGCAGCATCTACTACGACTATCTCCTGATGCCCGAGAAGGAAATATTGCTCTTCCCCTTCGACTATGAGGAATATGTAACCGAGGACCGCGACCTGGCTTTCGACTTCGATGAGTACACCCCCGGACAGAGGGCCTACAACTTCGAGGAACTGCTTCGTCTGATAGCCGCCAAGGCGCACTTTGAGTTACCCCAGCGCCAGTGGATCACCGAGCAGTTCTGGGGCGATGCCGCCCACCACCGCGACCTCTACCAAGCCATTTCACAACTCTGATTCCCCTTTCTGAATATGAAAATCATTCTCCACCCCCACTACGAGTCGCTGCGCACTTTTGTAGAGACCATCCACCAAAATTTTTCCCAGGGCAAGGAAATCTACAAAGGCCGCAACAGCATCCGCGTGTTTCGCGTGGGCGACTTGGAGCTGAACGTAAAACAATACTGCCGCCCCAATCTCTTCAACCGCTTTGTGTATAGTTTCTTGCGTGCTCCGAAAGGCCTCCGCGCCTACCACTATCCGCAGCGCATCATCGAGGCCGGCTTCGAAACCCCCATGCCCGTGGCCTATGTAGAGTTGCGCCGTGGCGGACTGATTGACGTGAGCTACTTCATCAGCCTGCAGTGTCCCTATAGCCGCAGGTTCTACGAGTTTGGTAATGCCGAGCTCACCCCCGAGTTGTGCGAGATATCCCGGGCCTTTGCCCGCTTCACCGCCGGCCTTCACCGCGCCGACATTCTCCACCTCGACTATTCGCCCGGCAATGTACTCTTCGACCGAGTGAACGGCGAGTGGCGCTTTTCTTTGGTCGACACCAACCGCATGTACTTCGGCCCTGTTAGCCTGGCTCGCGGCTGTGCCAACTTCGCCCGTCTGTGGGGCCAGCCCGAGTGGTTCAAATTCCTGGCCAAGGAGTATGCCCTTGCCCGTGGTTACGACCCTGCCGAGTGTGAGAAACACGTGATGCGCGCCCGTCGCCGCTTCTGGCTGCGCTTTCAGAAGCGCCACCAGGTGCTCTACGACTTGAAGTTCTGATAGTTCGTCGCCCTTTTTTGAACTACATATTTTGGAGGCTCTCCGCTTGGATGAGGCCTCCAACTTTTTTTGTTTTCGCCCATGAGCTGTGAGCAGCGAGAAAAGAACCATTTTTTAGCCTTTTCAATCGCTTGATTTTCAACACCCATTTTCGGGCTTCTCCTAAAAAGCTATTAAGAAAACAGGGGTAATGCAGCGGTAGAAGAATCCCTCTCCTTTTAGGGGGAGGTTAGGAGGGGGCTTCTCCTAGAAAACGCCTAAGAATACGGCCCTGCGGACCCCGTTTTCGAAAGTCTGATCTACGAAAAATTCCGCAAGACCTAGGAAAAATTTTCTAAGACCTAGTTTTTCCTAAGTCTGACTTTCGAAACGGCCGCTAATGATGGGCGGTGAGTCATGGGCGATGCGTTAGAAAAAATGTTGTAAAAAATTCTTCGCTAAAACAAAAAGTTCTATCTTTGCCCCCACAACGGTTTCGCACCCCTCCACGGTGCGATGAAAAGGGAAACGGGTGAGAATCCCGTGCAGTCCCGCTGCTGTATGTCCTTTCTTTTTCTCAAACACAAGAGCCACTGCGCCCGGCGCGGGAAGGCGTTTGAGAGAGGACGAGCCAGAAGACCTGCCGTTAAAGTCTAACTCTGTCGGACAATCGCTCTCGAGGAAGAGTCTGTCTGTACAAAATTTTATTTTTACATGATGCACAAAAGCCACTGTGCTGCCCACCGTTTTTTAGGTGTGGCTGTCTGTTTGGTTTATACGGCTCTCAGTTTGCAGGCCCAAACTGTAGGAACGCTGCGCGACACCTTGGACTATGCCGTGGTGACCGCCCGTTCGCTCCGTAGCGCCCCCTCTTCGGCCATCGCCACGCAGACGATGGACACCGCCTCCTTCCACCGCCTCGGCATTACCGGCATGAGCGACGCCCTGCGTCGCATGGCCGGCGTGAACCTCCGCGACTACGGCGGAGCCGGCGGCTTGAAAACCGTATCCGTGCGTGGACTCGGAGCCGCCCATACGGTGGTGGCCTACGATGGTCTGGCGCTCGCCGACAGCCGTCAGGGACAGATAGACCTGGGCCGCTTCTCTACCGACCGCTTGCAGAGCATGGCGCTCCAAGTGGGTGGACAGGAAGAGCTGCTCTGCCCCGTGCGCAATTTGGGTGCCGCCACCCTCTCGCTCACCTCCCTGCAACCCCATTACGACCGCAAAGGCCTGCATGGTTATGCCGCTCTGCGCCAAGCCTCCTTCTCCACCTACAACCCCTCCCTCCTTTTGACACACAGCCTCGGCAAGCGCGCCGGCGTTTCGGCCGCCGCCGATTTCTACTATGGCTTGAACAACTATCCCTTCACCGTGGAAAACGGAGTGGCCACCCACCGCGAACGACGCACCAACAGCAAGATGCAAGCCTGGACAGGTGAACTCAACTTTACAGGCACCACCGCAGGCAACGGATCGTGGAGCGCCAAGGCCTACTACTATAACAACCGCCGCCTTCTGCCGGGCCAGGTGATTCTCTACACCAACGAAAACCACGAGCGCCTCAACGAACAGACCGCCTTTGTGCAAACGCGATGGGCGCAGAAGTGGGAGAGGGTGGAGGCCTATGCCGCCGCTAAGTACCACTGGCAAGAGAGCAAGTATGCCGACCTCGACGAGCAATATCCCGGTGGCGCACTTAGGCAGAACTATTGGCAGCAAGAGGCCTACGCCACCGCAGGAGTGGCCGGCCGCCTTGCCGGAGTTCAGTGGGCCTACGCCGCTGACTATGCCTTCGCCGCACTACAAAGCAATCTCGCCACCGACCAAGAACCTGTGCGCCACAGTCTTTTGCAGAGTCTCTCCCTGCGCTATCGCCACCGCCGCCTTAATGCCACGGCACGCCTTGTGGCCGACCTGCATCGCGAGAAGACCACTGCGCCACAAGGCGAAGCCACCACCACCCACCGCTTTTCGCCCGAGGCATCGCTCGCCATTCTCCTGGCAGAGCGAAAAGGCGCAGAGGGGAGGAGAGTAGCGGTCCACGGACGCCTGGGCTACAAAGAAATGTTCCGCATGCCCACCTTCACCGAAGCCTACTTTTACCACCTCGGCGAGCAGAACCTGAAGCCCGAAAAGACAAGGCAACTGAACCTCGGACTGACCATGCAGGCACGCCCTGCTGCTTGGTGGAAGCAACTCGCCTTTACACTCGATGCCTACGCCAACCGTGTGACCGACCGCATCACCAGTGTGCCCTACAATCTCTTTGTGTGGCGCACCGCCAATATGGGGCGCGTAGATATTTATGGTCTCGACGCCACGCTGCAAAGCCATTGCGAGGTGGCAAAAGGTCATGACCTGATTTTCCAGACCAACTACACGTTGCAACATGCCGAAGACCGCACCGCCCGCGGCTCCGTGGGCTACGGCAAACAACCCGCCTACATGCCGCGCCATAGCGGCGGAGCCTCCGTGGCCTACGAGAATCCGTGGGTCAACTTTGTGGTGCGCCTGGCCTACTGCTCCGAGCGCTGGAGCACCAACGAGCATCTCCGCTCCACCCGTTTGCCGGGCTATGTAGAGGCCGGCGCCGGCGTGTATAAACAATGGCAACTGGCAGGTCTTCATTGGGAGGCTCGCGCCGACTTGCTCAACGCCTTCGATAAGCAATATGAGATAGTGCGCCGCTACCCCATGCCCGGCCGCGCCTATAAATTGTCCCTCAAAGTGAATTTCTAAATTTTTCATCTATCCATTATCCCCTAAAACTTTACAGCTATGAAAATCTTTAGGTTAGCAACTTTTGCTTTGGCTGCCATGCTTGTGCTGGCGGCTTGTTCGGACGATGACAACGGCCCCGGCGGTGGCGGCGGAAGCGGCGACGGAGAATTTGGTTTGGTGGAGGCGCGCTTCTATGTGGTGAATCAAGGAAACATCTATAGCGGCATCGCCGGAGATATGGACCGCGTGATTGTATCGACCGAAGCCTCGGGCCTGCCCACATCCTACTATCGCGACTATTTTTCCGAGAAAAACGGACAGAGCCTGGGCGACACTCCGCAGGGCGGCATCGCCTACGGCAGTAAAATCTACGTGCCCGTGTTCGGCTCCAATCTGGTGTGGGTGCTCAATCGCTACACGCTCTCCATCATCGCCGGCATTCAGACCACTGCCCCCGAGGCGCTCTGCGCCGACAAGGGCTATGTCTTTGTGAGCAACAACGACGGCCATGTGAGTCGCCTCGACACCGCCGTTTTGACCATCGACAAACGCATTGCCGTAGGGCCCAATCCCTTTGGTATGACCACGCTGGGTGGTAAGCTCTACGTCGCCATATCCGACGGCTACAACTACGACAACAACTACCGGAACGGCAAGCGCCTGGCCGTGGTGGACCTTAAAAGTTTCACCCACACAGGCGACATTCCCGTAGGCCTCAATCCCGGTCAGGTGGAGAAAGACGCCCACGGCAACATCTTCGTGCTCTGCCGCGGCAACTACGCCGACGTGCAGCCCGAGGTGCAAAAGGTAAATCCCCTCACGCAAGAGGTGACGCCCGCCTTTGCTACGGCCTCGTTCATGGCCGTGGGCCACTCCGTGCTCTATGCCCTTACCGTGCAGAGCGACTATGTGAACAACACCGCCGCCGTGACCTCCTCGGCCATCGACACCCGCACCGGCAATGTGGTGAAAGCCCCCCTCTTTGACCAGGAAGAAAACCCCGCATCGCCCGTCAGCATCCAGGTAGATGCCGAGAGCGGCGACCTCTACGTCTGCGCCGACCGCGGTCCGATGGACTACGACAAGAGCGGCCTGCTCTACCGCTACGATGCCAACGGCAAGTTGCTCCACCAATTTGAGGCTGGCATCCATCCCTGCGGCGTGATTCTCTATTAGCTCCGTCCCCCTCTTGCAAAAAAAGATAAGAGAAAGAATTTGTAACGAGCCATGTTACTCGGTGTAACGAGCCATGTTACAGATTGTAACTTCCCATGTTACTCATGGTAACACGGCGTGTTACAAAAACCGCGAGCCACTTCCTGCATCGGAGGTGGCTCGTAGTGTGTTTGTCAGCATCGGCAAGCGAGCGGCGCCGTACCCCTGTGTTTTCTTTTTAAGAAAAATAACATTAAGCGGCTCTCAGTCAAGAAGAAAATACATATCTTTGCAAGCATAACCCAAACCTATATAAATATGAAAAAGTATTTGAGCTTTCTGCTCCTATGCGCTTTGGCACTGCCCCTTAGTGTCGAAGCACAAAATGTGAACAAGAAAAAATACACAGACTATGCGCCGGTGAACAATCCGAACCCTGAGCTCATGACTGTGCGCAGCGTTTACAACAGCGCCGGCAATGTGGAAAAACGCCCTGCCTATGTAAACAATGCTGAGACCATGCACTTCCCGCCCGTGTTCAACCAGGACGGCGGTTCTTGCGGCTCGGCATCGCGCATCTGCTACATGTTCACCCACGAGCTGAACAGTTTCCGCAACCTCAACGGAAAACAGCCTGAGAACTACTATCCCTCTCACTTCGTTTGGCTCTTGACCAACGGTAACTCCGGCAAGGACGAATTTGTAACCAAGATAGGTGTGCCCAGCGCTGCCATCTATGGCGGACAGACCTACTCCAGCCTGTTCGGTAACCAAGACTGCTCGCAGAACGACTTCGGCTGGATGCAAGGCTACGACAAATGGTATGCCGCTATGCAGAACCGCATGGAGAAGCCCAGCAACTTCCCCATGAGTGTAGGCACCGAAGCCGGACGCGAGGCGGTGAAAAACTATTTGTGGAACCACAACGGCGACCCCGACTTCCACTCTGGAGGTTTGGTGGGCATCGGACTGGCAAGCTCCGGTGGCGACTATTATAAGAAAATTCCCAGCACGCCTACCAACGACGAGATTGGCGTGAAGGGAAAATACTACGTAGGCGCCTGGGGAACACAAGTGGACCACGCCATGACCATCGTAGGTTATGACGACCGCATCGAATTCGACCTCAACAAGAACGGCGTGTACGGCGAGAAGGCTCACGACGAAGTGGGCGCCTGGATTCTCGTTAACTCCTGGGGCACATGGTGGGGCAACCAAGGCTTCATCTACTGTCCCTATGCCTACGCAGGCTCCTACTCCCATGCCGACGGCTCCTTCTCAGGCGACTGGTGGTATCCGGAAATCTACACCGTTCGCAAGAACTACAAACCCCTCTGCACCATCAAGCTCAAGATGGACTACTCACGCCGTAGCGAGTTGTTCCTCAGCGCAGGTATCTCCTCCGACGTAGAGGCCGATGCTCCCGAACTTGTAACCGCCTTTGAGCACTTTAAATATGCCGGCGACGGAAACTACGGTAACACCAATCCTGCACCCGAAGTTCCTATGCTCGGACGCTGGGCCGACGGCAAGTTGCACACAGAGCCTATGGAGTTTGGATACGACTTGACCGACCTCGCCGCCAACTTCTACAAAGGCGAGCCCCTCAAGTTCTTCTTCATCGTACAGACCAAGGCCTGGGCCAAGGGTAACGGTAAGATTTACGAAGCCTCTATCATCGACTACGAAAACGGCATCGAATATCCCTTCACCATCGACCCCAAAGGCGTAGACATCAAGAACGCCGGCGGCAAGACCATCATCTCCGTAGTGGTTCATGGCGAGATGCTCCACGCTCCACAGAATGCTGCCATCAATGGCGATGTGTTCAGCTGGATGGCGCCCATCAAATCTGCCAACACCCTGACAGGCTACAATGTTTACAATGGTGAAAAACTCCTTGCCACCCTTCCAGCCACCACCACTTCTTACACACTGACAAAGCCCGACGGAAAAGTATTTGCCGTGAGCGCCCTCTACGGCGAGCGCGAGACAAAGCGCATCTCCGTTGCCGCACCCGCAGCCACAGCACAGCGCGTTGTCAAGTTCAACACGTCAGGCTTTACCATCCCCAATGTGTACGCCGATAAGTACGAAAAGACCACCATCGAATACTGGATGGTTCCGCTGAGCCTCTCCGACTGGAACCAGAGCGCAGGTCCGGGCTGGGGCGAGTTTATGATTCACGCCAATGCCAATGGTGCTTTGACCGCAGGATGGAATACCAGCGACCGCCTCAATACGGCTGCCGGCACACTCAAGGTGAACACCTGGAAACACGTTGCCATCGTGGTAGACGGCAATCAGATGACAGCCTATATAGACGGAAAGGTAGCAGGCTCTGTTACCTCCAGCGGATACTCCGGCATCGGCGGATTCGGCGACCTTACCTTCCCTAAAAAAGGCGACGCTTCCCACAACTATCTACATGCCAACATGGACGAGATACGTGTTTGGAAAACCGCACGTACCGCGGCCGAGATCAACGAATATAAGAACCGCGAGTTTGGCGATGCTGCGTTGCCCGAAGACCTTTTGGTGTACTACAAAGGCGACATCATCACCGAAGACGGAGTGGTGAAGCTGCGCGACCATGTGGGCAAGAACCACGCGCCGTTTATCAACAAGAACTACTCTTCGGCAGTGAGTGCACGTCCCTCTTTGAACACATCGGTGGACAACTCCTTCGTCACCATCAACAATCCCGGCGAGGTAAAAGCCGGCATCCCCGCGCGCTTCTCTGTTACCTGCTCCAGCGACATACAAAGCCTCACATGGACAGCTCCCGACGCCGGAGTAGAAGGCCTCACCGTGAAGTCGCCCACACTCACCTTCGGCAGAGCCGGTAATCACACGGTGAGCGTAGTGGGTCGCAACGGCGAAGGCGAGGAAATCTCCGCCACCCTCACCGTGAAAGTGTCGTCCATGCCAGCCCCCGACGCCACCTTCACCCTCTCTTCAACCGTAGTGCCCGGCGGCGAGCCCGTTTCCTGCTTGGTGAAGACCCCCTTGATGGGCTATCTCTACGAATGGAGCATGCCCGGCGCCGACAAGGAGACCAGTACAGCTGTCAACACATCGGCCACATATCAACACCAAGGCCAATACACCATCACCCTGAAGGTAACAGCGCCCGACGGACGCTCCGCACAGAAGAAGCAAACGGTTTCTGTCTCCGAGGTAGCTCCCGAGGCGGCCTTCGAGATTACGCCGATGGTCGTAGTAAAGGGCGAAACTACTTATCTGAAAGACCTCAGTAAGCGCGGACCCAACCAGTGGAAATGGTCGCTCTTGAGTCCGGCCGCCGAGGTGATTATCAACGGACAGAACTCCTCATTTACGCCCACCGAACCCGGTGTTTACGATGCCGTGCTCGAGGTATCCAATGGTGCAGGAAGCTCCCGCGCATCGCTGGAGCGTGCCCTCATCGTTTGCAATGCCGACAGCAAGAACGGCTTGAACTTTACCGGCTCGGCCAACCCCAGCTTGAGCGTCACCAACGTTCCTCTGGAGAACGGGCTCCGCACCTTCACCATCGACTGGTGGATGTCGGCCACACAAACCTCTTCCAACTTCTGCGGCATCGGTCAGGACAACTCCTCGCTCCACATCATGGGCACCGAGGGCAAGGGCTTCCGCGTAGCCGTTGGTGGCTCGTCAGTCTTCTCCGACGACAACATCATCATCCCCGGTCAGTGGCACCACTACGCCATCACCTTCAACAATGGCAAGCTGAACTTCTACCGCGACTGCCAGCTCGTGTGCAGCAAGTTTGTTAAAACCTATGCCATCGACAACCTCAGCAGCTTCACCATCGGTACGGCCGACGCACCGATGAAGGGACAGATTGACGAGTTCCGCGTGTGGGGCACCGAGTTGTCCGTCGAGCTCCTCCAGGCCTATGCCAACGAGCCCATCGAAAACGTGGCCGAAGCCGAGGCATACGATGACCTCCGCCTCTATTACCGCTTCAACCAAAGCGGTGGCAATGTGACCGACGCCACCTCCAACGGCAACGACGCCGTGCGCAAGGGCTTCGGCCCCGACGGCGATGCCTGGGGATTGTCTAAGGGCGTGTTCTGCCTCAACTTCAAAGGCTCAAGCTCGGTAGATGTAACCGACCAATATCTCCAAAACTGGCAGGCACCCTTCGAGAACACCGGTAAGACCGTCAACTCCAACAATGCCAGCCGCTTTGTAGGTTTGGCCGACTGGACCCTTGAAGGACAAACCCTGGCCGGCGGCATCACCACCGGAGCCCACGTAGACAAGGAGAAAGACAGCTTCTTCACCGTCACCACCCTCTGGGACAACTTCTCTACGCTCGAAAACCACAAGGTATACCAAACCATTACCCTGCCAGCCGGCGGCTACACCTTCCAGGCCCATTACGGCAAGTGGGAAGGCCAGCCCGGAAACTCCTACATCGTAGTGGCCGAAGGCGAAGGATTGCCCAACACCAACCGCCTCAGAGAGGCATTGGCATATGGCGAGATAGGCAACCGCCTGGAGGTGATGAACCACAGCATCGACTTCACCTTGAAGGAAGAAACCAAGGTGTCGCTCGGCCTCGTAATCAACATGAACGACAAGATTTGTATGGCCTTCGAGCGCTTCCGCCTCGTGAGCAGCAACCGCATTGAGTTAGATGCCGACAACATTGTGAGCGGCATTGACGAGGCTCCCGCAGCAGGCAGCAAGCCCGCCGCCATCTTCGACCTCAGCGGACGCCGCGTAGAACGTCCCGTCAAGGGCGGCATCTACATTGTCGATGGCAAGAAGAAGTACGTACGATAAACACTCCCTCATTCCTCAGAGGCCGCTTCCTACATCGGAGGCGGCCTCTTTTTGTATGTAAATCCCCTCCCGTCTTCCCTCCTTAGGAGGCGGCATCTTGCTCCTCGGAGCCGTCATGTTTTTTTCAGCCCCAAGCCCAGGGTTCGCCGGCCATAATTAGCCGCCGTTTCGAAAGTCAGACCTAGGAAAAACTAGGTCTTAAGAAATTTTTCCTAGGTCTTGCGGAATTTTTCGTAGATCAGACTTTCGAAAAGGGGGTCCGCAGGGCGGCGTTCGCAGGCGTTTAGAAAATTTTGTAACGAGCCATGTTACAATGTGTAACTTCCTATGTTACGAAGTGTAACACGCCATGTTACAACTTGTAACACGCCGTGTTACTTTAAAGAGTAAAGAGTAGGGAGAAGCCCTCTCCTAACTACCCCCTAAAAGGGGAGGGATTCTTTTAGCTCTGCATTAGCCCAATTGTCTTAGTAACTTACTAGGAGAAGCCCGAAAAAGGGTGGTGAAAATCAAAGAATTACAAAGGCCAAAATATACTCTGTTTTTCGTCTCTCGCAGCCCATGGCTCTTTGCCCATCGTTTCCTGCCCTCCGATTATAGCCCACGGCGCTCATTTTTAGCGCTTTAATTTTTGTTAAACCATAGATTGTTAGTAACTTTGCTCGTTGGAATAGAAATTTTTAAACCCTAATCAATAAATGAAAAAGTTAACCACCTTAGTTCTCCTTGCGTTCTTCGTGCTCACCGGCATGTCGGCGCAAACCACAGCCAAGGAACAAGCGCAGACCCTTGCCGAGCGTTTCTTCAAGCAAGGTCAGCGTGTGCAGAGCGGCGCCAAAGGCGTGCGCAGTACAAAAGCCACTTCGCTGGAGTGTCGTTGGGATAGTCGCGATGTGCTTTCTGCATCGTCGGCAGCTCCTACGTTCTATGCCTTTGAGCCCGAAGTGGGACAAGGCTTTGTAATCGTGGCCGGCGATGGCGACAACGCCCGCGTCATTGGCTACTCGTATGAAAACTCTTTGCCCGAGGTAGCAAATATGCCCGACGGCCTGGCCGATTTCCTTGGTGGTGTAGACGCCCAAGTGATGGCGGTGCGCGGCGGAGCTCCTTCGGTTTCCGTAAAGTCGGCTACCCCTGTAGGAAATGTGGTGGTCAACCTCAACACAGCCCCTTGGGGACAGCGTGCTCCGTTCAACAACCTCTGCTTCACCTCAACCGGAGCATCGGCAGCTACAGGATGTGTGCCCACAGCCTATTCTATCCTGATGTTCCACCACAAATGGCCCGTATGTGCTGAAAACAGCACTGTTTACCACCCCGGTACCGGCGAAGCTCACCAGATAGGCTACGAGTATGATTGGGACAACATGATCTCCAACTACTCAGGTACCTACTCTGAAGCACAGGCCGCAGCCGTAGCCACCTTGATGCGCGACTTTGGCTATGCAAATGGTGTGGCATACGGCACCTCTGAAACAGGAGGTAACGAATCGGCCACCACGTTGGTAAATTATTTTAAGTACAAGAGCGAAACGCCCCGCAACACCGGCGCCGCCGAAGCCCATGTAACAGGCCGCGACATTGTGGCTGACGACACAACGTGGAAGCAGTATATCAAGGAAAGCCTTGATGCCGGCTGCCCCATTCCTTATTCTTCCACCACCACGGGTGGCGGTCGCCACGTCTTTATTTGCGACGGATATACCGATGCCGACTACTATCACTTCAACTGGGGCTGGAGCGGCTCCGGCAACGGCTGGTTCACGCTCGACAATATGACCCCCGATGCCAGCAGCAACTACTCGAACAGCCACAAGGCCTACTTCATGCTGAAGCCCAATCGCCCCACGCATGTAGTATCGGTAGAGCCCAGCTCATACTTGATGGGTACGGCCACTATCAACGGCAGCAGCGTAGCCGTAGTGGAAGAAGGACAGAAAGCTACGCTCGTGGCTACGCCCAATAGCACAGACTACGTCTTTGTGAAATGGACCAAGGGCGAAGAGCTCGTTTCACGCAGCGCCACTACCACAGTGACCATCACAGGCGCTGATACCTACACCGCCCACTTTGGCGAAGCCGTGGCCACAGCCGATGTGGAAATAGCCGTAGAGGCTACCAAAGGCGGTACAGCCACCATCAACGGCACAAGCGCCGTGACCATCGCCGTGGGAGAGAAAATCACCCTCGTAGCTACGCCCCAGTCCGGCTACTACTTTGTAAACTGGACCAAGGACAGCGAAGTGGTCAGCACAGAAGCTACCTTCAGCACCACCGCACAAAGCTACTGCACCTATACTGCTAACTTTGCAAAAGTGGCAACGGTAAGAGTGCGCGCCTTAGGTAGCGGAGGATACCGATATGTGGGAGCTACCGGCACAGCCACTACAATGAACGTGGAGCAAGGTAGCATCGTTACGGTGCGTACTGAACCCGCAGGCTCAGACACTAAGTTTGCTTACTGGACCAAGGGTGCTAACTATGGCAACGGCGGTCTTATTGTCAGCAACCAGACCACCTACAAATTTGTAGCTACCGAAGCCACCGACCTATATATTAACTATGTGTCTCTTGATACCGACCTGAACGTACCCGTAGCCGCAGTAAGCTCAGACCTTAGTGGCGGCACAGTTACATTGAACGGCTCAACCGGCACTCAGAACTTGCCTTTGGGAAGCGAAATCACCTTGGAAGCTGAGCCTGAATTAGGCTATTACTTTGTGAACTGGACCAAGAACGTAGCTTCGGCCTCAGCCCTTTCTGTGAAGAGCACAGGCGACGGCGAAGTGGTCAGCACAGAATCTACCTACACCACAGTGCTCAGAGAGGGCGTGACCTACACAGCCAACTTTGCACGCCTCTCTTCAGGCTCTACCACACCCCCCGCAGTGACACTGCCCGACGTGACAGGCGACTTTATAAAAGGCGACGGCGTGTTGCGCTTCTACCGCTTGGCCCTGCCCATCACCCTGAGCAGTTATCAAAGCTACTTTGGTAGCAGCGCCACTCAGGTATATGCTTTCTGGCAAGAGGCTGAGACCTACTTGAACAAACTCTATCTCCCCCTCGGCATCTGCTTCGAGGTAGTGGAAGACGCTCGCTTGATTGCTTCCAGCCGCAACGAGATAGATAATAATCCTATTAACGCTCCATCTTATGGTACGGAGTTGACCAACGCATTGATTGGCGAAGACGCCTACGACGTAGGTCTGTGGATTGCACCTGCTGCCGATTTCGACAACAGCGGTGTGTCTGCATTGAGCGGCGCTTATAGCAAGATAGCCAAAGGTAGCGGCTACGCAGCAGAGAGTGTAACCATCGTAGCCCACGAGTTGGGTCACCTCTTCGGTGCTCAGCACGTTCACGATGCAGGTGTAGCCACCGAACCGGGCTTTGGTTCCAGCATCATGGGCTATGGCAGCCAGCAGGCTTTCTTCTCTGTAGCATCTCTCAGAGCCATCCGCGCAGAGATGGTCAGCAAGAACCACTCCTTCTATGCCGACGCAACACGTACCCAGTTGGTGGGCAGCGACGGCGGAAACAACTACGTGTACGGCGTAGTGCCCGGCAGCAACAGCGCTCCTATGATTGCAGCCACAGGTTTGAAGACTTCTTACAATGTGCCTAAGGGCGCTTGCTTCGCTCTGCCCATTCCTGCCACAGATGCCAACGGCGACCGCCTCACTTATGCCTTCCAGCAATACGAGGACGGAGCCAAGTTTCATGCATTCGCTCCCCAGGAAAGCAACGTGGTAGACTTCCGCCCGCAGTATGAGCTGGAGTTCAACGACGGCGATTACTTCCTCTCGGTAGAGGGTACAAATACTTCAGAGATTGCAGCCGGCACCTACAACTTTGTTGCCGTGGTGAACGACCTGCCCGCCGCTAACAATATGACGTTGGCAGCGATGCAGAGCAATCCTTTCTACTCCAACTATGACGCCTTCCAGACCCAAGTGACCATCGTAGACGGCGAACCCTTTACCGTAAGCCTCAACCCCAGCAAGTCATCTTACGCAGCAGGCGAGAAAGTGACCGTATCGTGGCGCGTAAACTCTAACTACTTTGGTACGCAGCGAGTAAACATCCGCATGTCAGACGACTACGGCAAGACCTTTGAATACACCCTTGCTGAGAATGTAGATGTTTGGGCCCGCAGCTGCCAAGTGACGATGCCCGACCTCAACTTGACCACGGTGCGCGAGCAGTTTGGTAAGTACCAGACCAACGTACGTCCCGGTATCATCCGCGTAGAAGTGGTAGGCGATATTGTCTACTCGCTCTCTTGCACCACCCCCTCATCGTCATATGCCGAAGGCGGCTTCCTCGTAACAGGTGGTAGCGGAAGTGGCAGCGGCGGTGACGGCGGCGACCAAGGCGAAGACATCACTGCCGAGAAAGAAGACCTCAGCAACCTCCTTGCCGAGATAAAAGCCTACATCGCCACGTTCGCCACAGTAGAGAAATACGTGATGGGTGGCTATACTGACTATCAAGTAACCTTTACTGCCGACCACGGCGCAGTGACCACCGACATGATAGCCGAAGCCTACCGCGCAATGGACGATGCCGAAGTGCTCCTCGAGACAGCTACCACAAAGGCCGAGCTGAACACTTCTATCGCAGCCCTGCAAGCAGAACTTACCGACCTCCAAACCAACAAAGCCCTGCCAGGCGAAGGCGATGGCGGAGATGATGGCGATGATGACGGTGACGACGCTGCTGAGCTCGCCGATGCTAAGATAGCATTGGGTATCCTTCTTTCTCAGACAAATACCTTGATTGAGAACTGCGGTAATGTGGGTTACGTACCCGGAACAGGTGATATTCCGCATCCTCTGCAAACATACAATCCTTCCGGTGCTTTCTATCTTTCTACCAACGCCGACCACAATGCTTACTGCTCTAGTGATAAGAAAGACGGTGGCGGCCTTGCCGATTTGGTGGATGGAACAACCGATTCCGAAACTAACTACTTCCACTCACAATGGGAAAGTGCAGATCCTGCTAATAAGGTAACTGAACCCCACTTCCTCCAGGTAGACTTGGGCGACGGCAATGAGATGGACAAGTTCAAGTTCAGCTATGTAACCCGTAATGGTAATAGTGGTAATCCCTATCCTACAAAGATGATTGTGTCTGCTAGTACAGATGGTTCAGACTTTAGTACTACACTTGCAACATTGAACTCTGATTTGCCTAATAAATCCGGTGCTACTTATGAATCTACAGAAATAGAGTGTGGAACTCAGTATAAGTATTTGCGCTTTACAGTTGTAGAGTCCGGCGATCCAAAAGTAACAATTGTTCAACCTCTCGTTACAGGTGTTTATTGCTTCACTATGTCAGAGTTTGGACTTATACGTCCTGCAACTCCCGGAAGCTATGTCGCAACAGCAAATCCCGGAACAGCAGTAACTGACGAAATGTTGACCACCACTTATAATTATATGAAGAGTGCAGAAAGCAGCATATTTAATAATGAAGACGCTACTCTCAAAGAGGTGCAGGACGCCACAGCAGCCTTGCAAGCTCTGTACGATCAACTTTTGGAGGCAAGCAAGACCATCGTTGGTGGCGGTGAAGGCGAAGGTGGCGAAGGCGAAGACGACGACCTCGCTACTGCCCAAGCTGCATTGCAAGATATGATTGCTCAGACACAGACTTTGATTGACAACTGCGGTACAGTGGAAAAGAAAACTGTTAAAGAGGATAACAAACTTAAGTTGCAAGTGGATAATCCTACCGGTGCTTTCTATCTTTCTACCAACGCCGACCACAATGCTTACTGCTCTAGTGATAAGAAAGACGGAGATGGTATAGGAGAATTGGTAGATGGTGACAACATTGGTTTCTTCCACTCACAATGGGAAAGTGCTCTTGAAGTTAATAAGGTAAGTGAACTCCACTTCCTCCAAGTAGACTTGGGAGACGGCAATGAGGTGGACGAGTTTAAGTTCAACTATGTGACCCGTAATGGTAATAGTGGTAATCCCTATCCCACCAACATCGTAGTTTATGGTAGTGAAGATGGTAAAGTGTTTGGTGAAACTCCTCTTGTCACTTTGGAGTCTGGTTTACCTAATGGCGGTGCTGGAGTTTCTTATGAGTCTGCTGCGATAACTTGTGGCAGCCAGTATAAGAGCTTGCGCTTTACTGTAGCAAAATCAGCAGGAGGCGCTGTTACGCCGCTCTTCTCTGGTAAAGTCTATTGCTTCGCCATGTCAGAGTTTGGCCTTACCTCTATCGTAACAAGCTACCAAAATGAAGCTACCGTTTATCCCGGTACGGCTGTAACTCCAAACTTGTTGTTAGCCACTTTTGAAGAAGTAAACGAAGCTGCAGCCGTTCTCTCAAGCGCCACCACCGTCGACGAGCTGACTGCTGCCAAAGCCGCTTTGCAAGCACAGTACGAAGCTCTCTTGGCTGCTTCAGATTCAAATGTAGACAAGGCCGCTCTCCGCACCATCATCGACCAGACTCAGGCGCTTGTAGATGCTTGCTACGAGGTGAAGGACGATAAGAAGATCTTCAAGTATGAAGGCTCGCTCTACATTAACGAGGATAAGTTGGAAGCTGCAGGCGCTGCTGTTGAAAAGGCAGAAACTGCTTACGGCTCAGCTACGCTTACACAAGACCAGTGCGCCGCAGAGGTAGCCACCATGCAGAGCGTTTACAACGACTTGGCTTACGCCGTGAGCCACGCCACTCTCCCCGTACTCGTTACTACCGACTTGGCAAAGCCCTATATATATACTATAGGTATCAACCGCTCGGCTACATCCTT
>JAZTXL010000036.1:0-91887 GCA_045636405.1 Alloprevotella sp.
TTTATCATAACTTTTATGACGGAGATTAGAATTTGTGAGAAATAAAGCCCTACGAAGCAAACAAAATGCGATTTTTCGATGAAGAATTAAAATATTAAGAGTTGAATTCAGCCATTCTATAGATTATTCACTATCTTTGCAGAATATAGCAAGACTGCGGTAGTAGCTCAGTTGGTAGAGCACTAGTTTCCCAAGCTGGGGGTCGCGAGTTCGAGTCTCGTCTGCCGCTCTAATCAAACGTTTAATTTAAGAGTATCTCAACTAATAAATTATTTGTTGTATATGGCAATAGCAATTGTTGCATTTTTAATTATAGGTTTATTAATAATAGCAACTGAAAAAGTGAACCGCATGAATAAGGCTGCTGTAGCAATGTTCGTCGGTGTTTTATGTTGGATTCTATATCTCAGTAATGGTGCTTTGTTTGTTATAAATGAGCATCCTATGGACTTCTTATCATATATCTCTAATGATAATCTGAGCTCTACTTCGGTAAAGGAATTTATTGCATCTTCAGTGTTTTTAAAATACATTGTAAGTTCTGCAGAGATTGTCTTATTCCTTTTAGGAACAATGACCATTATTGAAGTCTTGGATAATAATGGCTGCTTTGATTTTATATCGGAATGGTTGCGTACAAATAATCCACAACGCTATTTGTGGTTGCTAGCTGGTATTACATTTATAATTTCTGCAAATCTCAATAATATATCAACTATTTGCATGATGCTTTCTATTATGCATACAATGATTTCAAGTCATAGACTCAGAATGATATATGGTGCAGTGATTGTTATTGCAGCAAATTGTGGGGGTGCGTTTACCGTTATTGGTGATATTACCAGTTTGTCGTTATGGGTCAATAAATTGGTAACTCCTACAGCATATTCTACAGCGTTAATTCTTCCTACGTTAGGAATGCTTATTACCTCATTATTTCTTATTTCGCGTAAATTACCCAGTCGTTTGGAAATGGCGAGAATGGTACTTCCGTATAGAGGTGATGATACAATCTTGACACGATGGCAGCGTTTGCTGTTACTTTTCGTAGGAATTGGAGGTTTATGGTTTATTCCAACTTTTCATAGAATTACGCAACTTCCTCCATTTGTTGGTTCTTTATGCGTCCTTTCGCTCTTGTGGATCGTAAACGAGTTATGTAATCGTTCTTTGTTGGGTAGCGACCAAATGGTGCGCAAACGTATGCCGATAGCTCTGCAATATGCCAATATACAAAATATGCTTTATTTCATAGGTATTATTTTGGCATTAGGAGCTGTGAAAGAGACAGGTATTCTGGAGAATTTATATGCTTGGATTGTTACAAATTTAGAAAATGGATATTGTATTGGTATTCTAATTGGAGGTCTTTCTGCCATATTTAATAATGTAACAATGGTTTTGTCTGGAATTTCTGTTTTCTCAGACCAACATTTGGTAAATAACATTGAAATGCTCTCTACCCCTAATGGATATTTTTGGCCTTTATTGAGTTACACTACGGCAATGGGGGGGACTTTACTTATCATAGGAACAATGGGAGGTTTCTTGCTGATGCGAATGGAAGAAGTTACGCTAAAATGGTATATCCGCCATATTTCTGCTAAGGTGTTGGCCGGAATGCTGGTTGGCCTTCTAATATTTTACTTAATTCAGGAATTTCTTTTTTAAAGGTTATAACTATGGGAAAGATTCGATGTATAGGAGTTCTTACTTCTGGTGGAGATGCTCCGGGGATGAATGCAGCTATTAGAGCTGTGACTCGAAGTGGTATCTGTAATGGTTTTAAAGTCAAAGGTATTTATCGTGGCTTTGATGGACTTATTAAAGATGAAATCAAGACTTTTACGACAGAAGATGTTAGTAATATTATCCAAACCGGTGGTACTATTCTGAGAACTGCCAGATGTAAAGAATTTGAAACACCTCTAGGTAGAAAAAAGGCTTTTGATACACTTAAGAAAGAAGCCATTGATGCTTTGATAGTAATTGGAGGTAATGGTTCGCTTACGGGAGCAATGAAATTGGCAGAAGAGTATGATTTTCCTTGTATCGGACTCCCGGGAACTATAGACAATGACCTTTATGGTACAGATGCCACAATTGGTTATGACACAACATTGAATACTATCACAGATTGTGTGGATAAAATTAGAGATACTGCAAACTCTCATGAGCGCATCTTTTTTATAGAAGTAATGGGCAGAGATGCTGGTTTTTTAGCACAAAACAGCGCCATTGCTGCAGGTGCAGAAGCTGCTATTATTCCAGAAGATGCAACAGGAAGTGACCAGCTCATTACATTTATGGAGCGTGGTATCCGTAAGAGTAAAAAAAGTTGTATTGTCATCGTGAGTGAAAGTCCTAAATGTGGTGCTTTATATTATGCAGAACGTGTCAAACAAGAATATCCTAACTATGATGTTCGAGTGTCTATATTAGGGCATTTACAACGTGGAGGCACACCTTCTGCAAGAGATAGGATATTGGCTAGCAGTGTAGGAGTTGGTGCAATTCAAGCTTTGGTACAAGGTCAGCGTAATGTCATGGTTGGAATAAGAAACAATGAGGTGGTTTATGTTCCTTTTATTGACGCTATTGGTAAACGTAAGATGATAGACAAGCGACTTATTAGAGTCCTTGATGAATTGTCTATCTAATTCTAGATATATAAAATAGAGGAAAAAAGCGTAAAAACTTTGGATATGCAGTGCCCCCAAGATTCTCAAACCTTGGGGGCGCTGCATTTATTGTGAAGTTATTTGTTCCTATTTAGCTTGATCCACAAAAAGCAATTTTGAAGTGTCATAGCCACGTTTTTCCAGCCGCTTTATCAACTCTGTCAAAAGGAGTTGAGGCATCACGGGTTCGCGGTAGAGAATCCATAGGTATTTGTTACTGCTGCTGCCTACAACGGCATAGGTGTATGCTTGTTCGTCAAGCTCAAGAATGTAGTAATCTGAATAAAACCATAGGAAGAAACTTACCTTTAAGCGTCCAGGATATGATTCGGGTTTTGGATATTTTCCTTTACCTGTAGTCTTATACAGTTTGCCGTCGCGAAATCCTTCGTTGAGAATATGGAAGCTTCCATCATTGTTCATTGTGTATGTTGCCGACACTTGCGACAATCCACGCTCAAAGCGATTCTCATAACGGACAATTTCATACCATTTTCCCATGTATCTTGATACATCTAAATAGCGTACAGTGGAGGTGTCCAAAGCAGCACCCTCAACGCGCTCAGAACGATGTTCAACATTTGCACATGCACTACCTGGCAACATTGCAATGAACATCAAACTCAATCTTGTCCAAATCTTTTTCATCTCAGTTAGAATATTAGTTGATAAATGTTATGACAACACAAAGCATGTCTTTTTGCAAATGTAGAGGTGTTTCAGAGAATGAATACGTATTATAAGTTTAAACATTCTTAATTCTACACTATTTAACCATAGAACTATTATGATCAAATGGTGTTAAATATTTTTTTAAATACTAGAATCAATATGGGGATAAATATAAGTAGATAGTAGTTGGTATATAATAATTAAATGTTAACTTTGCTTTCGTTATAAATTATATAGTTTGAGGTTTCTAAATAGAGTCCTCATGGCTAAATGCAAATTGAGAAACACGCATACATATTATGGAAAATAAAGTTGATTTGTTTATTGCCGCAGCGTCAGCATCGGAAGAAATGCTGAAAGAATTTCGTAATTCAGAGGCTTTACAAAATGTTATACTTATATATGATGAGCAGCAAGATGATGACTCCTGGGAGGGATATGCATCATTGAAGACAGCTTCGCTCTCGTGTTCCAAGTTGTTGAGAGATGTAGCTCGTAATGCTTCATCAAGATGGACTGGTTTGTTCTTGCGTCCTACGGCTTTGACTCCTGGTTATCGTATGTTGGAGCGTTATGTGCGTGCTGCTGAAGAAATGGGGGCTTCCATGCTGTATTCGGATCATTATGTCGCAGATATGGCTGAATCTCTGCAAACAGGGCAGGGATTGAGGCTTGCACCTAAAAACGATTACCAAGCTGGAAGTGTGAGAGATGATTTTGACTTTGGCGGGTTCTGGTTAGTTAAGACAGATTTGCTGAAAGAATTCTGTGAAAGTGGAATGGGGGATAGATTGCGTTTTGCAGCTCCTTATGCCTTACGCTTATTTCTAAGTAGAAAGGGAAAAATAGGACACTTAGCAGAACCTCTATATACAGAAATGGAAATAGACTTTCGCAAAAGCGGTGAACGTCAGTTTGATTATGTGAATCCTGCAGCTCGTGAGGTTCAATTGGAGATGGAGCGTGTGTGTACTGAGCATCTAAAACAAATTGGTGCATGGCTGGCCCCGGAAGAAATGGATGATCTGCCGGCAGATGGTGAAGATTATCCTGTAGAGGTATCGGTAATTATACCGGTAAGAAACAGGGCACGCACTATACGAGAAGCCGTGGAGAGTGTTTTAGAACAAGAGGCATCGTTTGCTTTCAATTGTATCGTAGTAGATAATCATTCTACAGATGGTACTACAGAAGAATTGAAAAAAATAGCTGCAAAATATTCTCGTGTTATTCATTTAATTCCTACGAATAGAGATTTAGGAATTGGTGGTTGTTGGGATTATGCCGTGAGAAGTGAGTATTGTGGAAAATATGCTGTTCAATTAGATTCTGACGATTTGTATAGTGGTTCGGATGTACTAGAACGAATAGTAGATGTATTTCAGAGGCAAAAGGCTGCAATGGTGATAGGTTCCTACAGAATGGTAGACTTCAATTTGGAAACATTGCCTCCCGGACTTATTGCTCATAAAGAATGGACAGCAGATAATGGCCGTAACAATGCATTACGTATAAATGGTTTGGGAGCACCCAGAGCCTTTAGAACAGCATTGCTAAGAGATTTAGGTATTCCTAATGTTTCATATGGCGAGGATTATGCTTTGGGTTTGGCTTTTTCACGAAAATGGCGTATAGGAAGAATTTACGAGGAATTATACTTGTGTCGCAGATGGGATGGAAATTCGGATGCTGCCCTCTCTATAGAAAAGGTAAATGCGAACAATCGCTATAAAGATGCTTTGAGAAGTCAGGAGATTGCTGCACGTCAACAACTTAATAAAATATGGAGTCATAAGGCTACAGAGCAAGAAGTGGATGAATTCTTTGAAAAACAACTCGCACTTTGGCCGGATGTAAAAGAACGCTTTCTTGATGTAGCTGAACGCCTTGAAACTAAAGATTTGAATACGGAGGAAGCAAACTTGGTGGTGCAACATAATCCTTGCCGTATCACATCAACATCTGCAAAAATAGATAAGAAAAATTTGAAAAAGCGTCCTTGCTTCTTATGTGATTGCAATCGTCCCCAGGAACAAATTGCATTGCCTGTGGTTGGAAGTTGTCAGGTCTTAGTGAACCCATTCCCAATTTTGCCTCATCATTTGACAATTGCTACTCGTCGGCATAAATTGCAAGAGCTTGAAGTTCTGTTAGAGACATTGGGAGAAATGGCATGGAATATGCCACAATATCTGTTCTTTTATAATGGAGCACGTTGTGGAGCGTCGGCTCCTGATCATGCTCATTTGCAAGCAGGAAAGAGAGGAGTTGTACCAATTGAAAAGGACTGGAAATTTTACGAAAATAGATTAGAAAAAGCTTTTCCAATTAAGAAGACCGAACAACTTGATCTCGAAGAGAGAGGATATGAACCACAAAAAGCCGGTATCTATTTGTTACATGGTTATGCCTGTCCCGCCTTTGCAATTGTTGGTCATGGAGGTACTGACAATTTCTTTCTCGTGAAAAAATTATTATCAGTCCTTCCAGTAGGTGAAGGAATGTCTGAACCGGATATCAATTTGCTGTGTTGGAGACAAGCAGGAGGTGCTGCAGAAGCAGATTCTGTGGTGGCAGTTTTGTTCTTGCGCAGGAAACATAGACCGGAATGTTATTTTGCTGAGGGAAAAGGGCAGCTTCTAATCAGTCCGGGAGCTCTGGATATGGGTGGACTTCTTATTACGCCGCGTAAAGAAGACTTTACAAAGATAACGCCAAAGATGGCACAGAATATCTTAAAGGAAGTTTCAGCGACGGAGGCTGATTTGATGCAAATCGTAAGAAAGTTACATGGAACAAGGGCTACTCGTTCGCAAGATCAAACAGAGCAAATGCCTGGTGCCGATGGAAATGAGCCGTATGTAAGTGTGGGCATTATGAAGGCTGATAAGGTCGTCTTCCATCTCAATTCTGATTATACAGCAAAAGGTGAGGTGGTCTCTGGAAGACAAGAGGCTATTTGCCAGGATGGGGGAATTCTATGGAATGGAAACTTATATAGTGAATTGACTTTCTATCCAGAAATAGACCAAGCCAATTTTACGTTAGAGGATGTCTCTATAGGTATCAATTATCATTGGGAAAGAAAAGAGTTGCAGACGTTTAGAGGAACGCTGCGCTTGATAGTTGAAGAAGAACAATTGGTTGTCATTAATAATTTGCGTGCAGAAGATTATCTCAGTAGTGTTATCAGTTCAGAGATGTCAGCGAATGCTCCGATGGAACTTTTAAAAGCCCATGCAATAGTTTCACGTAGTTGGCTTTTCTCTCAAATGTGGCAGAGGAAAAGCCGCTCAACCCAAGGTGGTGGTTTCTTTACATTTGTTCGTAAAGACGATGAATTCATACGTTGGTATGATCGTGAGGACCATACACTTTTTGACGTTTGTGCTGATGACCATTGTCAGAGATACCAGGGAATTACTCGCGAAACGTCAGAAAGTGTATCAGCAGCAGTTGAGGCAACCAGAGGTATGGTGCTTACTTCTGATGGAGAATTGTGTGATACTCGTTTCTCAAAATGTTGTGGAGGTGTAACTGAAAAATATTCAACGTGTTGGGATAATAATGAGAAACCATACCTTACATCTATTGCAGATAACGCAGATGGTCATATTGATTTAGACTTAACGCAAGAAGAGGATGCGCGTAAATGGATTCTTTCGAATCCAGAAACTTTCTGTAACACAGAAAATGTTGAATTATTGCAACAAATACTTAATGATTATGATAGAGAAACTTCTGATTTCTATCGATGGAAAGTAGAATATACTCAGGAAGAGTTAGCCACTCTGATTAAAGATAATCGTGGAGAAGATTTTGGAGAAATCGTAGATTTAGAGCCAATAGAAAGAGGACCTAGTGGTCGTTTGACACGCCTAAAGATTATAGGAACTAAAAAACAAATGATTATTGGTAAAGAACTTGAAATAAGAAGAACACTCTCTAAATCCCATTTGTATAGTTCGGCATTTATTGTAGAAAAGCAAAATCTGAACAATGGAGTTCCTTCTGCATTTACTCTCTATGGAGCCGGATGGGGACACGGAGTTGGTATGTGCCAAATTGGTGCAGCCGTGATGAGTAGCGAGGGATATAAATATGATGAAATTCTGCTGCATTATTATCGTGGTGCAGAGATTGAAAAATTATTCTAATGACAAATAAGTCTCTAAATTCAGTAGGAGAAAAACCATTGACGAAGTCAAATCCATGGAGTTGGATTCCTTCTTTATATTTTGCAGAAGGTGTTCCTTATGTTATTGTAATGTCTGTTACGATAGTGCTTTATAAACGATTGGGACTTTCCAACAGTGAAATAGCATTATACACTTCTTGGCTGAATATTCCTTGGGTAATAAAACCGTTTTGGAGTCCGGTGGTAGAAGTGTTGCGCACAAATCGTTGGTGGATATTGGCTATGCAAATTCTTTTGGGTGCAGCTTTGGCCGGAGTTGCGTTTACACTGCAAGGACCAGAGCCCGTAAGATGGAGCTTAGCACTTTTTTTCCTGATGGCTTTTAGTAGTGCTACTCATGATATTGCTGCTGATGGCTTTTATATGTTGGCACTAAAGGATCATGAACAAGCTTTCTTTGTAGGAATACGTAGTACATTCTACAGAATAGCAACGATTGCAGCTCAAGGATTATTGGTGATGCTAGCCGGAATGTTAGAGGTTTATTCTCAAAATCCGATTACTGCCTGGAGCATCACAATGGGGGTGGCAGCATTTGTGTTTCTGTCAATAGCAATTTACCATTTTGTGGCATTACCAAAGCCTCATACTGATGTCCCTAAAGGGATTCAAAATGGTAATTTATTTTATGAGTTCGTTGAGACCTTGTTGTCATTTGTCCAACACCCGCAAATAAAAGTGATGCTAGCTTTTATTTTGTTATATCGTTTACCTGAGGCTTTGTTGGTTAAGATTACACCATTGTTTTTACTAGACACCTCAGCGCATGGCGGTTTAGCTTTGACTACTGCCGAATATGGATTTACTTATGGCACATTGGGTGTTGTAGGTCTTCTCTTAGGAGGAATCGTTGGTGGAATATTAGTTTCCAATTATGGATTAAGAAAATGCTTGTGGCCCATGGTGATGAGTATTTCTTTTCCAAATGTATTCTACGTTTTATTGGCGTATTATCAACCAGAAAGCCTTATGCTAGTAAATCTTTGTGTATTTGTAGAGCAATTTGGCTATGGATTAGGATTTACTGCGTATATGCTCTATATGATGTATGTTTCTAATGGAAAATATAAAACAGCACATTATGCCTTTTGTACTGGTTTGATGGCATTAGGTATGATGCTTCCGGGTATGTATGCAGGTAAAATTCAGGAATTTTTAGGGTATACTAATTTCTTTATTCTTGTACTTTTCTTATGCATGCTGACCTTTATGGTGGCTGCTTTGGTGAAAGTGGATGGTGAATATGGAAGAAAAGCAAGAAAGGAGTAATGACCCCTATTGGGTAGAGTAGGTAAAAATATTTGGCAAAATCAGTGACAAAATTATGGAATTCTATGAAAGGCCGTTCAAAGGTTCTTTGAATGGTCATCCATAGAGTGCTTGAATGGCCTTTCATAAGTCGCTTGAATGGCCTTCCATAGAAACTATAAAAGCCGTTTAAACAAGTTTTGAACGAATATTGAATGAAAGCGTGTTTTTGGCTATTTTGTTGAATAGTTATTGAACGGTTATAGAATGGTATTAAATTAATTTTGATATTGTAGTTTGCCAATATTTAATACAAGTAAAAAGTACTATTCTAGAAAAGGAAGAATACTACTTTTTTATTTTGTTATTTAGCGGATTGTAATAATAAAAATAGAAGGGATTACACCATGTAATCCCTTCTATAAAAAATGTATGGATGATTTATTTTGCAGCTTCTTTGTTAGCGGCTTCAATCATATCCTTGCTAGGTAGGATGTATACCTCTACGCGACGGTTTTGTTCTTGTCCTTCAGCTGTTGCATTAGAAGCTACAGGTCTTTCTTCGCCCAAACCCTTTACGTAAATGATACGGTCTGAAGCATATCCACCGGCAACCAACTGATTTTGTACAGCTTCTGCACGTTGTAAAGAAAGAGCTTGATTCTTAGCTTTGCTTTGTTCTGCAGTGCTGTTCTTCCAACCTTGGTTGTCTGTGTAACCACATACTGCAAGTTCGTATGTAGTGTCTTCTGCTTTAAGGTTGTTTACAAAAGTGTTGATGTCATTAACGGCAGATGCACTAAGTGTAGACTTACCTGTTTGGAAAAGAAGGCCAGATGCAAATGTAGCTTTTACATATTGCATACCATTTTGGTCTGTGAGAATTTCTGCTTGAGCATTTGCAACCTCAGCAGCTTTCTTTGCCTTATCCATTTTATGGCCAATAAGTGTACCTGCACCGGCTCCTACAGCAACGCCTACTGCAGCACCAATAGCAGCACCTTTACCACCACCGATGAGTTGGCCAACCAATGCACCAAGTGCACCGCCACCTGTTCCACCAATTACACCACCTTTAGCAGTGTTGCTCATGCTGCAACCGCTGAGCAACAATGTTGCGCTGAGAAAAAGCGCTGACAATTTCATTCCTTTCATTTTTTAAAAGATATAGTTAATAATGTTAGTTGTTTCAATGCAAAGGTAATAATTTGTAATCTATAAATAGTTAATTCACGTAATAATTTCTTATTTTTGCACTAAATTTTTATAAAGAATAATACAATAATAAATATGGCAAAAGAACTTAAAAATCTCACCAAACGCAGTGAGGATTATTCAAAGTGGTATAATGAACTCGTTGTCAAGGCAGACTTAGCAGAACAATCAGATGTTCGTGGTTGTATGGTAATTAAACCATATGGTTATGCTATTTGGGAGCGTATTCAGCAAAATTTGGATGCACGTTTTAAAGCTACAGGAGTTCAAAATGTACAATTCCCTATGCTCATTCCAAAATCATTTCTTTCAAAGGAAGCGGAACATGTGGAAGGCTTTGCCAAAGAATGTGCAGTAGTAACTCACTATCGTTTGAAAGCAAATGAAACTGGTGATGGTGTAGTAGTGGATCCTACAGCTAAGTTGGAAGAAGAATTGATTATTCGTCCTACTTCTGAAACAACTATTTGGAACACCTATCGCAAATGGATTCATTCTTGGCGAGATCTGCCTCTTTGCTGCAATCAATGGTGTAATGTGATGCGTTGGGAAATGCGCACACGTCTCTTCTTGCGTACCAGCGAATTCCTTTGGCAAGAAGGTCATACTGCACACGCTACTCGCGAAGAAGCGATTGAACGTACAGAGCAAATGCTTGATGTTTATGCAGATTTTGCCAAGGAAGTGATGGCAATGCCCGTTGTGCGCGGTGTAAAGAGTGAGACTGAGCGTTTCGCAGGCGCATTAGATACCTATACTATTGAGGCCATGATGCAAGATGGAAAGGCATTGCAAAGCGGAACCAGCCACTTCTTGGGCCAAAACTTTGGTAAGGCGTTCAACGTGCAATTCGTAGATAAAAACAACCAATTGGAATATGCGTGGGCTACTTCTTGGGGTGTAAGTACTCGTTTGATGGGTGCTCTCGTTATGACACACTCAGACGATAATGGTTTGGTACTTCCTCCACGTCTTGCTCCTATCCAGGTAGTTATTGTTCCTATTTATAAAGGTGACGAAGAACTGGCTGCTTTCAACGAAAAACTTGGTGCTTTGGCAGAACGCCTGGAAGCAAGAGGTATTCGTGTGAAGTATGATAATGCAGACAATAAGCGTCCTGGATTTAAGTTTGCAGACTATGAACTTAAGGGTGTTCCTGTGCGCCTGGTAATGGGTGGTCGTGATTTGGAAAATGGTACAATCGAATTGATGCGTCGTGACACGCTTGAAAAAGAGACACGCACTTTCGATGGCATTGAGGATTACGTAGTCAACTTGTTGGAAGAAATACAAAATAACATTTACAACAAAGCTAAGACTTATTTGGACGAACACATTTATCCCTGCGATAACTACGAAGAGTTCAAGGAACGTATTAAGGATGGCGGTTTCTTCCTTTGCCCATGGGATGGGACAGAGGAAACTGAGGCACAAATCAAGGCGGAAACACAAGCAACTATTCGTTGCGTACCATTTGGTTATAGTCAGGAAAATCTCGGTGTGGATATGGTAAGTGGTAAACCTGCAAAATGCCGTGTATTAGTAGCGAGAAGCTATTAAAGATATTCGTTTTAAATAAGATCTGTAAAGATCAAGAGGGTGACCCAAAAATAAAATTTCAAAGAACCCCAAAGTTTGGAAAAACTTTGGGGTTCTTTGAAAATTAGTAGTCCTTAGATGTTCACATAGTGCTTAACTAAGCGAGAACAAAACTTTTGTTCTACTAGCATATATTACATAATGGTGGGAGCGAAGATGTAATTTATCCAAGGGGGGAAGACTTGCATGGAGAGGTAAAACAAGATGACATATATAGATTGTCGGTTTGTTTGCCTATTTCATTACACTATTTTCACGCATTGTTAGGATTTCCTGGTTTATATAAATTTCTACCCCATCCGTCCTGTCAAATAAGCCTTAGTACGTTCGTCTTTAGGGGTAGAGAATAGGGCAGAAGTCTCGCCGTATTCAACCAATTCACCGAGGTACATAAACATAGATCTTGAAGAAATACGCATAGCTTGCCCCATGTTATGGGTAACGATGAGGATGGTAACTTCCTTTTGCAATTCCTGCATCAACGCTTCAATATGAGCAGTGGCAATTGGGTCAAGGGCAGAAGTGGGTTCGTCCATCAAGAGCACATCGGGTTGCATCGCCAATGCACGAGCAATACACAGTCGCTGTTGCTGACCGCCCGAAAGGAAAGTACCCTTCTTGTTCAATACGTCCTTCACTTCATCCCACAGGGCTACGCTGCGTAAGCAACGTTCTACGGTTTCCTCTTTCTCGAGTTTTGACAGCCGAATACCATTTAAGGTAAATCCAGAGAGCACATTGTCGTAAATGCTCATCGTGGGGAACGGTGTTGGACGCTGAAAGACCATTCCCACATGACTGCGCACATCGATGGGTTCCATCGAAAGAATATTTGCGCCGTTTAACAAAATCTCGCCATCCACACGGATATTTGGGTAAAGGTTGTGCATCAAATTGACAGCACGCAACAGCGTACTCTTGCCACACCCCGAAGGCCCCATAATGGCCGTAATGGTGTTTCGTTCTATAGTTGCCGACACATATTTCACCGCCATCGTTTGCGGAGAATACGACACACACGTGTTTTTAAACTCAAGTATAGGTGTTATTGATTCCATTTTTTTGCAAGATATTTTGCGGTAAGATTTAATGTAAGCACGAATAACAGGAGGAAGAGCGATGCTCCCCAAATCAAATCCTGAAGGTTAGGATCATTAAAGAACTCCCAAATGAGCAATGGTACAGCAGAGATGGGTTTGTCGATAGAGAAACGAATGAGTGAGCACCCCAAAGCGGTAAACATCAGCGGTGCAGTTTCGCCAATCACACGGGAAATTGCAAGTAACACTCCCGTAAAGATGCCTCCAAATGCAGCGGGCAACTGCACCTTTAGCATCACGCTCGCTTTGCTACCACCAAGCGCTAGTCCAGCCTCCTTCAATGATGCAGGAAGAATTTTTAAAGTTTCTTCTGTAGAGCGAATAATAAGCGGTAACATCATAACGAAAAGTGCCGTGCTTCCTGCAATTGCGGAATACCCCTTCATTGGGACAACCACCCAAATGTAGATGACTATGCCGATGATCACCGAGGGAGTGCCTTGCAATAAGTCGGTGAGGTAACTCACAATTTGAGCAAAGCGATGCTTCGGGTTTTCAGCCAAAAATGCACCACACATAATCCCCACAGGAACAGCAAAAACAACTGCCATACCAAGCATCAACAGCGTACCTACAATGCCATTAGCAATTCCCCCTGGAATAGGTTCGCCCGCCTCAATGGCTTTCATCGCCTTGTAGGCAGTAGGAGTTGGTTCTGTGAAAAAAGCCCATGAGAGTTGGTCATATCCGCGTACCAACACTTCACCCAAAATGGCTAATAGAGGGATTGCTGTAAGCGCTGCAAAGAAACAGACCGCCCATAACATTGCCTTGTCCTTTCTCAAGCGTGTCTTTATTTTCATTGTGTTCATAGTTAAGAGATGCGTGCTCGTTTAATCATTAGCTTACCGACCATATTAATAATTGCCGTAATCAGAAACAACACCAGCCCGATGGCAATTAGCGAAGAGAAACGTAGGTCGGAAGCCTCGCCAAATTGATTAGCGATTATAGATGCCATAGAGTTGCCTGTTGATGTGATTGAGTCAGGAATGTTATTCGTATTTCCTATAAGCATTGTTACTGTCATCGTTTCACCGAGCGCACGACCAATGGCCAATATGTAGGCAGAGAATACTCCCGAACCCGCTACGGGAAAAATAACCTTGCGAATTACCTCTGCACGAGTAGCCCCAAGGCTATATGCCCCCTCCTTCAAATCATTTGGCACCATCTTGATAAACTCCGCACTCAGCGACGCTGCATAGGGGACAATCATAATCGCCAACACTAGAGAAGCTGTAAGAATGCCCGAACCTTGTGGCGAAATGTTGAGTGCCATAATCAAGGGGCGCAGTGTATAGAATCCCCACAATCCATAAATAATAGAAGGGATACCTGCCAGTAAGTCCGTAACTGCGCTGAGGACTGCAGCCACACGGGTACCTTTGAAATATTCACCCACAAAGAGTGCCACGGGCAACGAGAAGGGAATACAAAACAGGAGCGCCAAGAGCGTGGTTAACAATGTGCCCGTAATGAAGGGCAAAGCACCGTAATGCTCCGAACCTTCCGTATAACTCCACTCCGAAGATGTTAGGAATTTGAAGAAACCAAAATGTTCAAAAGCCTCGTATGCGTCAGTGACGAGGGCGTACACGACACCCCCGCACACTATCGGCATAACAAATGCCGCGACGTACAATAGGAATTTATAGATTTTATCACTCATAAAAACTTAATTATTGCAAAAGCGCGACCCCGTCATAGGTAACTGTCTTCAGGTTTGTCAAACTCAATTCTTTTGCCTTAATGGGGAGCGGAGCATAATTTACCTCAGAAGTTATCGCTTGCGCTTCATCACTTAGAATGAATTTCACGAGATCAAGTGTAGCCTGTGCCTGCTCTTTTGAGCGATCGGAATAATTTTGCTCTTTATAAATAATCATCCAGGTGAATGTTGAGATAGGATAAGCACCAACGGCATCGGCATCAGTGATGGAGCAACGAGTATCGGCAGGAATAACTCCCGAAGCTGCTGCAGAAATAGTTTTCGCAGTGGGTTTCACAAAATCACCACGCTTGTTTTGTATGCGAGCATAAGGAATTTTCTGTGCAAAGGCATACTCCGAACCTACGTAACCGATTGTATTCTTCGTTTGCTTAATCACTCCAGCCACACCTGGATTTCCCTTTGCTGCTTGACCTACGGGAAAATTAACGGACTTACCTGTGCCAAATTTTTCTTTCCACATCGGACTCACCTTGGTAAGATAATCTGTGAATACGAATGTTGTTCCAGAGCCATCAGAACGATAGACGGGCATGATGGGGGCTGCAGGAAGTTCCATATCAGGGTTTAATGCCTGCAAACGTTCATCGTTCCACATCTTCACTTCACCGGCGAAAATATTGGCGATGAGTTCGCCCGTGAGTTTCAAATCTTCAACACCTTCAAGGTTATAGGCAACCACCACAGCCCCCATACAGGTAGGTATATGTACGACGGGAGGTATCTCTGCCATTTCCTTATCTGAAAGGAAGGCATCACTACCGGCAAAGTCCACAATTTTGTCGCGCAAATTACGCACTCCGCCTCCCGAACCGATACCACCATAAGCAACGGCATCGCCATATTGCTGACTAAACTGTTCAAATACTACATTATAGAAAGGAAGGGGAAATGTCGCACCAGCACCTGAAAGTTCTTGCGACGCACGTTCTTCACTTTTTGTTCCGCTACATGCCACGATTGCGAAGGCAAGAGCAAGCGTCAATACTGACTGAATCATCTTTTTCATACGATAAAAAATTTAGTTAATTGTAATAATGTGATAAGTTTCTTGTTTCTTAGATACCGAAATAGCAACTCACGTAGGCAGCATATTTATTATCCGCACCATCCGCCTTGGGCATGCTCATTCTAAAGTTAGGCGCCACCTTAACGTATTTACCCAATTTGATTTGCGCCCCGAGGATTGCCGACTTTTCATCCTTTGCTTTGTGCCAATCGTTCTTTGAATTGAGGTCATCAAAACGTGCATATAGTTCTGTGGCTTTGGTTAACTTAACCGACCCATATACGGAGTAACCATACTGATTGGCATCCTTTTTGTTAGAAGCATTCCACATGTGGTTGTACTCCGCACCGATGGTAAACTTCTCATGTTTATAACCTGCAAATGCCGCTAAGTTGGCGACATCCTTTTCCCCTTCTTCACTGCTTTCGTTCAAACCTCCGTACACACGCAGTTGGAAACCTTTAACGGGTGTCAACGTCACACCTAAACCATAGTTAAAACCATCGTTTTTCTGTACTTTCTTATAACCTTCTCCATTCACTACGATCGCATCGACAGAAAGCCTATCGGAAAACTTGTAAGCGGCAGAAAGTCCTAAATCGGCACTGCTACCAAACTTATATTGATCCTGGAAGGATTTCATCACGTAGCGATATCCCCAGAATTTCTCTTGAAAATTAAACTGCGTGGTAGAAATAAGACCTCCGTTGAGGGTCAACTTACCAGTCTTCCACGAAACCATCGCATTCTTAATATACGCAAGGCGGTGATTATCGCTGACGTCTGAAGACTTGCCAATGTCCATCACGCCCTTTACCGAAAGTCCCTTTCCAAGTTTGTACTCATAACCGAGGTAACTACGTTCTAAGTCAAAACCGCGGTCATCATTCTGTGCGCCCATCCCCGAATGGAAGTTTCCAAACACTTGAACGATTGCTTTGCCCTTAGGCTCTTCTTGCTTCACCTCCTCTGCCTGAGTAGTAATGTTGGTACAAGCCAAAAGGACTGCCAAAATGAAATTCTTTTTCATAGATGTGTAATGTGTCAATTTTAGGTTGTTAAATAGTTTTTGTTTTCTCAATCTGATCAGATGCGTCTCGTTTTTTGACACTGCAAAAGTACGGGAGTATTGTTTCAAGATTGTTACAAAACTATGATGCTTCCGTTAAAATCCCGTCTGTAGCAATGATTGTTACATTTTTGTTAAATCTCTAAATAGCTATTTTTCTACTACGAAAATCTCCATACTTTTGCAACAGATTTTCATTATATATAGGTATGGAGTTTAAACGCATATTGATTGTTGACGACGAAGAAACACTATGTGAAGTGTTAAAACTCAACTTGGAGAATGAAGGATTTGAGGTTGACTACGCCCTGAGTGCAGAGCAAGCGCTGACCTACAAGCTCTGCAACTATTCCCTCATCTTACTGGACATCATGATGG
The DNA here is from genome assembly GCA_045636405.1 of Alloprevotella sp. Taxonomy (GTDB): domain Bacteria; phylum Bacteroidota; class Bacteroidia; order Bacteroidales; family Bacteroidaceae; genus Alloprevotella. The sequence goes on from JAZTXL010000036.1 coordinate 16,902, forward strand.
GTGAGATGAGTGGCATTAAGATGGCAAAACTATTGAAGACGGACATGAACACGTCGCAAATTCCCATCATTTTCTGTACAGCGCGCGACTCGGAGGATGATATGGTCATGGGGCTCAATCTTGGAGCGGACGATTACATCACCAAACCTTATACGATTCGCAATGTTGTGGCACGAGTGAAATCTGTGTTGCGCCGAGCATCACTCCCAGCAAACAGCGCCTATCCTGAGGCGAGAAAAAGTAATCTGTTGATTGTCGAAGGACTTTGTCTGGACCTGGAATTTAAGCGTTGCATCGTTGATGGGACTGAGGTAAAGTTAGCAAAGAAGGAGTTTGAAATCCTCACTTACCTAATTCGCCACAGAGGAAAGATTTGTTCGCGTGAGCAAATTCTGAGTCGCGTGTGGAGCGATGAAGTCATCGTGCTAGACCGAACAATTGACGTCAACATTACGCGCTTACGCTCAAAGATTGGTGCGTATGGTTCTTATATCGTTACCCGCTCAGGTTTTGGTTATGGCTTCCGCGACTAAACTCTCGTTTCACAAACGCTTGTTCCTCCAACTCCTCGCCTATGCTTGGGCATTGGTGATCTGCTTCATGGGTTTTCAATATCTGCGTGAGAAGGAATACAAGTCAGACTTCTTGAGTGCTACGTTGCAACAATACAACCGACACCTGCTGGAAGAAGTTGAGGAGGGGCGCTCTTACGAAACCTATATTTCTTCTCACGAAAAACCTTTCAACGACCTTAGAATTACGCTAATCACGCTGTCAGGTGCCGTTATTTATGACAACACTATTTCCGTAGATTTGCTGGATAATCACAGGAACCGTCCTGAAGTAGTAGAAGCATTGCGTAAGGGGGCTGGGTATCATATTGGGAGACAATCAACAAGTGATGGACGTGAGTATTTCTATTCTGCCACCCGTGGCAAGCGCGTCATTGTTCGCACAGCCCTTCCTTATTCCAGTACATTAAAGGATATGCTCGCAGCAGACTGGTCTTTCCTCGTTGTAATGATTTTCATTGCGCTGGGAGTGAGCATTATTGCCTACTTCTCCACACGTCAACTTGGCAACGATATTGAGCGTGTCAATCGTTATGAAGCAGAACAGGAGCGCTCTCGCCTGAAGCGTCAACTCACCAACAACATCAACCACGAACTCAACACGCCTGTAGCCTCCATTGGCGTGTGCCTCGAAACGCTACTCTCAGGAATTCATCTTAGCGAAGAAAAGCGGCAGGAGTTAATCGGTAGATGCTACATGCAAAACGAGCGACTCCGCCGACTGCTCAACGACGTGTCGCTTATCACGAGAATGGAAGAGGGGAGTGCCTTTATTCACAAAGAACCTGTTGTTATTAACGACATCATCCGTGAAGTGGAAGTGGAGTTAGAAGTAATGCCCAAGGAAGAAAGCTTCATACTTCACACCAATTTTAAGCATAAAGTCACCATTGAGGGCAATATTTCCTTAATTGCATCTATCTTCAGCAATCTTACGGAAAATGCGATTGCCTATTCGGAAGGGAGGAATATCTACATCTCACTGCTTGAAGACAATGAGCAGATGTGTCGCATCCGATTTGAAGATGACGGGAAGGGCGTTCAGCATGATCAACTCCACTATCTTTTCGACCGTTTTTATCGTATAGATAAAGGACGGTCACGTCAGAAAGGCGGAACAGGACTTGGACTTGCTATTGTTAAACATTCCGTTAGGGTTCACGGAGGCACCATCAGCGTTACCAATCGTCCAGAAGGTGGGCTACGTTTCGAGTTTACGTTGCGCAAGCATTCATAGGTTTCTTGGGAGACCAAAATGTAACTTTAAACAAGGTCACAAAATCTTGTTATAAGTAAACAATATACTTGAAACCACATACTTATGTAACATCCCCCCTTTATCAAGTGAGTACTTGTTAAAGGGGGTGTTTTGAATCTTCATAATATTTTTCGTGCTTTGTTTTCTTATGAATAGCGCTTTCTCTTCTTTTGCCAACCTATTTTTCCATATTGAATGAATGACGTTGTAAAACTTCAGTGTTGATTTACAACTCCATTAGGGTGATAGATTGCTGTTTTGAAGCAAGGTTTGTAACTAGGTAAAGTTTAAAATGTTGCTTATTCATTTATAACTTATAGATTTTGGATGACCTTCAAATTTGATATCCCCAACATCACTATATCCTATTTTGCGGTTGACTTTAAATAAAAAAAGCGATTGACTAAAGAGCCAATCGCTTTCTAATTTCATGTTTGATTTATTATTGAATCTTAACAGTAGCGCGACGGTTGTAAGAGTAGGGGGCGATAGTGTTTACACCACCTTGTGCTTCAACGATGATATTGTCACGGCTAACTCCGTAAGAAACGAGAACGTCAGCTACGGCTTGAGCACGCTTTTCGCTCAACTTCTGGTTGTAAGAAGCGCTACCAGTCTTGCTATCAGCATAACCTGTAACAACAATCTTGTTACCATTAGCCTTTGCATATTCAGCAACTTCCTTAACATTTACGAGGTCTTTCTTGCTTGCGATTCTGTAAGAATCAACATTGAAGAATACAGACTGTGCAGTAGATACAACTTGCTTTTCTACAACTTTCTCTACGATAGTTTGGGGCTTTTGGTTCTGAGCCTTGTGCAACATTTCGCGGAGACGAGCGTTTTCATCTTGCTGCTCCTTCAAAGAAGCGTTAACTGCATCGAGTTGCTCTTTGTTCATAGCGATGAGTGCATTTACATCGGGAGTCTTTTCCCAAGTGCACTTGCCAATGTTGTAAGTTACACCAACAGCAGCGCCTACCATCTTGTCCCAGTGACGAGAGTAACCTTTCTTGTAGTTGCCCCAATTGTCAACTACAGCGTCACGTCTGTTTCCTAAGTCATCAGAGAAACCACCTTCAACAGCAGTTGCCCAAACGTCCAAGAAAATGCTCCAGTGGTTAGTGATGCGGAAGTTGTTCAACAAACCAACATTGTAAGTCAAGTCGTAGTTGTTCATTGACATGTTGCGAGCAACACCAAGACCTACATAAGGAATGAAGTTCCAAACGCGCTTTTCATTATAACCGCAGAACATGTTAGAAAGGTTGAACATTACATCTTCGTGGAGATTCCAATAATCGTAAGCGTGGTGGTTGTTTTCTGTCAAAACACGCTTTGACCATGCAGCTTGGAACTTAGTGCGAAGACCGATGCTGGGAGTAAACCATTTACCTACGGCTACATCAAAACCAAATGTACCACGTTTTGTGCTGAAAGGGTTGCCCTTGATACCAGAAGCTTCTTCAGAAGTGTAAGCAGCTTGGAATTCACCACCTACAGATACAAACCAGTTAGCCCAAAAAGAATTGGTAGAAACACTGTACTTTTTGCGAGGAATTTCTGTTTCCTGCGCCATTGCTGTTGTAGCGAAACCTACAAAAGCGAGTGCAATCATTAACTTTCTCATAACTAATTTTAATATAAAGTTTTAATTTTTATTGCTGATATTTAATAGATTCTATAGTGTAATTATAGTTTATATCGATGCAAAGGTAATAAAAAGATACAAAATGAGCCACTTTTTAATAGGAAAATACGTGAAAATCTGTATTTTTTATAAAAAAACGCTCAAATTTATTTATGAAAACAGTTTTGAAATCTTTTCATGCTCTATAATTACTGAAATTATCTTTCCCTCGGGTGTGTAATTAGGATTACTACTGATGAACAGCTTCTCAATAATGTCGTTCATTTCTTCTTGCGATAATTCTTGTCCAATGGGTATCGCTGATTTCTTTGCTAGCGAGTGAGCTATTATGTGGCTGATATCATCTTTGGCGCTATTCACTTTTCCCTCTGTAGCGTCACATATCATATTTTGGAGTAGTTCTGATATATTAATACCTTCCGTTCCTGCAGGAATGGAAGAAATAGAATAACTACCATTGCCCAGATTTGTAATATCAAAACCAAGGTTTTCTAAATCCGGTAATAAAAGTTCCAGACATGAAATCGATGACGGAGATATTTCCAATAATTGGGGAAATAGTAGGCCTTGCCCTACGCCTTTACGGTTTTCTATCCGTTCTCTGTATAAATCGTATTGTATTCGAATATGCGCCCTATGTTGATCTATTAATAGTAAACCGGATTTTATCGGTGTGACAATATATCTCCCTTTGTATTGAATATAGTCAAAATTTTCTTTTTCCCAATTTCTCTGTTCTTCAATAGGTTGGTCATTATATAACGAGACTAATGAGCGTTCTTTTTCTTGTATCGTATTTATTGAAGAAAGAAAGCATTCATTTACCTGCTGAGGGGATGTGCTCGATGTTTTGAACTCAGTAGACCTAGATGGTGAATTGGTATTCTTTTGTGTGGAAAATGGATTATAATTTGAGTCTATCCTGATTTGTGGAGCTTGTATAGGCGTGGCTGTATTCAAAATTGGGAAATTAGGCCTATCTTCTGTGTTGAAATCAATGGTGGGAACAGCATTGAATTTTCCAAGAGATTCTTTCGCAGCAGCCAACAGAATTTGCCAAATGGGTTGCTCATCCTGGAATTTAACTTCTGTCTTCGTTGGATGAATATTTACGTCTATATGTGCAGGGTCAACTTCCAATGAAATAAAAAAAGGAATTTGTTCATTTTCTGGAATGAGCCTTTCGTAAGCACTTTGTATTGCTTTTGCAAAGTAGGGATGCCTGATGTATCTGCCATTTACAAAGAAATATTGGTTTGCCCCTTTCTTCTTGGAACTTTCGGGTGTTCCAATAAATCCTACTGCTTTTATAATGGGGGTTTCAACATTTATTGGTAATAACTGTGTGTCGTTTTTCTTTCCGAAAATACCTAATATCCTTTGTTTGAAATTTCCGGCTTGTAATGAAAGTAGGAGGGATTTATTGTTGTAAATCGTGAATGCAACATCCGGATGAGCCAATGCTATTTTTTCAAATTCAGATAAAATGTTATTTAATTCCGTTTGATTGGATTTTAAAAACTTTCTCCTAGCTGGTACGTTGTAGAAGATATTATTGACGATGAAATTTGCTCCAACAGGACACGTAATAACATTTTGTGCAGTGATTTTTGAATTTTCAACGATTAAAGAAACTCCCAATTCATCAGTTTGGGTGCGCGTTCTTAATTCTATTTGTGCAACCGCAGCAATAGAGGGGAGAGCCTCCCCTCTGAAACCCATTGTTCGTAATGCAAATAAATCTTCTGCTTTGTTGATTTTTGAAGTGGCATGGCGCTCAAACGCTAATCGAGCGTCTGTTTCGCTCATTCCTCTACCGTTATCAATAACTTGTATACAACTTTTTCCAGCATCAGTAATATGTATTTGTATATGTGTTGCCCCTGCATCTATGGAGTTTTCCATAAGCTCTTTAACAACAGACGAAGGACGCTGAATTACTTCGCCTGCTGCAATTTGATTTGCAACAGAGTCGGGGAGAAGTCGGATAATATCACTCATAACAGATATTCCGTATATTATTTTAGTTTCTGAAGAGGCGCCTCACGGCGGATAGTGGCTTTTAATTCTTTTCCTTTCTCTTTTCCTCTCCACTCAAATAAATCGTATTTGTTTTTAGGGCGAATATAGTCGAACCACGCAAAATTTTCTAGAATGGTTCTCTCACGTGGAGCAGTTCCAATAGGGTAGAAGTAACCTTGTGAAGCAGGAGCCCATATCTTATGTAGTTTCCTATTTTGCATAAACATGGACATTTTGCTTGTTTCTGTATAATTGTGATAAAGCACAGTACTATCATTTTCTAATGGATAGAAAATGATTTGTACATTTCCTACTACTTGATTTTCTCTCATTTCTCCATTTTTGAAATAAGAGTGCATTTCTTGCCCGCTTACTTGGTTGTAGTGTAAACTATCTACTTGTTCAACTAGTAGGGCTTGTCGCTCTACGTAGATACTATCTATGGTAGAGTCATTTAAAAAGACATTAATCTCTTCACCTAATATTTGTCGAGCTTCACTCCATACAATAGGGTCTTTGTACATGGTCATTCTCTTATCCTGAGAATTAAAAGAGAGAGAATCACAAACAGCTTGTATATCATCTCTGTACGCTCTTACGTGATAATAACCATGGATAGTCCTATAAAGAGAGTCAGTGTCTATATTATATGTATGTAATTTTAGTGTATCAGCATGTACAAATAACGTATCCGTAGAACTTGAGTATTCTTTAGCCAATGCATTTTTTGTGACAATGGCATCTCCCAGAATTTCATTGTAATAACAATAGTCTCCTAATAATATATGTTTACTAATAGTATCTTCATATATAATATTATTGTATGCTGTGGCTATTCCATTCAATTTGTCGTAATAGACACTATCTCCTACAACTGATTTTCCTCCATTATAATATTGTGAGCGTTCAAAAAGTTCTGCTTTTTGGGTTTCTGTGTTGTAATATCCCTTTTGTGTCTTAATAATACTCTTTCCACTTCTGATTTCAGAAGGTCCACTTACATCTGCCCATTTAGTTTGTAAATCATAATTAAGTGTGTCTGAGATTAGTCTGTATTGGGGACTTTCTAAAATAACATTATAGTTAAATGATGATTTACGGGTAGAGGTGTAATATTCTCCCCAATCAGAGGTTAGTACATTTTCGCCATCAATAAGTGTACCCCCTTCAAAGAAATATCCTTTACTTTCTAATCTGTCAAAGTTTAAACTGTCAGTTAAAAGCAATGACTCACGGTGTCTCATTTCAACATTGTAACGTACCTCTGCAATCTGGGTGTTTCCGTCATAATAGAGATATTCACCAAGAAGAGAAACTGTATCTCCTTGTTCTATTTTTATGCTTCCAAATGCTTCAAAGGAATTAGTAGATAGGAAAAGTACAGCACTATCACAAAACATGCGTAAGTCTTTGTGGAGAAATTCTACATCACCACTTAGTCGTTGTGCATCCGGATTCGTGAATTGGTCATATTCCAGATTATCTGCATGAATAAGATGAATTTTATCCTCTGCAGATTTATTCCCTTTGGGATATAAGGTCGATAAATCAGTAGCATGGATATAGAACAAACTGAGGTTTGCTACTATTATCCATGCACCTATCATTAATTTTTTTAAATGTCGTTTTTGTTGCTTGCTCATTTTATCCATCCGGAGTATTTAAATTCGCAATTTTTCCATTCTGGATCAATTTTGATATATGTCTTTTGAATTTTTTCTTTAATCCATTGTTCTATTTTTTCATTGCGTTTTTTCTCTAATACAACATCTTTCAGTACTTGAAAGTCTTCTGTTGTATTCGCATAATGGCCTTCAATGCGATTCTTCAGTTTGACAACAGCACAAACTTTTTGTCCTTTTTCATTGTTGAGAATAAATGCTTTTGAAATATCTCCGATTTGCATATTGTTTACAACCTTTGCTATTTCTTGTGGTAGTTCTTCCATCTTAAAGCGTGAGGTTCGTGTGTATTTTTCTTTATCTTGATAAAACATTAAACCATTATTGTTGCGAGTATCTTTGTCATCAGACAACACAGATGCTGCATCTTCAAAAGAAAAATCTCCCTCTTTGATGTCAACTACGATTGAGTCTAAACGTGCTAGGGCCTTGGTGTATTCACTGTCTTCAATCTCTGGTTTGAGAAGAATATGTCTAACATTAACCTTGTCTCCTTTTTTGTCAATTAGTTGAATAATATGAAAGCCAAATTCGGTACGGACAATCTTCGATACTTTCTTTGGGCTGTTCAGGCTGAACGCGACATTCGCAAATTCCGGCACCCATTGGTTCCTACCATTGTATCCAAGTTCGCCACCCATTCTTGCAGAGCCATCTTGTGAGTAGAGCATGGCTAAGGTTGAGAAATCAGATTCACCATCATTTACCCTTCTTGCAAACTCACGTAATCTGTCTTCTATCCTTTCGATTTCTTGTCGTGATACTTCTGGGGTAGAGGTGATGATCTGCACTTCTACTTGAGTGGGAATAAAGGGTAAACTATCTTGCGGAATATTCTTAAAATATTCGCGAACATCAGCAGGGGTGACCTTGATGTTCGACGTAATTTTCTTTTGTACTTCTCTCATACGTTCACTATCTCGGAGCATCTTTTTTTGCAACTCTTTGAATTGTGATAGCGAGCGATGAGCCATTGTCTCAACGTTCTCCTTAGAACCATAAGTATGGATGAAGAGATCAATCTTTTCGTTTACGGCTTGAATCAGATTCGCCTCATCTACTTCAATACTATCTAAATCAGCTTGATGAAGAAAAAGTTTTTGAATCGCTAACTGTTCAGGTATGACACAATACGGATTTTCAACCGGAGTGCCTTGCATCTCTGAACTGATTCTTGCTTCTTCTACATCTGACAATAAAATAGGTTCATCTCCAACCACCCATACCACTTTGTCTACTACATTTTTTTGAGCACCTATGGTGAGTGGAAAACAGAGAAGGATAGTGCTGAATAGAAGTATTTTTTTTATGGTTGTATGCATCTGATTAATGCTTGTTGATAGTTTTGGCAATTTCTTTATCCACAGAGAAGCTATAGGTGTTTCGCAAAGACTCTACCCATATTTTCTCTAATGTTTCTTGATAGTCGTTTACGACCAAGGATTTTACATCTTTCCATGTTTGAGGCTTTTTCAGTTTTTTTCCTTCTACTCCATAATAAGGATATTTTTCCTTGGCTTTCGCTGTGCCTTTCTTGAAAATGAGCTCATCTACATATTGATTTTCTCCGGCTTTGCATAAGTAAGGGCCGGAAACAAGCACAACAGATTCTTTCTTGTTAAAGTTTTCCTTGATGGCTTTTTTCCATTCGCCGTTGGCATTCTTCTTCAGTGTAGACTTAATGGATTTTCCTAATTTGGGGTCTTTGCTGTGGTATACAAATCCTTTGAAACGTGGTTCTGTCCAAGCATATTTCTTCTTGTTGGCTTTGTAGTAGCTCTCTAGGCCTTTTTCGTCATTTGCCGCAACATCCCATACTTCTTTCTTTGATATTTCATACAAAAGAAGACCATCATAATATTCTTGAATCAAATGTTTTAATTCCGGTGTTTGCGCAAGGGCAACATGAAGAACGGAATCCATAATCTCTTCCTTTGTCTTCACTCCATTGGATGCCTCAATCAATTTCTTTATTTTGTTCTCTGCAGAGACTTCTTCTATTCCTTGTGCTTTTAATGATTCTATAATTTGTGGCTTGAGTACTTCAAAAGGCTCAAATTCTTTACGCTCATTTTGCTTGATAATATGCCATCCTACTGCAGTTTTGAAAGGAGTAGATATCTCATTTACATTTAAGCTATAAGCCATATCCTCAAATTCTTTCAACGTAGAACCAGGACCAATCCAGGGTAATTGTCCACCATTACGTGCAGAACCGGGGTCTTGAGAGTACTTTTTTGCTAGTTCGGCAAAATCAGCACCACCTAAAATAGCTTGATGTAAAGAGTCTATCTTGTTTTTTGCTTTGCTTTGCTCTGCTTCTGTCGCATTTGGGGACACTTGAATCAGTATATGAGCAGGCTTTAGCAAATCCTTTCCTGCCAATTGTGTGGCAGTTCTATTATAAATAGAGTAAGCTATAGAATCAATGAACTGGTTATCTACAAGTAGGGGAGTGAGTTGCATATTGCGATAAGTGGTAAATTCTTTCTTGAATGAAGAAAGCGTATCCATCTTAGCTTTTTCTGCAGCTACAACCTTAAGCTTATAGTTAATAAACATATCAATATATTCATCTATAGTCTTTTGTTCGACTGCACCATCAATTCCTGAATTCTTATTGTATGAGTATTCGAATTCAGATCTGGTAATTGGCTTATTGTCGACATACAATAATATAGGGTCAATATTTTGTGCACTTGTAGAAAGTGCACAAAATAAACAGATTGATATGATCCAATTCTTTTTCATAAGTTTCTTAAGTCTTTGGGGGAGTTTTATCTATCGCTACGGCTATAATTGGGAGCTTCGCTTGTTATCGTGATGTCATGTGGGTGGCTTTCGAGAACACCTGCATTTGTGATGCGAGTAAATTTCGCATTGTGTAATTCTTCAATGGTGTTAGCGCCACAATAACCCATACCGGAACGTAAACCACCAATTTGTTGGTAAATGACTTCTTGTACAGAGCCTTTGTAAGGAACACGTCCGGCAATTCCTTCTGGAACAAGTTTCTTGACTTCTGCAACTCCAGCTTGGAAATAACGATCCTTTGAACCATTCTCCATAGCCTCCAAACTACCCATTCCGCGATATGTTTTGAACTTTCTTCCGTTGAAAATGATTGTTTCACCCGGTGATTCATCAGTGCCGGCAACCAAAGAACCAATCATCACAGAATATGCACCAGCAGCTAAAGCCTTAACTACATCACCAGAGTATCTTAAACCACCATCGGCAATGAGGGGAACACCAGTTCCTTTTAATGCACATGCAACGTCATATACGGCAGAAAGCTGAGGAACGCCAACTCCGGCAACGACACGTGTTGTACAGATAGAACCAGGACCGATACCAACTTTAATACAGTCAGCTCCAGCTTCAGCAAGCATTTGTGCTGCTGCTCCTGTAGCTACATTTCCTACTACAATGTCTACTTGAGGGAATGACATCTTGGCTTCACGGAGTTTTTCAATAACAAATTTAGAGTGACCATGTGCTGTGTCAATGACAATAGCATCAGCTCCTGCTTTAACAAGCGCTTCCATTCGCTCTAAAGTATCCATTGTTACACCAACGCCAGCAGCTACTCGAAGGCGACCTTTCTCATCCTTGCAAGCCATTGGCTTATCTTTTGCCTTTGTGATGTCTTTGTACGTGATAAGTCCAACGAGTTTGCCGTCTTTATCAATTACCGGCAATTTCTCAATTTTATTCTCTTGCAAAATTTGCGCTGCAGCAATAAGGTCAGTCTGTTGAGTCGTGGTAACTAACTTCTCGCTAGTCATTACATCCTTAATAGCTTTGTCTAATTGGTTCTCAAAACGTAAATCTCTGTTAGTAACGATACCAACTAAGTGCATGTCCTCATCCACTACAGGAATACCTCCAATGTGGTATTCGCTCATCAAACGAAGGGCATCTCCTACAGTTTTGTCGCGTTGAATCGTTACAGGGTCATAAATCATGCCATTTTCAGCTCTTTTTACGATTGCAACTTGGCGGGCTTGGTCTTCAATACTCATGTTTTTGTGTATTACACCAATACCTCCTTCACGTGCAATGGCAATAGCCATAGGTGCTTCTGTTACAGTGTCCATAGCTGCTGTAACAAAAGGAATTTGGAGCTCAATGTTACGTGAGAATTTTGTTTTAAGTTCTACTGTACGTGGTAAAACTTCAGAATAGGCTGGAACCAAAAGGACATCGTCATAAGTAAGACCGTCCATAACAATTTTGTCTGCAATAAAATTGGATGTCTTCATAAGGCATAATTTATTTATTGCAGACAAAATTACGAATTTTCTGTGATTGCGTAAAAAAAAGGAAGAAAAACTTGCTGTAATTATGAATTTATAATGAACTTTTCGCTATAAATTCCTTTATTCATTCGTGGTTGGTAATTCTATGCCTAATTCTTTTACCTTTTTGAAGAGGTCGGAAGCAAATATGAAATTGTTCAATTTCTTATTAGTTGAGGTGAGAACCTCGTCTTTAGTTCCTTCCCATTCTCTATACCCTTCATGTATGTACAATATGTGTTCGCCAATTCCCATTACAGAGTTCATATCGTGGGTATTGATGATGGTGGTAATATTGAACTCATGGGTGATAGTGTGAATGAGCTCATCTATTACCAAAGAGGTTTTGGGGTCTAATCCAGAATTGGGCTCGTCGCAGAAAAGATATTTTGGATTCATGGCAATAGCTCTTGCTATGGCAACTCTCTTTTGCATACCTCCAGAGATTTCTCCTGGATATTTTTCTGCAGCTTCCAATAAATTTACGTGGTCCAAACAGAATTCTGCACGGCGTTTTCGCTCTTTGTACGAGTCATTGGAGAACATATCCAAGGGGAACATGACATTCTCCAATACATTCATTGAGTCAAAAAGAGCAGCGCTTTGGAAAATCATTCCCATTTCGCGTCGTATCAAAGTTTGCTCTTGTTTGCTCATCTTTACGAAATTACGCCCATCGTATAGAATCTTTCCACGTGTGGGGGTCAACAAGCCAACGATGCATTTCATTAAGACTGTTTTTCCTGATCCGCTCTGTCCAATAATTAAATTAGTCTTTCCGCTTTTGAATTCAGTACTAATTCCTTTTAGGACATCCTTATCTTCAAAAGATTTATATATGTCTTGTATTTGAATCATGGCTTATGACAGAATTTGTGTGAGGAATAGGTCGGAGAATAAGATAAGCATACTGCTTGAAACGACAGCACGAGTGCTGGCTTTTCCTACTTCTATACTACCACCTTCAACCGTGTAACCCCAAAATGATGCTACACTTGAAATGATAAAAGCAAAGAACAACGATTTAATAATGCCCATCCAGAAAAACCATTGTGTGAAGTCGTGCTGCATACCAGCAGTTAGGTCTGAGGCTGTTATGATATTAGCAAAATAGGCAGTGGCGTATGCTCCTGCAACACCGCTTACCGTACTAAATATAACGAGAAATGGCATCATCGTAATGATTCCCAATATTTTGGGGAGGATTAAGAATGATGCTGAATTGACGCCCATAATTTCCAAAGCATCAATTTGTTGTGTGACTCTCATCGTGCCGATTTCTGAAGCAATGTTTGATCCAACTTTTCCTGAGAGTATAAGGCACATAATAGAGGACGAAAACTCCAACAGCATAATTTCACGTGTGACATAACCTGATACCCAATTGGGCATCCATGCGCTTTGTACATTTAATTTTATTTGGATACAGATAACAGCACCGATGAAAAATGAGATAAGGAGGACTATGCCAATGGAGTCCACTCCAAGTTGGACCATCTCTTTTATATATTGTTTTCCAAACATTCTCATACGTTCTGGACGTGAGAATGTCCTGCCCATTAGCTGAATGTATTTTCCAAGTTGAACGAGTGATGATTGTATAATCATATATTTTCAATTTTGTGTGCAAAGTTACGAAAAAACTTCTATCTTTTGTTTTGTATCTCTATCCTCATTGGTCTTATTAGTGTTTTTTAATTCCTATTAAGCTATGTTGTAGCCTATTAAAAGTATATAATAACGATTCTTATAAAAGAAAAACGAGCGAAATTACTTCGCTCGTTGAATAGTTGCTAACATCCTTTTAGAAGGATTTAATATACTTTTCTTCTAGGATACTGTTATATACTTTTAAGTTTGTAACATTACTTTTGAATTCACCAGCTTTTCTTAAAGGGAATACCAAAGTGCGTTGGTAATGCATCTTTTCGCGGGGATTATACATGGTAGGCGTAAAGGCATTATATTCTAGACCATAATGGTTGTTCACTTTGTCTTGCTCTCTCATGACATATACTGTTTGTGGACCGAGTTCTTCTCTTTTCTCTCCGTTAACAAACAGACGGGTCATTCTGTTATTTCCTTGTATAGTAATTATAGCTTTTTCGCCTTTGTTGATTCTATAGTTAAAGCGATTGAGAAAACCGTCACGATAATATCCGAGTTTTCCTTCTATAGGGTCGGATAAATAGAAAACTGCATTGGCAGAACGGAAGAGCTCTGTACCTTTATTCTCATGCTCACCTTCAACCGTGAAAGTAACGGTGTAATCGTATCCAACCTCTTCTAAAGCTAATGTCATGCCAGGTTTTACTTGGGCAATGGTATATTCTTTAAATCCATTGGGTAATTTTCCTAATTCGTTTACTCCGGGTGCTTCGCTCAGATTCATTCTTTCTTTGTCAAAAATAGAATAGGGGAGTTGGGTTTTGCTGCCGGTCCAGCATTTTACAGAAAGAGTCTGAAGCGCAGGGTAAACGCGATGATGGATGTCTTTTACAGAAATACCATTTACATGGTCGTTCCATACTGCAAACATTCCACCAAGTATTGCGGGATCATTTTCTTCAAACTTTTGGTTGCCGATAGAGGCGGGAGTCCAATGGTTGTATAAGTAATCGCAATTGAGGTAGTCATAATAATAACCTGCTGCAGGAACAATATATACGGCTCCGTCAGGGATGCTGACCAGCTGGTAACCCTGTTCTTTCATATCTTTCGGATTAGCGTATCCATTGTACCAGCAGTTCATGATTACATTTTCCGATTTCACCGGGGTTTCTCCTTTAGCGTGTGTCAATGCTCCCCACACCATGGCCTGTTTGCCAAAACTTTCTACATACTTTATGTAATGGTCAGTAAATTCTCGGAACTTTTCAACTACTTCTTTTTTTGCATTTGAATATTCATCCGTTCCGATATGTACGCGTTTACCGCGGAAAACGGGTTCTGCTCCTTCCAAATATTCTTTGAAAAGACCATCTACAAATTTATAAGTTTCAGGATTGAACAAGTCAAGGTGATCCATTCCATATTCCTTTGAACCAATCTCAGGCTTGTATTGTGTGAATGCCAAAGAGTGAGCCGGAACGTCAATTTCAGGGATGATTTCAACAAAATTGCTTTCTCCTAATTTTTGTAAGTTGATAAATTCTTGTTTACTGTATGAGCCATCTTTTGCTGTAAGGCCGGGGTATGTGTCACATTCTAAACGGAAAGCGGCTTGTGTCTGATTCCAATCATTGTTGAAGAATTGACGGAATCCATTGTCATTCAAGTGAACTTGCAATGTGTTCATCTTGTAATAAGCCATTACTTTCACTAAATTCTCTAAATAGCTCATTGGCGCAAACTTACGACCTACGTCAATCATGAGTCCACGAAGTGCATATTCAGGAATGTCAGTGGTGGCTCCTTTTGCAATTGAAGCTCCTTGAAGTTCTGTCATCTGAAGTAAAGTACGTGTGCCCCAATAAACACCTTGTGTGGTTGCAGCGGTGATGTGCAATTGGTCGCCAATGCTCATTTTGTAGCCCTCTGTGCCTAAGGATTCATCTTTTTTCAGAGAAAGAACAATGTCTCCAACTTTTGCTTTACCCTTTACTATCTTTAAGTCTCTTCCAAACATGGTTGAATAATCAGCAGATAGGGCTTTTGCCACTTGTTGAAGTTCTTTGGAATTTCCTTCTGTGATAATTCTTCCGCTTGGGGTGAACCTGCCTTCTGCGCCTTCCCAAGTTTTTAATTCAGGTATGACAAAAGGCTTAGGGTTTACTTCTGCATGAGCCCAACCTCCGGCAGCAAATGCTAGAATAATACATGCTGCTGTTTTCTTAATAAACTGACTGACTTTGTTCATGTTTTTAGTTGTATTATTTTATATGTGTAATTTAACAAACGTATATATGTGTTTGATGTATAATGTATTGTGATTTTTATTTGTTGGTTTTCTAACTTGTTCTCACTTACAAAAATACGAAATAATATTAATTGACTAGCACTATTCTTGCTTATTTCTTGAAATAATGAATCAGATATAAAAAATCAAGCAGGAACTTCCTGCTTGATTTGTAAGAGTTAGAAAAATAATAGTAATGTTATTGTTCTACTTGTTCTTTTTCGAACGCATCAATTAATTTGTTTTGTAAATCTCCAGGCATGAGTTCGTAGCTGGCAAATTTCATAATGAAAGATGCGCGACCTCCGGTAAGTGAACTTAAGCTGGTAGAGTAGTTGCTCATTTCCTTTAAAGGAACTTTAGCTTGGAGTTTTTCATATCCATTTTCGCTGCTCATACCAACAATCATGCCACGGCGTCCTTGCAAGTCGCTCATTACATCGCCCATTTTATCAGCAGGAACGAAGACTTCTACATCATAGATAGGTTCAAGTACTTTAGGACCTGCTTCTTTGAATGCTTGGCTGAATGCATTGCGTCCGGCTAGCATGAAGGAAAGTTCGTTGGAGTCTACCGGGTGCATCTTTCCGTCATAAACAATAACACGTACATCACGTGCATAACTACCTGTTAAAGGTCCTTGTTCCATGCGACCCATTACGCCCTTGAGGATAGCCGGCATGAATCTTGCGTCAATAGCTCCACCTACAACGGAGTTGATAAATACCAATTTGCCACCCCATTCCAATGGAATTTCCTCTTTTCCTTTAACGTTGATGCGGATTTCTTGTCCACCAAACTTATATACTGTAGGATCTGGCATGTCTTCGTAATAAGGCTCTACAATGAGGTGCACTTCTCCAAACTGGCCAGCACCACCGCTCTGCTTCTTGTGACGATAGTCTGCTCTTGCAGCCTTAGTGATGGTTTCGCGGTAGGGGATACGCTGTTCGTAGAATTCTACGGCAATCTTATCCAGGTTTTCCAAGCGCCATTTCAGTGTGCGCAAGTGGAACTCTCCTTGTCCGTGAACGAGAATTTGTCTCAGTTCCTTGCTCTGTTCTACTTCCCAAGTGGGATCTTCCTGGCGCATACGGTTCAAGGCTGCCATCATCTTTTCAGTGTCGGCCTCGTTCACAGCACGTATGGCGCGGGTAAACTTAGGATTGGGGTATTTGATAAAGTTGAAACGGTGCTCGCAGTCCTTGCTGTTGAGCGTGTTGCCCGTCTTTACATCTTTCAGTTTCACGGTACAGCCGATGTCGCCTGCCACCAGTTTTTCTACCTTCTCACGGTTAGCTCCAGCGCAAACGAAGAGCTGAGCCATGCGTTCTTTTGAGCCGCGGTCGGCGTTGGTTAAGTCATCGCCCTCGTTGAGTGTTCCGCTCATCACCTTGAAGTATTGCACTTCGCCGATGTGGGGTTCCACACCCGTCTTGAAGAAATAAATGCTGGTTTCTGCTTCGGGATTGGGTTGCACTTCTACACCGCGTGTGTTGTGCACTGCAGGCATTTCGTCTACGAAGGGAACTACGTTGCCTAAGAATTCCATCAAACGGCCAACACCCATGTTCTTCGTAGCGCATACGCAGAACACCGGGAAGATGTTGCGTGTCACCATACCCTTACGGATACCTTCACGCATTTCGTCTTCGGTCAGCTGCTCGGTCTCAAAGAATTTCTCCATCAGTGTCTCGTCGTTTTCGGCTGCAGCCTCCACGAGCGCTTTGTGCATCTCTTGAGCTTTATCCATTTCCTCGGCAGGGATGTCTTCCACTGTGGGCTGGCCGCCGTCGGGGCCCCATGTTAGTTTCTTCATCAAGATAACGTCGATGAGGGAGTTGAAGTCTGGACCGGTCTTTACGGGATACTGCACAGGAACTACCTTCGGGCCATAAATGCTTTGCAGTTCTTCCAATATTTTGTCGTAGTCACAATTCTCGCTATCAAGTTGGTTAACAAGGAAGATGACAGGTTTGCCCAATTTCTCTGTGTAGCGGAAATGGTTTTGTGTACCCACTTCAGGTCCGAACTGTCCGTTCAGCAACAACACAGCTGTGTCTGTCACACCGAGAGCGGTCATAGCAGCGCCCACAAAGTCGTCAGAGCCCGGGCAGTCAATGATGTTGAGCTTCTTGCCCATCCATTCTACGTGGAACACGGTAGAGAACACTGAGTAGCCATAATCCTGCTCTACGGGGAAATAGTCGGATACGGTATTTTTAGCGGTGATGCGTCCGCGTCTTTTAATCAGACCACTCTCAAAAAGCAAAGCTTCGGTGAGGGTGGTCTTACCTGAGCCATCGTTACCAAGGAGGGCGATGTTTTTGATAGCATGAGAATCGTAAACTTTCATGGTTCTATGTTTTTAGGTTATTGTAAATAGATAGATGTTACATTTTGGCTTTAAGAAAAACCGAGCGCAAATTAGCGAGAAAAACTCGGGCTACCAAATCCCTGCGATATGTTATTCAGCATTTTTTAGGGTGCTTTGCCTAAAAACTTCTTATTGTGAGCACGTAGCACTCGCCATTTGTTTATAGCCCTTGCCTAAATTCGTTTACTAATTCGGTTCTTTCAGCCTCGGAAAGGGCTGTGGCTTTTTCCGAGAGGAGTTTCTCAAGCAGTTCTATTGCTTTGCGTTTGGTCGTAGCCCTTCCGGCACGCACGCCGCTTTGATAGTCGTGGTAGGGCAGAAGGTTGCGGTTAAAGTTTCCGTCGCTCATGATTGTAAAATATATGGTTTATGGCAAAGATACGCTTTTTATCTTACAAAGAGGGCTTGCTCTTTATAATATAATATAGGTGTGGAGGTGTGCGGAAGGAACAGATATAGACTAATGGGGTGTTGTGGTGAAGGTGATAGTAATGAGGCATTAGCAAGTGGCTGTTTCCGTAAGTCTCTAAATGCTTGAAAATCAATAGCCATTTTGGGGCGTTTCTTAGTAAACTTCTAGGAAAAACTAGAAGTTTACTAGGGAAAACTCGGAGTTTACGAAGTTTTCCTAGAAAGCTACAAAGAAAATGGGGGAGATGCTCGCATTTTCTTTTCGCTATATTCAGCCTAACATATACAAAAAATCCCCGCCGCTGCGGGGATGCCATTCTCTGAGAAAAATATTGGAAAACTGCCTTACTTGACAGCATCGGAATGGACTATTGCCAAGTGTATTTCTCCTCAGCCTCGGTTTTCTTCAACCAGCCCGGGGCGTGGAAACCCTCTTTCTTGGGTGCATCGAGTTCACCTTCGCCGCCGCCGGGGAGTTCAGAGGCATTCAGAATGTGGCCTTCGCTGTAGAGTTGCAAAGAGCGAACGCCGGGAGACATATAGATTTTCTTCTTCATAAGTCTATTTCTTTTTAGTGGCACAGACAAGGAATTCCCCGCCTGTGCCTTTTTGTTCAAAGTGTTTATTTCACTAACTTCTTTCCGTTCACGATGTAAACGCCCTTGGGCAGTTCGTCAAGGTTCTCGGCTTGTGCCTTCACCATGCGGCCGTTCAGGTCGTAAACATCAGCCGGCCATTCTTCCTGTGTCACTTCTTCTATGCCTGTCACTTCTCCTTCTTCGTCTCCGATGACAATGTTGATTCGTTTGGGCGCATGGAAAGTTCCGTATCCGCTTCTGGCCTCTGGCATAAGTAACCAACGATAGGCTTTGAGGTTAGAACCGACGGTGGGAGTTACGAGGTTGCCTCCTCCGGGGGCGAACCAACCGTTGTCGCGCAACACTTGTCCGTCCATCAGGCTGTAATTGCCCTTGAAGGTATAGTGTACACGGACGGAAGAGCAGTCGAGCGAGTTTTCTTCAGCCGGATAGAGTATGGCGTTTTCAACCACGAAGTTGTGCTCGCCGGTTTTCTTGGCTCGAATCATGTAGGGCATGTTGGCTCGCAATACATCTCCGCTCTTGAGTTTGAGAATTTCCAGCGTCCAGCGTTCAAACACCCCGTCTTCGTCGTCATCATATTGGTGTACGGCGTTGAGAGAGGCGGCTGTAAAGTCATCGCTGATGGCGTCGTAGTCAATGTCGAAGGGCACATACCAGGCTTGCCACTGTGTGTTATTGAACTCGCGGGTGTAGGTGATAAAATCGATTTTTCGCTTAATGGTATTGGTATAGTCTTCACTGTCCGTAAGATTGATATGAAAATCTCCAACCACAAGTGTTACATCTACAATTTGTCCTCCGTTCTCTTTGAAATCACCAAACTTGCCATCTGCATCACCTGCGGGGTCAATGCTGCACCAATCTTGCACGAAGCGCATGCGGTAAATGCCCGGCTCTGTAGGAGCGGTAAAGGCAGGGAGAGGGGGATTCTTTCTATTATCCCCGCTGATAACTTCGCCTACACTGTTCCATCCAGAAGAATCGTCGTCTGCTCCATTGTTATAGAATGAGTAAGACACGAGGTCGCCGGCAGGTTTCCATTCGCTACCGGCAGCAATAGCACCGGTAAATCCATTTTTGTCTGTATCAATATACACAGCATGGTTCATAAATATACCAGGGTATTCTACATTGGGAGTGAGTCTTTCTCCAGGCTCTACTTGGAATACCACGGAGGCTGTTACGTCTGTATAGTCTTTTTTTTGCTCTGCAGAAGTGAGCGTATAAACATGCTCACCAGAAGATTCACCTATTAATTCTACAGCAGTTACGGTACGATCGTTACGGAATTTTGTACCATTGTGGCGAGGCTCGTAGTTGGGGGTGTTCTCTGGAATCCCTGATGTACTTTCTTCATTCGCCAGCGTTACCACAAGAGTGTTGTAACGACCATTCACACTCACCACAAAAGGCACTTCGGCTTGCGCACCGCTCCATCCAGCAGTAGCATCTACGGCTTCATCGTTCACAGTTAATCCATAGTAGCTCGCACCTGTGGCTGTCCAGACGGCTTTGGTTACCACTTTGCCGGCAGGAGCCTTCACTGTCAACTGATTCTTTTTGTACACGCGCAACTGAGGCCCAGTCCACATACGGGGGTGTGTAGAAGCAGAAAGTTGCTCAAGACTTAGCACTACGCCGTCTTGTGTAATTTCTTCTACATTACCAGCAACAGCAGTTTCACCAGAACCGCTGCTTAATGGAAGTCCCCAAGGATTTTCCTTGAAGTTAAAAGTAACTTCCGAAACGTCTGGTGTACTTTCTATAATATTAAAGTGCTTCCAAGGAGCTACATTATAAGCATCGGCAGCGCCGATAGGAACATAAATTGTGTCTAGTTTGCTGCATTCGCTAAAAATACCACTAGCATATATAGAATGTGTAGTAATATAAGGAGGTGTAGTTGATTGCATCGTGATGCTTGTTAGGCCGGAGCAACCATTAAAAGCATTATATTCTATCAAGGTTACAGAATTAGGAATCTCTATGTTTGTCAAACCTGAGCAATAGTAGAAAGCGTATTTTCCTATCAAGGTTACGGAATTTGGAATCTTAATACTTGTCAAATCTGAACAACCTGTGAATGCCTGAAATCCTATCGAAGTTACAGAATAGTCAACCCCATTAACAGAAATGCTAGAGGGGATAATTATATTACCGCTGTATATATAGTGGTCACTATTATTTGATACCACCTCGGCAGTATTTTCTGAATCATTGAGATTATAGTAAATCCCATTCACTGGCGTTTGGGCCATCGCCGTCATAGTAAATACCAAAAGCAATGATAAAATGGATAATTTCTTCTTCATAAGTTTAAGAATAAAATAAGGCGTAAACCATTCTGTTGCTTGTTACAGTCCTGGTTACCGCCAAGTGACCTTACTCCAAACAAGCACGAACAGTTCACGCCCATACGGCATGAACCCTCAGTCGCTTGTTCTCTGGAGTGAATGTTGGCGGTATTCGGACTGCGAGAACAAGAGCTAAAAGCTCAAAGATATATTTTTTGTATCAGCTTAAGAATGGAAATGCACCTCTGTTGTGAATAAATAGAATAGAACTTGGCTAAGCCAAAAGTTGTAAACACATATTTGAGTGAGGCGCTTCGTAAAATGAACGGGCAGCCTCTGTACATTTCTATAAAAGTTCTTGGGTGGCGGTCCTCCTTTCTTGGATAAAATGTTAATAGAATACGGGTTAAAAGTATTTGGGGCAAATTTATTATTTTTTTAAGAAACGAAGAAATGTCTCCTTAAAAAAGAGTGCAGCGAACAAAATGGGGAAGACGTGGTGGTGTGATTATCTAATATATAATGTGTGTGTTGCTGCATGTCACAAGAAAATTGTATCTTTGCAAAGTTTTTGTGTGAAGACAAACTCAAAACTAAAATAGACTAAAATGAAGAAAGAATATATGCCACAAAATCCATTTTCTTTAATTGCTGACTTTGAAGGAGATATTTCCGAACTTTTTACTATGCGCCCCGAAGGGACTTTGCCTATTTTGCCTTTGCGCAATATGATGCTTTTCCCGGGTGTTGTTGCACCCGTGTCTGTTGGACGAGAAAGTTCTTTGAAGTTGGTGGCTCACGCCGCTAAGACGAATTGTTTGATAGGAGTGGTATGTCAGCGTGATGCAGATGTAGAAAATCCTCAAGCTGCAGATTTGTATCCTACGGGAGTATTGGCCAAAGTGATGCGCGTGCTAGAATTGCCAGACGGAACCACTACTGTTATTCTGCAAGGTTTTGGGCGTTTTGAACTAGGAGAAATTTCTCGTGTACGCCCTTATTTGCGTGCAGTCTGTCATCCCTTAGATGAATGTTTGCCCGAAGAAGGCGACAAAGAATATCAAGTGATGTCTGATGCATGCCGCGACCAAACTATAAAATACCTTAAAGCGAGCGATGCTTCGCGTGATGATGCGGTGTTTGCAGTACGCAATATCAAACATTCTGTCTTCTTGGTTAATTTTGTTTGTACCAATCTCTCTTTCCCGATTCATGAGAAAGCAGAATTGTTGTCAGAGGGAGACTTGAAACGACGCGCTTTCCGCTTGTTGGAAATTATCAATCGTGAGCTGCAATATGCTGTCTTAAAACAGTCAATCCATAATCAAACACGTGAGGAGCTTGACCAGCAGCAAAAGGAGTATTTCTTGCAGCAGCAGATTAAGAGTATTCAGAATGAGCTGGGTGCAGGACAAAATCCGGATGTATTGGATTTGAGAAACAAGGCCGAGAAGATTTCGATGCCCGAGAATATCTGCGAAATGTTCAATCGTGAGTTGGAAAGACTTGAGCGTCAGAATCCGCAGACTCCGGACTATAATGTACAGTTGAATTATTTGCAGACGATAGTCTCTTTGCCGTGGGATAAAGAAACTAAGGATAATCTTAATCTTAATCAGGCAGAACGTAAATTAGATGCAGATCATTACGGTATGGAGAAGGTGAAAGAGCGCATTTTGGAACATTTGGCCGTCTTGCATCTGCGTCGTGATTTGAAAGCACCTATTTTATGTCTTTATGGTCCTCCGGGTGTTGGTAAAACATCCTTGGGTAAAAGTATTGCTGAGGCACTTGGCCGTAAGTATGTGAGAATGTCATTGGGAGGTGTGCATGATGAAGCAGAAATTCGTGGACATAGGCGTACTTATATCGGAGCAATGCCCGGACGTATTATCAAGAGCCTAATTAAGGCGGGTACTAGTAACCCGTTGATAATGCTTGATGAGATAGATAAAGTTTCGCAAAACAACTATAATGGTGATCCACAGTCAGCTTTGTTAGAAGTGTTAGACCCAGAACAAAATTCTTCATTTCACGACAATTATCTGGACATAGACTACGATCTTTCCAAAGTACTCTTTATTGCAACAGCCAATAGCTTATCTACAATTCCAGCACCACTGCTTGATCGTATGGAACTGATTGAGGTGGAGGGCTATCTGACAGAAGAGAAAAAAGAAATAGCGCGCCGCCACCTTATTCCGAAACAACAAGCTTTATTGGACTTTGGCGATAAGGTGACTCTAAAATTTACACCTACTGCAATAGAGCATTTAGTGGAGAAATATACGCGTGAGAGCGGTGTTCGTCAATTGGAAAAACAGATAGAAAAGGTATTTAGAAAAGTTGCCAGACAGACTGCTCAAAATGGTGAAATGCCTTATAAGGGCGTTTCTTTGAAGCCACAGGATATTGAACACTTGCTAGGGAAACCAATATATAATCGAGATAAGTACCAAGGGAATGAATATGCAGGTGTGGTGACAGGATTGGCCTGGACTGCTGTTGGTGGAGAAATCTTATTCATTGAAACGAGTGTGAGCCGTGGTAAGGCTGCAAAATTGACATTGACAGGAAACCTGGGAGATGTGATGAAAGAATCTGCAGTGTTAGCTTTGGAATACATTAAGACGCATGCAGAAACTTTGGGTATTGACTACAGAGTGTTTGATCAATGGGGTGTACATATTCATGTGCCGGAAGGTGCCACACCTAAAGATGGACCTTCAGCGGGAATTACCATTGCTACATCTATTGCTTCGGCCTTTACACAGCGAAAAGTAAGAAGCAACACAGCAATGACAGGTGAAATTACTCTACGTGGTAAAGTTCTTCCGGTTGGAGGTATTAAAGAGAAGATTCTTGCAGCGAAACGTGCTGGAATCACAGAGATATTATTAAGTGTAGAAAATAGAAAGGATATAGAGGAGATCAATGAGAAATATGTAAGTGGATTGAATTTCCATTTTGTTGAGAACGTAGAAGATGTGCTCTCCTTTGCCTTGCTCGAAGAGAAGGTTGCAAATCCTATTAAATTGGTGGTAGAGGAAGAAAAACAATAAATACTTTGCTAAAATAAAAAACTCATGACGTTTGAACTCTTACATACAGATAGTAATACTGCTGCACGCGCCGGAGTTATTACCACAGATCATGGAAATATTGAAACTCCAATATTTATGCCTGTAGGTACATTGGGGAGTGTGAAGGGTGTGCATTTGCATGAGATAAAAGAAGATATTCAAGCGCAGATAATATTAGGAAATACCTATCATTTATATTTGCGTCCCGGATTGGAGATTATAGAAAAGGCCGGTGGTTTACATCGCTTTAATGGTTTTGATCGGCCAATGCTTACAGATAGTGGCGGATTTCAAGTTTTTTCTTTGGCCGGTATTCGAAAACTTTCGGAAGAAGGTTGCGAGTTTCGCTCTCACATAGATGGTAGTAAACATTTCTTTACACCAGAGGGCGTAATGGATATAGAGCGAACTATTGGAGCCGATATTATGATGGCTTTTGATGAGTGTCCTCCCGGAACGGCAGAATATGTTTATGCAAGGAAAAGCTTAGACTTAACACATAATTGGCTGAAGCGTTGTATGAAACGTTTTCACGAAACAACTCCAAAGTATGGCTATAGTCAGTCATTGTTTCCTATTGTGCAAGGTTGTGTATATAAAGACTTGCGTAGAGAAAGTGCTCAATTTGTAACTGATTTTGATGCAGATGGTTATGCAATAGGTGGTCTTGCTGTGGGAGAACCAGCGGAGGTGATGTATGAGATGGTAGAAGTAGTAAATGAAATACTGCCAGAACAGAAACCTCGTTATTTGATGGGTGTGGGAACACCATTAAATATATTAGAAGGTATAGAACGTGGAGTGGATATGTTTGATTGCGTAATGCCGACAAGAAATGGTAGAAATGCGATGCTCTTTACTTCTGAAGGAGTCTTGAATATGAGAAATGCAAAATGGGCCGATGATTTTTCTCCCGTAGATCCGGCTGGAATTTCATATGTTGATACGCAGTATTCACGAGCTTATTT
This sequence comes from Alloprevotella sp., assembly GCA_045636405.1. Taxonomy (GTDB): domain Bacteria; phylum Bacteroidota; class Bacteroidia; order Bacteroidales; family Bacteroidaceae; genus Alloprevotella. Next base: position 42,021 of record JAZTXL010000036.1, read on the forward strand.
GCATCATTTGTTCAAAGCTAAAGAACTCCTGGCAATGCAGATAGCCAGTATTCATAATTTGGCATTTTATCTTTGGTTGGTGAAGGAGGCGCGTAAACAAATATTGCGTGATAATTATAAGGCTTGGAAAAATGAAATGGCAGAAAAGCTTATGCGCCGTTTATAATATAATTAATGTGTAAATATCAAATATAGCAGCATGAAGAATGCCATCATTGAAAGAATAACACAAAACATAAAATCAGTATTCAATATACCTCGTATTGACCGATACATCATTACGAAGTTTTTGAGTACGTATATTTTTTTGATTGCAATAATTATATCTATTGCAGTTATATTTGATTTCAATGAGAGAATAGATAAATTTACGCAAAGTCATGTGCCAATGGAAAAAGTAATATTTGATTATTACTTGAATTTTATTCCATATTTTTCCAACCTTTTTAGTCCTCTCTTTGTTTTTATTGCTGTAATCTTCTTTACATCTAAATTGGCAGATAATTCAGAAATTATAGCGATGAAAGCGGCAGGAATGAGTTTTAAGAGATTACTGCGTCCTTATATGGTATCTGCTGCCATCATTGCTGTAACAACATTTGTATTGGGAGCATACGTTATCCCCAAAGGGAATATTGCACGTGTTAATTTTGAGAATGCTTATATTAAAAAGAAGAAAGCTACTTCGGTAGACAATGTGCAAATGCAAGTAGACACAGGTGTAGTGGCTTACATCACTCACTTTGATAACAAAACGAAGAGTGGTTATGGTTTTTCTCTTGATAAATTCGTAGATAAAAAATTGGTGTCGCATTTGACTGCTCAAACTATACAATATGATACACTTTCGGACAGACGCTATAGCTGGACTTTGAGAATGTATAGAATCAGGACACAGGTGGGCATGAGAGAGAAGATTGAAAGCGGAAACAAATTGGATACTATTATCATGATGGAACCGTCAGATTTTCTATATACCAACAAACAACAAGAAACGATGACGCTTCCACAGTTAGATGAGTTTATAGATAAGCAAACATTAAGAGGGGCGGCGGGCGTAAGTACTTTTGAAGTTGAATATCATAAAAGATATGCCATGCCCTTTGCTGCATTTATCCTTACAATTATAGGAGTCTCTCTTTCGTGTGAAAAGAGAAAAGGTGGTATGGGAGCATCTATCGGCGTAGGTTTGGCTTTGAGCTTTTCATATATATTATTTCAGACCATTTCATCGACATTTGCGACCAATGCAGGTTGGCCGCCCATGTTGTCAGTATGGTTACCTAATATAGTATTTGCAATTATTGCATTCATTCTTTATAGAAAAACTCCACAATAAAGTATATAAATATTTGTAAATATGTTATTTACGGATTTGGATTTGAGTGACGAAGTTCTTGATGCACTCTATGATATGCACTTTGATGAATGTACTCCGGTACAAGAGCAGTGTATTCCTCCTATCTTAGAGAATAAAGATGTCATTGGAATCGCACAGACAGGAACTGGTAAAACTGCAGCGTATTTGTTGCCGTTGCTCACTTTGTTGCGTAGAGACAACCATCCTGCAGATGTGGTAAATTGTTTAATCATGGCCCCCACACGTGAACTGGCAAGGCAGATAGATCAAGCTTTGCAAGGATTTGGATACTATATGGATATCAATGGTGTGGCGGTTTATGGAGGAAATGATGGGATACGTTATGAGCAAGAACGAAAGAGTTTGAGTAAAGGCGCAGACATTGTGATAGCTACACCGGGAAGACTGATAACGCATTTAAATCTTGGAACTTTAGACTTGAGCCGGACAACGCATTTGATTCTCGATGAAGCCGACCGAATGCTTGATATGGGTTTTTGCGATGATATTTTGAAAATTGTTGAGCAATTACCGAAAGAACGTCAAACGATATTGTTTTCTGCTACTATGCCTGACAAAATCATGGATTTTGCTCAACAGATTATGCATGACCCCTTGACTGTTAGCATTGCTGTTTCAAAGCCTGCAGAAAAAATACGACAAGAAGTCTATTTGTGTAAGGAGCAAGACAAAATGAGATTGGTATGTTCCTTGTTTGCAAATATATCTCCTAAGCGAGTTATCGTTTTTGCTTCTTCAAAACAAAAAGTAAAAGAATTATATCATAACTTACTGCGAAAAGGTTTTAATGTGGCGGCAATGCATTCTGATTTGGAGCAGAAAGAGCGTGATGAAGTTATGAACGCATTTAAGGCACAGCAGGTGGATATGTTGGTGGCAACAGATATTGTCGCTAGAGGCATAGACATTGATGATATAACTTTGGTCGTAAACTTTGATGCTCCAAGAGAAGCTGAAGATTATGTTCACAGAATAGGAAGAACTGCTCGCGTTGGAAGAGAAGGACGGGCAATTACCATTGTAGGTGAGAAAGATAGGAGGGTATTGGCTTCTATAGAAAATTTCTTGAATAAAAAAATAGAACGTTTGCCTCTTCCTGAGGGATTTGAACAGCCTAGTCTTGAAGCTTTAAAACCAAGCAAGTCTTCAAAAGTTAAAAACAAGAATAAATCAAAAAGGAAAAGTGGAGCTAAAGCTCAACACGTGTCAGAAAATAAATCTTCTGTAGCACATTCCTCCTCTGTTAGTAAGTCAAAACAGAATAAACATCGAAGGAAGAAAACAAAAGAAATATCTGATCACCCAAAGGTGTCTGCAGAAAAGGAAATACAACAATAGATAAAATTAGTCTAAGTTTATCAAAAGTTTGTAATAACCCCGGTATAATAAATACGTTAGTATTTTTATGCTAGGTTAATGATTTTTTTGTATCTTTGCACGCGAAAATTGAAATTATGGTTAATGAAGAATTGTATCCTGACTATCTTTTTGAGGTAAGTTGGGAAGTTTGTAATAAAGTAGGTGGTATATACACCGTGTTGTCTTCACGCGCGAAGACCCTTCAAGAGAGAAGTAAAGATAAAGTGTTTTTTGTTGGTCCTGATTTGTGGAAGGACAAGGAAAATCCACTTTTCCAAGAAGATAAGCAGTTGCTGAAAAAATGGAAAAGTGAAGCATCTAAAAAAGGATTACAGGTTAGAATTGGTCGTTGGAACATTCCAGGTAATCCTATTTCAATCCTAGTAGATTTCAATCCTTTCTTTGAGCATAAAGATGAAATATATAAAGAGGCATGGGATTCTTTCGGTGTAGACTCTCTTCATGCATATGGTGATTATGATGAAGCGTCAATGTTTTCCTATGCAGCAGGATGCTTTGTTGAAGCCATATATGAAGTGCTTCCAAAGAAAGAAAGAAAAGTCATTTATCAAGCTCATGAATGGATGTCTGGATTGGGTATGCTGTTCTTGAAAAAGCGTATCCCTGAAATTGCTACCATTTTTACAACCCATGCAACTAGCATTGGACGTTCTATTGCTGGAAATAATAAACTATTATACGAATATTTTGAAGGGTATAATGGTGACCAAATGGCAATGGAGCTCAATATGGAGGCTAAACATAGCATCGAAAAGAAAAGTGCCTGGCTCTCTGATTGTTTTACTACAGTAAGTAGTTTTACAGATAAAGAATGTGAACAATTGCTTGATAAAAAGGCAGATGTTGTTTTGCCCAACGGATTTGAGAATGATTTTGTTCCCAAGGGAGCAGCATTTACCTCAAAAAGAAAGATGGCTCGTAAGAAAATCTTACAAGTTGCATCAGCTCTTTGTGGACAAGAAATTAACGATAATACATTGATAGTTTCGACCAGTGGTCGTAATGATTTTCGTTGTAAGGGATTTGATGTCTATTTAGAAGCCTTGGCTCAGTTAAATACTCGTTTGCGTGATAGAGTATCAATTGATGGTGAGGTTGTAGGTGATGTACAAACCCGTGTGTTGGCGTTGATAGAAGTGCCCTGCTGGACAATAGGTCCCCGCGAGGATTTGCTTGATAAAATGAATGGTTTTGGTGAAAATACACCATTACATACACCAATGATTACCCATGATTTATATAATTTGAACGAAGATCGTATTCTTTGTTTAATAAAAGACTTGGGACTCTGGAACACACCGGAAGATCCAGTAAAGGTGTTATTGGTTCCTTGTTATTTAGAGGGTAAGGATGGCATATTCAATATTCCATATTATGAAATGTTGACAGCCAATGATTTGTGTATATATCCATCATATTATGAACCTTGGGGATATACCCCATTAGAGAGTTGTGCGTTTAAGGCTCCTTGTATTACTACTGATTTAAGTGGATTTGGCCAATGGGTAAATGAACTCTTAGGACACAATGGCGAGCTTGAAGATGGAGTAAAGGTATTGCACCGTACTGATATGAACTATTTTGAGGTTGCAAGAGAAATATGTTCGACAATAGAGCAGATACTACACTCTGAAAAGTCAGAGCGTGATAAAATGCGTAAAAATGCAGCACGTATTGCAGACAGAGCACAATGGCAACACTTTATTAAATATTATTATGAAGCCTACGAAGTGGCGCTGCGTAAAGTAATTGAAAATCAATAACCAAACATAATTGTATAAGATGAACGTAAAAGTAAGTAATGCGAACACGCCTAGTTGGAAGACTGTGACTGTGAAAAGTCATATTCCGGAGGCGTTGAAAAAAATGGACGAAATTGCCCACAACCTTTGGTGGACATGGAACGAAGAAGGAACCAATCTTTTCCGTAGCTTAGATTCTGAACTTTGGGAAAAGGTAGGTAAGAACCCTATCGAATTGCTGAGCCAAATTGATTATGACCGTTTGATTGAGCTTTCAAAAGATAAGGAACTTATTGCGCGCATGGAGAAAGTATACAAGAATTTCCGCGCATATATGGATGTGAAGCCCAATGCAGAACGTGCTAGTGTTGCATATTTCTGTATGGAATATGGTTTGAACCATATCCTTAAGATTTATTCTGGTGGTCTTGGTGTGTTGGCCGGTGACTACTTGAAAGAGGCTTCGGATTCTAACGTAGACATGGTAGCTGTTGGTTTCCTTTACAGATTTGGCTATTTTACTCAGGCTCTTTCAATGGATGGCCAACAAATTGCCAACTATGAAGCACAGGATTTCGACAAATTACCCCTTGAGCGTGTTTTAGATAAAGATGGTAAGCAGGTAATCGTAAATGTACCTTTCCCCAACTTTACCGTATATGCTTCTGTATGGCGAGTAAATGTAGGTCGCATTGCTCTTTATCTTTTGGATACTGATAATGATTTGAACTCAGAATACGACCGTAGAATTACCCATGCCCTTTATGGCGGTGATTGGGAAAATCGTATCAAGCAAGAATATTTGCTCGGTATCGGTGGTATGTTGATGTTGAAGCAATTGGGAATCACAAAGGATGTATACCACTGCAATGAAGGCCATGCGGCATTGTGTAATGTACAGCGCTTGATTGACTATGTAGCTGAAGGCTTGACTTTCGGTGAGGCCCTTGAATTGGTAAAGGCATCTTCTTTGTATACAGTACATACTCCGGTACCTGCTGGTCACGATTATTTTGAAGAAAGCTTGTTTGGTAAATATCTTGGAAATGTACCTGAAAAATTAGGTATTTCTTGGGATGACTTTATGGGACTTGGTCGTACAAACCCCGAAGACAAAGGTGAGCGCTTCTGTATGTCAACTTTCTTGTGCAAAACTTGTCAAGAAGTAAATGGTGTTAGCTGGTTGCACGGAAAGGTATCTCAGATGATGTTTAAGGGTATTTGGCCTGGTTATATGCCCGACGAATTGTCACGCAAACATGACATTCGCTCACATGCTGAATACGAAGAGTGGTACAATGTAAACGAAGATGAGAGCCATGTTGGTTATGTAACCAATGGTGTTCACTTCCCCACATGGGCTGCCAATGAGTGGAAAGAGCTTTATACCAAGCACTTTGATAAGACATTCATGCAAGACCAAAGCAATGGCGCTATATGGGAAAAGATTTATGAAGTGAGCGACAAGGAAGTTTGGGAAACTCGTTGTAAGCTTAAAATGAAGCTTATTGAGTACATCAGAGGTCGTTTCCGCGAAAGCTGGTTGAAGAACCAAGGAGATCCCAGCCGTGTAGTTTCATTGTTGGATAAGATTAATCCTAATGCTTTGTTGATTGGTTTTGCTCGCCGTTTTGCTACTTATAAGCGTGCACATTTGCTCTTCTCAGATTTGGATCGTTTGGCTAAGATTGTTAACAATCCCGACTATCCTGTACAATTCCTCTTTGCAGGTAAAGCACACCCCGCAGATGGAGCCGGTCAAGGTTTGATTAAGAAGATTTTTGAGATTTCACAACGTCCGGAATTTATCGGTAAGATTATTTTCTTGGATAACTACGATATGGAATTGGCACGTCGCCTTGTTTCTGGTGTTGATATCTGGATGAATACACCTACTCGTCCGTTGGAAGCTTCAGGTACTTCTGGTGAAAAAGCTTTGATGAATGGTGTAGTGAACCTCTCAGTACTTGATGGATGGTGGTACGAAGGTTATCGTCCCGGTGCAGGTTGGGCTTTAACCGATAAGCGTACTTACCAGAACCAAGAGCACCAAGATAAGCTCGATGCTTCTACTATATATTCAATGTTAGAGCAAGAAATTATTCCTCTGTATTATGCTCGTAATTCTAAGGGATACAGTGAAGCATGGGTGAAGACCGTTAAGAATTCTATCGCTCAAATCGCTCCACAATATACAATGAAGCGTCAGTTGGATGATTACTTCGATCGTTTCTACAACAAAGAAGCAGCACGTTACAAACTCCTTGCAGCTGACAACAACAAGTTGGCTAAGGAAATTGCAGCATGGAAAGAAAGTGTTGCTGAACGTTGGGATAACATCCGTGTAGTTAGTTCAGAATACGACGAACAATTCATGAATGGAAACTTGACAAGTGGTACTAACTTTACTATTACTCATGTTATTGATGCACAAGGCCTTGAAGATTCTATTGGTGTAGAAATGGTTGTTATTACAACTGCTGAAGGTAAAGAGACAGTACATGAGAAGTTCCCCTTGGAAGTTGTGAAGAAAGAAGGTAATTTGTATACATTCCAACTCACAACAAGTCCAGATTTGGCTGGTTCATTCAAGATTGCATTCCGCATGTATCCTAAGAATAAGAACTTGCCTTATCGTCAAGACTTTGCATACGTACGTTGGTTCGTATAATTACTTGATCTATATTAAATGTGAAATGAGGGCGCAATCGTCCTCATTTCTTTTTTTATAATCAAATGTATCAAAGTTTTGTTCAAAAGTATTGACTTCTTTTGCTGATAAAGGAAAAGTTTCTAACTTTGTAGAATAAATCAAATAACAGAATTGTAGCATGGCTATGAATACAAGTAAAATAGGACACATTTCTCAAATTATTGGTCCGGTAGTTGATGTTTGTTTTGAAACAGAAGGTCAAAAGGCCGCAGAAGTTCTTCCCAAAATTCATGAAGCTCTTGAGGTGGTACATCCGGATGGTCGAAAAATCGTTATCGAGGTACAGCAGCATATCGGCGAAGATACTGTTCGTACTGTTGCGATGGACAATACAGACGGTTTGCAGCGTGGTTTGAAAGTAACTGCGTTAGGCGCTCCGATATCAATGCCTACAGGAGAACAGATTAAAGGACGTATGATGAATGTAATTGGAGAAAGTATTGATGGTTTGCGTGATTTTGACAAATCAGAGAATGCATATCCCATTCATCGTGAAGCCCCAAAGTTTGAAGACCTAAAAACAAGTAGTGAGGTCCTTTATACCGGTATCAAGGTAATTGATTTATTAGAGCCTTATGCTAAAGGAGGTAAAATCGGTCTTTTTGGAGGTGCTGGTGTGGGTAAGACAGTACTCATTATGGAGCTTATCAATAACATCGCTAAAGGACATGATGGTTTCTCTGTGTTTGCCGGAGTAGGAGAGCGTACTCGTGAAGGAAACGACCTCTTGCGTGAAATGATAGAATCTGGTGTCGTAAAATATGGTGCAGAATTTGTTGAAGCGATGGAGCGAGGCGAATGGGATCTTTCAAAGGTAGACTATGAAGAGATGGCTAAGAGTCAGGCTACATTGGTGTATGGCCAGATGAATGAGCCTCCCGGAGCGCGTGCTTCTGTTGCTTTGTCCGGACTTTCTATTGCTGAGTCCTTCCGTGATAGTGGAGCGGCAGAAGGTAAACAGACTGATATCCTGTTCTTTATTGATAATATTTTCCGCTTTACACAAGCTGGTTCGGAAGTGTCCGCACTATTAGGCCGTATGCCTTCAGCGGTAGGTTATCAACCAACTTTGGCGAGTGAAATGGGTGCGATGCAAGAGCGCATTACTTCTACTAAAAATGGTTCAATTACTTCTATTCAGGCGGTGTACGTGCCTGCTGATGACTTGACTGACCCTGCTCCTGCAACAACCTTTACCCACTTGGATGCAACGACGGTGTTGAGTCGAAAAATTACAGAGCTAGGTATCTATCCTGCTGTAGATCCGTTAGATTCTACATCACGAATCCTTGATCCAAACGTAATTGGTAAGGAGCATTATGAGTGTGCTCAACGTGTGAAACAGATTCTCCAGAAATATAAAGAGTTGCAAGATATCATTGCTATTCTTGGTATGGATGAACTTTCAGATGAAGACCGCTTGACCGTAAATCGTGCACGTCGTGTACAACGTTTCTTGAGCCAGCCATTTACAGTCGCAGAGAAATTTACTGGCGTTCCAGGTGTAATGGTTCCTATTGAAGAGGTGATACGCGGATTTAATATGATTTTAGATGGTGAGGTAGATTATCTTCCCGAACAAGCCTTCTTAAATGTAGGTACCATTGATGAAGCAATAGAAAAAGGTAAGAAACTTTTGGCATCAGCAGGTGCATAAATTGGGACGTATGAAAGTAATCATTGTTTCACCGGAAAAGACATTATTTAATGGTGATGCCCAAGGAGTAGTGGTGCCGGGTGAAGGTGGCGCTTTTGAAATTCTGAAAGGACATGCACCTATCATTTCCACTTTGTCTGCCGGAAATATTAAGGTAATTAGTGAAGAGTTGCTTCATATATCTATATCCGGAGGTTTTGTAGAGGTGGCAAATGATGAAGTATCTATTTGCGTAGAGATTTAAGAATTAGATTGACGTATGGAGCAATTTAAACCGATGGCATTATTGACAGTAGTTTATCTTCTTGTTGGAGGTCTGCTTTATGTCGTAGAACATCATGTGGCTACCGATTTTAATTCAATCCTAGTAGTTTCTCAATTATTAGGAATCGCTATTGGTTTTTGGTTGTTTACAGCTATTGAATTTTTACTGACTTCAAACAATAGAAAAGTACGCCCTAATTCCATGATAGGTATGTATGTTGCCCTTAAAGGTGCTCGTTTTTTGTTAGCAGCAATAGTTCTATTTGTATACGGACTTTTAGGAGGTGGTGCCTTCTTGCTCTTTGGTATAAATTTGATGGTTTTCTTTCTTTTTACAATGGCATTTACAACTGCCTATTATTTAAAGGTAGAGCAGAAAATAAGTAATAACGCATGAAAAGAATAGCAGTTCGCATATTTGTTTTAGTATCACTGTTGATGGTGGCTTTGCCTCAAATGCAAGCAGCCCATTCCTCAGATGGAGGTGTTGATGTTGAAGAAATTGTTTTAGGCCATATGGGTGATGCTTATGATTGGCATGTCACCACATATAATCATCATCATATAAGTATACCTCTACCCATCATAGTACGTAGTGAGCAGACAGGTGAATGGCATTGCTTTAGCAGTGCTGAAATGCAACATGCTCTTGAAAACGGTGCTACAGATTATAAAGGTTTCTATTTCAATGAAGAGCATAATGGCAAAATTTATGAAAAGATGCCGGATGGTAGTACTGTCCGCCCTTGGGATTTTAGTATAACGAAAAACGTTGCACAGATTTGGATTGTGGTGTTTATCATGATTCCGGTCATTGTAGGATGTGCACGTTGGTATAAAAAGAATGATACTAAAGAACGAGTTCCAGGTGGATTTGTTGGCATGATGGAAATGCTTATTATGTCAATAAATGATGATATCATTAAAAGCTCAATCGGAGAAAAACATTATCGTCGCTATTCACCTTATTTGTTGACTGTTTTCTTCTTTATTTTCCTTACAAATTTAATGGGATTGTTGCCAGTATTCCCCGGTGGTGCTTCAGTGACAGGTAACATAAACATTACATTTTTCTTGGCTATTTGTACTATGTTGGCCATAAACTTATTTGGAAATAAAGAATATTGGAAAGAAATATTTTGGCCGGATGTTCCTATATTTCTGAAAGCCTATCCGTTGCCTATTATGCCTGTAATTGAATTGTTTGGAGTATTGACCAAGCCTTTTGCCTTGATGATACGTCTTTTTGCCAACATGATGGCAGGGCATGCAATTATTTTGTCGTTTGCAAGTATAATATTTATTTCATGGCAGATAAGTGTGGCAATTGGTAGTGGTATGACAATTCTAAGTTTCTTCATGATGTTATTTATGAATTGCATGGAGTTTTTGGTGGCATTTATCCAAGCATATGTGTTTACGATGTTATCGTCAGTATTTATAGGTATGGCACATCCAGAGCATGATTCTCACAAAGCATAATATTTAATAATAACAATAATTTTAATTTAACACTTACAACTATGATTTTATTAGCTCTTCTTGAAGCAGCAGGTATTGCAAAGTTAGGCGCAGCATTAGGCGCAGGTATCGCAGCAATTGGTGCAGGTCTTGGTATTGGTCGCATTGGTAGTAGTGCCGTAGAATCAATCGCTCGCCAGCCCGAAGCTGCAGGTGATATTCGTACAAACATGATTCTTACAGCAGCTTTCATTGAAGGTGTAGCTTTGTTTGCTGTTGCTGTTTGCGCACTTTGTATCTTTATGTAATAAGAGTAGGCTTAGGCCTACTCCTTTATTCATAATTAATATGGATAAAGAATAATAACCCATTAATTCCAAAAGAAAATGGATTCAATCAACTTGCCATCAATACTTACGCCAGATGTTGGTTTGTTAGTTTGGATGCTTTTGGCTTTCTTGGTTGTCTTCTTAATATTGACAAAATTTGGATTCCCTGTCATTACGAAAATGGTGGAGGATCGTAAAAACTTTATTGAGGAGAGTCTAAGAAATGCGCATGAAGCAAACCAGAAGTTAGCGAATATCCAGTCAGAAGGCGAAGCTATTCTGAAAGATGCTCGTGAGCAACAAGCCGCAATACTTAAGGATGCGATGGCAACCCGTGATAATATCATCAAAGAAGCTCGCAATAAAGCACAGGTAGAAGGTGCTAAGCTCGTAGAAGAGGCAAAAGCACAAATCCTGGTAGAAAAAGAGAACGCATTGCGTGACATTCGCTCAACAGTAGCTGAACTTTCAGTTGAAATAGCCGAGAAAGTAATGAGAAATAAGCTCAAAGGCGAAGGTGAACAGGAGCAACTGATAGAACGTATGTTGGACGAAATGTCAGGATCAAAATAATAGGTGATGTGTCTATGGATATAGGTCTCGTTTCTACTCGCTACGCAAAAGCGTTGTTACGTTTTTCTGAAGAGAATAAAGAGGAGTCAAAGGTTTATCAGGAAATGTTGACTCTGTCTGCTGCTTTTATCAAAGTAAAGGCTTTGCAACCAGCTCTTTTAAACCCTGTTCTTTCAGACGAACAGAAGGTACAATTATTGTCAACCGCATGCACTCCCCAATCAGAAGTGTCGGCATCAACTCTTCGATTTATTGAGTTGGTTGTACAAAAGAAAAGGACAGAGCTTATGCATTTCATCGCTTTGACTTTTCAATCGCTTTATTGTAAAAGTAAAGGAATTGTTAAAGGCAAACTAATTGTTCCTACATTGGTGAGCGAACGTATTTGTCAGCGACTACAACAAGTTGTTGAAAGCAAGACCCAAAGTAAAATAGAATTTGAAGTTTGTGTAGATGAAAAAATAGGAGGTGGTTTTATTTTAGAATATGACACCTATCGCCTTGATGCAAGTCTACGTACACAACTTGACCAAATTCATCGTGAACTAAAAAGTTTGTAAGAAGTATTTTATAGAAAAAAATAACAGATATGCCAAACAATATCAAACCCAGTGAAGTATCTGAAGTTCTTCTTCAACAATTGAAGAACTTAGATACCAATATTAAGTTTGAAGAAGTCGGTGTAGTACTCTCCGTAGGTGATGGTGTGGCTCGTATATATGGCCTTACAAACGTTACCGAAAATGAACTTATCGAATTTGAAAACGGTGTAATGGCCGTTGCTATGAACTTGGAAGAAGATAATGTAGGTGCTGTGCTTATGGGATCTTCTGAAGGTATAAAGGAAGGACAAAGTGTAAAACGTACCGGCAGAGTTGCCTCTATTATGGTAACAGAAAAGATGCTGGGCCGCGTAATCAATCCGCTGGGCCAGCCTTTAGATGGTGGACCGGAAATAGTAGGTGAAAAATTCCTCATGCCACTCGATCGTAAAGCGCCGGGTGTAATTTACCGCCAACCTGTAAATCAACCTCTGCAGACAGGTTTGAAGAGTGTCGATTCAATGATTCCCATTGGTCGTGGTCAACGTGAGTTGATTATTGGTGACCGTCAGACTGGTAAAACGGCAATTGCCATTGATACAATAATCAACCAACGTGAAAACTTTGAGAATGGTGATCCTGTATATTGTATTTATGTTGCAATCGGTCAAAAAGCCTCAACAGTAGCAAGTATTGTTAACACACTGAAAGAAAGTGGAGCCATGGATTATACCATTGTAGTTTCTGCTACTGCTGCTGAGCCTGCTGCCCTTCAATATTTTGCCCCTTTTGCTGGTGCTGCTATTGGTGAGTATTTCCGCGACCGTGGTCTTCACGCTTTGGTGGTTTATGATGACTTGTCAAAACAAGCGGTAGCTTATCGTGAGGTTTCTTTGATTTTGCGTCGTCCTTCTGGTCGTGAGGCTTATCCTGGAGACGTTTTCTATTTGCACTCCAGACTTTTGGAGCGTGCAGCAAAGATCAATAATCAGGATGAAGTAGCTCAACAAATGAACGACCTTCCAGAGTGTCTTAAGGGTAAGGTGAAAGGTGGTGGTTCACTTACTGCGCTTCCTATTATTGAGACACAAGCAGGTGACGTGTCCGCATATATTCCTACCAATGTTATTTCTATTACCGATGGTCAGATATATTTGGACTCCAATCTCTTCAATCAGGGTTTCCGTCCGGCCATCGATGTCGGTATCTCAGTGAGCCGTGTGGGAGGAGCTGCCCAAATTAAGAGTATGAAAAAAATTGCTGGTACTTTAAAGATAGACCAAGCACAGTATCGTGAATTGGAAGCCTTTTCAAAGTTCTCGAGCGATATGGATGCAGTAACCGCAATGACTATTGACCGTGGTCGTAAGAACAACCAGTTGCTCATTCAGAATCAGTACAGCCCGATGCCGGTAGCTGAACAGGTGGTTATCCTTTATTGTGGTACCCGTGGTTTGTTGAAAGAAGTACCTTTACATTGTGTACGTGATTTCCAAGACAATTTCTTACAAGTAGTACGAGCCAGCTATGCAGATACTATTCTTGAAGAAATAAAACGCGGAAATCTCAGTGATGAAGTTTGTGGCCGTATTGAGAAAGTAGCTGCCGATATTGCAATCCAATATATTGGTAAGTAATCTCGCTTTGACCATTCTTCGATAACTGTATTCTTTTGTTCAATCCGGAAGACATAAAATTTTATACTTTATGTTCTTCTAAACTTTGAAAATATATGGCTTCACTTAAGGAAGTTAAAACTCGAATTGCCTCTGTCAATAGCACTCGTAAAATTACGAGTGCTATGAAGATGGTTGCCTCTTCTAAGTTGCATCGTGCTCAGCAGTCCATAGAGAGTATGCGTCCTTACGAATATCGTTTGGACAAGATGATGTCAACCTTTGTTGCCAGTTTAGAAGGAAATGTAGACTCTCCTTACGCAGTGCAACGTGATATACACCGTGTTGCTTTGGTCCTTTTTACCTCAAACTCCAGTTTGTGTGGTGGTTTCAATGGAAATGCCATTAAAGCTTTTCGCAAAAAGGTTGAGAATTTCCAAGAACAAGGAGTAGAGGTTGTAAAGGTTTTTGCTGTGGGCAAAAAAGGTATAGAGGCTGTGAGAAAAATGAAGCTGAATAATGTTGAGGAATTTTCTACATTGTTAGAACATCCTAGTTACGATGTTTCGTCTAAGATTGCAGCAGAACTAATGTTATTGTTTAGTCAAGGTGCCATAGACAAAGCCGAGTTGGTTTATCATCATTTTAAGAGTGCAGCTTCACAAATACTTACAGAGGAAACATTCTTGCCAATTACCTTTAGCCAGGAGGACCAGACCACTGGTAAATCGTATGCATTAGATTATATAATTGAGCCTTCTTCTGCATATATAATTGATAAGTTGATTCCCAAGACGTTGTATTTAAAAATTTATACTGCATTATTAGATAGTTTGGCTAGTGAGCATGCTGCTAGAATCATAGCCATGCAGGTGGCTACAGACAATGCAGATGAACTCTTGCGTGAGCTAAAACTAACATATAACAAAACTCGTCAGCAAGCCATCACAACGGAATTGCTTGATATTGTTGGTGGCTCAATGCAATGAATAAGCAAGAAAAGTGTAAAATTAAACGGCCGTGTCAAAATTTTGATTCGGCCGTTTGATTGTTTAGTAATAACTTACGGAAAAAAATTATGAGTCCTAATCGCTGGAATTCAATGCCGCTGCTGGAACATGTACCGATGTAGGCGAACAACTTAATGCAGAAACAGACCTTGACATCCTCACAAAACCTATTGCCGTGTTGTGTACCACGCTTCCGCAACAAAGACAAAGTGCATCATCAGCATGTTATTATTTTATAAGGCACTCATTAAGTCTGTTGGTTTAGTGAGTGCTTTTTGTTGCATAATGTTTCAATGTCTTTGTGAAAGTAATAAATAGTGCAGTCAAAACGAATTGTATCAATATATACAAAAGAATTTTGACAATTGTATAAGACGTATATGATACATAGAGAACAATGACATTGGCAAGATAAATTTCTAACGAATATTGACCGCAAAATTTCAATATTTGTTTAATTTTTTCATGACATTTCGGTAGAATGAATAGTGAAAGCATAATAATGGGTACTGCTATCAGTGCTGTTGCTAAAAATTTTGAAACAAATAGATAACACGGAATAAACAAAACACAGCCCATAGCGGAAACGAAGTGAACAGATTTTTGACATTTTTGAAACATTATTCCATAAAGGAATATTGGCAACCTAGATATAAAGCAATCATACCACCATTCGATTTTATCATCAAAGTACCATAATAATCCAGCAACTACCAGCGTTGTCAAAATTAGACTAATATATTTGAGTCTTGACAATAGATAGAAAACTGGAAATAGAACGTATAATGTAATGAGTGCATTGATATACCAATCAAATCTATTTATGCCACCATTAATGTAAAAACCTAATGTCGTTAAATTTTCAAGGAATATGATAAAATTCCATTGCTTATGGCAAATAAGGAATGCTATACATACAGATAATGCGTATAGGGGAAATATGCGCACAAGTCTATGCTTATAGAATTGAATAAGGGTATTTTTCTCATACGACACACAAAGTCCAAATCCAGAAAGAAAAAGAAACAAATCAACACCGCAGTAACCAATATTAAATGCTCCAATTGGATTGTAAATCCAGCAAAAAGCATGATAAAAAAGAACAAATATCATGGAAATACCCATCAGATAAGTTCTGTTTTCTTTTATTTCTTGATATATAGATGAAGACATGTTTGATATTTTGTTTAGCGTATTTATTTCAATCATGTCGCAAAATTACTAAACTTTTTGTCGTTTCTTCAAATCTCAGTCGATATAGTTCGCAGATTTAGCGAATTTGGAAATAAGTCTTGTAACGCTAGTTTAGAATATTCTCCTAAGTACACGCCTTTGATTTATATGATAAAGACCAATGTGTAGCTTACATTTGGTTTGTTGAAAATGCAATACAAACAAAATGTGTATTTAAGAAAATGGAGTAAAAAAGAATTGTTTATGAGCTGATCCCTAAAAATGCTATTCAAAAAATATCCGCATCTCTCCTCGAGGAGATGCGGATATATAAATGACTACAAATACACATAAATTGCTAAATCACGGCACTAAAAATTTATCCTTAGTCTCGCGAATGATGTATTCACGCTGATGCTTATCAAAGCCGGGACGGTGAGGTGGAACAATAAGACCATCCGGAGTTAATTCGTATTTCCCATCTTTTTCTATTTTAACCACTTGGTCATTATATTTGACGATGATACGTTCACCCAACTTTTTCCATTCAGATAGCATTTTTTGTGCACAACTTTGTCCGTAGGCATCTAGCTGCATGATTGCTTCGTCATGTTTACCTATAGAATAAAGTTCCAAAGCTTCTTTCTCTATTTGATTTTGACCTGTGGCATATTCCTCTTCCAACTTATTTTGTAAGGCTTTTACCTCAGGGAAAAGCTGAGAATATCTTGGATAAACCATGTTAGACACCCAGTTGCACACCCAAAAAGCAGACTCCCAAGAGAATGTATGGTCATTCGCATCTTTTGCATTATAGCAGGTGGGTACATTTCTTGAATTACAATATATCGGGGTATATGCTATCATGTTCGGGTCATCATTGCCATACCAAAGAATACCTCCAATAGGATTGGGGAGGGTAGACCTCATTTGGGCAACTACGGTAAATGCGGCTTGTTGGGTAGAAATAGGACGCTCGTTAAAATAGTTTTTCCCATTGTATTCCCAAGTTAAAGGAGAAGGACGATAGGGAGCACAATAAACACCAGCTCCAACATCTTTGGTGACATCAAAGGGCGTTCCTTCGTAATGGTCTCTCATGCAATCCTTAATGTCTTGTAAAGAGAGAGGCCTGTTGGGTTTGATGAACAATGGCATAGGGCGGTGCTTTCCTGGCTCTGTACCAGATGCATATTTTACAAATTCATTCATCCCGTCAGACCATTTATTGTAAAAGCTCCATACTCTTGCTTCACAATAACGTAGAGCAGAAAAATCCTCGGGAGCATAGGCTGAGGAGAATGAGAAGTCAGCATCTTTTCCATTAAAATATCCCTGTTTGCGGGCAAATGAAATGACATCTTTTGCATACATCACATCTTCCTTTTTATATTGAAGGAATTGATGAATGCGACTATGATTGGCGTGTGCGGCAATGCAATCGTCAGGAATACGTACTGCAACCCAAACAGCTCCTTTTTCTACATTTCCCTTTCCAATCATTTCTAAAATCCACACTTCATTGGGGTCTGCAATACTAAAAGACTCTCCTTCGCTGGCATAACCATGTTTTTCCACTAACCCTGTCATTACTTTTATGGCTTCACGTGCCGTTCTTGCGCGTTGCAATCCCAGGGCCATTAAACTAACATAGTCAATGACTCCAGTACTATCCACCAACTCCGGACGACCGCCAAAAGTAGTTTCAGTAATGGCTACCTGATATTCATTGATGTTCCCCATCACAGCAAATGTCTCGCTTGCTTCAGGGATATATCCCATAAATTTATTGGTATCGCCGTCTACTATTCGGCGCAAAGCTCCTTGTGCATATTTCTCTGCCGGTAAGTAGATGAGTTTACCATACATACCATAGCTATCTGCGCTGTAGGTGATAAATGTAGAACCGCAAGCGGAAGCGTTTTTTCCTACTAAGAAACTTGTACATGCCGATGATGGCATGTACAAGTGAACAAGGAATAATAATGTGATTAGTCTTAAAACTTTTTTCATATACATTTAGCAAGCTTTAAACGACATGTCTAATCCTTTAACGGAGTGGGTGAGGGCACCTACAGAAATAAAGTCAACGCCACACTCTGCATAATCGCGAATGGTATCGTAGGTGATACCACCACTTGACTCTACTTCAAACTTACCATTGATTAACTCAACCGCCTTACGAGTATTTTCTACGTTGAAATTGTCTAGCATGATTCGGCCAGCACCACCATGTGCCATTACTTCTTCAATCTCCTTAAAGCTACGCACTTCAATTTCAACTTTGAGGTTTAGGCCTTTTTCTTTCTGGTATTTTGCACAGCGGTCTAATGCATTGGATATACCACCACAGAAATCAACATGGTTGTCTTTCAATAGAATCATATCAAAAAGCCCAATGCGATGATTAACGCCGCCGCCGATTTTAACAGCTTCTTTTTCCAGCATTCTCATGCCGGGTGTGGTCTTTCGTGTATCAAGAATGTTTGTTTTGGTTCCTTTGAGGCGTTGTACGTACTTGTCGGTCATTGTGGCAATACCGCTCATGCGCTGCATGACGTTTAGCATCAAGCGCTCTGTTTGCAACAGACTTTGTACCTTTCCGGTAACGACCATTGCTACATCACCGGGCTTAACATGGGTTCCATCTTCGATGAATACTTCAATTTCCATTGTGGGATCAAAACGATGGAAAATCTGTTTAGCCACACGGATACCTGCCAAAATACCTTCCTCCTTAATCAAGAGTTTGGACTTACCCATAGCATCCTCGGGGATGCAGCAAAGGGTTGTGTGGTCGCCATCTCCTATGTCTTCAGAAAAAGAGAGGTCAATGAGTAATTCGTTTAATTGATCTACGCTGTACATATTTATTATGTTTTTAAAATGTTTACACAAGAATGCAACAAAGTTAAGCTAAAATACTTGAATAGGAAAATCTACACAAAAGAAAAGAAATTTACCAAACAAACCCGTATTATTTTCTTACTTTTGCCTTATGAAAATCATTTTTTTAGTTGTAGGCCGCACAGTAGACAAGCATATTAATGCTTTAATCTCTGAATACTCAGAACGGGTGAAACATTATGTTCCATTTGAGATGGAAATAATACCAGAATTGAAAAATACTAAAAACCTAACTTTTGAACAACAAAAGGAAAGGGAGGGTGAATTAATCCAAAAACAATTGCGCGAAGGTGATTATGTCATTTTGTTGGATGAACATGGAAAGGAATTTCGCTCTGTAGATTTTTCTGCTCATCTGCAAAATCTACAATCTTTTCAGGCAAGACGATTGGTTTTTATAGTGGGAGGCCCTTACGGATTTTCTGATACAATCTATCATCTTTGTCGTGAAAAAATATCGTTATCCAAAATGACTTTTTCCCACCAAATGGTGCGACTCTTTTTCGTAGAACAATTGTATAGAGCCATGACAATTCAACGCGGAGAACCTTATCACCATGAATAAAGCTGTGCAGAAAGTATTTTTAATCTGTTTTTCTTTCTTCATTGTATTCCCAATCTCAGCACAAAAGGATTTAAGGGTATTAGAATATAATGTTGAAAATCTATTCGATACCATTCCGGAAGATGCACGAGACGACAAAGCCTTTTTGCCATTAGGTGAAAAAAGATGGAACAACTATCGCTATTGGAGAAAAATAGGAGGACTTTGCAAGGTTATTGCCGGAGTAGGAGGGCTTACACCACCTGAGCTTATTGCTTTATGTGAGGTGGAGAATGGGGATATACTCAACGACCTTACGCAAAAGACTGCCCTTAAAAGGTGGAAATATAAATACATTATTACACATAGTCCTGATAGGAGGGGTATTGATGTGGCTTTATTATATCAGCCCAATAGTTTTAAAGTAATTTCTAAAAAATCAGAAAGAATTCCCTATAATATAAATAAGGAATTCCCAACAAGAGATATATTACATGTGACAGGTGAAGTCCTTACCGGTGATACCCTTGATCTCTTTGTTTGTCATTTTCCGAGCCGAGCCGGTGGAAAATCCCAAACAGAAGAGTATCGATGTCGAGTAGCACAAGTTCTGCTACAAAAAGTAGATAGCATTCTAAATATTAGATGTCGGCCAGCAACGCTTATTTTAGGCGATTTAAACGATGAATATACCGATCGCTCCATAGCGGAAGTCTTGCAAGCACAATGTTCAAAAACTATAAAAGAAATTGACGATAATAAATTATACCTTCTCTCTAGCAACAAAAGTTTAAAGAACGGAATTAAAGGAACTTATAAATACAATGGATTTTGGAGCCAATTAGACCATGTCATTGTCAATGGACAACTTTTGAGAATAGATAATTGTATCCAAACCAGTTGGCAAGATTGCCAAATAGTTGACTTCCCATTTTTACTTAAAGAAGACGTATATCATGGAGGTTTTAAACCTTGGTCCACTTATCTCGGTAATTATTATAATGGGGGTATAAGCGACCACCTTCCGTTGCTTATTCAACTAAAATTGAATTACAAATAATGATATAACTCACGAAATAAATATGATTTTTACATATTGATGTGCGATAGCACATTTTTTTAATGTATCTTTGCAAAGTTTTTGTAAATTTAATCAGATTTTAAATTCCTATTATGAAAAAGACCCTTGTAGACTTATTTGAATCATCAGTTCAAAAATATCCCAACAACACTTTTTTGTTGGAGAAAACAAATAAAGTTTTTGAGCCAACAACATATACTCAAGTTAAAAGAGAAGTTTATCGCTTAGGTGCCGGTCTGCAAGCTTTAGGCGTAAAGAAAGGTGACACTATTGCTCTCCTTAGTGAAGGTAGAAACTTATGGGTTATTGGAGAATTGGCTATGTTTTATGCCGGTGCCATCAATGTGCCATTAAGTATCAAATTGGAAGAAAGCAATGATTTGTACTTCCGTTTAAAGCATGGAGAAGTGAAATATATAATGGTTTCCGGTACGCAACTAAAGAAAATTCGTCAGATTAAAGAGTCATTACCTGAAATCCAAAAAATCATTGTTTTTGACAAGGTGGATTGCTATGAAGAACGTGAGATATCTCTTGAGGAGGTTCTGCAAATGGGTGATGAGTTCTTAGCTAGCCATACTGAAGAGGAATTCTTGAAGGTAGCGAAATCCATTGAGAACGATGATTATGCAACAATCACTTACACTAGTGGTACTACTGCTGATCCCAAAGGCGTGGTATTGACTCACCGTAACTATACAGCCAACGTAGAACAATCTTTGACACTTGTAGACATAGACGAGACCTGGAGAACATTGATAATCCTTCCTTTGGACCATTGTTTTGCTCATGTGGTGGGATTCTATATCATGATGTCAGTAGGTGCAACAGCTGCTACAGTGCAAGTTGGCCGTACACCGCTTGAAACATTGAAGAATATTCCTCTTAATATCAGAGAAGTAAAGCCTCACTTTATCTTGAGTGTACCGGCTTTGGCAAAGACTTTCAAAAAGAATATTGAGCAAGGAATTCGTGCGAAAGGCAAGAATGTGGTAAGACTCTTCAATATCGGTTTGAAAGTTAAACAAACTTACTATGGGGATAGTAATTTAGACTTTAAGGGGTTCAAATTGCTTCTTAAGCCTTTAGTTTGCTTGTTTGATAAATTGATTTTCAACAAGGTGAAAGACAACTTTGGCGGTGAGTTACGTTTCTTCATCGGAGGTGGCGCATTGTTGGATAAGGATTTGCAGAAGTTCTATGTGGGCATTGGTATTCCCATGTACCAAGGATATGGACTTTCTGAAGCAACCCCTGTAATATCAAGTAATGGTCCTGGATTGTACAGATTTGGTTCAAGTGGAAAATTAGTAAAACCATTAGAATTAAAAATCTGTGACACAGAAGGTAAAGAGCTTCCTGTTGGACAAGAAGGTGAAATCGTGATTAAGGGTGAAAACGTAATGGCAGGTTACTGGAAAAATCCCGAATCTACAAGCGAAACTGTACGCGATGGTTACCTCTATACTGGTGACTTAGGCTATATGTCTAAAGAGGGTTTGCTTTATGTGAAAGGTAGATTTAAGAGCTTGCTGATTTCTAGTGACGGTGAAAAGTATAGCCCGGAGGGCATTGAGGAAGCATTGGTTGAAAAATCAAAATACATAGATCAGGTCATGCTTTATAACAACCAGTCACCGTTTACTATCGCTCTCATTGTTCCCAACAGAGACCAATTAACCAGAAAGTTGTCGCATTTGGGCCTAACTCTCGATACCGAAGAAGGACGTATTGCGGCACTGAAGAAATTGGAAAAAGAAATTAACAAGTTCAAAAAGGGTGGGGAGTTTGAAGGCATGTTCCCTGAGCGTTGGTTGCCCAGTTGTTTCGCTGTGTTGCCTGAGCCTTTTACTGAGCAAAATCAAATGATTAACTCAACCATGAAGATGGTGAGAGGAAAAATTGAAAAGGCTTATAGCAGTCGCATTGATTACACCTATACTGCAGAAGGTAAACAATTGCTCAATAAGGAAAACATTGACTCGTTGAAAAAGTAAGTTTTACAAAAGCATGATTGAAACATTAAAATCTGCGATTCTATCAGGTATTGCGGTAGGCATTGCCGGGTTTGGTTTTTTAGCTACACGCGACATCGTTGGTAGTGTACTTTTTGCTTTTGCTTTGCTTACGGTTGTGAGTTATAAACTCAAACTGTACACAGGTACTGCTGGTTTCATAAAACGCAACGAGTTGCCCTATTTGATGCTTGTTTTACTAGGGAATCTAATCGGCTGTTTTGCAATGGCTCTTTTGACAAGATGTTCTCCCCTTGAATTACAGGCTTCGGCGCAAAATCTCTTGGAAGGCAGATTAAATGTTGGTCCCTTAAAAGGAGGATTATTGGCAATCGGTTGTGGATTTATAATGACTACCTGCGTGACATTTGCAAGGAAAGGTAACAATCTACCCCTTTTATTTGGTGTTCCCTTGTTCATTACATGTGGTTTTCCTCATTGTGCTGCAGATGCTTTCTTTTACTTGAGTGCTCCTTTAGATTTTTGGCAGATACATTGGGGAGACATCTTGCTATTCTACGTAAGTATTGTAATCGGAAATTTCGTAGGATGCAACTTCTACAGATGGGTAATGGGCGCAAACCCCTAATCCAATAAAAAAAGAAGAATATAAATTATTGGCTCAATAAACTTTATATTGTGATTTTTATCTATCTTTGCCAAAACAAAAAGATTACACTATTAGACTATACAAAATACATAAGAATTAACTTATTAGATATAAAACATTTAAGCATGAAAAGGTTTGCTTTCTTACTAGCATCTATCATTATTCCGTTTTATTTGCAAGCACAACAGCTTATTACAATCAATGTTTCCAAAGCCGGATCATTAGCCTCTATTGTAAATACAAACAAAAAGTACAAGATCAAAAACTTGAAACTTACAGGAGAAATTAACGGTTCTGACATCCGTTACTTAAGAGACATAGCGGGTAGGGGACACATCGCAAAAGAATCAAATGGTTTTAAAGGTGATGGAACAGAAGGAAAATTAGCTCGTTTGGACTTGTCTGAAGTGAAAATTGTAGCTGGAGGACTTACCTATTATCAATATCCTGATTGGCCAAAAAACCAAAACCAAATTGATTACTATACAGCAGAGAATCAAATTGGCACTTACATGTTTAGAGGCTGTGAAAATCTAACCGAGGTTATTCTTCCCAATTCTGTTGAATTAATCGGTGACGATGCTTTTTATGATTGTACCGGATTGACAATGTGTATCATTGGAAATTCTACTACAAGTATTGGCAAAAATGCCTTTTATGGATGTTCCAGACTTACACATTTAAATATTCCTAGTTCTGTTACTAATATTGCAACAAGAGCTTTTGGAGAATGTACATCTTTAAATGCTATTACACTTCCTAATACTCTGATGAGCATTGGAGAAAGTACATTTACCGGGTGTACTTCGCTCCAAGATGTTGAACTGCCAAAATCTATCACAGCAATTGGTGAAAGAACATTCTATGGATGTAGTAGTTTGAAGAAAGTAGATTTGCATGATGAATTGTCTATTATTGGTACTTGTGCATTTTCAGGATGTAGCTCATTAACTTCTTTAAGTCTCCCCAACTCAGTAACAACTATTGGTGAAAGTGTATTTGCAGAATGCACAAGCCTAGAGAATGTTAAATTAGGAGAATCATTAACAACAATTGCTCAAAGTGCTTTTTACAATTGCTCTGCATTGAGTAGTATCGTTTTGCCAGCAACTACGACATATATAGATAACAATGCATTTAAAGGATGTTATGCGTTGAAGAAGATTGAAATATTGTCAGAAATTCCACCCATGTGTGGAGAGCATACCTTTGATTCTGTAGATAAGGAATCTTGTCATTTGTATGTTCCGGAAAGCTGCTTCAGTATATATTGGATTTCTCATACTTGGGGCGATTTCTCAAATATCAATAATTCTACAGAATAATTGAACCGACTCAGCCTTTTCTAATATATTAAGTGTAGCCGAAAGCTACACTTTTTTTGTTGCCAATTATCTTTACAACAAAATATCATTTATGCATTCTATGAACGGCCGTTCAAAAGTTCTTTGAATGGTCATCTATAGCACACATGAATGGTCATCCATAGCTCGCTTGAAAGGCCTTTCATATATGTTATAAATGCCGTTTTAACAGACTTTGAATGACTGTTGAACGAAACACACTTTTTGATGGTTTTATTGAATGGATTTTTAACGGAAATTAAATAGTATTGAATAGATTTTTTATGTTTCTTATCTTTACATATCATACAAAGACAAAGCAAAATAGGAATCATGATTATGTTTAATTACTATTTTAGATTTTATCTACTCTACTTATATAGATTAATTAAATTTATATATTTATCTTTGTTAGCACATTTTTTAAGGCAATCATAAAAGTACAAAAGGAACCCATGAATAATTACAAAGAACATCCTCAAATTAACTTCTCTGATTTCACAGAGAAACGTGGCAGGCTGACTGTTGTAGATTTCAGGAAAGATTTGCCTTTTGAAATTAATCGCGTTTTTTGGATAACAAATGTTGGTTCGGAAGAAACCAGAGGAAATCATGCGCACAGAACTTGTTATGAAGTAGTAATTGCGGTTTCTGGGAGTTTTAAAGTAAAATTAAGCACTGACGGAAAAAATTTTTTAGAATACACATTAGACGACCCAACCACAGGATTGATTATTGCTCCTTACGTTTGGTGCCAACTATATGATTTTAGCAGTAATTCAGTTTGCTTGTGCTTGGCATCAGAAGAATATAATTCTATAGGATATATACATACACTTGATGAATTTGCTTTAGAAGTATGCAAATAGTTAGATACGAAAAAAAATACTGTACATTATGGAATAATGTCGTGGATGAATCAAGAAATGCTACGTTCTTGTTTTATCGTTCGTATATGGACTATCATGAAGACCGTATAGAAGATGCATCACTTCTTATATTTGATGACAATAACCATTGTGTATCTTTATTTCCTGCTTCTGTAAACAAGGAACTCCATATTGTATATTCTCATGCCGGACTGACATATGGTGGGATTCTGCTCAACCAAACTACGAGAACAGTTGTAATAAAAGAAATATTCAATCACATTGCAAAATACTATATTTGTAATGGGTATAAACAGTTGATTTATAAGCCCATACCATATATATATCATAAAACGCCGGCACAAGAGGATTTGTATTGGTTGTTTAGAGCTGATGCAACTCTTACTTCTAGGAATATATCTACCACAATAGACCTAAACTCCCCTATCCTTTTCACAACACTAAGAGGAAGGAAAATAAATAAAGCAAGAAAGGAAAACTTGACAGTTAAACAAGATAATATGTACCTTGCAGAATATTGGAAAATACTCAGTGATGTGCTAAAAACTCGGCATGGAGTTGCACCGGTGCATACAATAGATGAAATAGTTAAATTGTCTGATTTATTTCCTCAAAATATCAAGCTCTATACTATTCACAACGAACTAAACGATCTATTAGCCGGTATACTTGCTTATATTACAACAGAAGTTGTTCATGTACAATATATTGCGGCGTCTGAAAATGGAAGAAATGCAGGGGCGTTAGATTTATTGTTTTCTGAAGTAATCAAGATGATTAAAGAAAATAGCAGTCATCGTTTCTTTGACTTTGGTATTTCTACTGAAAATGGTGGTAAGATACTAAATGAAGGGTTGATTTTCCAAAAAGAAGGATTTGGAGGGCATGGCGTGTGCTATGATAGCTATATGGTAAACCTACAAAAGCTAGCAGATTTATGAGAATTTATTATTACGATATGAAGAAACTGATAGAATCATATACTCCGCATTTGCATGAGCAAGTGTGCGATGTTATCAGTTCCGGATATTATTTAAATGGTCCTCAAAACAAAATATTTGAAAATGATTTTGCCAAATATTGTGAAACTGAGCATTGTGTAGGTGTAGCAAATGGACTTGATGCTTTAACATTGATTCTTACATCAATGAAGATTATGGAGAATTGGGCTGACGGTGATGAAGTAATTGTGCCCTCATTTACTTTTATCGCTACGGCAGAATCTATCACAAGATCGCGCCTGTGTCCTGTATTCTGCGATGTTAACAACGACTTTTTAATAGATTGTCATGAAATAGAAAAATTCATTACCCCACGAACGAAAGCAATCATTCCGGTACATTTATATGGCAAGCCATGCGATATGGCGGCAATCAATAAAATAGCACTGAACTTCAATCTAAAAGTTATTGAAGATGCAGCACAAGCGCATGGTGCGATTATAAACGGTCAAAAGGTAGGAAGTCTTGGTAACGCTGCAGCTTTTAGTTTCTATCCCGGAAAGAATTTAGGTGCATTGGGAGATGCGGGTGCAGTAACAACAAATGATGGAAAACTTGCTGAACTTATACGAACTCTAGCGAATTATGGCGCTTCAAAAAAGTATTATCACGACTTCCAGGGTATAAATAGCCGCATGGATGAAATTCAAGCTTCTATTTTAACAATTAGATTAAAGTGCCTGGATAAAGAAAATGATTTGCGGAGAAAAATAGCCAGCAAATATCAAGAAGGTATACACTCTACTTATGTAAAACTTCCATACAATCAGGAAGTTGGTAATAGTGTATATCATATTTTCCCGATATTAACAGAACATAGAGATGCTTTGCATTCTTATTTGAAAGAGAATGGAGTTGAAACATTGATTCACTATCCCCTACCCGTTCATAAACAAAAAGCTTTCAGTGATTATAATGGCTTTTCGTTTAAAAATGCAGAGAAATTTGCTAACGAGGAATTAAGCCTCCCAATCAGCCCGCTACTATCGGATGAAGAAATAGAATATATTATAGATACAATCAATAAATTCTCAATATAATGGCACAATTAGATATTTTAATATGCTCATTGAATAAAGGAATAGTCAGAGTAGACGAAATGCTAAATTTACCTGACGAAAGAGTGAGATATATAGTATCGTACCAATATACTGATGAGCGATATTTAGATCTTATACCTAAAGAACTGCTCCAACGCTCTGACGTAACCATATATAAACATAGAGGGCAAGGACTTTCTGCAAATAGAAATCTTGCTTTGGAAAAAGCTACCAGTGAGTTGGTCATGTTTGTAGATGACGATACCCATATTGATAAAGAGTCTTTTGACGTAATTTTTCAGTTGTTTGAAAAGAATGAAGACTTAGATATTGCTTTTTTTCAAGCAAGCACATACAATGGTGTATTGCTGAAGCCTTATCCTAATGAAGAAGTTTTCATTAAAGGAATGCCGGACAACTATTCTATCTCTATGATAGAAATGGTGTGCAAGAGAGAAAAGATCCAAGGTAAGTTAAGATTTGACGAGCGATTTGGGTTGGGAACTAAATTTCTGACTTGTGGAGAAGAAGATATCTGGATAGAAGATGCTAAACGTGCCGGATTAATAATGAAGTATTATCCTATAAAAATTGCTGCAACTTCTACCCTATTAAAGAAAAGTTTGGTATATGTTGATGCCGGAGTACAACGTAGTAAAGGAGCATTAACTTATTACCTTTATGGAAACAAAGCTTGGTGGATGTGTCTAAAATTTTCTATTAATGCTTCAATGAGTGGGATGTGTCATTTTTGGCCAATGATGAAACATCAAGCAGAAGGAATAAGATACATGCAACGTACAAAATAAGATAATGACTCCACATTTGGAAATATTGGTATGTACGATTGACGAAGGAATAAAAAGAATTCCACATATTCTTTGTCAACCTATTTTCTCTGTGAGTTATCTTGTATCCTGGCAGCAGTCAGCGGACAATGTAAGAAACATTCCCATTCCTGAAGAACTAGCTCAAAGAAATGATGTTAAGATAATCACCCTTAAAGGAAAAGGCCTCTCGGCTAATCGGAATAATGCCATTAAAAATGCAACGGGCGATATCCTCTTGCTTTCAGATGATGATACTCGCTACAATGAAACATATCTTAATACGATTATTAAGTCTTTCCAAGAGTTTCCTGAAGCAGATATTATTACTTTTAGGGGGGTTAATTACCGCGGAGAATTGATAAGAAGTTACTCTGATACCCCCTATGAGTATAAACAACGACCAAGGTTTTCCTATGTGTGCTCTTGGGAAATAGCGTTTAGAAATCTTTCAAACATCCCACTTTTTGATACACGTTTTGGTCTAGGGGCAGAATTCCTTTGTTGCGGAGAAGAAGAAGTGTTTATTCATCAAGCCTCTCTCAAAGGATTAACAATACTCTACATTCCTCGTACAATTGTTTCAACAAATGAAAATACAACTGGTAAGCAATTCTTTACGAACGAAAGGGTAAGATATTCTAAAGGGGCTGTTATGATGCTGTTTCATGGCTTTTTATTGGGAAATCTAAAATGTTTAAAATATGCTTTAAGTGCTTCAAAATTTAACATGAAGCGTATGTACATCTTCTTTAGAGATATGTATAAAGGCATGATATATATACGAAAGACTGATTGCTAAATGCTTTTTTCCATAGTCGTACCATATTATAATCGAGAGGCTTTTCTTGACAGAACGCTTTCTTCGTTACACAACCAAAATTATCGTCCTTTGGAAATAATATTGGTAGACAATCAATCCAGTGATGCTTCGCTGTCTATATGCCAAAAATTTAAATCTGAAAACGAGAGTGACAATTTTAAAATAGAATTACTCTCTTCTCCTCAAAAAGGTGCAGCTAGAGCCCGAAACATTGGACTAGAAAGAGCGAAAGGAGATTATGTATACTTCTTTGATTCAGATGATTCTATTAGCGCAGATTTCCTTACAGATGTTTTTCAGATAATTAAAGAAGATCCATCCATTGATATAGTAGCGTGTAGAACGAAAATGGTTTTTCCCAATGGAAAAACAAAAATAAGAAGGTGTAGTTTTTCAGGGTCTATTGAAGATCAAATCCTAACGGGTATGCTTTCTACTCAAAGTATGTTTTTTAAAAAGGATTTTGTGAAAGGTATTGGTGGCTGGAATGAAGATTTAGCAAAATGGAATGATTGGGAACTTGGAGTCAGAGTCCTGAATAGCCATCCAAAACTCTATTGGATAAAAGGAAAGGCATATCATTCTATATACCAACATGCGGATAGTCTAACAGGAAATTCTTTTTCTGAGAGAATAAACGACATATTATTTGCAATAGATACTGTTGAGAAAATAGTTTGTGAATCTAAATCTTTGAAAAATGCTTTGATGGCGAGAAAGGTCATTTTGGCAGGACATCTATGGAAAGAAAAAAATAATGAGACAGCACTTTCTATTTATAACAAGGTGCTATCCCAAAACTTGAAATTTACAAATAAGTTCTTGTTTTATTTATTGTTCCAGTATACGCGTATGGGAGGAGTTGGTAGTTGGTTTATATTCAAATATTTCTCGTTTCTATGGAGACTTTGATAGAAGCAATTACCCCTATTTATTTTTGATTAGATTGAAAAAATCCTCTCTTAATTCTGAGCTTGTAAAAGAACCGGAATAATCGTATGTTGTTGTAATTGCATTATCTTTTTCAACTCCGCGCATTTGCATACACATGTGGTGAGCTTCAATAACTACCATCACTCCTAAAGGGTTTAGAACTTTTTCTATGCACTCTTTTATTTGGAGCGTCATTCTTTCTTGTACTTGCAGTCGATGAGAAAATACATTAACCACTCTGGCTATTTTAGAAAGCCCGGTAATGTATCCATTAGGAATGTAAGCAACGTGAACCTTACCATAAAAGGGTAAGACATGGTGCTCGCATAAGGAATAGAAACTAATATCCTTCACTACCACCATTTGTTTGTAATCTTCCGCAAATTTTGCAGAGTTAAGGATTGTTTCAGGATCTTGTGAGTACCCTTGTGTAAGAAAAGATAAAGATTTGGCTACGCGTTCGGGAGTTTTTTGAAGGCCTTCTCTTTCTGTGTCTTCACCTAAGATTTTCAAAATCTCTTTGTAGTGAAATTTTAGTTTCTCCAAAGATTCAATACTTATTCTTTCTTCCATTTTCTATTCTCTCACGTAGATAACACATTTGACAATCCTTGCTTCTTTTGAAATCCTCTTTTCATTTACTTTAGTCAAGTATTCTGCTGCCTCTTCGTAGGTTTTAAAATCACCAATTCGACAAATCCATCTAGGAGAAATAAACTCTCTGTAAACTCCTAATTCTGGAAATTTTGTTTTGAATTGATTCTCTATTCTACTAGCTTGTAGTCTGTTTTCGCGAGAATTCCCGCCTGTATACACTTGTATTCTATAACCGCGTGCCTTGTGTGTCTTTCCTGATTTAGGGCTTAATTTTTGGGCATTCTCTTTCCAATTATTTAACAAGTCCTTTCCTGTCATCGTGTTATTAACGACTTCGTCCAGTTCTGAATCTTGAAAAACAAAAACACCTTTTTTCTCGCTTTTACTATAAGGTTTGGTAGTAGAAGTCTGAGCGTATATTGTCTGAAAACAGATAAATAAAAGGAGGAGAATGCTATTTTTCATTGCTTCAATAGATTATAAAATTCATCTTAGGCGTAAGATATACGCCTAAGATGATTAAGAAAATTAGTTCCAAGCGTCAATGATTCCTTTGAAATCTTCAACATTCAAGGCAGCACCACCGATCAAGCCGCCATCAACGTTTTCCTTAGAGAAGATTTCTTTTGCATTGCTAGGTTTGCAGCTACCGCCATAGAGAATAGAAACATTATTTGCAGCTTCAGCACCAAAGTGGTTTTCAATAGTCTTTCTAATGAAAGCGTGCATATCTTCTGCTTGTTCTGCAGTGGCAGTTTTACCGGTACCAATAGCCCAAACAGGTTCGTAAGCCAAGATGATATTTGCGAATTCTTCTTGAGTCAAATCAAAAAGAGAACCTTCCAATTGAGCCTTAACAACTTCATTCTGCTTGCCGCTTTCTCTTTCTTCAAGTACTTCACCGATGCAGAAAATCACCTTTAAGCCATTTGCCAAAGCTAACTTTGTTTTCTCCTTAAGAATCTCAGCTGTTTCGTGATAATAGCTACGACGCTCGCTGTGGCCAAGAATTACATACTGTGCACCAGTTGATTTTACCATCTCGGCTGAAACTTCACCGGTATAAGCACCGCTAGCCTTATCTGCACAGTTTTCTGCACCCAAACCAATTACATTAGCATCTATTTCATTATATACAGAAGCCAAATGTATAAAAGGAGTACAAATAACGACATCGCAATTAGGCTTGTTGTTTTTCAACACTTCATTTAAGTTTTGGGCAAGCTTAACACCATCTTGCAGGTTCAAGTTCATTTTCCAGTTACCTGCTACAATTTTTTTTCTCATGTTTGTTTTGTTAAAATAGTTTACAAAAAATAATTTTATATATTTTCTTCCTTTCCAAATATTATCCAATAAGATTATCACCAACAAAGGTACAACAAACCAAAATAGTAATTGCATCAAAGGTAAGTTTTTTTTGTGCTCAATAACCTTTGTTTCACTTTCTAGCTCTGGTAGGTTGTTATTACTCCATTTTTCCTGTAGAATCCCATTTTTTAGTAATACCAGACCTGGATTTGAACGCACCATGGCTCGTAGTTGTTTTTCGTCTCCTCTTAAAAATGGATAAGCAGCTCCTGTTCGGTCTTGCCAATCTGCTAAACTTTCACAGCTATAAGAGATTACTCCATAAAAATTTATATGATTTTCAACGCAGAAATCATACAAATCGTTTATTCTATCGTTACATCCATCATCAGAAGTCTCAACTTCTGGTACAATTAACAAAAAGGTGTAACTAGTATCTGATAAGATTCTAAATGTTTCATCTTCTTCTCCGTCATAGGATGCTAGATAAAATCCTTTTAAGGAATTCTCCTCTTCACTATTAACTGCAGCTCTAATATTTGTATTTTCTGAATAATCAGTAAAATCTAAAATGGGGAGATAGTGGGCAGAATAGAGGCTTAAACAAAATATGTATACAAAAGAATAGTTAGATAAAATCCACTGATTCCTTTCTGTTATAAATCTATCTATACGTTGATTCTTATAGGCTACATAGGTTACTATCAATAATAGAATTATGTTCTTAATGAAAGTTTCTTTATGAGAGAGTAATATGGCCTCACCGAAACATCCACAATCGTCTACGGGATTGTAAATATAAATATATGCCGTTAAAATGGTCATTACAAGTACAAACAAGAATGTACATGTAATGGTGAGCCTTCGTCTTATTCCTAAAAGTAAACTAACTCCTAATAAAAATTCAAAGACTCCTAAGCCAACGGCAAAAGCTAAAGTATAAAAAGAATCGTATGAAAGAAAAATACCGGCACTCCTAAGATAATCATTTATCTTATACGACATGCCTAATGGGTCTACTGCTTTGACAAATCCGGAAAGTAGAAAAACCAGAGCAAGCAGCAGTCTGCCAAAATTTACTGTTAACCAGCTAATTATATGTATCTTTTTATGCTTCAATTAAAAGTTTTATTAAGGCAAATACTGAGTAATTTAACATGTCCATATAGTTTGCATCAATGCCTTCAGACACTAGTGTTTGACCCTGTAAGTTTTCGATTTGTTTGGTCCTAAATATTTTCATTAAAATCAAGTCTGTAAATGACGATACGCGCATATGACGCCATGCTTCATCATAATCATGATTCTTTTTAAGCATTAAGTCTAAAGTGATTTGTGCATATTCATCATACATAGCCATAATATCGGCTTCGCTTTCAGAAGTGGAATCAACTGATGCTGCTCCTAATCTTAATTGAATAAGTCCAATCAAACTATAATTTATAATGCCAATGAACTCGTCTGTTACTCCGTCTTCAATAAGACTATTGCCTTTTATTTCTATTGAACGAATTCTGTTTGCTTTGATGTATAT
The DNA here is from genome assembly GCA_045636405.1 of Alloprevotella sp. Lineage (GTDB taxonomy): Bacteria > Bacteroidota > Bacteroidia > Bacteroidales > Bacteroidaceae > Alloprevotella. The sequence continues at coordinate 75,318 of JAZTXL010000036.1, forward strand.
CTGGTCAGTCACTGAAATGGGACGCATAATGCGCCATGCCGAACCATAATCGTGCATTTTTTTCTCAAATAAATCACGACACTTTTTTAATACAAGTTCAAACTCTTGTTGTGTGGTCAATTCTGTTTTGTTTCTCATGACTTTTATCACAAATATACTTATAGTAGAGATTCTTTATAATAAAATATAAACCGCATACTTGAGTATGCAGTTTATATTTTATTTCAGTATTTATTAAATCAAATATTGTGAGCTGATGCTTTCGTTGTCCATGACACGGCGAATCGTTTCTGCCAACATGCCTGAAACCGAAACTTGTTTTACCTTCGCACACTTTCCATGATAGGGAATACTATCGGTAAATACAATTTCTTCAAGTGCAGAGGCTTCAACGCGTTCGTCGGCAGGTCCGGACATAATACAGTGTGAAGCAATGGCTCGTACGCTATTAGCACCATTTTCAATCATGATGTTGGCAGCCTTTGTAATTGTTCCTGCAGTATCTACAATGTCATCTACAAGGATTACATCCATACCCTTTACATCACCAATAATCTGCATTTTATCAACTTCGTTAGCCTTTTTACGTGACTTGTCGCACAATACCATGGGGCAATTCAGATATTTGGCATAAGAACTGGCGCGTTTTGAACCACCAACATCGGGAGTTGCGATGCAGAGATTGGGTAAGTTCAATGATTTTATATAAGGTAACATAATGGTGGATGCGTACAAATGATCAACTGGAACATCAAAGAAGCCCTGTTCTTGATCAGCATGTAAGTCCATTGTCATCAATCTATCAATGCCTGCAACACTTAATAAATCTGCTACGAGTTTAGCACCAATTGAAACACGTGGCTTGCTCTTTCTGTCTTGACGTGCCCAACCAAAATAAGGAATAACAGCACAGATACTACGAGCCGAAGCACGTTTTGCTGCATCTATCATCAATAGCAGTTCCATTAAATTATCCGCATTGGGAAAAGTTGATTGTACTAAGAAGACATCACGTCCACGGATAGACTCTTCATAGCAAACTTCAAACTCACCATCAGCAAAATGAGTAATTACTAAGTTTCCTAAAGGACAATTTAAATTGGCACAGATTTTTTCTGCTAAGTATTTTGACTTTGTGCCTGAGAAAATCATGAAAGAATTATTTTCCATGGTACTGAAATATTATTAAGTTGTAATTTATTGAATTTTTTCTACAATTTTTTTAGCCTTACGGAAATGGTTTATTAAATCTTTAAAATCTTGAGTAGAATGTAAGTTAAATCTATTCCAGATAGTACCCGTTAAAACTACTCCACCAAAACCATAATCTTTTAACCTTTGGATGTTGTCTAGGTCTACACCTCCGAGGGCTATTACCTTTTTATCTATAACTTTTTTCTTAGATTGTTCAACCAACTCCTGATGTGTAAAAGCTGACTTATAATCATCCTTAGAAATACTATCAAAGATTGGGGATAAAAAGACGTAATCGTACTTTTTCTTATTTTCTTTTACCTCATCAAAGTTATGACAAGAAAAACTGATATGTCCTTTATAATTAGAGGGTATTTCTAGATTTCTTGGATTTAAATGAATACCTTTTAATTTGTATTCATTCTTTAGATAAAAATGGTCATGTACTATGATACGTTTCCTGTATTCTTCTGGAATTAAAGACAACAATCTTTCAGAATATACAGGTTCCGAATAGGGCTTACGTATATGTAAAATATCCAAACCTTCTTCAAATAGAGCATTCAAAATTTGATGCTCCTCCACAAAAAAGTCTGGTTTACTCATCAATATCAGTTTCATGTAATGATATGATTTTATCTTTTCATTGCAAAGTTACAAAATTTAACTAACAAAGAGCATTTTGTTTGAAAAAAGTCGGGATTATTTAGATAAATACAATCTCAGCTATTACATAGGCACGCACAGAGTCATTTAGTTGTGTGGCTAATGCCCTTCGCTGCATCATCAGATTTGCCTTTAAACTTGGATTATTTAGTTTGATATACAATGTTTGATTAGATATATAAGCATCCTCTGTAAATGGGGCAACATTTGGTCTTTCAAGTCTATACCATTCTTCGATTATCCTATGTTGATTCAATGGAGTTTCTAACCCGCTATCTCTTAAGAATTGTGGTAATATGTTTTCAATTAGAACAGACCTTTTACGCTTCATGGTTATGAATGATATTCGTGGTGGTTTTTCCTTTTTCGACTTCAAAAAAACGATAATCAGAGTATGGCGTTTGTTCTAAAATTTTATTGAGCCTAACATAATCTGTATCAGTTATGAATATTTGCCCAAAGTCATTTTGAGATACGTACTCTATAATTCTCTCTACCCTACCATGATCCAATTTGTCAAAAATATCATCTAATAGCAATATGGGTACTTTCATTTCCCCTTTGTTTCTTAATAATAAATATTGTGCTAGCTTAACAGCAATACAAAAGGTTTTTGTTTGTCCTTGTGAACCTTCTCTCTTGACAGAATATCCATTTAATTCAAAAATCATATCATCTTTATGGATACCATGTAGCGTATAACCAACAATCTTTTCTTTTTCTCTCCACCCTACGAGTTGAGGCTTTAGGTATCCTCTATCACAGTGTGACTCATAGCCGATTACGATATTTTCGTCATTAGTGTTACACAATTTTCTATAAATATCGCTGACTATTGGCGATATCTCTTGTGTAAATCTTTGCCTGGCTTTATAGATATAGTCGGCATCCTCAGACATCATGTCTTCCAATACTTCCATTACTCCTATATCAAAGCTTTCTTCTTGCTTAAGCAAACTGTTCCTTTGTTGTAGAGTTTTGTTATACCTCATCAGAGAGTCAAGGTAATATGAATCATATTGAGAGATAATGGTATCATACAACCTTCTTCTTTCTTCACTCCCACCCTCGACAAAGCTTTGGTCTGATGGACACACCATAACGATGGGTATAGTACCTATGTGTTCTGATAGTTTGCGTAAATCTTTTCCGTTACGTTTCAAACTTTTACGCTTTCCGTGTTTTAGGGAACAGGATACTTTATCTATGGCATCAAAATCATTTTTATATTCACCTTGTAACAAAAAATATTCTTCCCCATGTCGTATATTGTACGTGTCATTAGGATTAGTGGAACTTTTACAAAAAGACAGATAATAGACAGCGTCTAATATATTCGTTTTTCCTTGTCCATTTTTCCCAACAAAGCAATTGATGTGTGGTGAAAAGTCCAATGTCTCCTGTTCTATGTTTTTGTAATTGACGATAGATATTTTTTGTAAAATCATAGATTGTTTTCTGTTGCTCTAAATTCTTTCTTACAAGTAAGGAAAATTTTGATTGTATTTCATAAATACGATTCTCTACTTTTATGCAAAGGTACGAATAATTTGCCGAACCATATTTTATAAGTAGCATTTATAATGCTCATAAAAATAATGAGGATGTGTCAAATAGATGTTTTGATATGCCTTCATTAGATTTGTAATCGCAAGTGTAATATGTGTTGTTCTCATAGTTCCTATCTTCATTTTTTCGTTGGTCATTTTTTCGTATTTTTTATTAGAAAAAGCGCCATGTGAAAAATGGGACAATTTTCTCCTTTTATGCGTCAGTGGGGTTTCAGACTCAAGAACCTAAGCGCTATCCTCGCAGATATTATGGGTTTTCCACCCGAGTGAGGACCCATATAGCAATAGGACAAAGATTGCGAGTACAGTGTTCCCACCCCCAAAGACATCTTGCCAAAAGTCTTGCATTCTTCTATGAACTGAGCACCTGTGACTTGTATCTAATCAGTGCGGTGAGCAACGATCTCCGGCCACGTGATTTTTTGCGCCTCTCGTTTGGCATTAAGATAGACGTGCTCTGATATTTCCCGTTCGGTACATCAGAATTTTTTCTTGTTGTGTTTGATTTGCATCAAAAATGCATTGGTTGCGGTTTGCCACGAAAGTATAGAGAAAGGTCACGTTCCGCTTTAATATCGTTACTGTTTATGAAGATATTGCGGCGTCCGACCAATTGCCACCAAGGCTAAATGACAACATTGGATTAAATGTAGAAGAGGGTGTGTCGTTTATATTTCGACACACCCTCATTCTCTTTAGTCTCTAAACATGATGTTCTTACCATGGCATTGTTTAAACTTTTTACCACTGCCACATGGACATGGGTCATTACGTCCTGGTATTTTATCTTTTACAATAGGCTGCTGGATTTGCTGACGTGTATCGCGTTGGGCAGCATTTCTTGCAGCTATTTCTTCTTCAGAATTTCCATGACTTTCTGTATATTGCTGTTTGCTTCGTTGTTCCGGGGCCGCTTCTCTAACCTCTTCTGGGGCTTGTACCGGAATTTGAGCTCTCATCAGTGTAGCAACTGTAGAGTTGTTAATCTTATTTACCATGGTGTCAAAGATTTTCACACTCTCCAATTTAAAGATAAGCAATGGGTCTTTCTGTTCATAACTTGCGTTTTGTACAGATCTCTTTAATTCATCTAATTCTCGAAGATTTTCTTTCCATGCTTCATCTATGTTGTGCAACAAAATAGCCTTTTCAAAATCATGTACAACAGCTTTGCTCTCCGACTCATAGGCCTTCTTTAAGTTGGTACGAATATTGTAAACCCTCTTTCCGTCTGTTACCGGAACCAATATGTTTTCATAAATGTCACGTTGGTTCTCATAGACATTTGCAATGACTGGATTAGCAATTTCTGCCAGACGGTCAATTTTACGTTTGAAATGTTCCATTGCTTTTTGGAAAGCAGGTTCGTAAAGGTCTTCGCGACGTTTTACTTCAAATTCTCCAGTCTTAAAAGGAGTCTCCATAGCCATGATTTCAAGGAACTGCTCGCGACATCCGTTATAATCATTATTGGATATGATGTTGATTGTGCGGTCCCAAATCATGTTTGAGATATCCATACCGATTCTTTCACCCATCAAAGCATGGCGGCGTTTCTCGTAAATTACCGTGCGTTGCTTATTCATCACGTCATCATATTCCAAGAGACGCTTACGAATACCAAAGTTGTTTTCTTCAACTTTTCTTTGTGCTCGTTCAATGCTCTTGTTTATCATCTTGGCCTCAATCATTTCACCATCTTTGAAACCAAGTTTATCCATTACTGTCGCAATTCTTTCACTTGCAAACAATCGCATTAAGTTATCTTCCAAAGAAACGAAGAATACACTGGAGCCTGGGTCTCCCTGGCGTCCGGCACGTCCTCTCAACTGTCTATCTACGCGTCTACTTTCATGGCGTTCTGTACCAATAATAGCCAAACCACCAGCTTCTTTTACCTGTGGAGTAAGTTTGATGTCTGTACCACGTCCCGCCATATTGGTTGCAATTGTTACAGAACCTAACAAACACTCTTTTCCATCAACGATTCCAATGGTACTTTGTCCGGCAAGTGCGACGATGTCAGCTTCTTTTTGATGCAGCTTGGCGTTAAGTACTTGATGCGGAATATGACGCATATCAAGCATTCTGCTTAACAACTCAGAGACATCTACGCTGGTTGTACCAACCAATACCGGTCTTCCAGCATTTCGCATTTTTATAACTTCCTCTATTACAGCTGCATATTTTTCGCGTTTTGTCTTATATACACGGTCGTTCATGTCGTGTCTAAGAACGGGGCGGTTTGTCGGAATTTCAATTACATCTAATTTATATATATTCCAAAACTCTCCGGCTTCAGTGATAGCTGTACCTGTCATACCAGAAAGCTTATGATACATACGGAAATAATTCTGCAATGTAATCGTAGCAAATGTTTGGGTAGCTGCTTCAACTTTAACATGCTCTTTAGCCTCTACTGCCTGGTGCAAACCATCACTCCAACGTCTGCCTTCCATTATACGTCCGGTTTGCTCATCAACAATTTTCACTTGACCATCCATTACCACATACTCTTCGTTGATGCGGAACATAGTATACGCTTTCAGCAACTGTAAAATAGTGTGAACACGCTCACTCTTTATTGCATAATCAGAAAGAATATTGTCCTTTTTAATCAAGCGTTCTTCTTCTGTTAATGTAGCATCAGCTTCTAAGTTTGAAAGTTCGGCCGCAATATCAGGAACAACAAACAGGTTTTCATCACCAACAATTTTTGCTAACCAAGCATAACCTTTGTCTGTTAAATCTACAGAATGTAATTTTTCGTCTACAACAAAGTACAAAGGCTCTGTAGCTTCGGGCATGCGCTTGTTGTTGTTCTCCATATAGATTTCCTCTGTTTTGAGCATACCGGACTTTATACCCTGCTCTGAGAGGAATTTAATAAGTGGGTTGTTCTTGGGTAATGCCTTATGGCTTCTGTATAATTGCAAGAAACCCTGCTCTTCTTTTTTCTTGTCACCAGATGCAATCAATTGTTTTGCCTCTGTCAAGAATTGAGTAGCCAATTGGCGTTGTACACCTACAAGCTTTTCTACAATGGGTTGATATTGTTCATAGAGTTGGTCTTCACCTTTGGGTACAGGACCTGAGATAATCAAAGGCGTACGTGCATCGTCAATCAATACGGAGTCAACCTCATCCACAATAGCGTAGTTGTGTTTGCGTTGTACCAAATCAGATGGACTCATCGCCATATTATCGCGCAGATAGTCAAAACCAAACTCATTGTTTGTGCCAAAAGTAATGTCCGCTTGATAGGCTCTTCTACGACTTTCTGAATTTGGTTGATGCTTATCAATACAGTCCACACTTAAACCATGGAACATATAAAGAGGTCCCATCCATTCAGAGTCACGTTTGGCCAAATAGTCGTTTACAGTAACGACATGAACACCATTACCAGTGAGGGCATTCAAGAATACAGGTAAAGTAGCTACCAAGGTCTTACCTTCACCGGTAGCCATTTCCGCAATCTTTCCTTGATGGAGGACGACACCACCAAAAAGCTGTACATCGTAATGTACCATATTCCAGCTCATGTCATTACCTCCTGCAATCCAATGATTCTGATAGATAGCGTTTTCTCCCTCGATTCTTACAAAATCATGTTTTGTAGCTAATTCTCGGTCAAAATCTGTTGCTGTAACTGTAATTTCTGCATTTTCAGAGAATCTACGTGCAGTATCCTTTACAATAGCAAATACTTGTGGCAATGCATCATTCAATGCTTTTTCATAGCGTTCAAGTACTTCTTGTTCCAGCTTATCTATTTGAATAAAAATGAGTTCACGATCTTCTATTGGAGTATTTTCGATTTTACTCTTTAATACTTCAATTTTTTCTTTTAAATCATCTGCTGAACTTTGTATTGTATTTTGGATTGATTTGGTTTTTGCTCTTAATGCGTCATGATCCAATTTACAAATAGCAGGATATTCTGATTTAATTTTCTCCACCCATGGTTGAATTTGCTTCATGTCACGAGAGGACTTGTTTCCGAATAATTTGCTTAAAATTTTATTTATATCCATAAGGTTTATTGTTATTTCATATTAATTTTATTGTTTCATTATAGAGCTAAAGGGGCTTTGTCGCAAGCATTCGGAGCGCGAATGCGCATAATGTGTGAAAGTGTTGGAGCGATGTAGTCAACCGAAATCGGTGTTTCTATCATCTCATGTTTAACCCCATATCCATAAAATATAATAGGGAAAGGAATGTACGACTCACGAACCAATTTGTTTTCGTTTGTCTCCCCATTAAAGTAGCGCCAACCTGGAGCAATTTCTATTGTTATGTCTCCCGAATATTTTTGATTGTATCCGTTTCTTATTTTATTGATTCCGGGAGTCCATGCACCTTGTAATAAGCGCTGTGAAGTATATACATCTTTTATTCCGGAAAGTTGCAACAAGAAATCTTGAGAACGATTCAGCAATTCAGATACATTTATCTGCTTACTCTCTAAAAGCTTATGGTCTAAATATATTTGTGTTCCATATGAAGAAACTACATATTGTCCTTGGCCATAGACTGCTATCAAGTACATGTTAAGTAATGCAGCTGTCCTTTGCATGTCAACCTCCCCTGTCGGAATTCTATATGGCGACAGATCAGTATTTTCTTCTTCTTCGTAGCCCGTAGAAGTAAAGACAAAAAGGGTGTTGTCTAATCCGATTTTTGCATCGACTGCAGATATAAGATTGGCTATGGCCTTGTCTAATCTTACATAAGTATCTTGAAGCTCCATAGGTGAAACTCCTACGGCCTGCTGTTCAAAATTACCGGCATATAAAGTTAAGGACAGATAATCTGTTATACCATCTGTTCCAATAGTGGTAGAGGACAAACATGTTTTTGCTGTTTCTACGACTTCTTCATTTACTAATCCACTCGTTTTATATGAAATGAATTTTCTGTCACCGGTAAATTTGTGCTTAAATGGTTTTTTCATTCCTCCAGAGAGGAAATAGCTAAAATTACCTACCAAATCCGAAGAAGGCTCCCAAACAGTTTCGTCCAAATGGTTTGATAAAGGAAAATATTGGGAACGTACAATCGCCCATGAAGGAAGCGCGCCATAATAAGAGGTGGAACACCAATTTCCAGTATAATCATCAATCCATACGGCAGCATTGGCTGCATGTCCTGCAGTTAAAATTGCGGCATCTCTAAAAGGAGCAATGGAGAATACCAATGATTTACCTTCTGTTGCTACTTTTAATTCATCACCAATTGTCGATACACTTAATTTTATGGGTGATGAAAAAACTTTAGTACGATTCCCTTGGAATTTGTTGTCATCTACACAATAGATTGGACGTAAAGTTAAACGATCCAACCACGTAGACGAAATTATGCCATGATTGAATGGGCTGGTTCCTGTAGATAAAGATGCAGCAGCCGAAGCTCTGTCAGGTCTTATATGAGGATACTCTGCTTGTGTGTAAATCTTGCCTTCGTCTAACAATTTGCGGAACCCTTCTTCTCCATAAAGAGGCATAAAGGCATTCAGATAATCCGAACGCAATTGGTCAATTAAGACATTTACAACCAATTTGGGAACTGCACCATTTTTAACTGCGACTGTAGCATCAGCAGATGTAAAGGCAGCCATTAAGGCTAAAAGAGAAAGCAATACCCTATGTTTGTTATAACTCCGCATTCTTATACTTTATGTAACTTTTTACTTTGATGACTATGCAATAAGCATACCACCACCCTCATTAGTAAAATGAGAATCCAAATATATATTTCTATCGGATAATACTGTCCCTCCAAAAAAGTTAAAAGGAATAGCGCAAGAGTCACTAATACCAAACAAGCATAACATGTACTCCAAATTTTTATTTTTCTCCTCAATAATAATATCGGAACAGCGACCAATAGCATTGGATTATACAAAATTACAAGAAAATTACTATTTACGGTGGGTTGTTCTGATAGAAAAAACAAAATACTTATAAATATTCCTATAAATCCATGAATAAGCATCAAAAATAGGTCGAAAAGTGCAAAAAAACGACCACTTTTCAATTCATAAGCAGATAGTCCAAAAACGAAAAGTAATAAAATGAACAGAACTAATATTGGCGAAATAAAGTCGTCAATAGTATTGTTTTTGATGTTTTTTTCGGACATGATATCGTCCTTAGCGATAACCAATGGGCGAATGCTTCCTGCTGTGTCTATTATTGTGGCTTGTTCAAGATATTTTTGAGCATAGATGGGAGAAAACATTTGTTGTTTAATATCTATAGATGTATCAGCGCTACGTCCTAGTATTAAATCTTGTCCAAATTTCAACCATTCTCTATTTCCAAGGAATTCATGAATAATTCCTCTATATGTCAAATTTGTCTTAATACTATCAGCTAGATAGCTTATATGACCGTTTATATGATTTTCTACTTGTTCAAGAGCACGTGTCGTGCAATTATTATAAAGGAAATTATAGCGGTACTCTCCTCTTTTGTGACTATAATCCTCTAGTAATGACTTATATAAAGATATTTTTTCGTTTTCACTCAGATTAAGAACCAATTCGTTCACAGACCTTGATTCTCTTGTATAGGACTCTATAAAATAAGAAAACGGAACTACTCCTAATTCATAGTCGGTCTTACCCAGTATAAAGTTCCATACAAAATTGGGCTTATTAAAGCTAAACACACCATAATTAAAAACCCAATCTTCATCACGGCTAATGTTTTTTACACGTAGTGCAGTGTGTCCATATAGTTCATAAACTTCTTGTCCTGGACTGCATGTCAAGATACTTATGCATAAGGTGTCCTTCACAATTCCTGCCTGAGCAGATATTGTGTGAATGGGATTTAACATGAAGAGAATGAGGATAAAGATTTTTAGTAGAACCGCTCTCATTTACCAATGTGTTTAATACGAAATCGGTTATAGAACCACACGCAGGATGATATTCTATATAAAACATTGTATTCGGGGTTTTTGCCCCGAATACACTTTTATACAAATAATATGGATTTAATTATTTCTTTCAATTTATTATAGTCTGGCTTGAATTGCTTTGCTCTCTTCTTCATAGCCAGGTTTGTTCAATAATGCAAACATATTGCGTTTGTAGTCCTCCACTCCTGGCTGGTTGAATGGATTCACTCCTAACATCAAACCACTAACTCCGCATGCGCGTTCAAAGAAATAAATCAATTGACCGATGTAGTACTCATTTAAGGCAGGCATTACGATTCTTAAATTAGGTACTCCGCCATCTACGTGGGCTAATTGAGTTCCCAATTCTGCCATTTTGTTTACCTCATCAACACGTTTTCCTACCAAGAAGTTCAATCCATCCAAATTCTCTTCATCATTGGGGAAATAAAGTTCGTGTTGTGGCTTTTCAACCGAAATAACTGTTTCAAAGATGGTACGTTCTCCATCTTGAATCCATTGTCCCATAGAGTGTAAATCTGTAGTCAAATCTACTGCAGCAGGGAATATACCTTTACCATCTTTACCTTCGCTTTCTCCATAAAGTTGTTTCCACCATTCATTTATGTAGTGCAATTTAGGTTGATAGTTTGCAAGAATCTCAATTTTTTTGCCCATTCCGTACAACGCATTTCTAACAGCTGCGTACATAGCCACAGGATTCTCTTCCATTGCAACTTCAGAACCAGACAAAGCTTCCATATCTGCTGCACCCTTGACGAATGCTTCAATATCAAAACCTGCGCAAGCAATAGGTAACAAACCAACAGGTGTCAATACAGAGAAACGACCTCCTACATTGTCAGGAATAACAAACGTTTTATATCCTTCTTTTACAGCAGTGGTAAGAGCTGCACCTTTCTTTGCGTCTGTAATGGCAACAATGACTTTACGTGCCATCTCTTTTCCGCGTTGCTCCTCACATTGTTTCTTTAATAAACGGAACGCTAGAGCTGTTTCGGTTGTTGTTCCTGATTTTGAAATGTTTATCACACCAAAACGCTTTCCTTTAAGAAGGGCGCTAAGTTCAGAAAGGTAATCTTCTCCAATATTATTTCCTGCATATAAAATAACAGGATTTTTTCTGTCTGTTAGCAGCCAATCAAAGCTATTTCCCAATGCTTCGATAATAGCTCTTGCTCCCAGATAACTACCACCAATACCCGCTACTACAATAACATCACAATTCTCTCGGAGAACTTGTGCGGTGTTTTTAATATCTAAAATATCTTCTGTTGTGATAGATGATGGCAAGTGTAACCAACCTAAGAAATCGTTACCTAGACAATTCCCGGATTCCAATGCTTCCTGTGCATTTTTTACTAATGGTTCTAGGTCTTTAATCGCATTTTCCTTCAAGAAGGTCTTTGCGTTTTTAATGTCTAAACTAATATTTTTCATAACTTCAATTATATTCTCTATTTATTTAGCGGAACGAATCCGTCAACAATTTTATCTCGATTGTTGGTGAAATGCGTTCATATAATATATTATAAACAGCATCTAGGATAGGCATATTTACATGAAAATGTTTATTGATATCTTTCATGCACTTAGTACCATAATATCCCTCTGCTATCATTTCCATTTCAATCTGCGCGCTTTTCACAGAATATCCCTTACCAATCATTGTACCAAACACTCGGTTTCTTGAGAAATTTGAATATCCTGTCACAAGCAGGTCACCTAAATATACAGAATCATATATATTTCTATCAATGGGATATACGGCCTTTAGGAAACGATTGGTTTCTTGTACAGCATTGGCCATCAGCACGGATTGAAAGTTATCTCCATATTTCAGACCATTGCATATACCAACTGCTATTGCATAAACATTTTTCAAAACTGAAGCGTATTCGATGCCAATGACGTCTGCACTTGTTTTGGTTTTTACATATCCACTTGAAATTAAATCTGCAAAGTCTTTTGCTTTGTCAAGATCTGTGCATCCAATTGTTAAATATGTCAATCGAGCCAGTGCTACTTCTTCAGCATGACTCGGACCGCCCAAAACCGCTAAGTTCTCGTCAGGAACATTATATACTTGTCTAAAGTATTCAGAGCAAACCAAATTCTCTTCAGGTACAATTCCCTTTATGGCCGTAATGATAAACTTATCATGTAACTTTACCTTCAATTTCTTCAGGTGATTTTTCAAGTATGGAGAAGGTGTTACAAATATAAGCGTATCATTTGCCTTCACCACTTCGTTGATATCACTGGAAAAGGTAATTCGGTCTATGTCAAAACGAACACTTGTTAAATAAGAAGGATTATGCCCTAAGCGTTTAAACTCTTCTATTGAATCATTACGCCGCATATACCATGTGATATGCGGAACTTTCTCAAGTACGATTTTTGCAATAGCGGTAGCCCAACTACCACCACCCATTATCGCTATTTTTCGTTCTGGTGACATCTAGATATGCTATTCAAACATTGAAACACGTTAGATTGTCCAAGCTTCAATTTCTTGAACAGTAGGTTTTTGTATTTCCAGTTTATACTTTTTAATTACCTCACCAATTTGTTGCTGTAATTTTTGGGCATTAACATCTTTCAGGTCTGTCAAGAGATTGTAACCGGATTTATACAAAATGGGAACAATATCTTCAGGAATTCCACACTCCACATACTTTGCCACAGCATCACGTTGTGGTTTTTTTTCAGGTTTCATTTGTGGGAAGAACAAAACTTCTTGTATTTGCGTATTTCCTGTCATTAACATTACTAAGCGGTCAATACCAATACCTATACCAGAGGTGGGAGGCATACCATATTGAAGCGCTCTTAAGAAGTCTTGGTCAATAAACATTGCTTCATCATCGCCCTTTTCTGATAAACGTAGTTGGTCTTGGAATCTCTCTTCCTGGTCTAATGGGTCATTAAGCTCTGAATAAGCATTAGCCAACTCTTTGCCATTTACCATTAGTTCAAAGCGTTCAGTTAAGTTCGGATTGCTACGATGCTTCTTGGTTAATGGCGACATTTCAACCGGGTAATCTGTGATAAATGTAGGTTGGATGTATGTACCTTCGCAAAATTCCCCAAAAATTTCATCAATAAGTTTTCCCTTACCCATCGTGTCATCAATCTCCAGATTCAATGCTTTACAAATGGCACGAATTTCTTCATCAGACTTACCGTTCAAGTCATAACCGGTTTTTTCCTTGATTGCCTCTAAAATTGGCAAACGACGATATGGAGCCTTAAAGCTGATAGTCTTACCATCTACTTGAGCGTCTGTGCAACCATTAACAGCAATACAGATTTGCTCCAAAAGCTGCTCAGTAAACGACATCATCCAATTGTAATCCTTGTATTGTACGTATAGCTCCATACAAGTAAATTCAGGGTTGTGGCTCTTGTCCATTCCTTCATTTCTGAAGTTCTTTCCAATTTCATAAACCCCTTCAAAACCACCTACAATCAAACGCTTCAAATACAACTCGGTTGCGATACGCAGATACAAAGTTGTGTCCAAAGAATTATGATGGGTGATAAAAGGACGAGCACTTGCTCCACCGGGAATAGGCTGCAAAATAGGAGTTTCAACCTCCATATAACCTGCATCATCTAAGAAACGGCGCAGTGTCTTTACGACGATAGAGCGCTTTTCAAAAATATCTTTTACTTTGGGATTCACTATCAAATCCACATAGCGTTGGCGATAGCGCAATTCGGGGTCTTCAAAGCCATCGTATACCACCCCGTCTTTTTCCTTCACTACGGGGAGTGGCTTAAGACTTTTTGATAAAAGACAAAGTTCCTTTGCGTGTACAGAAATTTCTCCCGTTTGCGTTTTAAATACGAATCCTTTTATTCCTATAAAATCGCCCAGGTCCAATAATTTCTTAAATACTACGTTATATAGGTCTTTGTTCTCTTCTGGACAAATATCATCACGAGTTATGTATACTTGAATACGACCTTTCGAATCCAAAAGTTCCACAAAGGAAGCTTTTCCCATAACTCTTCTATTCATCATTCTACCGGCAATGCTCACTTCTTGGCCTTCAACAACCTCAGCACCATAATTTTCTTTAATTTCAGTAGAATATGCATCTACAAGATATTCAGCAGCAGGATACGGGTCAATACCCATTTCTTTCAATTGTTCCAACGAGTTGCGTCGGCATATTTCCTGTTCGCTAAGTTCCAATACGTTCATATCAATTATAAACTTGAGTATTATTTAAATGTGTATTTGGCTACAAAATTACAGATTAAATATCTTTCAGCCAAAAAGTCAATGAGAAATAAGCACTAAGAGTCATTTAAAAAGGATAATTTTATTTGTCCATCAGCATTATCAAAAAAATAATCGTAAGTTTGCATTTAATTATGATAGAAGTAAAAGGATTAAAAAAGTCATTTGGAACATTGGATGTTCTCAATGGTATAGACCTTAACATCAAGAAAAGTGAGTTTGTAAGTATTGTCGGTCCTAGTGGTGCCGGCAAAACTACTTTATTACAGATAGTCGGTACGTTATATAAACCAGATGCCGGAACAATCTTTATCAATGGTATTGATGTTTTATCTCTAAACAAGAAAGAAATTGCTCATTTTAGAAATCAGCATATAGGTTTCGTGTTTCAATTCCATCAGCTTTTACCAGAGTTTAATGCTTTAGAAAACATTATGCTACCAGGGCTAATTGCTAAAAAAACACCCAAGGAGTTACAACATAGAGCAGAAGAGTTGTTAGACTATATGGGGCTTTCTCATCGCTCAACGCATAAACCTTCCGAACTATCCGGTGGCGAAAGGCAGAGAGTGGCTGTTGCACGAGCACTCATCAATCAGCCGAATATTATTCTTGCAGATGAACCATCTGGAAGTCTGGACAGCCAAAATAGAGAAGAATTATATAAACTCTTCTTGCGTCTTCGTGAAGAGATGGGGCTTACATTCGTAATAGCAACCCACGATGAGGAATTATCAAAACTTGCAGATAGAACGATTCAAATGCTCGATGGTAAAATTGTATTTAATACCTAAAATCAGCTATGCTTAAACTTGGACGTTGGAATAATTTACAAATTACAAGATTCTCTGACTATGGCGCTTATTTGGATGCCGGAGAATTTGGTGAAATTTTGATGCCTAATGCATACGTCGAAAAGCAAATGCGAGTGGGCGACAAAGCACAAGTATTTGTCTATTTAGATCAAGAAGAACGCCTAGTGGCGACTACCGAAACTCCCAAGGCCCAAGTTGGAGACTTTGCTTATTTAAAGGTGGCATGGACCAATAAATATGGTGCCTTTATGGATTGGGGCTTGATGAAAGACCTTTTTGTGCCCTTTAGGGAACAAAAACGCACTATGTTGATAGACAATTATTACCTTGTACATATTTATATAGATGAGGAAACGCATCGTATTGTAGGATCTGCAAAAGTGGAAAAATGGCTCCGCCCTGCCCCATCAAGTTTGTATCGAGGCATGCAGGTGGATATGATTGTGCAACAAAAAACGCCTTTGGGATTTAAAGTTATTGTAGAGAATAGCTATAGCGGTCTTATTTATGATAATCAAACTTATCAGATACTGCGTACAGGAGACAAGCTCAAAGGTTATATAGTTAATATAAGACCAGATGGTAAGTTGGATATATCTGCACAACCAATCGGAAAGAGTAGATTTAGAGATTTCTCTGAAACCCTCTATGAAGAACTGGAAAGATGTGGTGGTATGCTACCCTACTCAGACAAAAGTTCTTCTGAAGCTATTGCAGAACGCTTTAAAGTCAGTAAAAAAACATTTAAGAAAGCAATCGGCAATCTCTATAAATCACATAAGATTAATATAAAAGAAGACAGAATTGAGTTAGCTAATCTATAACATAAACAAACTTGTCAATTTTTTAAATTTTCTGCTTTGTTCTTTGGAAAAACTTATTTAAATTTGCATCATCTATTTGAAAAAATAGTTTTTTCATCTCTATATAAGTTCTGTGAAAATGCGATTCGTTGTGAAACGAGTCGCATTTTATTTTCTATAGATTTAAGTTTTAATTAGGCAGGGTGGACAAAAAGTAGGATGAACCCTCTGTAATTATATGATTTCCATATCTTTGTAGAAATTATCATTGATATGCTAAAAAAAATGCTTTTATTGTAGTTCTTCTGAGGTAGTCAAGAATGGTTTGAGAGGCCG
>JAZTXL010000037.1:0-12011 GCA_045636405.1 Alloprevotella sp.
TTCAGGTACCCCCGGCTTTCATGGCTTGACGGGCGGTGTGTACAAGGCCCGGGAACGTATTCACCGCGCCATGGCTGATGCGCGATTACTAGCGAATCCAGCTTCGTGGAGTCGGGTTGCAGACTCCAGTCCGAACTGAGAAGGGTTTTCGGGATTGGCTCCTTGTCACCAAGTGGCAGCCCTCTGTACCCCCCATTGTAACACGTGTGTAGCCCCGGACGTAAGGGCCGTGCTGATTTGACGTCATCCCCACCTTCCTCACATCTTACGATGGCAGTACCGATAGAGTCCCCAGCATTACCTGATGGCAACTAACGGAAAGGGTTGCGCTCGTTATGGCACTTAAGCCGACACCTCACGGCACGAGCTGACGACAACCATGCAGCACCTCCATGGCGGCCCCGAAGGGAAGATCCATCTCTGGAACGGTCCACCATAGTTCAAGCCCGGGTAAGGTTCCTCGCGTATCATCGAATTAAACCACATGTTCCTCCGCTTGTGCGGGCCCCCGCCAATTCCTTTGAGTTTCAACCTTGCGGTCGTACTCCCCAGGTGGATGACTTATCGCTTTCGCTTGGCCGCTGACTGTATATCGCCAACAGCGAGTATTCATCGTTTACCGTGTGGACTACCAGGGTATCTAATCCTGTTTGATACCCACACTTTCGAGCCTCAACGTCAGTTACGGCTTAGTGTACTGCCTTCGCAATCGGAGTTCTTGGTGGTATCTAAGCATTTCACCGCTACACCACGAATTCCATCCACCTCATCCGCACTCAAGGTTACCAGTATCAATCGCGGGCTGTGGTTGAGCCACAGGCTTTGACGACTGACTTAATATCCCGCCTACGCTCCCTTTAAACCCAATAAATCCGGATAACGCTCGCATCCTCCGTATTACCGCGGCTGCTGGCACGGAGTTAGCCGATGCTTATTCATATAATACTTGCAATACACTACACGTAGTGCACATTACTCTTATATAAAAGAAGTTTAAAACCCGTAGGGCTGTAATCCTTCACGCTACTTGGCTGGTTCAGGCTTCCGCCCATTGACCAATATTCCTCACTGCTGCCTCCCGTAGGAGTCTGGTCCGTGTCTCAGTACCAGTGTGGGGGACCTTCCTCTCAGAACCCCTAAAGATCGTCGGCTAGGTGGGCCGTTACCCCGCCTACTACCTAATCTTACGCATCCCCATCCATAACCGATGAATCTTTCATTATATAATCTACTTATATAACATATCGGGAATCAATCGATCTTTCGATCGGCTGTGCCCGTGTTATGGGTAGGTCGGATACGCGTTACTCACCCGTGCGCCGGTCGTCACCCAAGGAAGCAAGCTTCCTCCGTGCTACCCCTCGACTTGCATGTGTTAAGCCTGTAGCTAGCGTTCATCCTGAGCCAGGATCAAACTCTTCATTGTATAATTTTTCTCCGAAAAATTATACCTTTTTGTCATGACTCGGCATAGCAAGCGAGCTTGCTCTGCTCTCGCTATTCCAAAAAGTGTAAAATTTCCGTATCGTATAGAACCCTTGTGAGGTCCTAAAGAATTGTCTCTGCTCGTGATGTATCCTTATCTACTTAAAAGGAAATTAATTTGACGGTTCGTTCAATTACCCAATCTTGTGACGACATCACAAGATCGCTTCTTGTACTACTTGTCTGTATGGAAAATATTTTCAAAGAACTCTTTCTTTCACCATCTCAAGGGGTGTCCCTCTCGATTGCGGATGCAAAGGTAGATACTTTTAAATTACTGGCCAAACATTAAAGGAACTTTTTTGTGAGATTTTTTTAACATAATTGCTAATAGGCTGGTTTTCAAGCATGGCAACGGAGAGGATTTATTGGCAAATCTGTAAAAAATGACAGATGAATGTTGCAAAACATGAAAATTGGAGGAATTTGGCACATGTATTGGCGATGAAGGGAGGCGCAATGCCCGACCATCGGTGCATATTACATATAGGTGTAGGAAGAGAGCTACCCGGCGAAACAGGCCGACAACCATGAGACAAAAAAAGCAGAAGTGAATCCAAGTTTTCTCAAAGGCGACTCCGTTCGCCGTCGAGACTGTCACGGAAATTCATCGAGCCTGCCATTTTTCGTGACGGAGCCCAACGAAAAAGTTGAACAAGCCTGACGAAAAATCATTTTTCACCTTTCACTTGTTGATATTTGTATCTTCACATGATTAATAGTATCTTTGCCCTAACAAATACACAGAGCAATGGATATAGTCATCACATATGTCAACGGTCTTGACCCTGTATGGCAAAAGGATTACGAGCGACACACCAACCAACCGGTATTGGAGAAACGCTTCCGCGACTGGGGCACATTGCGCTACCTGTTTCGCGGCATAGAGGTCAATATGCCATTTATTCGCAAGGTGCACTTGGTGGTATCACACGAGAGCCAAGTGCCCGAATGGATCAACAGGGACGAGGTACACGTTGTGTTGCATAGCGATATTATACCCAAGGAGTTTCTGCCTACGTTCAATAGCAACCCCATAGAGATGCACCTGCACCGCATAGAAGGGTTGGATGAAGAATATCTATATTTCAATGATGACATATTCCCCCTAAAGAAATGCCAGCCTACAGATTTCTTCCGTAGCGGAAAAGGCGTATTGGGCATGAGTTACCATTGGCTTTCATGTGGAATGTTCAAACGCATATGTAAGAACTCGGACAAGCTCGCGCGCAAGGCGTTGGGTTTGAAACCGTCTTTACGCTTCTTACGTCCACAGCACGTATGCACCCCCATGCTGAGAAGCGAATGCGAGGCATTATACCTAGCAATAGAATCCGACATTAGGAACTCGCTTACCCGCACTCGAACAGACAAAAATCCTTGTCAATATCTTTTCCTTGATTATATGTTCTTTAAAGGAAAAATCATCAATGAACGGCTTTCGAAGAAACACTTTTCCGTAGGAATAACATCGATGAACACTTTGTGCAAGTTTATCTCGCAACCCACTCACAAATTAGCCTGCATCAACGATGTTAAACTCAGCGAAAAGCGATACCACGAGTTGCGTTTAGCATTACTAAACACACTTGAAGAAAGATTCCCAAACATATCAAAATTCGAACAATGAATATAGATGCTGTAATCACTTGGGTAGATGGAGATGACCCCAAGCATCGGGCCAAGCGCATAAAATTCGGTAACCAAAACATTCTTGAATCTGAAGATGTGGCCGGGAGCACGAGGTTTAATAGTATGGGCGAGATTTTTTACTGCGTAGCATCACTCAACCGATTTGCTCCGTGGTTGCACAAGATTTATATCGTAACCGACGAACAAGACCCTAAGCTCGAGCCCTTTTTAGTAAAGAATTTCCCCGAGGGATACATCCCCATAGAGGTTGTAGACCATAAAACCGTCTTTCGCGGCTACGAGCAGTATTTGCCAATATTCAATTCTATCAGCATAGAGACAATGACCTGGCGCATACCCGGGCTCAGCGAGCACTATATAGAATTGAATGACGATTTCATTCTGTCGGCTCCAACAACACCGAAAGATTTCTTCCTCCCCGATGGAAGGGTAGTGTGTTATGCATCCCCCTACAACATGCCTTGGACTAGGCTCACTCGAATGCTCAAGCCCAATAAAGATGGACGCCGACAGGTAACATTTAAGGGAAACATGTACAATGCAGCCTTCATGATGGGACGCCGCATGAATTTCCTAAAATTTGATCATACACCTCGAGCCTTGCGCAAAAGCTATTATGAGCAATTCTTCTCTAAGTCTCCAGATGCCTTGACGCACAACATCGCTTTCCGATTTCGTCACGCAGACCAATATAGCCCACAAGAAGTAATGTTTCTCTTACTACTAAAAGAGGGTAAACTCCATCTACAAACCACAAAAGGACGATTATTTTTCCTACAACCCAAGGGCAATGCAGGATATGTGGAAAAGAAAATGCAACTCCTCGCTAAAATGGAAGGTTGTAAATTCTGTTGTTTCAATTCATTGGATAAAGCCACTCCCGAGGAGCAGGAAATGGTAATCGGATGGATAGAAAATCGATTAGATATTCATAAAAGCACTATCCGAATATAAAGCTTTATAAGCACGGCCTTCATGGTCAATTTTGTTTTGCTCGGAATCAAGTCTATATTCCGACACAAGGCAAGTATTTCCGCTTTCTGTTCAGGATTCTTGCCCAATCTTATTAGATGTCGCAGTTTACGCAATAGCGAATTAGCACTTTGCTGAGCCACTATTGGCATTTCCTCATGCGAGTAAAGTCCCGACTCATTAATGAATTTCAGTCTTTTACAATCTGCTAAAGCAAAATCTCTAAACTTCTCATAGCTTTGCGCACGACAAATACCTCCACTACGTTGATAATAGCTGTAATACGATTTATTAATCACTGCGCCTCTACCACACTGAGACATAAAAATAAAGGTAGAGGCTCTATCTTCGAAATAAACATTCTCAGGGAATTGAGTTTCCGCAAATAGACTTTTCTTAAACAATGCAGTACAAACATTCACCGCGATACTTCCTAAGAAGTTTAGTGTCGTTAGTTCTTTGGCTGACAAAACTCTTATGCTACCATCCTGCGGAAATGGGTATTTGGGAGGTTTGTTATCATAGGTCCTATGAAAGTTACAACAAACCATACCCAAACCATATTTATCCGCTAACGAATACATGGTCTCATACATTTCTGGAAGTATTGTATCATCACTATCAACAAACCCCAAGAACTCTCCGGTTGCCACCTTAATACCCGCATTGCGAGCAGTAGAGAGGTCAGCCTTATCAATATGCAGTACCTTGATACGACCATCCTTCATTGCCAACTGATGGCATAACTCCAAAGAATTATCTACTGAAGCGTTCTCAACAAGAATAATTTCTATATCTTCCAACGTCTGGCAGATAATAGAATCGACACATTTTTCCAAGAACTTGGAAGTATTATGAACGGGGACGATAATGCTAACTTTTGGCATGCCTATTTAAAACTTAGTTCTTGCAAAGATAGCAAGAAAAACAAAATAAGTAAAACAATTACAGACTAAGATGTCACAGAAAAGTCAAAGACAGGACAGGATCAAACAATGCTGACAACAATTCCACTAGAGACCATTTCCTCAGCAATCTTATCCTGATGCGTAATGTGTACAAGCAAACATTACACAATCCACATACAATGAAAAGATAACCTGTTTCGTTCTAAATCCAAAAGAAGAAGGCACGACGAAACTTCCAAGACATTTAAGATAATTTCTTATTATTTCTTGGGAATCTTATACACAATAAAACCGAACACCCTAATAACTTTGTACAATTCATAGTCAAAAAACTCTTTTTTTATCGAGAACATTCTCTCTAGAACCCAAGAGATGAGACTCTTCTTTTTTAGAGCTTTCAATCTGAACAACACCGTGCCATTTTGAACTACTTTCGTCAAATTGTCATGAAGGATTGAAGATTTTTCATACAATCCAGTAGCATATTCCACAGCAACTGGTATTATCTCCCGATTACCATGTCGGATAACAAAAGAATAACAGGCCTGGAATAATCTGGGAAGCATTTGAGTATACTTATCCAAAAGGGCATTCCTTTCGAGAAAGCTATACACATAGTTATAGGCATACAAATGGTCTATAGCACGAGAAGACTTATTAAACGTTGCCATCATTATAGAGCCCGCACGTCTTTGATAGTTGTATAATTTCTCCTTTATGTAAAGAACCTTCCGAATTATCGTCATATATTGTATCGTAAAAGGGAAGTCTTCATAAAGAATATGCTCAAAACGAATTGAGTACCTATCCAATAAAGATTTTCTAAACACCTTATTCACTGCAGAACAATCTACTCGAGGAATCATTTCCCCCGTTAATTCAGCCAAACCATCATACTTTATGGTATAGTAATCCTCATCTGTCTTAGAAGGGAGAATTCCATCCTCGTACACCATATTGATTCCAAAATGAATCATATCCGGATTTAGCTCAATTGCATCTGCTACAATATCATAAGCATCCGGTCTTAAAGTGTCGTCTGAATCAATAAAACTAATCCATTCCGATGTGGCGTGTTCAAGTCCCACATTTCTAGCATCTCCCAATCCTCCATTGGGTTTATTTAAGACAACAATACGCTCATCTTCTTTCTGAAGGCTCTGCAAAATATCTAAACTACTATCGGTAGAGCCATCATTAACACAGATTATTTCAAGATTACGATACGTCTGGTTCATGACACTTCTAACCGAAGCCTCCAAATATTTCTCAACATTGTAAACCGCTATTATAACAGATATCTTTGTCGTAGTCTTCATCTATCCCAAATATATAAATAACTACCGCAAAAGTAGTATAAAATTTCATTCCTAACCAAAAAAAAGTTAACTTTGCGAGGACTAACATAAAAAAAGCAAAAATGACTATTCCCAAAGACTTCTTATGTGAAGAGACCAGATCCGGATACACAGTTAGCTCTACCATGAAGAAAGTATGGGCATGCCAACTTGCGCTTCTCGACAAATTCTCAAAAGTATGCAATAAATATGGGCTACATTTTTGGATTGATTCTGGCACATTACTGGGAGCCGTCAGACATAAAGGATACATACCTTGGGATGATGACATTGACGTAGTCATGTTCCGCAACGATTATGACAGACTTATCAACATTGCCCAAAAGGAATTCAAAAAGCCTTTCATACTTCAATCAGCATACTCGGAGAAGCATTATGTCAGAGGTCATGCGCAGTTACGAGACTCACGTACCACAGCCATTATCCCATGTGAAATATACAAGAAATTCAATCAAGGCATATTTATAGACATTTTCGTCATGGACTACGTTCCTGAAGGAAAAGAAGAAGAGGCAAAACAAGAATATCGGGCTTTTTTGCTAAGAGACAAAATTGAACTTCGCCAAAATCCTCTCGTATACAATGCAGGAAACAAAAGCCGTCTGCTTAGGGCAATAAAGTATAAACTTAAATATTTTACTCGCAAATCATTTAACAAACTTTATAAGCGCTATGAAGATGTTTTTAGAAGCAACAAAGCAGAAGATTGTCGATTTGTCGCATGCACGGCTTGGCAATATAAATGTTGTCGCCGTGATAAGCACTTCTACGACGAAACCGTACTGCTAGACTTCGAGTATCTAAAAATGCCTGCGCCAAAGGACTATGACAAACTCTTAACAGCTCAATATGGCGAGTACTTGAAACCAATTCAAGTCCCTACTTGCCATGGCGAACTCATTTTTGATCCTAACACACCTGCAGATAAAAAAATAAAATCATTGAGAAGAGAATCTCGTAGGCAAAGCTGCCTTTTGGGAAAAGGATGACACCACATTCCATTTGCAAGGAAAAAATCGCCTCCAAACTGTGAGTTGTCAGATTTTATTACTACCTTTGACCTGTCATGCCAGTACCCCAAGGGCATTGCAACCATACACAGAATTGAACAAATGCGAATATAATTATGAAAAGAAGTCCTAAAATATCGGTTTTAGTACCATGTTATAATGTAGAAAAATACCTTTGCCAATGTTTGGATTCCATATTGGCGCAAACATTTCCGGATATGGAAATCATCTGCCTAAACGATGGTTCGACTGACGGGACGCTCTCCATCATCAAAGAATATGCTCAAAAAGACAATCGTATTGTTGTAGTAGACAAAGCCAATTCTGGCTATGGAGCCACAATGAATGTAGGTCTTAATAGGGCCCAAGGAGAATATGTTGCAATTATTGAATCAGATGATTACATTGAGCCTAAAATGATGGAGACATTGTTTGAAGAAGCCCAAAAAGATCATCTTGATTTAGTACGATGTCTTTATACAATCCATAATGAATTAACAGGACTTGATGAAGTTGTTAGTTATCCGTACTCTGATTTGTGTGGAAAGATTTTCTGCCCAATAAAAGAGCAGAGAGCATTTTTGATACCGCCGTCAATTTGGGTCGGGCTCTATAATAGAAAATTCTTGAACAATAACGAGATTCGTTTTCTAGAGACTCCTGGGGCCAGCTATCAAGACACCTCATTTGCGTTCAAAGTATATGCAAGCGCAAAAAGAGTAAAAATTATCCCCGAGGCACTTCATAATTATCGAATAAACTCTAACTCCTCTGTTACTTCTTCAGGGAAACTATTTTACGTATGCACTGAAGACGAAGAGATTCGTAGATATGCAAAGGAAAAAGGCTTATACGAAGACCTGAAGGAGACTCTTGCTTTCAGAACTTGGGGATCCTATAAATGGAACTATAACAGACTGGGAACAAGATCATTAAAGAGACAGTTCATAAAGAGATGGGCAAAAGACGTTAAAACACAGTTCAAAGAAGGAGCCATAACTCGTAGATATTTCTCAAAGAGTAGAATTTTCAGATTAAAAGTAATGACCAGATGCTCATTGGTCTATTATTTCACACATAAATTCTAATGCTGATGGAACAGTATGACTATGTCATAGTAGGAGCAGGACTATACGGAGCCTGCTTTGCTTATTTAGCGACAAAACGAGGAAAAAAATGTTTGGTAATAGAGAAAAGAGCACATATTGGCGGGAATCTCTATTGCGAAAAAACAGAGGGAATCAACGTTCACAAATATGGAGCTCACATATTTCATACCTCTGACAAGAAAGTCTGGGATTTCGTGAACTCTCTAGTTGAATTCAATCACTATATCAATTCACCTATAGCCAACTATAAAGGGAAATTGTACAATTTACCCTTCAACATGAACACTTTCCACTCGTTATGGGGAGTCATCACCCCCCAACAAGCAAAGGAAAAGATTCATCAACAAAAAGAAGAGGCAGGAATCTCAACTCCGACCAACCTTGAAGAACACGCTATATCATTAGTGGGAAACGACATTTACAAAATACTTATTAAATCTTATACCGAGAAGCAATGGGGGCGCAAATGCACAGAACTTCCAGCCTCTATTATTCGTAGACTTCCGGTACGTCTCACTTTTGACAACAACTATTTTAACGACACATATCAGGGAATACCGATTGGAGGATACAACAGGTTGTTTGAAAAGTTCCTAGAAGGGGTGGAGGTTAAACTGGACACCGATTTTTTTGCAAATCAAGACTTTTACTCCAAGCTGGCAAAAAAGGTCGTATACACTGGTCCCATAGATCAGTTCTACGATTACAAATTTGGGAAATTAGAATATCGCACCGTCAAATTTGAGCACGAGATCTTAGACGTTGAAAATCACCAAGGAGTAGCTGTCATGAATTACACTGATGAGGAAACTCCTTTCACGAGAATCATTGAACATAAACATTTCGAATTTGGCAGACAAAAGAAAACTGTAATCTCCAAAGAATATTCCTCCGAATGGACTGAAGGCAGCGAGCCTTATTATCCAATAAATGATGATAGGAATTGTTCTTTATATGAGAAATACAAGGAGCTTGCCGACAAAGAAACAAACATCATTTTTGGGGGTAGATTAGCAGAATATAAATATTACGATATGCACCATATCGTTGCACAAGTTATCAATCATCCTGAATTTAATTAACATATATTATTTCTACTATGCTGAAAGAGTTTTTACTATTGATGAAGCGTTTCATCTCACCATATAAAAAATATCTTGCATCCAATCTTCTTCTTAACTTTTTAGCACAGGTGCTCAATGTCTTTTCTTTTGCACTGCTGATACCCATCTTGCAGATTCTGTTTAAAGTTACAGAATCAACTTATACCTATATGACTTGGGCAGATGGCAACGTGGTGGATGTCATCAAGAACAACTTCTATTATTACATGACCTCCTTCATTGACAGCAAAGGAGCTTTATGGGTGTTGGTAATGTCGGGAGTGATATTAGCAGTGATGACTTTGCTAAAAACGGCTTGTTACTTCGGCTCGGCAGCAACGCTTATTCCTTTGCGTACGGGAGTTGTGCGCGACATTCGCATACAGGTATATAACAAGGTCATGAAGTTGCCTTTGAGTTTCTTCTCCAACGAGCGCAAAGGTGACGTAATCGCTCGCATGAGTTCTGACGTTGGTGGTCTAGAGAATGCAATGACCCATTCGCTCGAAATGCTTATCAAAAATCCTATTGCCATTGTAGTAACGCTTGTTGCTCTTTTTGCTATCAGCTGGGAGTTAACCTTATTCGTGTTCCTTGTTATGCCTCTGCTGGCTTGGGTGATGGGCATCATCAGCCGTAACCTAAAACGTGGTTCTAAGGAGGTGCAAGACTTTTGGGGCATGTTACTTTCTCAACTGGATGAAACTCTGGGCGGTTTACGTATTATCAAGGCATTTATCGCTGAGGATAAAATGAAGAAGCGTTTTGCTGATGCCAACAATGCATACCGCAGAGCGGTGATGAAGATGAGCATCCGTCAATCATGCGCCCACCCTGCTAGCGAATTCATGGGCACTTGCATCATCGTCATCGTACTATGGGGTGGTGGTTATTTCATTTTGGGTGAGAATTCTTCAATAGATGCCAGTTCGTTCATCTATTACCTTGTACTGCTTTACAACATTCTTAACCCCATCAAGGATTTGTCCAAGGCATACTACAATGTACCTATTGGCATGGGATGCTGGGAACGTGTAAACAAAATCCTTTCTGCAGAGAATCCCATCAAAGAACCTACCACACCGACCTCATTACCTGCATTTGAGCACGGTATCGAATTTAAGGGTGTAGATTTCCATTACGTAGAAGGCAATCCCGTTTTGCGCGATATCAACCTTACGGTAGAGAAGGGAAAGACCATTGCCCTCGTTGGACAATCAGGTTCAGGAAAGTCCACCCTTGTAGATCTCGTACCACGTTTCCATGACGTTGTGGGCGGTTCCATCACAATAGATGGCAAGGACATACGCAGTGTATCCATCAAAGAATTGCGTTCGCTCATCGGCAATGTTAATCAGGAAGCCATCTTGTTTAACGACACATTCTACAACAACATCACTTTTGGTGTAGATAACGCTACAATGGAGCAGGTCATCGAAGCCGCCAAGATCGCCAATGCCCATGAATTCATCATGGAAAGTGAGAATGGATACGATACGATGATTGGTGACCGAGGTTGTCGTCTCTCTGGTGGCCAACGTCAACGCATCAGCATTGCCCGTGCCATTTTGAAAAATCCTCCTATCCTCATTCTTGATGAGGCGACTTCGGCACTCGACACCGAATCTGAGCGCTTGGTACAGGAAGCATTGGAACGATTGATGAAATCGCGCACGACGATTGCTATCGCCCACCGACTTTCAACAATTAAGAATGCAGATGAGATATGTGTAATGTACGAAGGCGAGATTGTTGAACGAGGAACGCACGAATCACTAATTGCTAAGGGTGGATATTACAAACGCCTCAACGATATGCAAAGCCTGTAATAGATTATAAATTTGTTACTTTTCGCATTTATTTTTATCTTTAATCTGCTACGCGCTTGAAGATAGGCAGCGCCTCGGAAAAACTCAAAACAAGTTTTGGTTTTTCTCTCGGCTTGACTTCGTCTCCCTCCTTTTCGCTCGCTGAAAGAGTTCAAGCAAGCTTGACTCTTGCTCGCTCATGCGTCAGTTGCACTATCTTTAATCTGCAACAAGTTTGAAGATAGGCGGCGCCTCGGAAAAACTCAAAACAAGTTTTGGTTTTTCTCTCGGCTTGCACTATCTTTGTACGCTGAATACATGAATATATTTGTTTAACCTTTATAAAAGAAAAAGATTATGAAATTTCTGACAGACGAGAAACTCGTGATTGTAGGTGCCGGTGGTATGATCGGCTCTAACATGGCTCAGACAGCCTTGATGCTTGGCCTTACTCCCAACATCTGCCTTTACGACATCTATGGCCCCGGTGTGAACGGTGTAGCCGAGGAGATGGCTCACTGCGCTTTCGAGGGTGCCAACGTGACTTGGACCATCGACCCCGAAGAGGCTTTCACCGGTGCTAAGTACATCATCTCTTCAGGTGG
>JAZTXL010000038.1:0-83403 GCA_045636405.1 Alloprevotella sp.
AATTTATTGGTAAAGAGTTCGGTATTGCACCGGACTCTTTCCTTTTAATCTCAGTTTAATTCTGTCATTATTGTAGTAATGGATATACTTCTTCAGTTCTTGCTTGAAGTGTTCCATGTCTTTGAACTCCTGCAAATACAGTAGTTCCGATTTCATAATACCAAAAAAGTTCTCCATCATTGCATTATCAAGACAATTCCCTTAGCGTGACATACTTTGTATTATACCATTGCGCTTAAGAGCCAATTGGTACTGCATGTGCTGATAATGCCAACCTTGGTCGGAGTGCAGTATAAGACCTTCCTGTGGCTTTACTTTCCTTATAGCACTGTTTACCATGTTCATCACCATACGCAAGTCCGGGCTGTCAGAGATTGTGTAGGAGATTATCTCGCCGTTATACATATCAAGTAACGGTGAGAGATAAGCCTTTCTATCGCCTACCTTGAACTCCGTAACATCAGTTGCCCATTTACGGTTAGGTGCTTGTGTACTAAAGTCACGCTCCAATACATTTGCTGCCACGCGGCCCACCTCGCCTTTGTATGAACGGTATCTTACTCTGCGCACAATTGATTTAAGGTGCATTTCCTGCATCAGTTTCTGTACAGTCTTGTGATTTATTATGTGCCCTTCATTGCGCAGTTGGACACATATACGGCGATAGCCATAGCGTTTATGGTGCTGCGCAAATATCTCGCTTATACGCTTGCGTACTGCCTGATACTTGTCTGTAGGTTCAAGACGTGCTATATTGTAATAGTAGGTTGAGCGTGCCATCTTTATGCGTATTAGCATAAAGTGCAGGTCGTGTCCTTCTTGCCTTAGTTCTCGGATTGCCCCCGCCCAATCGCGCGTAGACGGGCTTCTCTCTCCTCGACTAAGGCTTTGACTTTTTTTAGCAGCGCGTTCTCCGTCTTTAGTTCCTGATTCTCCCTGCGGAGGCGTTCAAGTTCAGTTTCCGGCTTTTGTACTTTCTTTGGTCTTCCCATACCTGATGGTCGGCCTCGTTTCTTGGTTGTTGACAGAGCTTCAATGCCACTAGTCCTGTATGTCCTCAACCATACAACCAGACGGCTGGCACTTACTCCATATTTTATCGAGGCTTGTGTCAAAGATATGCCATTTTTCTCAATATCCAAAACAACTTTATATCTAAAAGTTGCATCGCTACGAGTGTACTCCTGATGACGAAGGACTTTTGCTCCTTCTTTTTGGTACAATATCCACAATTTTTCTAATCGGGAATGGCCAATACCATACCAAGTATGAATGTAATTGATGGAATAACCTTCTTCAAGCATATGCATATATTTTAGCAATGCTGAATAATCTGTTTCTTACGCATAAAATAAACCCCAAAAGTTTTTTGTCTAACTTTTGGGGTTCACTTCATTAAGGTTCACTTCTTTTTTGTTTAACTTTTTCATTAAAATACCTTTTTAATTCATAAATAATTAGAATATATAACTTATGCTATAGTACCTTTAATAGAATATAATATATAATGTGTGGATTGATTGGTGGTTTTTGTGTATTTTTGCAGTAAGAATATATTGTTGTATGAGAGACTATCTGAAAGTATTCCTATGCTCTTTTGTCGTGTATTGGCCTCAGTCCTTATTAAGGCTAATTTCACCGCAGTGGTCAGTGATTGTGGGTAGTATTTCTTATGCTGTTCTTACTTATACGTTAATCAACAAATATAAAACGAAAAGTAAATGGAGCTTGTATCTTTCTATATTATTAGGAATGGTATGTATTGAACTGCCAATTAGGTTATATGCATATAAGTCAACTTCTTATACTTTAGTATTGAGCCTGTGTGTGTTATGGGCATTTATTACAGCAATTTTAGCTAAAGAAATAAAGAATAAATATATTGCTTTTATTGCTTGCGTTATTTGGGTTTTTGGTGTAATTGATGGGGTAGACAGATGGATGGAATATACGAGATATGGAATACTATCTGAAAAAGAGAATATTAATATCGCTAATTTGAAGATAAAAACAGATAAAGGAGACATTACTTTGTCTGAATTATCAGGAGAATATGTATTATTAGAATTTTGGGAAAGTGATTGTGTCGCATGTCAGAATGATTTTCAGGAATTACAAGATGCTTATGACAGGTTTGGGAAGGAAGCTTCACATGTGACCATTGCATCCGTTTTTGATATACAAGATAAAGATGACAAGGAAAGACCTTGGGCAAAACCGGAAGGATTGGAGATAGGACAGAATATTATTGTAAAACATGGTTTTAGCTTTCCTGTGTATGGAGCCTCCCGAAAGGATTCTATAATGAAAAAAACAGGAGTTGAAACTTTTCCAACGGTAATTATCCTTGATAAATCTCGGAATTTGATATTTAGAGGCTCATTGATGTTTGCAGAACGTGAGTTGGAAGAATTATTGGGGCTTTAAAAGATAAACAATAGATATGAAACAGTTATTGACTATAATTTTAGGATCTTTCTTTTTGATCCCGGTGTATGGACAAAAGGAATTAAAGACCATTAAAAAGTATTTGAAAGACAAAAAAGCTAAAGATGCCATGTTGTTGATTCAAAAAATAGAAAATGATACAACTCAGAATAAAACATTAGCTTTATTCACTTTGGCAAAAGAGGCACAAATAGCCTTACATCAAGTTGAAAATGAAAAGAATTATTTAAATCATAAATACGATACGGTTGCTTTCTTCAAAACAACCCTTGGCGTCGTAAATTATATTTGGAAATGTGATTCAATTTTAATACTTAAAGAAAAAAATAAAAAGACAGCGATAAGGGATGAAAATAATGTATTACTCCATAAATATTATTCCAATCTAAATGCTGCAGGGCGTTGGTTTTTTAAGAAGGGGATGTATGAAGATGCGCGTAAATTTTTAAAAGCATATATAGAGGTTCCTCGCGCCTTTGAATGGGATAGTACTTTTGTAAATAACCCATCGGTAAGTAGTGCTGCTTATTTATATCTTAAAAGTTCTTTTTTCTTAAATGATTTTACAAATGTGTTTCTTTATCATAAAGAAGCATATGCAGACAGCACATTACAACAAGATGTGTTGGAATCTTTAGCTATATCTTCAGATAAATTGTGTGATTCGAATGCTTATAAAAAGTATCTCATTAAGGGAGTAGAAGAATTTCCACAAGTAGCATTTTTCTTTACACATTTAACCGATTATTTTAATCAGAAAAAGGATTATAAAACATCTTTAGTATTAGCAGATTCAATGTTAGTTAAGGATTCAGACAATCCCTACTTCATGATGGGGAAGAGTTTGTCTTTGATGAATTTGAAGGAATATGAGGAATGTATTAAAGTTTCAGAAAAAATATTAGAGATTGATTCTACAATGGTAGAGAGTTATTTTAATATAGGTGCTTGTTATTGTAATTTGGCAAAAGATGTAGATATTCCAGGGAATATAAATTCTATTACATATAGAAAAGCAAAAGAAAAGATAAAGAGATACTATCAGAATGCTCGAAGTTATCTAGAGAAGTATAGAATGATAATGCCCGATAAAAAAGAGAAATGGGCACCCCTTTTATATCGTGTATATCTAAATTTGAATTTAGGAAAACAATTTGAGGAGATCGACCAGATTTTACAGGAACTTCACGATGCATCATTGTAATTATCAAAGACTAAATATGAATCCATTACTGACAACGTTTGATACTATACATGGAACTTTTCCTTTCCCTAAGATAAATCTTCAGCATATTGAAGAAGCTATATTGTTGGGGATAGAGGAAGAAAATAAGGAGATTTCGACTATTATCAATAATAAAGAACTTCCAAGTTTCGAGAATACAATAGTTTCATTAGATCGCTCTGGAAAGATTTTAGAACGCGCTACAACCTTGATGTATAATCTCTCTAGTGCTGAAACAAATGATGAATTAGATGAACTCACAGAAAGGATGGCTCCTATATTATCCGCTCATGCTATGGAGATAATGACTTCAGAGCCATTGTTTGAAAAAGTAAAGAGAGTATACGAATCTCGTTTGAAATATTCAGAACAAGATCAGAGGTTGTTGGAACTTACATATAACAACTTTGTGCGTGCAGGAGCTATGCTCTCGGAAGAAGAGAAAGAGCGCCTTAAAGCCATTAAGGCAGAATTGGCACAAATCTCTTTAAAGTTTTCACAAAATATTTTGAAAGAGACAAATGCATATCTGCTTCATATTATCAATGCAACTGATTTATCTGGTTTGCCACAGAGCCAGATAGAACAAGCAGCATTGACTGCACAAGAAAGAGACTTGGAAGGATGGGTATTTACATTGCATGCCCCAAGTTATATTCCCTTTATGACGTATGCTGATAATAGAGATTTGCGTAGAGAACTATATATGGCATACAATACGAAGTGCACTAGAGACAATGGTTACTGCAATTTTGAGAATGTCAAGAAATTGGTAAATCTCAGATTAGAACAGGCGCAGTTGTTAGGTTGTAAATCATATGCTGACTACGTCTTGAAAAAAAGGATGGCTGCTAATAAGGAAAATGTGGTAGGCTTGTTAAATACTTTGATTGCATCTTATAAAGAGAGGGCCGTAGCAGAAGTAAATGAAGTAGCTGCCAAAGCAAAGACTTTAATGGGAAATGACTTTGAATTAATGCCATGGGATTTCTTTTATTATGCACATAAACTTCAAGTAGAAAAATTTGATATAGATATGGAACTTTTACGTCCTTATCTGGAATTATCAAATGTGATAAATGGTGTCTTTGGACTAGCTACAACTCTTTATGGTATTACATTTAAAGAGAATAGCGATATTCCTGTGTATCATCCGGACGTTAAAGCCTATGAGGTTTTAGATTGTGACGGAAATTTTTTAGCAGTGTTGTATACCGATTTTCATCCGCGAAAAGGTAAACAAGGTGGCGCATGGATGACGAGTTATAAAGAACAATATATTGATGAATTGGGGAATGACAATAGGCCTCATGTGTCGGTAACGATGAACTTTTCCAAACCTACAAAGGACAAACCAGCATTATTGACATTGTCTGAGGTTGAAACCTTCTTACATGAATTTGGACATGCGTTACATGGTATCTTCTCTAATGTGAAGTATAGTACAATCTCTGGAACAAATGTTTATTGGGATTTTGTTGAGCTACCATCTCAAATAATGGAGAACTATGTTACGGAAAAAGATTTTTTGAATACTTTTGCTACCCATTATCAAACCGGCGAATCAATTCCGGAAGATTATATACAAAAAATTAAAGAAAGCAGAAACTTTAATGTATCGTATGCTTGTATGCGTCAAGTTACATTTGGACTTCTAGATATGGCTTTTCATACATTAGAAAATCCTTTTAGTGGCGATGTCGCTACATTTGAAAAGAATGCATGGAAAGAAGCTTGTTTGTTGCCACAGATAGATGAAACATGTATGACCGTACAGTTTAGTCATATCATGTCCGGTGGCTACTCGTCTGGTTATTATAGTTATAAATGGGCAGAAGTATTAGACGCTGATGCGTTCTCCTTATTTAAAGAATGTGGTATATTCAATAGACAGATAGCTCAAAAATTTAGAGAAGAAATATTATCAAAAGGTGGGAGTAAAGATCCAATGCAGTTATATGTAAATTTTAGAGGACGTACTCCTAACATCGATGCTTTGCTAGAAAGAAATGGTATAATATAAATCAATCATGGAAAAAGTAAAAGATTTAAAGCAATTGGAATTAGATAAACGTTATTTACGAATGGCACGTATTTGGGCGGAAAATTCCTATTGTCAGCGCAGACAGGTAGGTGCTTTAATAGTAAAGGATAAAATGATTATCAGTGATGGATTTAATGGTACTCCAGCTGGTTTTGAAAATGTGTGTGAAGATGAAAATGGAGTAACAAAACCCTACGTACTTCATGCAGAAGCAAATGCCATTACCAAAATAGCTCGTTCCGGAAATAATTCAGATGGTGCTACTTTATATGTTACAGATTCTCCATGTATAGAATGTGCCAAATTGATTATTCAAGCAGGAATTAAACGAGTGATATATGGTAGACAATATCGTTTAACCGATGGAGAGGATTTGTTGCGCAGAGCAGGAATAGAAGTCTCATATTTAGAGTTTGATTAGAAACTATTATTTTCAATGAAAAAAACACGAGTTTATAGATTTGTTCCCCTTATAGTGGCTCTAGGGGTAATTGTAGGGCTATTATTAGGTAGTTTCTATGCAAACCACTTTTCGGGGCAAAGGCTAAACATTATAGGTAATTCTGGAAATAAATTAAATGCTTTATTGCATTTGGTTGATGACCAATATGTGGATACTGTATCTATTTCGGATCTAGTAGAAAAGGCCATGCCTCAAATTTTGAAGGAACTAGATCCGCATTCTACCTACATCCCCAAGAAAGATGTAGAAGCCTCTATGCAGGACTTGAAAGGTAGCTTTTCCGGTATTGGTGTTCAATTTACCATCTATAAGGATACTATTCGTGTTGTTCGTGTGATTAAAGGAGGTCCCTCTGAAAGTGTGGGCTTGTTGGCAGGGGATCGAATTGTAAATATTGATGACAAAGAATTTATTGGTAAAGATGTGACGAACGAAGAGACAATGAAACGCTTGAAAGGTCCGAAATCTTCAACCGTAAAATTGCAAATAGTACGTCCGGGAGTCAAGGACCGTTTGTCTTTTTCTATATCTCGTGGGGATGTACCAATTAAAAGTATAGATGCGGTATATATGCCCCAAAAGAACGTTGGTTATATTAGAATTAGCAATTTTGGCGATACCACATATCCGGAATTCTTAGCTGCTTTAGCACAATTACATCAAGAAGGGTTTCGCTCATTGATTATAGACTTAAGAGGTAATTTGGGAGGATATATGGCACCTGCAGTTCAAATCGTAAATGAGTTCTTACCCAAAGATAGGCTTATTGTATATACCGAAGGAAGAAAATCACCGCGTGAAGATTATAATAGTGACGGAAGGGGGGCATATCAAGATTTGCCCATTGTAATTCTTGTCGATGAGATTTCTGCGTCAGCAAGTGAAATTATGGCCGGAGCGATTCAAGATAATGATAGAGGAACAATTATAGGTAGAAGGACCTTTGGAAAAGGCTTGGTACAAGTTCCCATAGAATTCAAGGATGGTAGTATGTTGCGCTTGACCAGAGCTCGATATTATACACCATCAGGAAGATGTGTTCAAAAACCTTATACTCCTGGCGACGAAGATTTATATGAGCAGGATTTAATTTTACGTGAGTTGCATGGGGAGTATTACAATCAAGATAGTATTAAAACGAGTGGAGAAAAGTATAAGACACTTCTTGGTAGAACCGTATATGGTGGAGGCGGTATTGTACCGGATGTATTTGTACCTCGTGACACGACTGGTATGACTTCTTATTTTAAAGAAGCATATATGAAGGGTCTTATATATCAGTTCGCTTATGCTTATACTGATGAAAATCGTAGTACTTTAAATAAGTTTAAGACGGTAAAGGAATTAGTTACCTTCCTAAAAAAGCAGGATATTGTAAACAAATTTGTAGTATTTGCAGAGAAGAACGGACTGAAACGACGTAATCTTTTGATTAAGAAGTCTAACAGTTTGTTGTATGATTATTTATTATCAAACATCATAGACGATATCTTGGGTATAGAAGCATCTATTATTTTTGTAAACGAGACGGATCCCGCAATGGAACAAGCCCTGCAACATTTGAAACGTTTATAATAGGACTTTTGGGCTGATAGTATGTGTGATAAGAAAGAGCTTCGAAGAAGCATTTTTGAAAAGAAACAAAAGTTTCTTCAAGAGGAATTTTATTTACGAGAATCGAAGGCCCTTTTTCAAGAAGTAGAGAAAATGGCTCACTTTAAGAAGGCTAATATTGTTATGGCATATTGGTCGCTTTGGGATGAGCCTTATACCCATGAATTCCTAGAGAAATGGTACGTTGAGAAGACTCTCCTTTTGCCAGTGATACAAGGCGATAATATGATATTACATCCTTATCAAGGAATGGATAATATGCGAAAAGGTAAATATGGAATAAGTGAGCCTATTACTAACGAGTTTAAAGAATATGAGTTTATAGATATGGCGCTTGTTCCTGGTGTCGCATTTGACCACAAAAACAATAGGATGGGTAGGGGAAAAGGCTATTATGATCATTTCTTAGCCACACCTAGCCTAAATAAGGATTTGTACAAATTAGGTATATGTTTTGATTTTCAGATGTTGGAGTCTTTACCAGTATCAAAATGGGATATACCTATGGATGATGTTTTATATAAATATTGACCTTTCCCATTGCTATATCTTCCATAGCTAATGCAATGTTGGGGACAATGATGGTAGCATGCCAAGCAATTTGCACAATGATTATTCCAATGGGGGTAGAATGGAGGTATAGAACTCATTGATATATTCTTTGTTGGGCATATAGTCAAACAAATGTTACATCCAATACATCTCTTTTTGTTTACTTTAAAATGCCGTGGTGATGTCAATAGTTTATTGAAAATCGGGCGTAATAAGTAGCTTTTAATCCATGGGAATTTCCCTGGATGAATGTCTGATACATTTTTGCGTCGTTCTCCGATTGACGTTGCAATGTGTCTGGCTCTTTCATGCGCAGCCTTTAATTTTTCTTTTGTAATATTTTTAGAGTCAACATCAAATCCTGGTAGTGCGACATAGGTATTAGGCATTATTATTGAAAATTTTGCATGCAACGCGATTTGATATTTTCCTAAAAGTTCTTCAACAAAAACATCTGCTTTTCCTATGTCATCGCCGCAGGTGCATACAAAGAAGGTATATTCAGGATGAAAGTTTTTATTCTGTTCTAATATTCTTGAGATAAACTTTTCAAAATATATTGGCATACCCCAAGCGTAAACAGGAAATACAAGTCCTAAAATTTTCTCATTGTTTAGGTAGGGAGTCGGTGTGTCGTTTTTACAAATACAAACGTCGTCTTTTGTTAATAAAGC
Source organism: Alloprevotella sp. (assembly GCA_045636405.1). Classification (GTDB taxonomy): domain Bacteria; phylum Bacteroidota; class Bacteroidia; order Bacteroidales; family Bacteroidaceae; genus Alloprevotella. The sequence continues at coordinate 9,021 of JAZTXL010000038.1, forward strand.
AAGTTTTTGGGCAATTGCCAAACTATTTCCTGTGCCAGAAAAACAAAAAATCATTTGATGAGCTTTTCCTGAAATACAAAACAATTAGTAAATACTTTTTGCAAATCTATCTGTTCATGCTTGAATAGCCCGTAAACAGAACTGCCACTACCACTCATAGACGCATAGACAGCTCCCATATCGTATAATGTTTTCTTAATAGCTGCAATTTCAGGATAGAGCGCAAATACGGAGTCTTCAAAATCGTTTTTGATTGTTTCTTTCCATTGTTCAATTGGTTGTTTAATGGCTTCGTGAAGACTTATAGATGGCTTTTGCGGTATTACTCCACTATATGCTTCTTTTGTAGAAACGAAAACTTGTGGCTTGACTAGAACAAAATAATATCCTTTGAGGGAAATTTCAATGGGTGACATGATATTTCCAATTCCTGTTGCATAAACGGGTTTTCCTTGTATAAAAAATGCACAGTCGGCACCAAATCTAGCCACACGTTCTTCCTTTTCTTTTTCAGTCAAGTTCAGTGAGAACATTTCATCCAAGAGATTCATCATGCATGCTGCATTACTGCTTCCTCCTCCAAGGCCGGCACCGATGGGAATCCTTTTGTTGAGGTAAATATCTAATGGAGGAATATTAAAGTCATTTTTAATACTATTGAGTATTTTTATAATGAGGTTATTTTCTGTTCCTCCATCAATATCTGCTCCAACAACTTGTAGTGTATATGGCTTTTCGTCAAACTTCGATGGTTTAATTTCTATTCCATCAGATAGTGGAATTAGATAAAATACTGTTTGAATATTGTGATAGCCATCTGCTCTTTTTTCAACAATATTTAAGCCTATATTAATTTTAGCAAAAGAAAAGGAAAACATATAATTGCTTAATTAAAGAAATTCCATGAAAGACCAAAACGAAATACTAAACGATTGATTGGGTAGTGAGGCACCAAGAATGGATTTCCGCTTCCAGAACTATAATTTACATGTGATGCCATTACGTAGAATCGTGTATGTTTCAGATGAAAATTAGCATATACATTGATGATAGGATAGTTTCCTATTTTGACTCTCTGTTCAGTATCTTGTACACAATATTGACCTATGATCGGAGAGTAGGAGGGTGAATAATACTTCGTAAAATATCTCAAGTCAGCACCTAGTTCTGTACGCAATACTTTTGCTATGTTAAATAGCAAATACAAGTTCGTATATACGTTTAGTGTTGGAACTGGATACACGTTATTATTAGAGGATAGTTGATACGTTAACTCGTTTTCCCAATTGAGAATTCCCCATTTAAAATTCTGGTTAAGTGTAGCAGAAATGAGTTGAATATTTTTCTGATTCTGTTTAACTGATACACCATATAATGATTGCTGTGTTCCGTTTATATCGGTATATACATTTTGTTCTTCTGCAAAATAAGTATAGTTCTTAATATTTTCCAGATTAAAGGTAAGACTCGTTTTTTTATAAGCAAGTTTTGCAAAAATACGAGTGCTAAACTGGTTGTCTAAAGTTGGATAGTCCCACCAGGCATTTCTCGCATGATAATGTTTGTAATAGAAAGATGGTTCTTCATTGCGTATAAAACCACCAGCGCAAATATGCAAAGAATCTTTTTTAATGGGGATATTTATATGAGCTTGTCCTTCAATATTAAATTCACCCCATTCTTTTCCAGACGTTCTTATCTCTCCTAAGAGGTTATATTGGAATAAATTACCTGTTTCTTTAAATAAATTACCACCTACTATGAAATGATTTTGGTCGTAATTATGTAGTTTTCTATCATAATCTGTTAGCTTGAATCTGTTAAATTCGTGCTTTGCAAATATGCGTAATCCGGACTTAACCCAAGAATTTAGATTTTCTTTCAACTCAACTCCAAGTAAATTTTCAACTTGGAGATGGCGTGTGTTATCGTTAACAGAATCTCCGGGAAGATAGAAATCTTTAAAGTAGAGAGGATTAGACAAATTACTTCTTTTGTTAGAAATAAAGTTGCGCTTATTCCAATCAACATTAAGTGTGTGTATAAAACTAGCAATCGGTAAAAATTCCTTCTTGTTATAATTGATACTATCTGCTATAGTTTGGTTATTCAAGGAATCAATATCCAATCCTAATTGAGTAGAATCATTTAATAATTTAGAAGATATTTTGGAGGATGTTTTTATCTTAATGATGTTGCCCTCATCATCTATATAACGTTGCATACCAACATTATACCTCTGAGTTAGGAATATACTATTCACATCCATCTTATTCCATGATTTCCCCAATTTTATAGGCATATCGGCAGTACCATATTTTGTAGGAAAGGATTCAGGACGTGTTACGTATGCGTCGTTTTCTATACCTCCATTTTCTGTGTTCTTAAGGTGATTTGCAGAATAGGTGACATGCATTTGATAACGCTCTCCAATATGAGACCCGAATAAACTTCCATTGAAATGGGCTGTTGACTGATCGTCGTAATAACCCCTTCCATACAGGTAATCTAGTAAGAAACCAAATCCTGTGTTCTTATTGATATTAACCGCAAAATAGGCTTTAATTTTGTCTTCACCATTTTGCTTATTTCCACATGAGTGGTAGGTAATGTTCGTTATGGGCGATTTAGTATTCGCATAATGAATTTCGTTGGGTTCAAATAGGAAATAATCGTATGGTTGAGAAAAAATAAATTCGTTGTCCCACATCTTGTATGAATAATCAGAGAAAATTCTACTAATACGTGGCGAACCTAAATTTCCTAGAAAATTGTAATGCCCTGTTAAGCCGTCTGTTAAGCACGTTTGCGGAAACAAATGAGGAATAGTATCTGGTGTTGCTAATCTTATTGAACCAAAATTGGGGTCAACATTCCACACGTATACACCAATGGGAACATCTTCTTTTTCAACAGAGTCTTGTTCTGCCCAATGTGATTTGTCATGCCCTACATCCGTGAGGATATGTTGTGCGGAGATATTTAGAGAATATGTTCCACAAATAAATAAAATAATAAGGAAATATGTTAAATACTTTTTCATTTGTGCAAAGATAGTGAAAGGCGAGAGAAGAAAAGAAGTTTACTTAGTTTTTTCCGAGCCGCCTCCTATTTTATGCAAAGATAGTGAAAGGCGAGAGAAGAAAAGAAGTTTACTTAGTTTTTTTCCGAGCCGCCTCCTATTTTATGAAAAGATAGTGAAAGGCGAGAGAAGAAAAGAAGTTTACTTAGTTTTTTCCGAGCCGCCTCCTATTTTATTAAAAGATAGTGAAAGGCGAGAGAAGAAAAGAAGTTTACTTGGTTTTTTCCGAGCAGCCTCCTATTTTATAAAAAGATAGTGAAAGGCAGGTGGAGAAAGTGATATGACTTGTTTCTCAGAAGAATCTTACAATCAAAGTGGACTAATTTATTTTCTTCTCAGTGGCTTTTATGTAATCCAGGATGATGAAGAGGTTTTTCTGCCTGGTCGCATTTTTAATAAGAAATATATCGAGAAACCACCATAAACCACATCCTCCTCCTGTCAATAATTTACATATACCAATAGCATAGCTTTTTATGTAAAATCTATCAAATCCTATACTTCCAAGAAATATAGATAATAGGAGTGCTACATTAGGGTTGTGAAAAGTAATGTCATTTAAGTTGATTTCACCCTTAGCTTTGATTAGTTTTTCGTGAATGTAGTCCTGGCTATTGAAGGGGATATAATCAGTATACTTATTTAGAAAAGTGTTGGTTTCTTCATATTGATAATCCATGTCCTATGTTTTTAGTCAACAACAAATAATCCGATAATAGGTATACAAAGGTATGTAATCAATATGGTTATATTGAACACATTTATATCAGTTTTGTTATAATTTGATAAAGGAGTGATTGGCCATCCTTTTTTGTTGAAATATACTCTTCTTAAATACCTGATCGCATAAAAGGTGCATATACCAACGAGAAGTCCCCACACAATGCCTGTTAATATGTCTCCTAAAAAATGAACCCCAAGATAAATGCGAGTCCAGCAATTTAGCAAAGCCCAACTATAAAGTAATATTGCTGTCTTATAATTTTTGAATATGAAAGTCAAAAATGTTGCTACGGCAAATGTGTTGGCTGCATGACTGGAGAAGAATCCATATGTTCCACCTCTATAGCCATTAACGATGTCTATCAAATGTTTTATTTCAGGGTCGTGGGTTGGGCGGAATCTGCAAAAATAAGGCTTACAAATTCCGGAGGCCATTTGGTCGGCTAAGAATATTACAATACCAATACCCAATACAATCAGTAACGAGTCAATAGGCTTATGATTTTTAATAATTAAATAAAGCAAAACAATTGCAATTGGCATCCAAACAATAGTACTAGTCGCAGTGATAGCAATGCCATCAACAAAAGTACAATCAGACCCATTTAAAAGCAAAGTGAGCGAAGTGTCAATATGTTTTATATAATCAAGCATGTTATATCCTTATTTATACATATTCAAAACCCTTGGATGCTTCTATCCATACTTTTGTTTTATCAGGAAGTTCAATTTGTAGCCATCCCTTTGTAAGATCTTCTTTCACAATGGCCAATGTTCCCTCATTTAATTTTCTCATTTCTTGAGAACTTAACGAAGGACTTGAGTAGGACTGTATGACATTAGTAATTACTATTTCCTTAACATTCTGGTAGTCGTTGAACTGAATATAGGCAAAAATTTGGATAATGATAAACAGACTAAAGAAAAGCGCCATGAAACTAAAACCAATTTTCTTTATAATTAAGCGACGTCCATACAGATATCCTCCGAAAGAAATAAGAGATAGGACAAAGAAACCGATTCCCCATAAGCCCCATTGTGAAGGGCTTTTCCCCTTGATGAGATTTTGAATCCATGTTATAAAAAACATTGTTTGAGGTTGGTTGAATTTATCCGTAATCTTGCTTTGGCAGATACTTAAATTATATGCAATATCTTCATCTTGAGGATTGATCCTTTGGGCTCTGCGATAATTGAGTATGGCCTTGGGATAATTATTCATTCGATAATATGCATTCCCAAGATTATAATAGACATCAGCATTGTTTGTTTCTGAAGCTATTTGTTCATAGATTTGTGCCGCTTTTTGATAGTATCCATTTAAATATGCTGCATCTGCACTAGCCTTTTCAACTTGTATTTCTTCTGAAAAGATCTGTAAACAGAAGGATATTGAAAGTAATAGGAATATGAATTTTTTCATAATAGTATTCTATTTTAGTATTCTTCTATTTCGTTAATGATGTTCATTGCTTCCCTATATAGTGCATCTTTGTTTGATATATCAGAAGGTGGAGCAAAACGTGCATACTCACAATTTTCTAATACATGGATACATTTTTCTAATGTATGTTCTGCAATGTTTCTCTTTTCCAATTCACCCTTAAGTTGCTCTTTACTAATCTGTGATGTTTCTATATGGAGCTTACTATCTAGATATTGATAGATCGCTTGTTCTAGTTCTGTATAAAAAAGAAGTGAATTCTCTGCATTTATAAGTAAATATGCGTTGGCTAGTTTCTTTTTTGCAATCTTTTGCGCCTTTTTGTTCTTTACTTTTGCGCTATTACTGAATGATTGGTATTTACGCAGGATAATATGGAAGCAAATGAATAACAAAAGTAAGCAAATGTGCAATAATATATATATTATGCTTCCATATTCAATGGATGATGCTTGTTCTTGTTTAGTATGTAAGGGTTTAATATCTGTATTTATTGAATTTGAAAAAGTCTGTACCTCATCTATACTTTTATTTCCTTGCTTTACTGATATGTTAATACTATCAGTGGTTAATGTTACGTATTTTTCAGCGCTACTATCAAAGTATACAAATTTCGTTGAAGGGATAAAATATTCACCCGCATTCTTTGGTACAAATGTATAGTCAAAGTGTATTTTTCCTGAAATACCATCTGTGGTAAGTGTCGTTTCATCAATTGTTTTTGCTGGGTAAACATCAAAATCTTTTGGAAATTCTATTTGGGGAGCTTTAATCAATTGCAGGTTACCGGAACCAGAGAGGCTCACTCTATATGTACATAGTTCATGCGTTTCCAAAGATGTTGTAAGTAATTCAGCATTAACATCCATCTTTCCAACACCTCCGGAGAAATTTGTTGGGCTTGGAGAGGGGAGTGGTCGCACTTCGATTTGAAGTTCAGGGGTATTTCTTTGGATTTTTCTAGAAATGTGACCTACTCCGTTGAAAAAGGCATCAATGAAATCAATACTAGTATCTTGTTGAATGACTTCACAATCGAAACCAATACTTGGAATAGTAAGTTTTCCGTTGTGTTGTGGAAACAATACATATTGTAAGTTTGTTCCTACTCTATATAGATGACCATTTACTTCTTCTGATGAAGGATCCATTTCTCTATTTAATGGGACTTCTTGCGATAAGAAACCTTTTAAGTCTGGTTTCTTTTTGAGCATAATGTTTGATAACTGAACTCCAACTTTTGCATAAAACTTGTAAGTCAGAACAATCGGTTCTTGTTCGTACACATTTTTTTTATTCGTTGTAACCGTGAAGTACAAATCTTTGTTTGTTATCGGACCATTGATGTTTTGAATTGCTTGATTCGTTTTATTTTGTGCAGGACGGTCATTTTTCTTTGTATCTCCTGTAACGCTCAATTTTTTCTGTGAAGAAGTATATGTTTTCCCATTCACTTTAATACTTGCCCCAGGGATTTTAAATGTTCCCTTTTCTTTAGGCTCAAGGGTGAATGTGTATGTTGTGGTTGACGTGGAAGATACCTTCCCGTTAGTATTAGAATAACTTTTTCGTACTGATGTAGATGGTCCGTACAAAAGTATGAAATCATCAAAATTCGGTGCAACAAAATCAGCTGCGTCGGTAGAATTGATAGTGTATTGTACTCTGAATGTACTATTGATATCAACGCTTGACGGGCATTCTGTAGTAAATTTAATTTGCCCGAAACACAGGTTGGTTATAAAGTAACAAATAAAAAAGATAAAGCTTTTTTTCATGATTTGCCTATTTACCAATTCTTATTAAATATCTTACGGATAGGTTGTGCTTTTTGACGATTCAATTTGTCTCTGGTTTGTTGCTCTGCCCTTTTTGATAAGTTTAATAGACGTTCTGCATTTTCGTCAGAAATTTCGTTTTTATTGGGTTGTGATTGATCGTTTTGTTGTTCCTGATTTGAGTTTTGATTTTCTTCAGGTTTATTCTCATTTTGAGGCTCTTCTTTTGGCTGATTATTGGATGTTGAATCTTGTTGTGCTTGTTGCTTTTGACATAGGGCAAGATTATAACGTGTTTCATTATCCTTAGGATTATTCCTTAAAGCCTCTTTGTAGTAATCAATTGCTTCTTTGTATTGGTCGTTTTTATGATAAATGTAGCCCATATTGTGGAAGGCCATTGCTTTATAAATTTTATTATCTTCTTTTTGTGCAGCCTCTTGGTACATTTTCATCGCTTCTTGTGGGTTGTTCTGGGCAAGAAACGTATCACCGAGGTTAAAGAGTGCTCTACTATTTTGTGGAGCTTCTTTTAATGCTTTTCTATATGAAATTTCCGCATTTGTGTAATCACCATTCTTAAAATGCTTATTGCCATTATGGATATGTACCCAATCTGAGGTTTGTCCTATAGATATGAGCGAAAATCCCCAAAAGCAGAGAAGGATATAAAATATTTTAATCAGTGCACGAATCATTTTTTAAATAGTTTAATCTTTTTAAAAATTGGATGTTGTGTTTCTAGTAAAAAGAATTCAATCACCAAAAGCACTAAGATGAGTAATGCTATTGCCTGGAATTGTTCATCAAATTCTGAATATGTTTTGATAAAAGAATCTTCTTTCTGTAATTGCTCCAATTCTTGAATTAGTTGGCTTTGTGCAATGGTCGTGTTGTCTACGTGAATATAAGTCCCTTTGCCGGCTTCTGCTATGTCCTTACATATTTGTGGATTGAGTTTTGATATAACTACTTTTCCGTTGTTATCAAACAAAGGACCTTCAGGGGTTGGTATTGTTGCGCCACTATTTGAACCAATTCCTAAAACAAATAGCTTTTTGCCTTCTTTAGCTATTTCTTTAGCAGCTTCTATTGCCCCTTCTTCATGGTCTTCGCCATCTGTGATAATTATAATGGCTTTACCTACTTTTTCGTTATTCGTAAAACTTTTGGAGGCTAATTTAATGGCTGCAGAAAGATTGGTACCTTGTGCAGAAATCATGTCTGTAGTGATAGACTCCAAAAAAAGTTTTGCAGATGTGATATCATTGGTGATAGGTAATTGTGGGTAAGCTTCTCCTGCGAATATGGTTATTCCTACTTTATCTTCGTTGAGCTTGTCAATTAAGGTGGAAACTAGCAATTTTGCTCTTTCCAAACGATTTGGAGTGATATCTGTCGCTAGCATGGAATTAGATACATCCATTGCAATAACAACTTCTATACCAGATACTTTCTTGGTTGTCATTGAAGATCCATATTGTGGACGAGCCAATAATATGATAACCAAAGTCAAGATTAGTATAGCGATTGTATGCTTGACTATTGGTCTAATTGTGGAATGATTGTGGATTAGACCTCTCAATATCTTTTTTTCACCAAACACCTTAAGTCTTTTATTGGCCTTGATTGTAGAGTAGACAAGCAGGCCTATAAATAAAGGTATAGAAAAAAGTAAATATAAATATTCTGGGTTGGCAAATTTAAACATTGTTGTAGCTCTTGTGATTTATGGTATTCTTCTTAGCCATGTCATTCTTAACACAATATCTATTATTAAGATAATAAGTGCTAAAATAGCAAAAGGTTGATATGCCTCATGTTGTTTGTGGTAACTGCTAATTTTCAGTTTTGTTTTTTCTAATCGGTCTATGTCTTTATAGATTTCTCTAAGAGCTTCTTTACTTTCTGCGTGATAGAAAAGTCCACCTGTTGCAGTTGCAATCTCTTGTAGGGTCTTAGGGTCCATATCAGATTCCACTGTTTGGTAATAGTATTCCCCATTGGGTAAAATAGCTACTGGTTGTTTGATTTTTCCTTTTTTACCTACAGCAATAGTATATATTCTAATGTTATGCTTTTGGGCAATTTCCGCTGCTGTCAAAGGAGATATCTCTCCGGTATTATTTGCTCCATCTGTCAGTAGGATGATTACTCTGCTTTTTGACTTCCCATGCGCTAATTTGGTGACGGCATTGGTAATGCCCATACCAATAGCAGTACCATCAGCAATAATGCCAGTTTGCTGTAAGTCACAAGAAACCTCATTAAACGTGTTAAGCAATGTCTTATGGTCTGTTGTCATAGGACATTGGGTAAAGGCTTCACCACCAAAAAGAGTGAGGCCTATATTGTCGTTAGGGCGTGATGAAATAAACTCATAACCTACTTGTTTGGCCGCCTCAATCCTGTTGGGTTCCAAGTCGGGAGTTAGCATACTGACCGATACGTCCATTGTTATCATGATATCTATTCCTTCGGTTTCCGACTCTGTCAGGCTATAAGGGAGTTGGGGGCGAGCAAGTATGATGACAATAAGAGTAAAGAAAGCCATTCTGAGAAAGAAAGGCAAATGCTTCATTCTTATTCTAAACGTTTGAGGTATATTCCTCAAATTGGCTGTCGTTGCTATCTTAAGTTTTGATTCAAATTTGTGTTGAAAAAAGAAATGCCAAATAGAAAATGGCAACAACAATAGTAACAAAAATAAATATTCTGTATTAGCAAAAATCATTTTTGGTAGCGTAGTTTGTTATGTTTCTCATTTCTTGTTTAGAAATAAGTGTATAATATTTCCTTTATCAGATATATAGTCGTGAGCACGATTACTAATGATAATGCAGCTGTTGCAGTATATTGGATAATACGTATTTGTTTTTGCTTTTTTTCTTCAACGTTTTGCTCAATAACAATAGGCTTTTCTTCAGGATTTTCTTGTTGGGTAGAGCTTACGAACTCTACGATACTTACTAGATTCTTATCGTTTTCGGAGAGTGTTGTTTGGTATTTGGCAAACTTCACCAGGTCGGCTGTATTCAAAACCGTTCTTATCTCTTCGATTTCATTGGGAGTATACTCTTGCAACATGTTGATGATTTCAGAAGAAGTCATTTCAAGAGCATTGATTTTAAATCGGTTTTGTATGTATGTTCTAAGGATATCTGTTAGATGAATATAGTATTCTTTCTCATCCTCTTGAGCTTTGCCATTGGCTTTGAGTTTATTGATGGCTTCAATGGCTAGTTTGTGCGGTGGAGCAGGAGGGGGAAGAATCACTTTCTTCGTCATTGCTTTCTTATTACTTAATCTGCAAAATAATAGAGTGACCGCAATTAATCCAATCCATAAACTTAAACTGATTATGAGTAATCGGGGTACCCATTTGAATTTTGACTCTACTACGATATGGGGTGGGAATATATTATTGGGGTCAATAGAATCAATGGGGATAGTATTAACCTTTAGCCCCAATCGTTCTGAAGAGGAATATTCTTTTTCGTCAACCAAAATTTTGATGGGTGGCAGATAATACAAAGCAGAATCAAAGGCGGTAAGCGTATAATTACGTGTAAGCTGCATCCTTTTTCCTTCGTTAAGCAATATCGTGTCTATATTACTCCTTTCTAATACTTCAACCCCATCAGTCAAATATCCGTTTTCATATTCTGGGAAAATAGCTTTTTGGTTACTATCTAAACTGATAGAAGCGGATAAATGTACTTGTTCACCAATGAGAATGTACGATGAGTCTAATTTTGTCTCTATACTTATTTGAGCATGAGACAAACAGCCAAACGAACATAATAGAAAAAACAAGAGGGTATATCGCATATTAGAATCTTATCCTTTTGTTAAACAACATCATTAGCGCTTTTACATAGTCTTCTCCTGTGGAAATAGATACATAATCTATTCCGCATTTCTTCAACAAACTCTGGAGCTTTTCTTGTTCTTCAATCCACCATTGTGAATATGCAGCTCTTACCTTTGCGCTAGAAGTATCAATATATTTCTCGTTTCCCATTTCAGCATCTGCCACTTTGATGATTCCAACATCAGGAATGTCCTTCATCCTTTTGTCGTAAATTTGGATGGCAACCATATCATGTTTCTTATTTGCGATGGTAAGTAAATGTGATAGGTCTCCACTCTTGGGGTCCAGAAAATCACTAATAAGGAATGAAATGCAGTGTCTGTTGATGGCTTTTGTAAGAAATTCAACTCCCTGTCCTATATCTGTCTTGTGGTGAGTTGGTTGGAAATCTATCAGTTCTCGGATGATGTGTAGAATATGCTTTCTGCCTTTCTTAGGAGGTATGAATTTTTCAATGTGGTCAGAAAAAAACACAACTCCAACCTTGTCATTGTTTTGCATGGCTGAGAAGGCGATGGTTGCCGCCACCTCAGTCATCATTTCTCTTTGTGTGCGCATTTCTGTTCCAAAATCCAAACTTGCAGACACATCAACGAGCAATACCACCGTCAGTTCACGTTCTTCTTCGTATGTTTTTACGTAAGGACGCCCTAAACGTGCAGTAACATTCCAGTCAATGTCCCGAACTTCATCACCAGGCTGGTATTCTCTTACTTCAGCAAAAGACATACCTCTCCCTTTAAAGGCTGAGTGGTATTCTCCTGCAAAAATATTATTTGTGAGTGCCCGGGTCTTTATTTCAATTCGGCGCACCCTTTGTAAAACATCCGTTGTTTCCAAAGATCCGATAGTTTGTATGATTATATAGAAACTCTGTTAGGGCACTTCTACCTTGTTTAATATTTCTGTAATCAACTCATCAGCTTTTACACCTTGAGCTTCTGCCTCATAAGTTAGTCCGATACGATGGCGTAAAACATCAAATACAATTTCTCTAATGTCTTCGGGTACGACATATCCTCTGCGCTTGATGAAAGCACAAGCACGGCCGGCCAATGCTAAGTTGATGGAAGCACGAGGAGAACCACCAAATGAGATGTAATTCTTGATTTCTGATAACTTGTATTTCTCAGGATATCGAGTGGCAAAGACAATGTCTGCAATATACTGAGCTATTCGCTCGTCAATGTAAACACTCTTTACCAATTCTTTCGCAGAAATGATTTCTTGTAGGTTCACCACCGGTTTACTTTCTAACTGCATACCGTTGATGTGATTTCTTACAATGCGTTTTTCTTCTTCTAGTGTGGGATAGTCAACCAACACTTTGAGCATGAAACGGTCAACCTGTGCTTCGGGCAAAGCGTATGTACCTTCCTGCTCTATAGGGTTCTGAGTGGCCATAACCATAAAAGGTTCTGCGAGCTTAAAACTCTCATTACCAATGGTGATTTGGTGCTCTTGCATTGCCTCCAATAGTGCACTCTGTACTTTTGCCGGTGCACGGTTTATTTCGTCGGCCAAGATAAAGTTGGCAAAAATGGGCCCTTTTTTGATGGAAAAAGTTTCGTTCTTAGGACTATATATCTGTGTACCTGTAACATCGGCGGGGAGTAGGTCGGGAGTAAACTGGATTCTGTTGAATTTTCCATCAACAAGCGAAGCCAGTGTTTTTATAGCCAATGTTTTGGCTAGTCCGGGAACTCCTTCCAATAGGATATGTCCATCACTCAATAGGGCTATAAGCAAAGAGTTTACCAAATGCTTTTGTCCTACTATGGTTCTGTTCATTCCTGCTGTTAAATCGGTGATAAAACCAGTTTTGCTTTCTATCAAGACATTTAGTTCTCTGATATCTACGGTATCTGCCATGACTTTTATCAATTTATTAGAATCATTATAATCTGCAAAATTAAGCAATAAAGCATTATGCGTAGATTAAAAATAACTAAAAAAACAAAAAAGCATTTAGAGGTTTATGTTTTATATACACAATATTTGTTTGGTATATGAAAACTTATTAAATTTCGGACCAATATTACTACAAATCGATACACTATGAAAAGGAGATTATTTTTTTGTCGCGATTTCAATGCTTTATTCGTTAAGTACTTTTTCGCATGTCTGTAAATTCATCTGGTAAAGTTACTATCACTAATAATGGATACAGATCTTTGGAGATAAATACGAGAAACGAAGGCATTTATGTAACCCGTTCGGGGAATTCTTCTTCTAGTACTCGTGCCTCGATTACAGGGGTTTGCGATAAAGATGGTATTCCGACAAGTATAGGTGTCGAAGGGAAATCAGTATCTTCTTCTTCAACTCAATATTTTGATAACTTACATCGTTCATATGAAATCAGTATCTTCTTCTTCAACTCAATATTTTGATAACTTACATCGTTCATATGGTGTGATGGGAACATCTGGTCATGGTTCAAATGGTTGGAATTTTGGCGTTTTGGGAAGATTATAAAATTCGTATGTTGCTGGCGTTTATGGTTCTGCGATAACTAACGATTGGGGAAGAAATCTTTCAGACCCGTATGCCGGCTACTTTAGTGGTAATGTACAAGTATTAGGAAATTTACAAGCAACCGTATCATTAGATGGAATAATATCGTATTAGGAAGCGATGATCCTGAAACAAGCCAGTGTGAATGTATTATCGCGAATGGTGCTAATGTAACTTTTGAATATGAAAATGCGATAAACTTTAAACCAGGATTTAAGTGTGATTTAGGCGGTCGCTTTGAAGTTACAAAAGTAAATAATTAAAAAAATAATGATAATGAAAAAGTTTCTATTAATCATATTATATTTGCTGCCGCTTTCTATTTGTGCGCAAACAGAGGAAGGTGTCATTCCAAGTGATACTACTTATTTCCCGCCTGGTACTTGGTGGATCTTAGTGGAAGATTTAGGATATTATGAGGGATACGTGAATAAGGTCTCAGATGAATGTAAAGTAATAAATAATAAAGTTTATTACAGAATTATATACTCATTCAATAAAACCTTAAAAGATAGTGCTATAATGGGGCCAGTTGAGAGTCGTTGGGGGAAATCGTCCGTATGGATACATGAAGAAGGTGGCAAGGTCTATATTAAAAGCAATCAAGGCGGTCCAGAAGACTATTTGACTTATGATTTCTCTGATGAAGGTATGGAGGTAGGTGATACAGTTCCTAGTTTTAATTTCCCAATTGAACATTTAGGCGAAATAGAATTGTTGGATGGGACGATTTGTAAAACGTGGGATTATGAAGGTTGGTCTTGCCCTTGGTATACCGACCCGTCTACCGCAGGCATGTTGATTCAGGGAATTGGTCATACGGGAAATCTAGGAATAGTCGATTGGGGGGCAGGAAAGGGCTCGCCTCAGTGGTACTATCGCCCTGGCTTTGAACTGCATAGTTTCTTCCGTCGCGGACAACGTATATACAAGAATCCAAAATTTAATTTTGATTTGGCTGAATATATATCTGCAAATATTATCAGCACAAATGCCAGTTCCATAGGGGACTCAACGATTTACGACCTAAGCGGACGCAAACTTACAGAAAAACCACAAAAAGGATTTTATATTCAGGGTGGGCGCAAGTATATTGCACGATAGGTATGATATAAGTAAGTCCTACTTTAAATTGTAAAACCATGAAAAAGTTTCTATTAATCATATTATATTTCCTGCCGCTTTCTATTTGTGCGCAACCAGAGGAAGGTGTCATTCCAAGTGATACTACTTATTTCCCGCCTGGTACTTGGTGGATTAAGGTAGAGGATAAAGGTGCTGGATATGATTATTATTCTGGATATATCAATATGGTTTCAGATGAAAGCCAGGTGTATAATAATAGAGTATATTATAAGATAAAGTATACTTTCTCGGAAACTCCAAAGGATTCTTATATAATGGGATCATTAGAGGAAATGTGGAGAGGTGCTCCAATATGGATACATGAAAAGGATAATAAGGTCTATATAAAGAGAAGTGTAGAATACTTAACCTATGATTTTTCAGATGGAGCGTGGGAAATTGGCGATACATTGCCAAGTTTTGATTTTCCAATAGCACACTTGGGGGAAATAGAGTTGTTAGATGGCACTATATGTAAAACTTGGGATTATGAAGGTTGGAATAGTAATGCTTTCACTAATCCTGCAACAACAGGTATGCTAATACAAGGGATAGGACATGTTGGAAATTTAGGAATAGTTGAATGGGGCTCGCAAGAAGGTGGACCTACATGGGGAACGCGTCCTGGATATGAACTGCATAGTTTCTTCCGTCGCGGACAACGTATTTACAAGAATCCAAAATTTACTTTTGATTTGGCTGAATATATACCTGCAAATATCAACAGCACAAATACCAGTTCCATAGGGAACTCAACGATTTATGACCTAAGCGGTCGCAAACTTACTGAAAAACCACAAAAGGGATTTTATATTCAGGGTGGGCGCAAGTATATTGCACGGTAAAATTATTTCCACCATTGAACGTGTATAGATTTTTCAGATATATAAAAAATCTCGGCTTGTGATATCTCAATCCGAGATTTTTTTATGACTTTGTGCGGTAAGTTTTCAATCTCAGCTTTTCTGTTTATCTTTGTAGGCAATAAATAAAAAAGTATGGACAACGACACTTTGATTCAAACCATCGTAGAGAAGATGCAGCATAGAGTAGGGAGCGCTTTGACCGCTGAAAGTATGTCTCTCTTAAATGCAGACGAAATCACGCTTTGGGGCTTTTCTATTTTGCATGAAGAAATAATGGATGGTGGTTTTGTGCAACTTATACACAACGGCTATGGCCCGTTTTTCTTTGAAAATCCTTTTGCAAAGGCCATGCGCCTTTATGGCTTGCACGACTTATCAAAATTACTCTATAAGGCACGAACTTTGTATGAACTTCATGGTGCTGCAATTGCAAAAGAATGTACCGATGAAGAGTTTATGGCATTATATGAGTTGTATCCTGATTTTGATGATCTAGATGATGAATTCATTACAAATGAAGAGATGTATATGTCAGGTATGGCTGAATATATAAAAAATCATCCTGATTCTTTTTCTATAACCGAATAGGAGTGTAAACTTCAATGTTACTTTCAGAAGATGAAGAAAGATAAAATAAAGAAAGTGAATATCAACATAAAGAACAAACGAGCAGAGTTTGATTTCCACATTGTTGATAAATACATGGCCGGAATTGTGCTTACGGGTACAGAAATTAAGAGTATTCGGGTAGGCAAAGCCGGTTTGGTGGATACCTATTGTTACATACATAATGGAGAAATGTGGGTAAAGAATATGTATGTAGCAGAATACGAACGAGGTTCCTATAATAATCATTTGCCGCGTAGGGATAGAAAGCTTTTGTTGAATAAAAAGGAAATAAGAAACTTACAACAAGAGACGAAGAACCCAGGTTTTACTATTGTTCCCTTGCGCTTGTTTATCAACGAAGATGGCCGTGCCAAGTTGGATATTGCGTTGTGCCGTGGTAAAAAGGAATACGACAAGCGCGCGACATTAAAAGAGAAGCAGGATAGAAAAGATATGGATAGGTTTATTAAAAATTTCTAATAATTAATATCTTGTCCTACATATAATTATCTCTTTTTGTTAGATTTATTATGAAAACATTGGAACATATCGTTAAAGAGAGAGTTCTTGTCTTGGATGGCGCTATGGGCACCATGATTCAACGTTATGGTTTGTCCGAGTCCGACTATCGAGGAGAGCGATTTAGTGCGATGGATGTACCTCAGAAGGGTAACAACGATTTGTTGACATTGACCTGTCCTCACGTCATAGAAGAGATACACCGTAAGTATTTAGAAGCCGGAGCAGACATTATAGAAACAAATACATTCAGTTCGCAACGAATCTCTATGGCAGATTATCAATGCGAGGAAATCTGTTGTGAGTTGAATCTAACGGCGGCCCGTCTGGCTCGTCGTTTAGCAGATGAATTTACAGAGCGCACTCCCTTCAAACCAAGATTTGTGGCCGGTTCTATAGGACCTACGAATAAAACTTGTTCCATGAGTCCCGACGTCTCAAATCCGGCCTATCGCGCTTTAACATTTGATGTGTTGAAGTCTGCCTATTTAGAGCAAATTGAAGCATTATTAGAGGGTGGCGTTGACGCCTTGTTAATAGAGACTATCTTTGATACGCTAAATGCCAAAGCAGCTTTGTGTGCCGCTGATGAAGCAATGAAGAATGTTGGGCGAATGGTCCCTATAATGCTCAGTGTGACGGTGGCAGATAAATCGGGAAGAACTTTGTCGGGACAAACCTTGTCAGCTTTTCTTGCTTCTGTGTCTCACCGTCCTGTCTTTTCGGTAGGATTGAATTGCTCTTTCGGTGCTGCCGATATGAAGCCTTTCTTGCACGAACTATCACAACAATCCCCCTTTTATATTTCAGCCTATCCTAATGCAGGATTGCCCAACGATTTGGGACAATACATTCAAACGCCAGAGGTAATGGCCGAACAAGTGAAGAATTTTGTAAAAGAGGGCTTGGTGAATATTGTAGGTGGATGTTGTGGCACTACTAATTTGCATATTAAGGCCATACACGACGCTTTGGTTGCCGATGAAGAACTGATGGCTCACACCCACCAAAAGAAGCCGGTCCGTACAGACCTCTTGCGCCTCTCCGGACTTGATGCATTGGACATATCGCCAGAGCAGAATTTTATTGTAATAGGAGAGCGTTGTAACGTGGCGGGCTCTAGAAAATTCTTGCGTTTGATTACCGAAAAGAAATATGACGAAGCAGTAGGTGTCGCGCGCCAGCAAGTGGAATCAGGGGCGCAGATTCTTGACATCAATATAGACGATGGCTTGCTCAATACAAAAGAAGAGATGGTACATTTCCTACATCTTCTTTCCGCCGATCCCGAGGTGGCGCGTTGTCCCTTTATGATAGATTCTTCAAAGTGGGAAGTTATAGAAGAGGCCCTGAAATGCGTGCAGGGAAAGTGTATTGTAAATAGCATATCTTTAAAAGAGGGCGAAAGTACCTTTTTAGCCCGTGCTCAGCGGATTAAAGAGATGGGTGCCGCTGTGGTGGTCATGGCTTTTGATGAAGAAGGCCAGGCCGTCACCTATGAACGAAGAATCGGTATATGCGAGCGAGCCTACAGATTGCTAGTGGACAAAGTGGGTTATGCTCCCCAAGACATCATTTTCGACCCTAATATTTTGGCAATTTGTACCGGTATTCCTGAGCATAATAGCTATGCCTTAGATTTCATCAGAACAACGAAATGGATTCGTGAACATTTGCCAGGAGCACATGTGGTGGGTGGCGTTTCTAATCTGTCTTTCTCTTTCCGTGGAAATAACTACCTGAGAGAAGCCATGCATACGGTCTTTTTGCATCATGCCATTCAAGCCGGAATGGAAATGGGTATTGTAAATCCTAACACCTCGTTGTCTTATGCTGATATTCCGCAGGACTTGCGTGAAATGTTAGACGATGTGATTCTAAATAGAAAGGACGTATTGGCTGAGTTGCTGACCTATGCAGAACGATACACAAACGCTCTTCCCACCAGTCCGACAATGTCTGAAAATCAGTTGCAGGAAGATGTTGAGTCCCGACTGAAAAGAGCGCTGGTCAAAGGAGATGATACCCATCTTGAGGACGACCTTACGGAGGCTCTTTCAAAATATACGAAAGCCATTGATATTATAGAAGGTCCGCTTATGTCAGCGATGGATGAGGTTGGGGAATTATTTGGTGAGGGTCGAATGTTCCTGCCACAAGTGGTAAAGACGGCCCGGACAATGAAAAAAGCCGTATCTGTCTTACAACCCTATCTGCTCTCGGATAATGAAAAAAAGCCTTCGCGCGGCAGAGTACTTTTGGCTACTGTAAAAGGTGATGTTCACGACATTGGCAAAAATATCGTTTCTGTAATCTTAGGGTGTAATAATTATGATGTGATAGACCTTGGCGTGATGTGTCCGGCTACAACCATCGTAGAAACGGCTATCAAAGAAAATGTAGATTTTGTAGGTCTGAGTGGTCTCATTACTCCCAGCCTTGAAGAAATGGTAAATATAGCACGGCAGATGCAACTGGCAGGAATGAATATTCCTTTATTATTAGGAGGTGCTACTACCAGTAAGCAGCATACTGCCCTAAAAATAGCAACGGAATATCACGGACCAGTTGTATGGGTGAGCGATGCCTCAAAAGTAGTGGGTGTAATAGCCCGACTCGGAAATGAAAAGACAAAAGCAGAGTTTTTACAGCAACTGACCGCGGAATATACGGACATCCGGCAAAAACAACAAGAACAAGATTGCGGATTGTCATCATTGGAAGAATCTAGAAAAAAACGATTAAAACTGTTTGAATAATATGAGAAACAGAAGGCTATTTATTTTATTTTTATCAATTTGTATGTTATTCCCCTTACTGGCTAATTCGTTTGTCAAAGTAAAGAATGGTCATTTCTATCAGGATGGAAAACCCTATTATTTCATAGGTACTAATCTGTGGTATGCCCCCATCTTGGCCTCAGAGGGAACAGGAGGAGATAGAGAAAGGCTGAAGAGTGAGCTGGACATGCTGCAATCGCTCGGTATAAATAATCTGCGCATACTTGTTGGAGCAGATGCGGGGAGTGACAATGCAAATACCGTACAGCCTTATTTACAACCTGCTCCGGGATGTATTAACGACACTTTGCTACATGGATTGGACTATCTCTTATGTGAGATGGAAAGCCGCGGCATGGTGGGGGTTTTCTATCTCACCAACTCTTGGGATTGGAGTGGCGGATATGGATTCTATCTGAAACAAACAGGTCATGGCGATTCACCCAATGCAAATGGAGAGGGGTATAATCAGTATGTAAAATATGCCTCTCAGTTTGTCTTCGATGCGAAAGCCAAAGAATTATACTATGATTTTGTTCGCACCATTGTGGGGCGCACCAATAGCATTTCCGGCCGTCGATATGCCGATGAACCCTCTATCATGTCTTGGCAAATTTGTAATGAGCCACGCCCCTTTAGTAAAGAAGGCAAGGATGCTTTTGCTGCTTGGATTTCAGAAACGGCTCGTTTGATAAAGAGCATTGATAAGAATCATCTAGTTTCTACAGGTAGCGAAGGTTTGTATGGTTGTGAGGTTGACGAACAATTATGCGAAAAAATACATCGTGATCGTAATATTGACTACTTGACTATTCATATATGGCCGGTCAATTGGCGATGGTCCAGTCCCGACCGCCTTTTTCAGGCTCTACCCAATGTCTATCTAAAGTCTACAGACTACATAGCCCTTCACCAACGCATGTCAGAGCGGTTGAATAAGCCCTTTGTTATTGAAGAGTTTGGCTATTCGCGCGACAGAACCTTCTTTCTTCCAGAAGGTAGCACAAGGGCAAGAGATGCTTTTTACCAATTCATATTCCAGAATATCGCGGATAGTTATGCCGCTCAAGGGATGCTGTCCGGTTGCAATTTTTGGGGGTGGGGTGGAGCTGGTCGTCCAGTAGACAAAACTTGGAAACCGGGAAATGACTATTTGTGTGACCCTCCTCACGAACCTCAAGGTTGGTATTCTGTTTACGATACAGATTCTACAACCATTCAACTTATCCGACAATATACTGCACTCCTTAAGTAAGAGACAATAAAGTGTTAAGAGTTATGGGTGGGGTTTGTCCACCCATAATAATATTTATTAGCGCTGATGATTTTCTATAAATCTACACTAAGTAATTTGAGAGAAAATTATGGACTTTGATAATTTGAATAAACAGCAATTAGCTGCTGCTACATATAATGGCAAACATCTGCTCGTGTTAGCAGGTGCTGGTACGGGCAAAACTCGTACTATTATAGCTCGTGCATTACATCTAATTTCAACGGGTGTACAACCGTCAAGAATTAAGATATTGTCGTTTACTAAAAAGTCCGCACAAGAAATTGCTAATCGTATAAAAATTGAAGGTGCTAAAATGCCAGAAGCGAAACAAGTTTCTGGCTCAACATTTCACTCTTGGTGTATGGACTTAATCACTCGTTATGGAAGTGCATTTGGATTAGAAGGATATAGCTGTATCGATGAAGAAGATAGAGCGTCCGCAATAGATATTGTGATTGGTAATCTGTATAATAAGAAGAAAATACAAGTAGGAAAAGAACAAATCAAAGGCAGTCAACTCTCTGATATTTATTCATATGCAGTAAATACGCGACAAAATCTATCCACTGCTATAAAAATGAAATTATATCCTATGCAAGAAGGCGAATTGGTGGATATTAATGTGCGAAGAATAAAAGAATTAATAGAGCCTGTAATTAGGGGTTATATTGAGTATAAACGTTCACGCCGTTACATAGATTACGATGATATGCTGATGGCTGTAGCTACAATTTTGAAACAAAATGTAGAGTTGAAGACTTTTGTTTCATCATTGTATGACCATATCCTAATTGATGAGATGCAAGACACTAATCCATTGCAATGGCTGCTTTTAGAATCATTTATGGAAAATTGTCATTTGTTCTGTGTGGGTGATGACGCTCAGAGCATTTATGCTTTTCGAGGAGCAGATTTTAAGAGTATTCACTCTTTTGTCGATAGAGTGCCTAATTCAGATGTATATAAACTTGAAGAAAACTATCGCTCAATACAAGAGATTCTTGACCTCTCCAATTGGCTATTGGATGAATCGCCTCTTAACTATGACAAGCATCTATTCGCTCATAGAGGTAAAGGGCAAAAACCAGTCATGCAGTTTGTAAACAATGATTGGGAGGAAGCCGAGTTTATTACTGATAATGTTTTGAGTAATGTTGCAGATGGATTACCATATAAAAGCCACATGGTGTTATCGCGAACTATACTTGGAACTAGAAAGGTAGAGGCTGCTTGTATGAGCAAAAAGATTCCGTATGTAATATATGGTGGAACTACACTTTTGCGAACACGCCATGTTCGAGATGTTATTTCCGCATTGCGTATTGTCGCTAATTTTAGAGATGAATTGGCATGGGTAAGATACTTAAAATTGTGGCAGGGAGTTGGTGATGTTATGGCGTCATCGCTTATCGAAAAGATGTTTGCATACTCTACATTGCAGGAGTGTATAGAAATTGTAAAATCTTCTGGAATAAAAGATGACACTTCCTATAAACTATTGGAAGAGTTGATCCCGTTTGACCATTCTCCTGAAGAGGCAATATCTGTCGCAGTTAAACGATTTGATAATGCTTTATCTCGACTTTACAAATCAGAACAATGGAGTTGGGAAGATCGCAAAAAGGATTTTGACGCACTTAAATTAGTAGCACGACAATCTAACAACATTTCGTCATTTATTACGGAATACATACTTGATCCTGTTGCGGAACTATCAAAGGTGTTAGCCGCTGAGGATGATAATGACAAAGTCGTTATTTCAACTATCCACTCTGCTAAAGGTTTGGAGGCAGACATCTGTTATGTCGTTAGTGTAATGCCTGGAATGTTCCCGTCGCGAAAGGCGGCTTCCGAAGATGACATAGAGGAAGAGAGAAGATGTTTATATGTTGCTCTTACACGAGCCAAAGACAAATTATATTTAATGACTAGTTTGAATAGTAATGCAGCCATCAGAGGTAATCGAGATATTGCCAGAAGAATAGTTGAAATTGATAATGAAGTGAATACTGGATTGTTGTGTGGAACAGTTCAAAAGCGCAATAAACATCGTGAAATAGAAAGCACCGTTGTTTTATATAAGTTAGATTCAACTGGTCATCAAACATTCCAGATGGAAGAAACTGAGTTTTGGGATAAATTTAAGCGTGCCGCAATGCAGAATGACGAGGAGCGTGCGTACTTTTTCAATAATCTGCCAGATAATTTAGTTGAGAAGGTTATGGCAGAAAGACAAAGCATGCCACAACCCCGTTTCCCTAAACGGGCAGCTAAGGAGTTTAATCCTCTTGATAATTTTGATTTTAGCTAAATATGGAGTTGGTTGATATTATAAAACAATATTCTGGTAGAGAACGCAATATTCGCAGTAATAATTGTGATAAATATTTCTTTATTTCAATAATCCTTGATTTTATGATGCTTGCCAGAGATAATGGAAATCATAAAATCAATAAGAATGATGTTGAGGCTATCGTTAACAGTTGGGGTACTTATAGTTTGAATATGAAAGTTCCCGTTAATAGAATTCATATGTGGGTCGATGATGATATGGAAAGAATGGGCATAATTGAACTGGAGAAGCCTAAAACCTTCCGTGAAATATCATTGACAGAATATGGAATAGAAACATATAAAAAACAACTGTTTCATTTTATGTCAGCTTCACTGTATGAGGCAAAATATTCTAGAGAATTAGCTTTTATAGCAATAGTTGTTGCTGTAATATCGATGTTTGGTACTATTGTAACTTTATTTTGTAAATAGTTAATGATATTTTCTGCCTTTATATGTGAGAGATATGCAGATTTACACTGATATAACAAAGAATATAAAGTAAATAGCAAACATTTAAATGCTATATTATTGCTTAATTTATCTAGTATATTGTCATTTCTAAGCGCTTATAATTACGATATTTTTAACCGCCCAAAATAATTTTAGAAATACTGAAAATTTAAAATCATGGTTTTTGTGTCCTAAATGTCGGATTTCGTATTGATTTAGTGTTCTAAAAGTTGAAGGGTAAACAAATGTTAAATTATGGATGGTCATCCATAGGTTGCTTGAATGGCCATTTATAGCGCTATGGATGGTTGCTATAAGGTTGTTTGGATGGTCATCCATAGAATTTAAAAGCCGAAATTGGTGTAAAAAATGGATGTTTTAAGAAAAAATGAGGCTTAAAAAGTGATTTTGCGCTTCTAGATGGGTGACTCTAGAATGTCAATATTTTCGCACATTTTTATGACTCTAATTGTTTTTTTTGATGTAAAATTCTAGCGTGCGAGAGGGATGCTTAAAAGCATTAACAATCTTGTAATATCTTATATATAAGATTTATTGCGTAACTTTGCAAAATCTTTGGACACCTTTCTCTATGAGCCCTAAACTAAAAAATGCGATAAAAGACAGTGGTGGGGTAGCAATTATCTTTACGATTATACAATTTATTAATCCCTACCTTTTCCCTAGTTTCACGAAACTACCAATATGGATCGTATTGTAAAAGGGGTTGGTGTTCTTTCTCATAATGATTCCAGTTTGGTATTATTGGGGTAAGAGGAAGAAAAAGGGCTAATTCCTTCTTCAAACTATAAAAAATGAAAGAACCCTTGGGGCGGTTATAAGGCTCTCCGGATTTTAAGTTTAGAGACTCAGATGTCTATATTTTAGATAATAAATACAATAATGACGATATGAAAAAACGTTTAGTATTCAGTTTTTTATTGATGGCGGGATGTATGTTAGGAATGAACGCTACACCGCCCGTAAAAAAATTCTTTGCTGTGAAGCAGAGTGATGGCACTAGTGTTCTTGTACAAAAACAAGGCAATGCACACTCCGGCTTTTTGGTTACAGAAGATGGACTCAGTTGTTTGAGAAATGGCAAGAATCTGTATTATGCCGTATTAGACAAAAAAGGCACGGTTGTGTGTTCAGATATGTTGGTGCATGCTATGGACAAGCGCTCTGATATAGAAAATGAATTTATCAAGCAGCATGCTGTAAGTCATGACAAGATGAATTTGATGTTGCCTGTTAATAAATCGACCATTAAAGCTGCCGCCAATTCAGAAGACGGATTAGGAGTGTATGGAAAGTCAGCAGGAGGTGTTGTCCGTACAATTGGCAAGCCTACTATTCCTGTGGTGATGGTGGAATTTGCAGATAGAAAATTCTTAAAGTCAACGACGGAAGAAAAGCTCACTCGTATGCTTTGCGAAAAAGGATATGCCGATGAGCCCTATTGTGTGGGTAGTGTGAAAGATTATTTTGCGGCACAGAGCGATAGCCTCTTTGTTCCTAATTTCGAAGTAGTGGCAAAGGTGTGTGTGGCCAATGACTATGCCTACTATGGAGCCAATAAAGGCACAAGCCGAGATGTTAATAAAAAATTGTTCATCGAGGAAGCCGTGGCATTAGCCGTAGAAGCAGGAGCTGATTTTTCTAAATATAAGGATGGAAATGCGGTGCCTCTAGTAAGCATCTTTTTTGCAGGTCCTGGTGAGCACTCTGCATACGAAGAAGGCTGCGATGATTATTTGTGGGCGCATTTCAGTACCATTAACACACTATATGCAAACGACGTGAAAATTGCTTCTTATTTTGTGGGAAATGAAGTGTTGCAATCTTACGGAGGTAGCGAGAGTGCGCCTGTTGTTACAGGTGAGGAAACGGATGGTATAGGTATCTTTGTGCATGAGTTTGGTCATGCTTTGGGATTGCCGGACTTTTATTATACGGGTAGCAATCAAGCTATTTACAACAGACTTGAAACGTTATGCTACTGGAGCGTCATGGACTATGGACACTATTGGCGTGATGGTTATGCGCCTGTGGGGTATAACGCGTATGAACGTAGTTTTTGCGGATGGTTGTCACCACAAGAGTTAACAGAGGCTGGATACATGGAGTTGTATTCATATGCAGAAAAAGAGAAAGGGGCTACCACCTATATTTTACGTAGTGCCACCAATGAGAAAGAGTATTTCCTCTTAGAGAACAGACAAGAAGATACATGGTATCCAGCTCTGCTTGGAACTGGCATGTTGATTACTCACATTGACTATGATGCTACTTCGTGGACAAGAAACATACTGAACAATACAGAAAACAGACAAAGATTCTCTTATGTTCCAGCTGATGGTGACAAGTATCTTGTCAACGGAAGCGGCGAAGGATTTAGAGGAGATTTGTACCCCGGAGTAAAAGGGGTGACAGAGTTTACAGATGAGTCACTTCCTACAGCCGCTAAACTGAATGATGGTACATTGCTGGGCAAGCCTATTTACAATATTAAAGAAGAAAAAAAGGTTATTTCATTTAGCTTTTTGGATAAAACAATGACTGGCATCTCTGATGTTGAAACTATTAACGCGTCGAATGTTGAAATCTACGACTTGTCTGGCCGTTTATATTGCAAAGGAAATAAAGCTACGCTTGGTAATGTGAATGCGAAATTGCCTAAGGGTATATATATATATAAATGTGGCAATGAAAGCAAGAGAATCTTAGTGGATTAAGATCTGCCGAATATTGCTTTTTGAAACGTATAATTTAAGGGCTGACTTTCACACTCGGAAGTCAGCCCTTGTTAGATATTTTATCTCATATGTGTTTTCCTTCGGGGGGCTATCTATCCCTTTCTTTTAAAAGTTGTATCACCTGAGGGTGTAACATGTCAGAAACGTCGCATTGTTGATCAAGAGCTTCACGTATTTGGGTGGAACTCCAAGGGAAGAGGGGAGCTTCAATGAACTTGACTCCTGTTGGTAAGGATTGAATTGGTATGGGGTATCCTTCACGAGGGTAGATGAGTATAGG
The DNA here is from genome assembly GCA_045636405.1 of Alloprevotella sp. Taxonomy (GTDB): domain Bacteria; phylum Bacteroidota; class Bacteroidia; order Bacteroidales; family Bacteroidaceae; genus Alloprevotella. Next base: position 35,440 of record JAZTXL010000038.1, read on the forward strand.
GTAGTTCTGAAGAATGTTTTTGTAGTTTGCCCATTTCTTGAATACCAACCAATTGTCTGCTCCAATAATGAGAGAGAAACTCCGGTTAGGATGGGCTTTCTCTAGTTCTTGTAGGGTTTTCCAAGTGTAGTTGGGGCGGGGAAGATGGAATTCAAAGTCGCTGGCACATATGTTTTCGTAATCGGCAGTAGCTATTTGTGCCATTTGTAAGCGAAAGTTCTCATCCCAAAGTGATGTGGTTTCTTTCAATGGGTTATGCGGAGAAACCATTAGCCATATCTCGTCTACCTCACCTTCTTGTAAGATGTGTTGGGCCAAATTGATGTGGCCATTGTGTATCGGGTTGAAAGAACCTCCAAAGATGCCAGTACGAATCATTCTTTTGTTAGAAATGCTTCTACAATATTCAAAGTTTCTGCTTGTGCGGTGCTCAAGTCGTCATTTATTACGATTTTGTCAAAGTCCTTGGCAAAAGACAACTCGAAAGCAGCTCGTTCTATACGCTTTGTGATGACTTCGGGAGCATCGGTGGCACGACCTTCCAGTCGCTTTCGGAGCTCGTCGATGGAGGGTGGTTGAATAAAGATAGAAAGCGCACGATTGCCATATACGGCTTTTATGTTTTTGCCCCCCAATACGTCTACATCGCACACCACGTTTTCTCCAGCAGCCAATTGGCGGTCTACTTGCTCTCGCAAAGTGCCATAGTAACGACCTTCGTATACCTCTTCGTACTCTAGAAAATCACCGGCTTCTATATGCTTTTTAAATTCTTCTGTGGAGAGAAAGAAATATTCAACGCCGTGCTGCTCCTTTCCACGGGGAGGACGCGAAGTGGCAGAAATGGAAAAGTGCAAGCCCAAGTTTTTTGACATGAGGTATTCAATGATCGTACTTTTTCCACTACCGCTTGGGGCAGAGAATATCAATAACTTTCCGGGGTGTATAGATTGTTGTTCTTTCATGTAGGTAGGTTTTAAAAGAAGATATTACATGACATTGAGCACTTGTTCTTTTATTTGCTCAAGTTCATCTTTCATCATTACAACAAGATTTTGCATTTCTGCTTGGTTGCTTTTAGAACCGGTTGTATTAATTTCGCGACCCATTTCTTGCGCAATGAATCCAAGTTTCTTACCTTGTCCTTTCTCATTCTCCATTGTTTCGCGGAAGTAATTGAGATGATTGGTAAGTCGTTGCTTTTCTTCGTTAATGTCTAACTTCTCAATATAATAAATGAGTTCTTGCTCTAAACGATTTTTATCGTAGTCAACACCTTTTAATTCTGAGAGTCTTTCTTCAAGACGTTGGCGAATTTTTTCTACACGGCATTGCTCATAGCTCTCAATCTCCTTCATTAAAGATTCTATGCGGCTGAGATTTTTTTTGAATTTAAGCGTGAGGGCTTCGCCTTCTTGTTTACGGAATGCGATTAATTGTGCAACCGCTTCTTCTACTGCCAGCCATACAATATTCCATTCTTCATCAGAGAGTTCTTCAATGGTTGCAGTTTGTGTGATTTCAGGCATACGAACTATAACTTCCCAGATATGATTTTCCGGAAAGGGGATAGATTGGTTCTCGCTGATAGTTCTAATTTGTTGAATGTATTTATTTACCACCTCTTCGTTGATTGAGGGTGTTTGAGTAGTAACGTCTTTCTCAACCCAAATGGTAAAATCGACTTTCCCACGTTCCAATTGCTGAGAAATATATTGGCGAATTTCCATTTCCTTCTCACGATAAAGGCCAGCTAAGCGCATGGATAAATCTAAACTTTTGGAGTTGAGGGATTTTATCTCAACATGTATTTTTTTTTCGGAAAAAAGGGCATCGGCTTTTCCGTAGCCGGTCATTGATTGTATCATAGTATATAAACTTTTGCGCAAAGTTACATTTTTTCAGTAAAAATATGGGTGGATGGATGTCTTTTTGAATGAGAGGCAATGTAAAAAGATATGTAACTGCTGTTCAATGATAATGTATCTGTTCATCTTTGTACTGAAATTCGTAAAAACAGGTAAAAAATCTATCTAGTTAATGGAAACTTCATGAAAAATTGGAGCGTATTGACTTTTTTATTACTTTTGCACAAAATTGCTAAGAGTGTGCGTAATTTAGCGTGGACAATTTTTTAAAATGAAAAACACCAGCACCCCAAAAACAGTAAAATAAAGGAATTACACATATTATTATAATTATGGAAGAGTATAAAGATTTTATTTCTTACATTGAAGAAGCGATTAAAGAAAATTGGGATTTAGATGCTTTGACTGATTATGAAGGAAGCACCTACCAATATAAGGATGTAGCACGCAAAATTGAAAAATTGCATATCCTTTTTGAAAATGCAGGAATATTGCCGGGGGATAAAATTGCCCTCTGTGGACGAAATAGCGCAAATTGGGCGGTAGCATTCTTGGCAACAATGACTTATGGTGCGGTGCCCGTACCTATTTTGCATGAGTTTAAGTCTGACCAGGTATATAATATTGTAGCGCATTCTGAAGCAAAATTGTTGTTTGTTGGTGATCAGGCATGGCCAACCCTCAATGCTGACGAAATGCCTTCATTGGAAGGTATTATCTATATACCCGACTATTCATTATTGGTAAGTCGTACAGATAAATTGACAGAAGCACGCGAACGCCTTAATGAATTCTTTGGTAAAAAATATCCCAAATATTTCCGCCAGGAACATGTCGCTTATAGAAAAGCTGTAGATGGTGATGCTTTGGCCTTGATTAACTATACTTCGGGAACTACTAGTAATTCAAAAGGTGTGTTGGTTCCCTATCGCGCCATGTGGTCAAACTTAATGTTTGCTCGTCAAGAACTTGGTTCAAAACTTCGTCGTGGAGACCATATAATTTCTATGTTGCCAATGGCCCATATGTATGGTTTGTCATTTGAATTCATTTTTGAAATACTCCATGGATGTCATATCTTCTATTTGACACGTGTTCCTTCTCCCAAAATTATATTCAAAGCGTTTTCAGATATTAAACCTCATGTCATTATTTCTGTTCCGCTTATCATTGAGAAGATTATCAAGAAATCAGTGCTGCCTAAACTTCAAACAGTCAGCATGAAGGTCTTGCTTAAGCTCCCTGTAATTAACTCAAAGATTAGAGAAAAGATACGTGAACAATTGGTTGCTGCATTTGGTGGTCGTTTCTATGAAATTATCATTGGTGGAGCAGCATTCAATAGTGAAATTGAACAATTCTTGCACAAAATCGGCTTTAACTTTACGGTAGGCTATGGTGCAACGGAATGTGCTCCGATTATTACATATGCTGACTGGAAAGACCATAGAATAGGTTCTTGTGGCCGTGCCGTTTTGAATATGGAAGTGAAGGTTGATAGTCCCGATCCGGAAAATGTACCAGGTGAAATATTGGCTCGTGGTATGAATGTGATGTTGGGATATTATAAGAATCCTGAAGTAACTGCAGCAACCATAGATAAAGACGGATGGTATCATACCGGTGACTTGGGTGTGATGGATGCTGATGGTTATTTATACATCAGAGGACGTAGCAAGAACATGCTCTTAGGCTCAAGTGGACAAAATATCTATCCTGAAGAAATTGAGGATAAGTTGAATACATTGCCTTACGTTAGTGAATGTATTGTTATCCAAAAGGGTGATAAACTTTATGGCTTGGTGTTCCCCGATTTTGACGAAGCAGAAAAGGCCGGACTTGATGAAAATGGACTAAAATCGGCTATGGAACAAAATCGTAGAGATTTGAACCAAATGGTGAACAATTATGAACAACTTTCGGGTATAAAGATTTATAATGAAGAGTTTGAAAAAACTCCGAAACGTAGTATTAAGCGTTTCCTTTATGAAAATGCGGAAGTATGATTGATGAAACAATGAAAAATAATGCTACAAATGACGATAGCATGGTTTTACGGACAGAAGGGCTTATTAAAAAATATGGTAAGCGAACTGTTGTAAATGGTGTGTCATTTGAAGTAAAACAAGGTGAAATCGTTGGCTTGCTTGGCCCCAATGGGGCAGGCAAGACAACGTCTTTTTATATGACTACCGGATTGGTAGTGCCCAATGGTGGAAGAATATTTCTTGACGGACAAGAAATAACTGAGTATCCGGTGTATAAAAGAGCAAAATGTGGTATAGGGTATTTAGCGCAAGAAGCATCCGTCTTTAGAAAAATGAGTGTAGAGGATAATATTGCCTCAGTGCTTGAGATGACAGGACGCTCAAAGGAATATCAACGTGAAAAATTGGAAAGCCTTATCTCTGAGTTCAAATTGCAAAAAGTAAGAAAGAACAATGGTGATGCGCTTTCCGGTGGAGAGAGAAGAAGAACCGAGATTGCAAGATGCTTGGCCATAGACCCTAAGTTTATCATGCTGGATGAACCCTTTGCCGGTGTAGACCCTATTGCTGTAGAGGATATTCAATATATAGTCTGGAAATTGAAAGATCGAAATATTGGAATCCTCATTACGGACCACAACGTAGAAGAAACGCTATGTATAACAGATAGGGCATACTTGTTGTTTGAAGGTAAAATCTTGTTTCAAGGAACCCCGGAGGAACTTGCAGAAAATCAGGTTGTAAGAGATAAATATTTGACGAATAGTTTCAAATTAAGAAAGAAAGATTTTCAACTATTAGGACAACAGAGAGAATTATCCTTGTGATAAGACTCTCTCTTTGTTTTATGAAAATTGCAATTAACAATGATGAAAAAGATATATATTACCCTATTGGCTTGTTGTAGTTTATTTGCATCGGCTGACACTATTTCTGTGGAAACTGCACAAATGATTTCGCCCATAGAAATGTCTGTTCCTTATCAAACAGATTCTATGAATATGAAATATGCAGTTTTTAATGAGCAAAGTTATTTGCAAGATAATATTCATCTCATAAGACAAACCTCTAATTTAAAGTTTAATAATACGATATGTAGAGGTGAGAAAATCCCTATGTCTGCAAAAGGGACATCAAATATCAATTTGTTGAAATTTACGATTGATGCAAATCGTTATACTATTGCAAAACTTGAAGTAAAAGGCCTTACTTCTCATAAAGCATATATTGACAAAACAGAGGTAATCAATGGTGATTTAAAATTACTCCCAGGAAGACATGAACTAGTTTTGTTATGTTTGACTAATGAAAGCAAAAAAGACTCATTTGATGTAAAGATAATGGGAAATCATGTTAAAGAATTGGTAATTAACTCCCAAGAACAGAAATCGTACGATATGAGAGATATGCTTTTGGGCGATCATTATCATAGTGCTTTGCTTTCACCTACAGGTAAATATCTGGTTATAAATTATTACAATAAGCAAGAAGATGGCAGTAATCTATTCAGGACTATCTTGACAGAAACTGCAACTCAACGTGTGATTTGGACGAAGAATGAATATGCAGGATGCACATGGATGCCTCAACGTGATGTTTTGTATTATACCAGAAAAGGAAATGACAGCCGTCAATTAATGACCTATAATCCGGTGGATGGTACAGAAAATGTGATTTCTGACGGCATTCCAGAAGGAAATTTTATGATTTCACCCAAAGAGGATTATTTGATATATACAATAACAGAAGAAGGTGAAAAACCAAAAGAAAGTTTAAAGCTACTAATCGATCCAGATGATAGACAACCTGGTTGGAGAAATCGGAGTACTTTGTATCGATATGATCTAAAGACATGCCAAAGACAAAGGCTTACTTTTGGAAGTGTATCTGTAGGTATCAATGATATATCCAGAGATGGGCAATATTTATTGTTGACATATTCTAGGATGAACCCTAATGATCGACCTTTTAGGCGTATGACATTGTTGAGAATGAATGCCTATACAGGTTTAGTTGATACTTTGTTGACAGACACAGCATATGTTGCCGGGGCACAATTTTCTCCAGATGCAAAAAAAGTTTTGATTAAAGCTTCTCCAGCAGCTTTTGAAGGTATTGGCCTAGAAGTTAAAGAGGGACAAATACCCAATGCATTCGATTACAGATTGTATGTATATAATATAGATGATAAGACTGTTGAACCATTGTTGTGTTTGTTTAATCCTGCAGTCGGTAAAACCATTTGGTCACCAATTGATGGAAACATTTATTTTTCAGCGACCGATGGTTATGATGAATCTTTGTTCCAACTGAATCCTCAAAACAAGAAAGTCATCAAGTATGAATTGCCAGTTAGTTATATACAAGGTTATTCCTTGACCTCTTTATCAAAACGACTTCAGGTGGTATTCTTTGGTCAAACAGGAGAACGAGCAAGAGATATGTATTTTTGTACTTTAAATTCACATAAGCCAAAAACTGAGAAGATTGGTAATATTGATTTTGACGCGTTGTACAAGAATGTGGCTATTGGTAAATGTACAAATTGGGATTATCTTTCTTCTCGAGGAGACACCATTAAAGGCTTCTATTTCTTACCGCCCAATTTTGACGCAACAAAGAAATACCCTATGATTGTTTATTACTATGGAGGATGTACTCCCACCGCGAAGGTATTGGAATTTCAATATCCTTTACAGGTGTTGGCCGCGCAGGGATATGTTGTGTATGTAGTTGAGCCAAGCGGAGCGATTGGATTTGGACAAGAATTTGCTGCTCGCCATGTAAATACATGGGGAATGGAATCGGCTGATGATATAATAGAGGGAACAAAAGCCTTTGTTAAAGAACATACGTTTGTAAATGCAGAAAAAATAGGGTGTATGGGCGCTAGCTATGGCGGCTTTATGACGCAATACTTGCAAACTCGTACAGATATATTTGCAGCAGCAATATCTCATGCGGGTATCTCTAATATTGCTAGCTATTGGGGTGGTGGATATTGGGGATATACCTATGGAGAGGTAGCTCAATATGGAAGCTATCCATGGAATACTCCGGAATTGTATGTTAAGCAGTCTCCTTTGTTTAATGCAGAAAAGATTAATACTCCCATTTTACTTTTGCATGGAACCGTGGATACCAACGTTCCCAATAATGAAAGTATTCAATTGTTCACGGCGTTAAGAATACTAGGTAAGCGAGTAAGCTATATACAGATTGATGGAGAAGACCATGTGATTGCTAATTATAAAAAGAGGTTAGCATGGCAAAACTCTATTTTTGCTTGGTTTGCATATTGGCTGAAAGATGAGCCGTTGTGGTGGAAAACTCTTTATCCCAATGATACTTTTGGGCAACGGTGAAAAGATGCTAATCTTTTTAAAATAAGATTATAATATTGGCATTGCATTTAATGAAACGATAACTTTGCAACAGGAGTCTGATGTGTGGACCCTGTTGCATTTTTAATTTAAAAAAACTACAGTTATGATTTCACGGAAATTACAAGATGCGATCAATGTTCAAATCGTTGCCGAGATTTGGAGTGCTCACCTTTATTTATCAATGGCATTTTACTTTGATAAAGAGGGGTTCAATGGATTCGCCAATTGGATGAAAAAGCAATCTAACGAAGAGATGGAACATGCTTATACTATGGCTGATTACATCATCAAACGAGGAGGTACTGCCAAAGTCGGAGAAGTTAGTGTGGTTCCACAGGAATGGGATAGCCCTTTAGCTGCCTTTGAGCAAGTATATAAACATGAATGCAGAGTCTCAAGGATGATTGATCATCTAGTAGATTTGGCCGTGGAAGAAAAAGATAAAGCTACCCAAGATTTCCTTTGGACATTTGTACGTGAACAAGTAGAAGAAGAAGCTACGGCTTCGAGTATTGTTGATAGAATAAGGAAAATGGGGGATACCGCTATTTTTAATTTAGACCAGCAGTATGGTGCCAGACAATGACAAATATTTAGTATAAATATCAAAATGTAAGGAAAAGATATGTTATACGGCAAAATTTAAAAAAATGTCACTTGAAATTTTGGGTATAAATATCTTTTTCTTTACATTTGGACAGTTTCTAATAACCTTAAAACTTAAATATATGAAAACAGAACAATTGCTCTCAGCATTAGAAGCAAAACACCCAGGTGAAAGAGAGTATTTACAAGCAGTACGCGAAGTTTTACTTTCTATAGAAGACGTGTATAATCAACATCCAGAATTTGAGAAAGCTAAATTAATTGAACGTTTGGTAGAACCAGATAGAATTCTGACTTTCAGGGTACCTTGGGTGGATGACCAAGGAGAGGTGCATGTGAATTTAGGCTATAGGGTGCAGTTTAATAATGCAATAGGTCCGTATAAAGGAGGTATAAGATTCCATCCATCAGTAAATTTGAGCATTCTGAAATTTTTGGGATTTGAACAAACCTTTAAAAATGCATTAACCACATTGCCCATGGGTGGAGCAAAAGGTGGTTCTGATTTTTCACCTAGAGGACGTAGTGATGGAGAAATCATGCGATTCTGTCAATCTTTCATCCTAGAATTATGGCGCAACTTGGGTCCCGATCAGGATGTTCCGGCCGGAGACATTGGTGTAGGAGGACGAGAAGTTGGTTATATGTATGGTATGTACAAAAAGTTGGCAAGAGAGCATACAGGAACTTTCACCGGAAAGGGTCTGGAATTTGGCGGGTCAATCTTAAGACCTGAAGCAACTGGCTATGGCGCTTTATATTTCGTTCATCAAATGTTAACAGAACATGGAACAGATATTGCCGGAAAGACAATTGCTGTTTCAGGCTTTGGTAATGTGGCATGGGGAGCCGTAAAAAAAGCTACGGAATTGGGAGCAAAAGTAGTGACATTGTCAGGCCCCGATGGTTATATCTATGATCCCAATGGCATTACTGGAGAAAAAATCGATTATATGTTGGAACTGCGATTGTCCGGTGAGGATATTGTAGAACCTTATGCAGAAAAGTATGGCGTAGAATTTTTCCCAGGGCGTAAGCCATGGGAGGTGAAAGTGGATATCGCTCTACCATGTGCAACACAGAACGAGTTGAATGAAGACGATGCTCGAATGTTAGTAGCTAACAACGTAGAGTGTGTTGCAGAGGTAAGCAATATGGGATGTACAGCAGAAGCTGTAGATTATTTTGTTGAGCATAAGATTCTTTTTGCACCAGGTAAAGCTGTTAACTCAGGTGGAGTGGCGACATCAGGATTGGAAATGACACAAAATGCGATGCATATCTCATGGACAGCTGAGGAAGTAGACGAACGTTTACATCAAATCATGGCTGATGTACATAATCAATGTTTGGCTTATGGACGAACAACAGATGGTTATGTAAATTATGTAAAGGGTGCTAACATCGCAGGTTTTATGAAAGTTGCTAAAGCTATGATGGCTCAAGGAATTATTTAGAATAATTACATGCTATAAAAATGCCAATGAGGGGTTTCAATGCTCTCTCATTGGCATTTTTTATGCCTAGGGATTTGTTGGCTAATTCAAAATAAAAGAGTATTTTTGCAAAATATTAACATTAACCCCAAATTTAACTGTAAATATGGAAAAAAGTGCACTTCAAATTGCTCGTGCTGCTTATCAGCCCAAACTTCCTGCAGGCCTTCGTGGAAATGTTGCTGTAAAGGAAGGTGAACCTACTCAGAGCGTAGGTAATCAGGAAGAAATTAAGGCTCTCTTCCCTAATACTTATGGTATGCCTCTCGTTGAGTTTGTGCCTACAGATGAAGCTAAGGAATATGCTCCAATAAACATTGGTATTATCCTTTCTGGTGGTCAGGCTCCTGGTGGTCACAATGTAATCTGTGGTCTCTACGATGGTCTCAAGAAGCAGAATCCTGCTAGTAAGCTTTATGGCTTCTTGATGGGTCCTGGTGGTCTCGTTGATCATAAGTATATTGAAATGACTGATGAACTTATCGATGAATATCGCAACACTGGTGGTTTTGATATGATTGGTTCTGGTCGTACAAAACTTGAAGAAGTTGAACAATTCGAAAAGGGTATGGAAATTATCCGAGAATTGGGCCTCAATGCTATCGTTATCATTGGCGGTGACGATTCTAATACTAACGCTTGTGTACTTGCTGAATATTATGCGGCAAAGAACTATGGTGTTCAAGTAATCGGTTGTCCTAAGACTATCGATGGTGACTTGAAGAACGACCAGATTGAAACTTCATTCGGTTTTGATACTGCTTGTAAGACTTATGCTGAAGTAATTGGAAATATCCAGCGTGATGCTAACTCTGCTCGCAAGTACTGGCACTTCATTAAGTTGATGGGTCGCTCTGCTAGTCATATCGCTCTTGAATGTGCTCTTCAGTGCCAGCCCAACGTTTGTATCATCAGCGAAGAAGTAGAAGAAAAGAATATGACTCTTGACGATGTTGTAACATACATCGCCTCTGCTGTAGCTAAGCGTGCTGAAGCTGGTAACAACTTCGGTACAGTGCTCATTCCTGAAGGCCTTATTGAATTTATCCCTGCTTTCAAGGCGCTCATCGCTGAACTCAACGATCTTCTCGCTACTGAGGAAGCTAAAACAGTGGGTGTTGCCGGACTCCGCGCATTTGTTCTTGAAAAACTTTCTGCAACAAATGCAGCTCTCTATGAAAGTCTCCCCGAAGGTGTAGCTAAGCAGCTTACACTTGACCGCGACCCCCATGGAAACGTACAGGTATCACTTATTGAAACAGAAAAGCTCCTTTCTGAAATGGTAGCAGCTAAACTCGCCGCATGGAAGAAAGAAGGTAAGTTCAATGGTAAGTTTGCAGCTCTGCACCACTTCTTTGGATACGAAGGACGTTGTGCTGCTCCCTCTAACTATGATGCTGACTACTGCTATGCACTTGGTACTTCTGCTGCTCAGCTCGTTGCAAACGGCAAGACTGGTTACATGGCTATTGTGAAGAATACTACTGCGCCTGCTGCTGAATGGGTTGCCGGTGGTGTGCCCATCACAATGATGATGAATATGGAACGCCGTCACGGTGCAATGAAGCCTGTAATCCGCAAGGCTCTTGTTCGCCTTGATGGTGCACCTTTCAAAGAATTTGCTGCTCATCGTGAGGAATGGGCTGAACAAACAGCATTTGTATATCCTGGTCCTATCCAGTATTTTGGTCCGACTGAAGTATGTGATCAATGTACAATGACATTGAAGCTTGAGCAAGCCAAGTAATTAGGATAATGATATAATTAAGTTATGCGTCAATGAACTCCTGTAAAAAGGCATTGGCGCATGACTTTTTTATTCATATTTACATTAGAGAGATAAAATCGGTGTATATTTTCTCTTTAAATTTTTTTATATGATAAAAAAGTATTACTTTTGCACCGAAAATAGAAACGGGGTGTAGCGCAGTCCGGTTAGCGCACCTGCTTTGGGAGCAGGGGGTCGTGGGTTCGAATCCCGCTACCCCGACAAAAATTGGCTGATTTTCTCATATTAAGAAAGTCAGTCTTTTTTTTGAAAATTTCAAATACTTTTAGGCAAGAATTAAAGTTAGTATATATTTCTGTAATTTTGCATTTGTGTTGTAATTGAAAATAAGATTTAAATATATATGATAACAGTTTCTAATTTAGCCATTCAATTTGGCAAGCGTGTTCTTTACCAAGATGTAAATATGAAATTTACCAATGGTAATATCTATGGAATTATTGGAGCAAATGGTGCCGGTAAATCTACATTACTTAAAGCAATCTCTGGGGAGTTGGAACCCACAAAGGGTTCTATAGAAATGGGGCCTGGTGAGCGCTTGTCTGTGTTGAGTCAGGACCACTTCAAATATGATGAATGTACTGTTTTGGATACGGTGTTGATGGGGCATACAGTGATGTGGGATATCATGCAGCAACGAAATGAATTATATTGTAAAGAAGACTTTACTGATGAAGATGGTATTCGTGTTGCGGAATTAGAAGATAAATTTGCTACTATAGGTGGATATACTGCAGAGAATGATGCTGCAACCTTGTTAAGTGGCTTAGGAATAAAGGAGGCTTTGCACCAGAAAAAGATGGGTGAGCTTTCCGGTAAAGAAAAAGTGAGAGTCATGTTGGCGCAAGCGCTTTTTGGTGAACCTGATAATTTGTTGTTGGATGAGCCTACCAATGACCTTGACTTGGAAACTGTTGAATGGCTTGAAGAATATTTAGGTAATTTTGAACATACTGTATTGGTGGTAAGTCACGACCGACATTTCTTGGATCAAGTATGTACTCACACCGTAGATATTGATTTCGGTAAAGTGACTTTGTTCTCCGGTAACTATACTTTCTGGTATCAGTCCAGTCAATTGGCTTTGAGACAAGCACAAAATCAGAAGCAAAAGGCTGAAGAGAAACGTAAGGAATTGGAAGAGTTTATTAGAAGATTTTCTGCCAATGTGGCTAAAAGCAGACAGACAACTAGTAGAAAGAAGATGTTGGAGAAATTGAATGTAGAAGAAATAAAGCCGTCTACACGTAAATATCCTGGTATCATCTTTTCTATGGATCGCGAACCTGGTAATCAAATCCTTGAAGTCAATGATCTGAAAGCTGTAACAGAGGATGGAACTGTTTTGTTTGACAAATTGACATTTAATGTAGAACAGGGAGAAAAAGTGGTCTTCTTGAGCCGTGATCCACGCGCTATGACTGCGCTGTTTGAAATTATAAACGGTAAAGCAAAACCGGTACAAGGCTCATACAAATGGGGTGTTACTATTACAACGGCCTATTTGCCTTTAGATAACACAGAGTTCTTTAATACTGATTATAACATGTTGGATTGGTTGAGTCAGTATGGAGAAGGTAATGAGGTGTATTTCAAAGCATTCCTTGGAAGAATGTTGTTTAAAGATGAAGATATTCTCAAAAAAGTAAATGTGCTTTCCGGAGGAGAGAAAATGCGTTGCATGATAGCACGTATGCAACTTCGTAATGCAAATTGTTTAATATTGGATACTCCGACAAACCATTTGGATATGGAAAGTATTCAAGCATTTAATAATAATTTGAAACTCTTTAAGGGTAATATCCTTTTTTCTAGTCACGACCATGAGTTTATCAATACAGTTGCTAATCGTATCATAGAGTTGACACCAAATGGCACAATTGATAAGTTAATGAACTATGAAGATTATATTCGTGATGAACGTGTGAAAGAGCTCAAAGAACAATTATATACAAAATAAAAAGAAGGTCTTAAATAATGGTATGCTTTTTGCATATGTAGCTGTATAATTGTTTTAATCTGGAAAATATGACACAAGAAGAACAAAAGAAACTAGAAGAAGTAGAAACTCTGGTAGAAGAGCAAGAAAATATTGAAAAAGAGGACAGCGCAAACGATGAAAAAGAATTGTCTGATGCAGAAAAATTAATTAAGGCAGAAGAGGAGTATGCTGCATTAAAAGATCAGTATTTGCGTCAAGTTGCAGAGTTTGACAACTTCAGAAAGCGTACAATTAAAGAGAAGACAGAATTGATTCTTAATGGAGGTGAGAAAGTTCTCTCCAGTTTGTTGCCCGTTCTTGATGACCTTGAACGAGCTCAGGAAAATATTCTAAAAGCAGAAGATGTAGAATCCTTAAAAGAGGGCGTAAACTTAATTGTTGGTAAGTTAGTTAAGGTTCTTGAACAACATGGTTTGAAGAAAATGGAAACCAACAATGTTGAGTTTGATACGGATTTTCACGAAGCTATTGCACTTGTGCCAATGGGTGAGGAAGATAAAAAGAACAAGATTATAGATTGTGTGCAATCTGGATATTTGTTGAATGAAAAAGTTATCCGTCACGCAAAGGTGGTAGTAGGACAATAACGTCTTGTGTCTGTTTTTTTATAAAGAATGCGAGATATGGCTGAAGAATTAGATTATTATAAAGTACTAGGTGTAGAGCGTACTGCGACTGCAGAAGAAATTAAGCGTGCCTACAAAAAAACTGCCGTTAAATGGCATCCTGATAAATGGGAAGATAAATCTCCTGAAGAAAAAAAGGATGCAGAAGAGCGTTTTAAACAAGCTGCTGAAGCATATGATGTGTTAAGTGATCCTAACAAGCGGTCACGTTATGATCAATTTGGAAAGGCAGGTGTAGATGGCGCTGGTGGTTTTGGTGGTTTTGGCCAAGGAATGGACATCAATGATATCTTTTCTCATTTTGGAGATATTTTTGAAGAAATGGGTTTTGGCGGTTTCAGCCAAGGTGGGTATAGGTCCAGAACAAGACAACCTCGCTATAAAGGCAGCGATTTAAGACTAAAGGTTAAATTGAATCTTGCAGAAATAGCAAATGGAACCACTAAAAAGTTTAAGGTTAAAAAGAATATAACCTGTTCGACTTGTGGTGGTTCTGGGGGTGAAAAAGGGCATTCTCCTGAAACTTGTTCTTCCTGTGGAGGACGTGGCTTTGTCTTGCGTAATCAACAAAGTTTTTTTGGAATGGTGCAAACTCAGGAACCTTGTCCGGTATGTGGTGGCGAAGGGACTGTAATAAAGCAAAAATGTAAAACTTGCAAGGGAGAAGGTGTAGTAAGTGGTGAAGAGATAGTTGAAATTCAAATCCCGGCAGGTGTTTCTGATGGTATGGTGGTTAATGTAAAAGGAAAGGGAAATGCTGCCAAACACAATGGTGTTCCAGGGAATATACAAGTTTTGATTGAAGAAGAACCACATCCAGAGTTGATAAGAGACGAAAATGATTTGATTTACAACTTGTTGTTGACAGTGTCTCAAGCAGCACTAGGAGATAGTGTTGAAGTACCCACAATAGATGGAAGGGCAAGAATAAAAATAGAACCAGGTACACAACCAGGAACGGCATTACGATTAAGAGGAAAAGGATTACCAGCAGTACAGGGTTATGGTTACGGAAAAGGAGACATTGTAGTGAATATAAGTGTTTATATTCCGGAACAATTAACCAAAGAAGAAAAAAAGGCTTTTGAAATGATGAAAGAGAGCGACCATTTAAAAGGTTCGCAGTCAGTGAAAGATAAAATTTTCAAAACTTTTCGTTCATATTTCAGCTGATGACTTACGAGGAGACTATTGAGTATCTATATAAGCAGACTCCACTTTTCCAGAATGTTGGGAAAAAGGCCTATAAGGAGGGATTGGATACTACTTTTATCTTGGATGAACACTTTGGACATCCACATCGCAGTTACAAAACAATACATGTAGCAGGAACCAATGGAAAAGGTTCCTGCTCTCATACCATAGCTGCAATACTTCAATTATCAGGGTATAAAGTCGGATTGTATACATCTCCTCATCTTTTGGACTTTAGAGAAAGAATTCGGGTGAATGGGGAGAAAATACCAGCAGATTATGTTGTTGATTTTGTAGCACGTGAAAAAGATTTTTTTGAACCATTACATCCATCCTTTTTTGAATTAACAACAGCTTTAGCTTTCAAGTATTTTGAAGATGCCAAGGTGGATATAGCTGTCATTGAAGTTGGGCTAGGAGGTAGGCTTGATTGTACCAATATAATAACCCCAATACTTTCAATAATTACTAATATTAGTCTTGATCATACAAATTTATTGGGAAATGATATAGAGCAAATTGCTCGTGAAAAAGCTGGAATTATAAAGTGCAATGTGCCAGTTGTTGTAGGGGCAACAACAAGAGAATCAGAGGTTGTATTTCAAACAGAATCCAAAAATAAAGAGTCACAGCTATATATTGCAACCGATGAAAAAGAAGTAATAGATTATCAAGAAACTGAAACTGGAAACTTTTACCGAACAAGACATTTCGGAGAATTTACAGGAGCTTTATTAGGAAAACATCAAGCAGAGAATACCGGAACCATCCTAAAATCATTATTAGTTCTTGATACTTTAGGCTACACAATTTGTCATCATAATGTCCATGAAGGCTTTATGAAGGTGTGTGAACTTACCGGCCTAATGGGAAGATGGCAAGTTTTAGGAAAAGAACCACTTATTATTTGTGATACAGGACATAACGAAGGGGGTTGGAAGTATATTTCAGAAAAATTAAAAGATATTTCTGCAAATGATTCTTTATATGTAATCCTGGGTATGGCCAGTGATAAGGATATTGAATCAGTCTTGTCATTACTTCCTCCTACTGCAAATTATATTTTTACGCAAGCAAGTACACCTAGAGCATTGTCCGCATTGGAATTTAAAAGAATAGCGATGCTTAAAGGAATAGATGGTGAAAGCTATAATAGCGTGGAGGAAGCATTTTTATCAACATTGAAAAAAGTAAAATCATCTGATATAATATTTGTTGGTGGAAGTAATTTTGTCGTAGCAGATTTGTTGTCCTATTTAAGTCGTGTAAACTTATTTTAATGTAGAAGAATCTTAATAAAATAGTCTCTATAACTTTATTTAAAATAAATGTTAGTAGATTTTAGGGTGTAAAATAAAAATGTTATTTTTGCATGCTCATAAAACAAAAATTAGTTATATTTTATCAAATAAAGGTCTAAAATGAATATTTCATTAGAAAATGTAAGCCCAGTAAGTGCTGTAATTACTGTTAATATTGTAAAGGCTGACTACGAAGAGTTAGTAAAGAAGTCTTTGAAAAACATTTGTCAAAAAGCTCAAATGCCTGGTTTCCGTCCAGGAAAGGTACCTATGGGCTTGGTAAAGAAAATGTATGGTGGCCAAGCAAAAGCTGACGAAGTAAATAAGTTGCTTTCTGAGAAGTTATTTGAGTATATTAAAGAGAATAATGTTAATATGCTTGGTGAGCCAATGGCAAATGAGAACCAAGAGCCACAAGATATTGAAAACCAAGATGATTTTGTATTTGTTTTTGATGTGGCCTTGGCTCCTGAATTCAAAGCCGAATTATCAACAAGTGATACAATACCATACTATGATATTGAAGTTTCAGAAGCACAAGTAGATGAGCAGGTAAAGAATCTTGCAAGTCGTGCAGGTCATTCTGAATTAGTAGATGAATACCAAGACCGCGACGTATTGCGTGGTATCTTAGCTGAATTAGATGAAAATGGACAACCCAAAGAGAATGGCTTGCAAGTAGAACAAGTGTCTTTGATGCCTTCGTATTTCAAGAACGAAGAACAAAAAGCTCTTTTTGGAACAGCTAAGAAAAATGATGTATTAACATTTAATCCTTCAAAGGCATACGAAGGAAGCGATGCCGAATTGGCTTCAGTTCTTAGAATAAAGAAGGAAGAGGCTGTTACATATACAGGAGATTTTTCTTTCCAAGTTAATGAAATTAGTCGTTTTGTTCCTGCTGAAGTAGGTCAAGAGTTATATGACCAAATTTTTGGAAAAGATACTGTAAAGAGCGAAGAAGAATTCCGTTCTAAATTAAAGGAAAATATTGCATCAGGTTATGTTGCAGATAGCGACTATAAATTCTTACTTGATGTACGTGCTCATTTAGAAAAGAAAGTTGGTGAACTTCAATTCCCTGATGAATTATTGAAAAAAATAATGTTGGCTAACAACAAAGAAAAGGGTGTGGAGTTTGTAGAAGAAAACTACGCAAAAAGCATTGAAGAGTTAAAGTGGCACTTGATTAAAGAACAGCTAGTCAATGCAAACGAGATTAAGATTGATGACAATGACCTTAAGTCAACAGCTTTGCAGGCAACACGTTATCAGTTTGCTCAATATGGTATGGCTAATATTCCTGATGAATATTTAGAGCAATATGCCAATGAAATGCTGAAGAAAAAAGAGCAGGCCCAAGCCCTTGTGGAACGTTGTATTGATGGTAAGTTGACTGTTGCTCTGAAAAATGTTGTGACCTTAGAACATAAGTCTATCTCTGCAGAAGATTTTGGTAAGTTATTTAACTAAGGTATAATATAAATATAATTTAGGGCCAGGAGACTAAAAGTGTCCTTAGGCCCTTTTTTAATTTGAAAGATTATGGATGAATTTAGAAAATATGCTACACGCCATTTAGGACTTAATTCAATGGTTCTTGATGATGTAATTAAAAGTCAAAATCATTATTTGAATCCATACATTTTAGAAGAACGTAGCTTGAATGTTACCCAAATGGATGTATTTTCGCGTTTGATGATGGACCGTATTATATTCTTGGGAACTCCCGTCGATGATTATACAGCCAATACACTTCAAGCACAATTGTTGTTTTTAGATTCTTGCGATCCAGGTAAAGATATTTCAATCTATATTAACTCTCCTGGCGGTTCTGTATATGCCGGACTTGGCATTTATGATACCATGCAATTTATAAATAGTGATGTCGCTACAATATGCACAGGAATGGCTGCATCAATGGCTGCAGTTTTACTTGTAGCTGGTAAAGAGGGAAAAAGATCTGCTCTTAAGCATAGTCGTGTGATGATTCATCAACCAATGGGTGGCGCACAAGGTCAGGCTTCTGATATTGAAATTACAGCAAGAGAAATACAGAAACTAAAGAAAGAGTTGTATTCTATTATTGCAGAGCATTCACATACCGATTTTGATAAAGTTTGGGCAGATTCAGATAGAGATTATTGGATGACAGCTGAGGAAGCAAAGCAGTATGGAATGATAGATCAGGTGTTATCAAGAAAGCAAGATGAAAAATAAAAATAATTGTTCTTTTTGTGGGCGTAAGGAAAGTGACGTCAACTTACTTATTTCTGGCCTAGATGCAAAAATTTGTGATAGTTGTATACAACAGGCGTACGAAATACTAGGTGAAGCTATCTCTCCAAGCAAGAACAAAAAAGGTAACAAAAAGAACGGGGGAATAGATTTCAAGAAGGTCCCCAAACCTAAAGAGATTAAGGAGTATCTTGACCAATATGTTATTGGACAAGATGCCGCCAAACGTTATTTGTCCGTTTCTGTATACAATCATTATAAAAGATTGTCTGAAAATGATGTTGATGATAGTGCGGTAGAAATAGAAAAGTCCAATATAATTATGATAGGTTCAACCGGAACGGGTAAAACTCTATTGGCTAAAACTATTGCAAAATTATTGGATGTACCGTTTACTATTGTAGATGCAACAGTTTTTACAGAAGCAGGTTATGTGGGCGAGGATGTAGAGAGTATTCTTTCCAGATTACTTCAAGTAGCTGATTTTGATGTGTCAAAGGCAGAAAGAGGTATTGTTTTTATTGATGAGATAGATAAAATTGCTAGAAAAAGTGATAATCCATCTATCACACGCGATGTTAGTGGTGAAGGAGTACAACAGGGTATGTTAAAACTCTTAGAAGGTACCGTTGTTAATGTTCCTCCAAAAGGAGGCCGTAAACATCCGGATCAAAACTACATACAAGTAAATACAAAAAATATCCTTTTTATTTGTGGAGGTGCATTTGACGGTATAGAAAAGAAAATAGCCCAAAGGTTAAATACACATGTGGTAGGCTATAATTCAGTCCGTAATACGATGAAGATAGAGCCAGATAATCTCATACAATATGTTGAGCCAATGGATTTGAAATCTTTTGGACTTATTCCGGAGATTATTGGGCGTTTGCCTGTCTTGACGTATCTAAATCCGTTAGATAAAACAGCGTTGCGTAACATCCTGACCGAGCCTAAGAACTCAATAGTTAGACAGTATGTCCGACTTTTTGAGATGGATGGTGTGAAACTTCAATTTTCTGAAGAAGCTTTGGACTTTATAGTGGATAAGGCAGTAGAGTATAAATTAGGTGCTCGCGGACTACGCTCTATAGTAGAAAGTATCATGATGAATGCTATGTATGAAGTGCCGTCTTCTTCCAAGAAGAATTTTGAAGTGACCCTTGATTATGCAAAAGAAGAGTTTTTTAAAAATAGCCCTCTTAGATAAAAAAGTAATAAAAAATAATCTTTTTTGAGGAAAAAATTGCTTGTGTAAGAAACTTATTATAATTTTGTTTTTACATGTTAAAGCAATTGCTGTTTAAAACTGTTCTTGTATTCGCAAATCAAATCTATCTATGTTATGAAGGCTGAATATAATTTGCGTGAAGAATTGAAGCGGTATTTTGGTTTTGATAAATTTAAAATCAACCAAGAAGCCATTGTTCAAACTCTTCTTGAAGGAAAGAATGTCTTTGTTCTAATGCCAACAGGTGGAGGTAAATCTTTATGCTATCAACTTCCTTCTCTGTTAATGGAAGGAACTGCGATTGTTATATCTCCTCTCATTGCATTGATGAAAAATCAGGTAGATGCGATTAGACACATGGGTGAAGAAGATGGTGTTGCACACTTTATCAATTCATCTTTGAATAAGGCAGCGATAGATAAAGTTAAGTCTGACATATTGTCAGGTAAGACAAAATTGTTGTATGTGGCACCTGAGTCATTAACAAAAGAAGACAATGTTGAATTTCTACGTAGTATAAAAATTTCTTTTTATGCAATAGATGAAGCACATTGTATTTCTGAATGGGGACATGATTTTAGACCAGAATATCGTAAAATTCGTCCAATAATAAACGAAATTGGAAATGCCCCGGTTATAGCCTTAACGGCAACGGCAACTGAAAAGGTGCGTACTGATATTAAGAAGAATTTGGGCATTATGGATGCTGTAGAGTTTAAAAGCTCATTTAATCGCTCAAATCTTTATTATGAGGTTCGACCCAAAACAAAAGATGTTGATAAAGATATCATAAAATTTATAAAACAACATTCCGGTCGGAGTGGTATTATTTATTGTTTAAGTAGAAAAAAAGTAGAAGAATTAGCAGAAGTTCTCAAAACTAATGAAATAACAGCAGATGCATATCATGCTGGAATGGATTCTGCCACACGTTCAAAAGTTCAGGATGATTTCTTGATGGAAAAAATAGATGTGATAGTTGCAACTATCGCATTTGGTATGGGTATTGACAAACCTGATGTTAGATTTGTAATACATTATGACATACCTAAGAGTCTTGAAGGTTACTACCAAGAAACAGGAAGAGCCGGACGTGATGGAGGAGAAGGCTTGTGTGTTGCTTTCTATTCATATAAAGATCTCCAAAAGTTGGAGAAATTTATGGAAGGTAAGCCCGTAGCAGAACAAGATATTGGCAGACAGCTTTTAAAGAAAACAGCTGCGTATGCGGAGTCCGCTGTTTGTCGTAGGAAATTATTATTACATTATTTTGGTGAAGTATATACCAAAGATAATTGTGGAAGTTGTGATAACTGTTTAAATCCGAAAATTCAAGTGGAAGCAAAATCACATTTATGTAAGGTTATTGAAACCATATTAGCAACAAAAGAAAACTTTAGAGACGATTATATTAAAGATGTGATAATGGGCAAGGAAACAGATGAAATCTTAGCTCATAAACACGATGATTTAGAGACCTTTGGATGCTCCGAAGAGGAAAATGATAAAATTTGGAATGCGGTAATAAGGCAAGCACTAATTGCAGGTTATTTAGAAGAAGATGTAGATAACTATGGTGTGCTTAAAGTAACCAAAGAAGGTCATAGTTTCTTGAAACGTCCTGAGCCTTTTAAAATTGTAGAGGATAAGGATTTTGATGATGATGAAATAATGGCACCTATGCAAAGTGGTGCTTCTTGTGCAGTGGATCCTGCTTTATATCAAATGTTGAAAGACCTACGGAAGAGAATGTCCAAAGAATTAGACGTACCTCCTTACGTGATTTTTCAAGATGGTTCGTTAGAGGCAATGGCAACCATTTATCCGCAAACAATAGAAGAATTACAGAATATTCCAGGAGTAGGAGCAGGAAAAGCTAAACGATATGGAAAAAATTTCTGTGACTTAATTAAACGTCATTGTGAAGAAAATGATATTGAAAGACCAGAAGACTTAAGGATAAGGACTGTTGCGAACAAATCAAAGATAAAAGTTAGTATTATCCATAGTATTGACAGGAAGGTCGCTTTAGATGATATAGCTGTATCAAAGGGTATAGAGTTTGACGAACTTCTTGATGAAATAGAAACCATTGTTTATTCAGGAACTAAAATAAACATTGATTATTTTATTGAAGAAGTGATGGATGAAGATCATATCAATGATATTTATCTATATTTCAAAGAATCAGATACTGATGATTTGGAGGAAGCTATTGATGAGTTAGGTAATGATTATAGTGAAGAAGAAATTAGATTGGTGAGAATCAAATTTATTTCAGAATTGGCAAATTAAAAAGTTAAGAAATATGTCAGAGAATAACATATCGGAAGTTAAAGAGAAGAAGAACCTGAATTTTATAGAGCAAATTGTAGATTCAGATTTAAAATCCGGAAAAAATTCGGAAAAACTTCAGACACGATTTCCGCCAGAGCCCAATGGCTATCTTCATATAGGTCATGCAAAAGCTATTTGCATGGACTTTGGTATTGCTGAAAAATTTGGAGGTGTATGTAACCTTCGTTTGGATGATACAAACCCAGAAAAGGAAGATACAGAATATGTAGAAGCCATCAAGAATGATATAGAATGGTTGGGTTTCAAGTGGGGAAATATTTATCATGCTTCTGACTATTTTCAACAACTTTGGGATTTTGCTGTACGTTTGATTAAAGAAGGAAAAGCGTATGTAGATGAACAAAGTAGTGAACTTATCGCACAACAAAAAGGTACACCTACTCAAGCGGGTATTCCAAGTCCTTATCGAGATCGACCTGTAGCAGAAAGCTTGGCTCTTTTTGAAAAAATGAATAGCGGAGAGTTGCCTGAGGGCTCAATGGTCTTGAGAGCTAAGATAGATATGGCAAATCCCAATATGCATTTCCGCGACCCTATCATTTACCGAATCATCAATAAGGAACACCACCGTACAGGAAGTAAATGGAAGGCATATCCAATGTATGATTTTGCGCATGGGCAAAGTGATTATTTTGAAGGTGTAACACATTCTATTTGTACGCTAGAGTTTGTTCCACATCGTCCTTTATATGACTACTTTATAGATGAATTAAAGTGTGGAAAGGATATAGAAGATAATCGTCCTCGTCAGTATGAGTTTAACCGTTTAAATTTAACTTATACGGTGATGAGTAAACGAAAATTGCTGGCATTGGTACAAGAGAAATTGGTAGATGGTTGGGATGATCCACGTATGCCGACTATTTGCGGTCTGCGTCGTCGCGGATATTCTCCCGAATCCATCCGCAAATTTATTGATATGATAGGTTATACAAAGTTTGAGGCGTTGAATGACTTTGCGATGTTAGAAGCTGCTGCTCGTGAAGATTTGAATGGAAGGTCTTTAAGGGTTTCTGCTGTTATCAATCCTGTCAAGTTGATTGTGACGAACTATCCAGAGGGTCAATCAGAAGAAATGGAAGCCATCAATAATCCCGAAAACGAAGCAGACGGTACTCATACTATAACATTTAGTCGAGAGCTGTGGATTGAACGTGAAGACTTCATGGAAGATGCTCCTAAAAAATTCTTTAGAATGGTACCAGGAAAAGAAGTGCGTCTTAAGAATGCATATATTGTAAAATGCACTGGATGCAAGAAGTCTGAAAGTGGTGAAATAGAAGAAATTTACTGCGAATACGATCCTCTGAGCAAGAGTGGAATGGAAGGTGCCAACAGAAAAGTCAAAGGAACATTACATTGGTTGAGCGTAAATCATTGCGTAAAAGCTGAGGTTCGCCTTTATGATAGACTTTTTTCTGTTGAAAACCCATCTGCTGATGAGAGAGATTTTCGAGAACTTTTGAATCCGGACTCTTTACAGATTTTAAAGGAATGTTACGTAGAGCCTTATACTGTTGAACATACAGAAAATAGATATCTACAGTTCCAACGAATAGGTTACTTTACCTATGATAAGAACTTTACAAAAGAGCATCCTGTGTTTAATAAGACGGTAGGCCTTAAAGATAGTTGGACAAAAAAATAAACAAAATAGAAAGAGGCGACATTAAAGTGTTCGTCTCTTTTTTAATATAGTCAATCTATGCAAAGTGAAAATGATAGACTTAAGAAACTAGTAAAGAGATATGAAAAATTCATAGAAGAGTGGGGAACCCCATTCTATATGGATGCGATTGATCTCTTGGATATAATGGACTATTATTTACATGCTGGCAGAATCTATGATGCAGAAACAAGCTTGCGCCATGCACTCCGGTTGCATCCTACAAATGAAGAAGTCATATTGGCCAAAGCACATTCACTAAAAGATGAAGGCAAACTTCTCGAAAGTCTGTCTTTGGTTTATTCGCTGCCAAATGATGAATCTCGTGGGGTAAATATGTTTTTGGCTGAGTATAGATTGATACAAGCAAATCCTTCAATTGCAGAATTTATTTTCAAAAATTATTGGAAACAATGTTCTGATGAAGATTACGATGTTTGTATTGAAATAGCTGAACTTTATATAGATTATGGCTATTGGACTGCATCGTTACGATGGTTGTCAAAAGTTCCCGATACTTTTCAAGATAAAAAACATTGTGAAGAATTGCGGGCAGAATGTTATTCTAGGTTGGGGCAATTCGATAAAGCAATATCAACGTTGGAATCAATATTAGATGAAAACCCGTATGACTATGTTTCGTGGGGACAATTAGCGCAAATACAATATAGAAAAGCTTCTTATAATGACTCTTTGGAGAGTTGCGATTATGCATTGGCCATAAACAGAAGCTTCACGGATGCCTTACGAATAAAAATTCAATCAGCAATAGCACTAAATAGGGTAGATTTGGCAGTAACATGTGCCAAAGAATATTATAAATATGGTTCCTTGGATTATGTGATTTGCTTGCAATTAGGGGAGGCTCTTCTTTCTGTTGGAAAGAAAGATAATGCGTGGTCCTATTTGTCTTCAGCAGCAGCACTATGTCCACATGATGCTATTCAAGACAATATAAGAATTTGTGCTTCGATGGCTTATATTTTTGCCTGTGAAAAAAATTATAGAATGGTATTACAGACATTAGAGAAAACTGCTGCATATGGTGTGTCAATAGCAGAGATACATTTGCAAACAGCGGGATTATGTATGGAGCAAGGTGAAAGAGAATCATCTATCTCTTTATTAGAAAATATTGTTGAATCTTACCAATTAGAACCAGAACAGCAAGAGAGAGTTGCTGCCCTATTGTGCGAACATAAATGTGTAAGTTCTGCAATTGGGCTGTGGAAAAAATTAATGATTTTATCAGAAGAAAATACGAGGCTATTACCATACCTTGCTTTGGGTATGCGACAAATAAGAGATGTTTCTTCATATCATTTATTTCTGATGTTGGCCTGTCAAACAGATCCGACATTAACCCAAACTTTATTTAAGGATATTTATCCGGGGAAATCAGTTTTTGAATATTTGGATGCTGCGAATGATGAATTTAAATAACATGATAAGCTATGAATCAAGAAATACTTACTCGATTTGAACAAAATTTAGAACAATGTTTATTAAATCTATGTACTTCTTTAAATAAATTAAAAGGAGTAGTTTTAGCATCTAGTGATATAGATGAACATTGGAAAGAATTAGCGCCACATTATGTTGCTGATGCTGTTTCTCAAATAGCAGATTATCCTACAGTTTCTGTTGCATGGGCTGGTTTCCTTGGTATGGCGGTAGCGCATGGATGGGATCAGGATTGGTCACATTGGAAAAATTTAGAGTATAAAGATTATTATGGTCCAAATGGCTTTGATGACATGGACGAATATATCTTGTATGAAATTCTTGGATTATTAGAGGATGGTTACGAGGCCAAAGAGTTAGAAAACACCTTACGCAGTTGTGGTGAAAAAACAGTAATGTTGATTCGGCATGAACATATAGAACCCCAAAGTTCTATGGCATTTCATATATTTTCAAGAGCCTGCAAGGTTATGTTTCGTATGGGTGCAGCCATTGAATTGAAACGTATGGGCTATAAATTTGAGGAAATTCCCTGTAAAATGTAGTAGTTATAATTCTATTTATATGAAAAATGGGGGTGGGGTAAATGGAAGACTATATTCTCTTGATGTGTTGAGAGGATTTGATATGTTTTTTATTATGGGGGGAGATGCGTTGTTACTTTCCCTTTGTTGCTTGCTTCCAACAACATGGGGAAATAATATTGCATCCCAATTAGTTCATCCTGCTTGGCATGGATTTACTGCATATGATCTCATATTCCCATTGTTCCTATTTATCTCTGGTATCTCTTTTCCTTTTTCTTTTGAAAAACAAATAAATAATGGATACTCTTTATGTAATATTCGCTTACGTATAATTAAAAGGGGAGTGATATTAATTCTTTTAGGAGTCATCTATAATGGATTATTTTCTTTTGATTTTGAAAACCTCAGAATTGCAAGTGTACTAGGACGCATCGGAGTGTCCTGGATGTTTGCTGCGATGATAACTACGTACTTAAACAGAAAGATTCGGTACGTTTTGATTGTAGTCCTCCTATTAGGGTATTGGGGCTTATTGTCTTTGTTCAGTGCACCTGATTCAAATGCCGGGAATTTTACAATGGAAGGTAATATTGTGAGTTATATTGATAGAGTCGTTTTGACAGGAGCCCTGCATAATAAAATTCACGACCCAGAAGGAATCCTTGCAACAATACCGGCTATTTGTACGGCCTTATTGGGTATAGGAGTTGGGGAAATAGTTAAAAGGGGGACATGGAAATCTTCTTGTTTCCAGATATTATTATTGGGAGTTCTCCTAATTCTAATCGGCTATGTGTGGGGTTCATATTTCCCTATAAATAAGAATTTATGGACAAGTACGTTCGTATGTATAACCGCTGGAATTTCGATGCTACTATTTACCATGTTTTATTTCTTAATTGATGTTTGTCAATGGAGAAAAGTAACATTCTTTTTTAGTGTTATTGGTATGAATTCAATAACAATCTATTTGGCTCAGCAGTTTATTGATTTCGGATTTACGGTAAATGTTCTTTTGGGTGGAATTTCCCATCTCTTTTCACCAGAATTGGAACGAATTATACTATCAATAGGATATGTTCTTGTTTGCTGGCTATTTCTTTGGTTTTTACATAGACATCGTATTTATCTGAAGATATAAGAAGTACTATCCAATGAAAACTTGCAAATTTGACCTACTGAGTAAGCGGTCAAATTTGCAAGTTTTCTTTTTTAGAATAAACCGAAATTTTTGTAATATAGAAGAGCGTTACACCTTATTTCCATCTTGTGGGAATAGGACTTTGGGCTTGAATGTTCGTGCTTCCTCTGTGGGCATATCTGCATAAGCCATAATTATGACTTCATCACCCACTTGGAATAATCTGGCAGCTGCACCATTCAGGCAGATGTTTCCACTCCCTCTTTCTCCTTTAATAACATATGTCTCAATACGTGCTCCATTTGAATTGTTTACCACATGAACGTGTTCATTAGGGAATAAATCAACTGCGTCCATAAGATCTTCATCAATAGTAATGCTTCCCATGTAATGGAGATTGGCTTCAGTTACTTTAGCACAATGTATTTTAGATTTTAATATGCTTATATTCATAAGAACTTTAATCCTTTTTGTATGTTATATTATCAATGAGTCTTACAGGTCTTGAACCACAATATACTGTTATGCAACCTACAATATAATGGCTGTCTGACCAATCTTTAATGGGTTGTAATGATTTACCATCTACTATTTGGAAATATTCTACATCAAGACCTTCTACTTTGTTTATACTTGTCACGACAAAGTTTATAGTATCTTCTACTGAAGATTTTTGTGACATAGGTAGACTCTCTTGCAAAACTTTATAAATAGTGGGAGCTATAGCCTTCTCTTTCGCACTAAGTAATGTGTTACGGCTACTTAAAGCCAATCCGTTATCTTCTCTAACAATCGGACACGTGCACAATTTTACAGGAATCTTTAAATCTTCCGTCATTGCTGTAACAACTGCAATTTGTTGAAAATCTTTCTCACCAAAATAGGCTCTATGAGGTTTTGTTATGTCAAAAAGTTTGCTGACAATTTGACAGACACCATTGAAATGACCTGGGCGTTTTGCACCTTCCATTACTGTATCAATGGGAGGGTAACTAAAGATACGTGTATCTGGTTCAGGATATATTTCATTTACAGTGGGAGCAAATACATAATCAACTCCTTTTCTTTCTAGAAGTTGTGTGTCCGCTTCTAAGGTTCTAGGATAATTGTTTAAGTCATTTTTATCATTGAATTGCGTTGGATTTACGAAAATACTAACAATAGTAATATCATTTTCTTTAATACAACGCTCCACCAATGAAGTATGACCTTCGTGTAGGGCTCCCATTGTGGGTACGAGACCTATTGATAGATTTTGTGCTCGTTTGGTATTAACGATGTCTACAATTTCTTTTATTGTATTTATTACTAACATTTGCTGATGTTATTTTGAATTGACGTGCAAAATAACTGAATATTTATCATATATGTGTTAAAATGTTTCTATTAAAATATATTTTAACAGTTAAGTCCTATTCGAGGGTAATTAAAATGGAGTGTTTCTATTTTTTTTTGTAACTTTGCATGTAAATTTGTTCAAAAAACCGATGAAAGGAAAAAAAGTATTGTTTATAACACAAGAAATTATGCCATACGTACAAGAGTCGGCAATGGCAATATCTGGGCGAAATATCCCTCAATCTATACAAGAGGCAGGAGCAGAAATCCGTACCTTTATGCCTCGTTGGGGAAATATCAACGAACGTCGTAATCAGTTGCATGAGGTGATTCGCTTATCTGGTATAAACATAATTATTGACGATACTGATCATCCATTAATTATCAAAGTGTCATCGATACCCTCTGCTCGTATGCAGGTCTATTTTATAGACAATGATGATTATTTCCACAAACGTCAGATGATGACAGACGAAAATGGTGAGGAATATGAAGATAATGCAGAAAGAGCCATATTTTATGCTCGTGGAGTCTTAGAAGCAGTGAAGAAATCGCGTTGGTGTCCAGATGTAATACATTGTCATGGATGGATGTCAGCTTTAGCTCCCTTATATGTTAAAGCGGCCTATCGAGAAGATCCCTCTTTTGCAAATACAAAAGTGGTGTTTTCTGTTTACGATGAATTTCCTCAAAAAGCCCCTCATTCAAACTTTTTGAACACATTATTATATCGTGATGTAAATAAACAATTGTTGGAAGAGACTGGTATTGACTTAAATTCTCCTAATGCATTAAGGGATTTAGCTATTATGTTTTCTGATGGCATAGTTCAAGGTCAAGAAAATGTGGGATCTGAAACTATTGACTTAGCAAAGAATAAGGACATCCCTGTATTAGAATATCCGGGAATGGAAAATCTCTCTACCGTGTATGGGGACTTTTATAAAAGTCTTTTATAAAGAAGATAGTTGAATTTGTAATACATTTTGTCTCGTGGTAAGAAATTGCAATTCATTCCTATTATCGATAATAACTGCTTTTCTTTTTTTAGCAAGTTCATGTGATGATGATACTGCGACTTTGGGCTCAAGTCTGATGCCTGAAAGTGATAATGTCACAACTTCACAAGTTGCATACAAAGTAAATACACGTTCAGTTTTTATTGACTCTGTATTGGCAAATACAAAAACTTGTTATTTAGGTTGTATCATTGATCCAGAAACAAGAGCTAAAACAACTAGTGATTTTTTGGCTCAGTTTCACATGATGGAAAACTACCGCCTCCCTAAAAAAGAAAAAATGCTTGTTGATAACCAAGGAAAAGTAGTAGCAGATTCTTGTGATATCAGAATATACTTTGATGAGTATTATGGTGATTCTCTAACTACAATGAAACTCTTTGTACAAGAGCTTGATACGTGTAAAGTAATGGAGGAAAACACTAACTACTATACTAATATTGACCCCTCTGAATATGTAAGTAATACTTCATTGATTAAGAAGGTACAGACCTATTCAATAAGAGACCTTGCAAAGCCTGATAGTCTTGACGCTGTTTCTGGAACATACTATCGAAGTGTTGTCGTACGTTTGCCGGCAGAATATGGCTCTTTTATATTGAACAAGTATTATGAAAATCCCGAGTATTTTAAAAACTCATATCAATTTATCCATCATGTATGTCCGGGATTTTACTTCCAAACAATAGGTGGAGTGGGGTCTATGATTAAAGTTGAGGTCTCTGCCTTAAATGTTTATTTTAGGTATAAAACCAAAAATTCAGCCGGGAATGATACCATTGTTGATGGAATGCAAAGAATGGCTGCCACAGAAGAAGTAATACAAAATAATCATATAGAGAATAAAATTCCTGATGAGATGTTAGATCATCAGAATGGTTATACTTATGTTAAATCACCTACAGGAATTTTTACTGAAGTAGAACTCCCTGTAGACGAAATCTTGAGTAATGGCCATTATAATGACACCATAAATTCTGCGCAAATTACATTTAGGCGCTTCAATCATGAAGTTCCTAGTATCTATAATTTAGGTGCCCCATCAGATTTATTACTGGTTAGAAAATCAGAAACTTTTTCTTTTTTTGAAAAAGAGAAGCTGCCCAACGATGGTAATACTTATATTTCTACATTTAATGCGTCACAGAATGCTTATGTATTTAGTAACATCGCTCAATTGATTACTAATTTAAAAAATGAAAGAGATAAAGGGGCCGGTGTTATAAAAACAGATACAGAGACACAGCGAAAACAGAAATATACAGAATGGGAGGGTAGAAATCCTGATTGGAATAAACTAATGCTCATCCCTGTAGCATCAGAATATTCAACCTCAACAAACAGCTATGGACAAACAGTGAAACAATTACTGCGTGTGAGAAATGAATTAAGTCTCAGAAGTGCAAAGCTGGAAGGTGGTGATGGAAATATAGATATTTCAGTTGTGTATAGTCGTTTTTCAAACGAATAATATATGTAAGAATGGCAGTTTCTGTCATTCTTATTTTATTAGAACAGATTTATTATGAAAGCATTATTGTTTGCAGCAGGGTTGGGAACACGCCTAAAACCATTGACCGATAAAATGCCCAAAGCACTTGTGGAACTGGGTGGATGTTCTTTGCTTGAGCACACACTGAGAAAACTTAAGCATGCAGGCGTGACGGATGTAGTGGTAAACATACATCATTTTGGAGAACAAATCATAGATTTTCTCAATACGCATGATCTCGGATTGCGAACCTACATCTCCGATGAGCGTGAAATGTTGCTAGATACAGGTGGTGGATTGAAGAAAGCGTCTGTCTATTTCCAGAATGAAACTGAACCAATATTGATTCACAATGTGGATATTTTGAGTAATGCAAATTTAGAAAAGTTCTATAATTTTGCGAAAGAACAGCGAATTACATTATTGGTAAGCAAAAGAGATACTACACGATATTTGCTGTTTGACAATGAAATGTGTCTAGTAGGTTGGACTAATATTTTGACTGGTGAAGTCAGGAGCCCCTATACAAATTTGGATGTGGCTTCTTGTCAAAAATTTGCTTTTTCCGGAATACATACTTTTTCGCCAGATCTTATTGATCAGATGGATAGTTTTCCTATGACATTTTCTATTATGGATTTTTATCTATCAATTTGCAATAAAGTTAAGATAAAAGGCTACGAAGAAGAAAATTTATTATTAGTTGATGTCGGAAAATATGCATCTCTTCAAAGTGCAGAAAAATTTGCAAGAGATAATGGATTATTTAATACCCTCTAAATAATTGAATATGCAAAATTTAATAATAAAGAAATTTGCTTTTCCAAGGCTGATTTGTTTGTTTTTATATAGTTTAATTTCCTGTATTACCCTTTCGGTACAAGCACAAAATGCATGGCGTAGAGCCGCAAGTCATATTGATTATAAAGTTGAATCGTCTGTTCAATTATCATCAGATATAACACCTTTCTGGCATACTGCTAATAAGTATGGACTTTCAGGTATTCGTGACAGCTGGGGATACTTGGAGGCTGGAATTAGCAGAAAGACAGAGAGCGATTCCGCATATAATTGGAAAATAGGCTATGGGCTATCTCTTGCAGCGGCGTACAATATGACGTCTGCGTTTTCTGTACAAGAACTATTTGCAGATATTCAATGGAAAAGGGTACGCCTCTCTGTCGGAAGTAAAAAGCGTGACTCAGAGCTTAAAAATCCTTTGTTAAGTACAGGTGGGCTTACCTATGGTATCAATGCTCGTCCTATCCCCCAAGTAAGATTTGAATTACCAGAATTTTGGACAATCCCTAAGACAAAAGGATGGTTGGCTATTAGAGGACATATTGCTTACGGATGTTTTACTGATGCTAGTTGGAATGAAGATTTTCATGCCCCTAAATCCCTTTATTCGGCAGGTTCGCTTTATCATTCAAAAGCAGGATTTTTGAGAATTGGTAATCAACAAAAATTCCCGTTATCTTTTACCGGTGGACTTGAAATGAATACGCAATTTGGAGGTGAAGCGTGGAATGTTGGTCATCGTGCAGATGATAATAGTGGTTTTACTGGAGCATATATTGATTTGCCGGAAAATCTTAGTAGTTTTTGGCATGCTTTTATACCTGGAGGTGATGATGGCGACCGAGATGGCGGATATAAAAATGTAGAAGGAAATCATTTAGGTAGTTGGCATTTCAGTTTTGATTATAATGCAAAGAATTGGGGATTACGTGCATATGTAGAACATTTCTTTGAAGATCACTCTCAAATGTTCCTTGAATATGGTTGGAAAGATTTATTATTTGGCATTGAAACCAATTTACCAAAGAATCCTATTATTTCAACCTTGCTTTATGAATATATATCAACAACAGACCAAACTGGAGGCATTTATCATGATGCTACTTCTACCATACCAGAGCAGATTAGTGGTGCAGATAACTATTATAATCATATGATTTATGGTGCTTGGCAGCATTGGGGAAATACGATAGGAAATCCACTATTGATTTCACCAATCTATAACAAAAATGGTCAAATCACAGTCTTTCATAATAGAATAAAAGCACATCACGTAGGAATTATGGGAAGTCCTACAGAGGAAGTAAGCTATCGACTCCTTTATACCCACCACAAGTCTTTAGGTACCTACTTAAAACCTACGACAGATCCATTGTACGCTAATTATTTTATGGCCGAAGTGGGATACAAACCGAAGTGGGGCAGAGGCGTTAGTCTTACAGCCTCATTGGCCGGAAATACAGGTGATATTTTAGGTAATAGTCTAGGCGGAATGTTTACCTTGAGATGGAATGGAAACATTAACAAACAAATTTCAAAATAATGAAAAGAAATATCCTTGCAGTTATTTTTATTTTTATCATAGCATCATGTGCAAAAAATGATTGTAATGGTGACTTAGATGGCACATGGCAGCTGATATCATGGCAATCAGTAGATGGCACTCATCAGGTAGCAGATAAAACGTCAGGAATATATTGGCACATAAAGTTATCTCTTGTCAAGATGCATAAACCATCAGAATCACTTTATTATCTTTCTTACTTTAAGTATACTTCCGACTCCCTATTTATTGGAAATACTTATCGTTCACCCTATGATGAACCTGCTTCGTTAACAGAACTAGCTCCCTATGGGGTACCAGTTGATGGCAAATATCGAATTGAAAAATTAGATGATGATTATCTGCAACTTTGTTCTTCCATCAATAGGTTGTCGTTTCGTAAATATTGATTTTCGTTTGTAATGGTTTACGTTTAAATAGTATATATTAAACATCTTATCATTTTTCATTATCAATTGATGTTGTATCTTAGGATATAAATGTGATAATAGTTTATTTTTGCATGGTATATTGAGTTTCTCTGTAAGGAATTTTGTATCTTTGCAAAAATTTGAAAAAATTCCTATATCAAAAGAAATCTATTATGGGATTACTGCAAAATAAACTGGCAAAATATACGCTCCCACAGCAATATATGGAAATGGGTGTGTATCCGTATTTTCGAGAGATTGACGGTAAACAAGGAACAGAAGTTGAAATGGGTGGCCATAAAGTACTTATGTTTGGCTCTAATGCTTACACAGGACTTACAGGTGATGAGCGTGTGATTAACGCCGGAATTGAAGCCCTAAAGAAATATGGTGCCGGCTGTGCAGGATCACGCTTTTTAAATGGTACGTTAGATCTTCACGTACAATTGGAGAAGGAATTAGCCACCTTTGTAGGTAAAGACGAAGCACTTTGTTTCTCAACTGGATTTAGTGTAAATGCGGGTGTAATAGCATGTCTGACCGGACGTGAAGATTATATTATATGTGACGATCGTGACCATGCTTCAATTGTGGATGGACGTAGATTGTCTTTTTCTACCCTTTTGAAATACAAGCACAATGATATGGAAGATTTGGAGCGACAATTACAAAAATGTGCTCCAGAGGCAGTTAAACTCATTGTGGTAGATGGAGTATTCTCCATGGAAGGTGATTTGGCCAATTTACCGGAAATTGTAAAATTGAAGCATAAGTATAATGCAACAATTATGGTAGACGAAGCCCATGGTATTGGTGTATTCGGAAGAAACGGCCGTGGCGTATGTGATCACTTTGGTTTGACAGAGGAAGTAGACTTAATTATGGGAACTTTTTCTAAGTCACTAGCCTCTATCGGTGGATTCATTGCAGCAGACAAAACAATTATCAATTGGTTACGTCATAATTGTCGTACCTATATATTCTCTGCATCAAATGCTCCTGCAGCAACAGCGGCAGCCATGGAGGCATTGCACATACTTCAAGAAGAGCCGGAGAGAATAGAAGCTTTATGGGAAGTTACCAATTATGCTCTTAAACGATTTAAAGAAGAGGGCTTTGAAATAGGAGAAACAGAATCGCCTATCATCCCTCTTTATGTGCGTGATCCGGAAAAAACATTTATAGCTACTGCAAAAGCTTTTGAGGAAGGTGTATTTATTAATCCTGTAATTCCCCCTGCATGTGCGCCTCAAGATACATTAGTAAGATTTGCGTTGATGGCAAATCATACAAAAGAGCAAGTAGATCGTGCAGTTGAGGGCTTGAAAAAAGTATTTATAGAATTGGATATTATTAAATAGTAGGCAATTCTCAATAAAGAATTAGGAGAAACCAATATATAGATATGCGTAAAGAGTTCGGTGTACCGGACTCTTTACTTTTTATACTGTGATATACTAAATAAGTATTGAAACATAAATTATCCCCAAAGTTTAAACTCTGGGGATAATTCTGATTATTATATGTGAAGCTTTACAAGTTTATTTAATGACACCAATAATTTCATGAATGTCACTAATGCCATGTGTGTCAAGCCATTCGTTGATACCATCTATGACTTTAATTGTTACTGTTGGGTCTATGAAATTAGCAGTTCCAATCTCTATGGCTGTAGCTCCCAGCATTAAGAATTCAATGGCATCAGTAGCATTCATGATACCTCCGAGACCAACGATAGGAATATTTACTGCTTTAGCAACTTGTGATACCATACGCAATGCAACAGGTTTGACCGCAGGTCCTGAAAGTCCGCCTGTGCCAATACTTAAACGAGAACATCTACGTTCTATATCAACTGACATTCCCATCAAAGTGTTAATCAAGGATACACTATCAGCACCCTCTGCTTCAACAGCGCGGGCAATGTCTGCGATATTGGTGACATTTGGCGAAAGTTTTACTATGAGTGTTTTTTTATATTTCTTTCGCACCATTCTAACAACGCTTGAGGCACCTTCACATGTTACGCCAAATGCCATGCCTCCATTTTTTACATTCGGGCATGAAATATTAAGTTCTATTGCTTGAATATTAGGCAGCTCATCAATCATTGCTGCACATTCAGCATAATCATCAGGTGTAGAACCGGAGACATTTACAATCATTTGCGTATCAATATCCTTGATTTGAGGATAAATATTTTTGCAGAAATAATCCGCACCTTTATTTTGAAGTCCAACGCAATTAAGCATACCAGATGCTGTCTCTGCCATTCTTGGGTAGTCATTTCCTTCACGCGGATGAAGTGTAGTACCTTTCACAATTATACCTCCCAAGCGAGTAAGGTCTATTAGATCCGCGAACTCAATACCATAGCCAAATGTTCCGGAAGCAGTCATTACCGGATTCTTCAATTCCAGTTTCCCTATGTTGACATTAAGATTTGCCATTTTATTGTATTTATTGAATATGTTTATTGATAGAAATTAAATCCAG
Source organism: Alloprevotella sp. (assembly GCA_045636405.1). Classification (GTDB taxonomy): domain Bacteria; phylum Bacteroidota; class Bacteroidia; order Bacteroidales; family Bacteroidaceae; genus Alloprevotella. The sequence continues at coordinate 71,438 of JAZTXL010000038.1, forward strand.
CCCAGTTTTTCGATATTAAAGACCGGTCCTTCTTTACATACACACAAATTGCCTTCAGTTGTTTTTTCCACACAACATAAACATGCACCCAATCCGCATGCCATCATGTTTTCAAGAGAAGCCTCACAACTTATATTTCTATCTTTGGCCATACGTGCAACGGCTACCATCATGGGCTTGGGCCCACAAGTTGCAACAAAATCAAAAGTTTCGGAATTCCATACAGGGTGATGTGTAACAAATCCCTTCACGCCTAAACTTCCATCTTCTGTTGTAGTAAGTACGTTTCCATATTTTTCAAAGTCGGATAGCTGAAGTAAATCAACAGAACTTCTTCCGCCCAATAAAAATGTAGGTCTATGGCCCGCCTCTTTCAATTTCTTTCCATAATATAGTAGGGGTGCAGTTCCCACTCCTCCGCCTACAAGTAATATATTCTTTGAAGTACCTTCCGGTATCGTAAAACCATTACCTAATGGAAATAGGCAATTTAGTTTATCAGAAACGGACAATTTAGACAATGCAGCAGTTCCTTCACCTACTATATGAATCAACAACCACAATTCGTTGGTTTCGTAGTCAACAAAATTAACAGAAATGGGACGACGCAGAAATGTGGAAGAAGAGTTGTCTACCTTGATTTCTACAAATTGGCCAGGATATATAGTTGGCAGTTGATTATCTATTGGTGAAACCTTAATCAGAACGTAGTCCTGTCGTAGGTGCTCAATGCTTTTAATAATGAGGTCTGATAGATATTTTTTCATTTTACTCGTTGTTTAATTACAATTATAATTGTTGTAAACCAATCTACACCGACAAAGTTAATAAATAATTAATGAAAGGATTGTGAAGTATGAATATTTGTTACTATATTCGCTTTCAAATATCGATTACTTTACATAGATTTTTAATTAAATATGTCTGTTATTTTAGAAATATGTGCTGCAAGTTATAATAGTGCATTGGCTGCAGCTGCCGGTGGTGCTGATAGAATAGAAATATGTTCCGGACTTTCAGAAGGTGGACTAACGCCTTCTTATGGTTTATTGAAATCAGTTCTGAAAATTCCAAATTTGAAAAAGCATGTTTTGATAAGGCCCAGAGGAGGGGACTTTCTCTATACAGCAGAAGAAGTACAGATAATGGCCGAAGATATACGCATAGCCAAGCAATTGGGGGCCGATGGTGTCGTGATTGGAGCATTGACGCAGAATGGAGATATTGACAAGGAGGTAGTTGGCCTTTTGATGGATAATGCTAAAGGAATGAATGTTACTTTCCATCGTGCTTTTGACCTTTGCAGGTGCCCTTTAAAAGCTATTGAGGACATAATTTCCTTAGGTTGTAATAGTATTCTTACTTCTGGACAAGCATCAACGGCAGAGAAAGGAATTGAGTTGTTAAAAGAAATGGTTGATGTAGCAGACCATAGAATTAGTATAATGGCTGGAAGTGGGGTTAATACGAACAATATTTCCAAAATTATAAAAGAAACAGGTGTTTCAGAAATCCATGCTTCTGCAAAAGGAGTTGTTCATAGCAAAATGAAATATAAACATCCCGGTGTCACAATGGGAAATGCTGATGCAGACGAATATACTTGTATAGAAACCATTCAAGAAACAGTAGAGCTTCTGAAATCTCAAGTGTAAGATGAAAAACACTTTTAAATTAAAGTCAGAATATTCACCAACGGGCGACCAGCCTCAAGCAATAAAGGCTTTAACAGAAGGCGTCTTGTCTGGATGTCCGGCCCAAACATTATTGGGCGTGACGGGGTCGGGAAAGACATTTACGGCGGCCAATGTGATAGCCAATGTTGGAAAGCCAACATTGGTCTTGAGTCATAACAAAACATTAGCTGCACAATTATATTTGGAGTTTAAAAGTTTTTTTCCTGAAAATGCTGTAGAATACTATGTTTCATATTATGACTACTATCAACCGGAGGCATACATCGCGAATTCAGATACATATATTGAAAAGGACTTAGCAATCAATGCTGAAATAGATAAACTTCGTTTGGCTGCAACTTCTTCCTTACTTTCAGGAAGAAAAGATGTTATTGTTGTTTCTTCAGTATCCTGTATATATGGAATGGGGAATCCTGCTGCGTTTTATGACAATGTAATAGAACTAAAAGTAGGAAAAAATATCGCCATCAATTCATTATTAAACAAGCTTATTGGGTGTGTTTATACTCGAAATGACATTTCTCCCAAGAAAGGTGAGTTTAGAGTAAAAGGAGATTCTGTTGAAATCTATTTAGCTTATTCCGATGATAAACTGAGAGTAACATTTTGGGGAAATGAAATTGAGAGTATTGAAGAGGTAAATTGTGAAACCGGTTACCGAATTGCTTCATTTGATGAATATAAGGTATATCCAGCCAATCTTTTTCTAACATCAAAGGAAACACAAGAATTAGCTATTAGAAAAATTGAACAAGACCTAGCTGAACAAGTAAGTTTCTTTCTGGAAAATGGCAAGGAACTTGAAGCAAAACGTTTGGCAGAGCGTGTGAATTATGATATAGAAATGATTCGAGAACTAGGGCATTGTAGTGGTATTGAAAATTATTCTCGTTATTTCGATGGAAGAGAGGCTGGAACTCGTCCTTATTGTTTGTTGGATTTCTTCCCTGAAGATTTTTTGGTAATTATTGATGAAAGCCACGTTAGTGTTCCCCAAATTAGGGCGATGTATGGAGGTGACAGATCTAGAAAAGAGTCATTAGTCCAATATGGTTTTCGGTTGCCGGCAGCATTAGATAATAGACCTTTAACTTTTGATGAATTTAAGAGTTTAGTAAAACAAACTATTTTTATAAGTGCAACTCCTGCGGAGTATGAATTAGTAGAATCAGAAGGCGTTGTGGTTGAACAATTAATTAGACCGACAGGTTTGCTGGATCCGCTTATCATTGTAAAGCCGAATAATTATCCGGTAGATGATTTAATGGAAGAAATTCAAACTTGTGTGCAGCGTGATGAGCGTACTTTGGTGACCGTTTTATCAAAAAGAATGGCGGAGGAACTTTCTGATTATTTACAGAAAAGCGGAATTCGTACAGCTTACATTCATAGTGATGTAGAAACGTTAGAACGTGTTCAAATTATGGATGATTTACGAAAAGGTGTTTTTCAAGTTCTTGTTGGTGTCAATCTTTTACGAGAAGGACTAGATTTGCCAGAGGTTTCGCTCGTTGCCATTTTTGATGCGGACAAACAAGGATTTTTACGTTCCTTGCGCTCCCTTACCCAAACGGCTGGAAGAGCGGCTAGAAATGTGAATGGCCGGGTTATAATGTATGCCAACCAAATTTCACCTTCTATGCAGCAAACCATAGAAGAGACAGAGCGAAGAAGAATGATCCAATTGCAATATAATGAAGAACACGGCATTGTTCCTCGACAAATTAGAAAAAATACTGCGGTGACAGATTTGATATCTACAAAGAAGGATGATTATTCAAATGGTTATACCCAAGAACTTGCATTTAATTCTTTAAAAGTTGCAGAAGAACATTTACCTTATTCAGAAATAGAGACTCTGGAAATAAGAATTGAAAAGCTGAAATCTAAAATGAAAGAAGCCGCAGAAAAATTGGATTTTGTTACTGCGGCTCAATATAGAGATGAAATGCTGCGTTTAGAAAAAGAAATTTCTTAGTAGCTCAACATCCTTAGTGTATATTCTGACCTATAAGAGTAGTCTACGACATCCAATACCATATATTCTGAATCATTTTGTCTGATTCTTGCTTTAATTTCTTCATATCCATCTCCGTTGAAGTCAATATACAGATAATTTCTAGAAAGATCCCAATAGCCTCTCTCGTAGAAACCTTGATAGCCTCTTACGCTTAGTTCGCCGTCTAGATAGAAGGTGAAGATATCGCCATTATAGTATGGGCATTCACCATGGTGATGAGAAATCTCAACTACTTTCCAGTCTCCTTCAATGAACCACACATCTTCCTCACAAGAAGACATAATGAAAGGAAAAAGGATGAATAAAAATCCTATAATACTTTTCTTGATAGCATTTTTCATTACACGAGGTCCTTTTCTTAATCTAATTTTAATACTGCAAGGAATGCTTTTTGAGGAACTTGAACATTTCCAATTTCTTTCATTCTCTTCTTACCTCGCTTTTGCTTTTCAAGCAATTTGCGTTTACGGCTGATGTCACCACCATAACATTTGGCTGTTACGTCTTTGCGTACTTGTTTTACGGTCTCTCTCGCAATAATCTTTGCACCAATGGCTGCTTGAATTGCTATATCAAATTGTTGACGTGGCAATAGTTCCTTTAATTTCTCGCATATTCTTCTTCCGAAATGTACGGAATTGTCCACGTGAGTCAGTGTAGACAAGGCATCCACCGGCTCTCCATTCAGTAGAATGTCTAACTTAACAAGTTTTGAAGGACGGAATCCTAAGGGATGATAATCGAATGAAGCATATCCTTTAGATATACTCTTTAATTTATCATAGAAGTCTATTACAATTTCTGCGAGTGGCATATCATAATAAAGTTCCACTCTATTTCCTGATACATATTCTTGCTTTATCAGTTCTCCTCTTTTACCCAAACAGAGGGTCATAATGTTGCCGATGTAGTCTGTACGAGTAATGATACTGGCACGAATATATGGTTCTTCGATATGGTCTATTTCTGTAATTTCTGGCATACCGGCCGGATTATGAACCTCTTTCATTTCACCATGCTTGTCAAACACATTGTAACTTACATTCGGCACAGTTGTAATGACATTCATGTTAAATTCTCGATCCAGACGCTCTTGGATAATTTCCATGTGGAGCAGTCCAAGAAATCCGCATCTGAATCCGAATCCTAGTGCGACAGAACTTTCAGGTTGAAAAGTTAGAGAAGCATCGTTCAGTTGTAGCTTTTCTAAACTGGCTCTTAATTGCTCAAAGTCTTCGGTTTCTATAGGATATACACCGGCAAACACCATTGGTTTTACCTCTTCAAAACCATCTATGGCTTTTTCACATGGATTAGTCACGTGAGTTATTGTATCACCAACTTTTACTTCAGTTGCAGTTTTTATTCCGGAAACAATATAACCCACATCTCCACAGGTTAATTCCTTACGTGGAGATAAATCCATCTTTAAAACACCTATTTCATCAGCAGTATATTCTTTCTCTGTATTGAAGAATAATACCTTATCTCCACTTTTGATACTACCATTTTCTATTTTGAAATATGCTATAATGCCTCTGAATGGATTAAAAACAGAGTCGAAAATGAGAGCCTGCAATGGTCCGTCTGGATTTCCCTTAGGGTGGGGGATGCGCTCACATACTGCTCGTAAAATCTCGTCAACGCCTTGTCCGGTTTTTCCTGATGCACGAATGATTTCTTCACGTTTGCATCCCAGCAATTCAATAATTTCATCTTCAACCTCTTCAGGCATGCTATTCACCATGTCACATTTATTAAGCACAGGAATAATTTCTAAGTCATGCTCAATGGCCATGTATAAGTTAGAAATAGTTTGTGCTTGTACACCCTGTGTGCTGTCAACAATTAAGAGGCATCCTTCGCATGCAGCAATCGATCTAGATACTTCGTATGAAAAGTCGACGTGTCCCGGAGTGTCAATTAGATTAAGAATATATTGTTCACCATCTAATTGATAATTCATTTGAATGGCATGACTTTTAATCGTGATACCACGTTCTTTTTCCAAATCCATATCATCGAGCATTTGCCCGGCTGTTACTTCAATGGTTTTTGTGTATTCAAGAAGTCTGTCTGCTAATGTACTTTTGCCATGGTCAATATGAGCAATAATACAGAAGTTGCGGATATTTTTCATCATTAATGAATGCTTATGTTCTACTAAAATTTTTCAGCTTCATTGAAAGAGACAGCGTGTTGCAAATCTTTTTCAGATAATATAAGATGCTCACTATTCGTGATGGGCCATTGAATATTTAGGACTTCATCATTATATAAAATACTACATTCTGCTTCTGGTGCGTATTTGTTGTCTACTTTGTAAGCAAATGTTGCTGATGGAGAGAGCACTTGGAAACCGTGTGCAAATCCACGAGGAATAAATAACTGTCTGTTGTTTTCTTCGCTGAGTTCTACAGCAACATATTTTCCAAACGTCTCAGAATCTTTTCTTAAATCAACAGCAACGTCTAATACCTTTCCGGAAATTACACGAACTAATTTTGCTTGAGATAAATCCCCTTTTTGATAGTGGAGTCCCCTTAACACACCATAAGAAGATTTAGATTGGTTGTCTTGTACAAACTGTACCGGATATCCTATGTTCTTATCAAAATCTTCCTGTCTCCATGTTTCCATGAAATAGCCTCTGTCATCTCTAAATAGTTTGGGCTCCAATATCCAAACACCTTTTATTTCTGTTTGTATATAGTTCATGTCAAAAAATTATTAAATATCATTATTTGATTAAATACAAAGTTTCGTCAGTCTCGTTGGCATCAATGTTCAGTTCCATACTATCTGTTTCTTCATTGATTAGAATATTGCAAAGAAGATCCTCCAACTCGTTTTTAATTGTCCTTTTTAATGCACGAGCGCCATATTTTTCATCATAGCCTTTTCGTGCAATAAGGTTTATTGCGGAATCAGTTAGGTTTAGTTTGTAGCCAATGTTATAAAGTCTTTCCTCTATTTCGGAAATTTCTAATTTAGCAATTTCCGAAATGTGTTCTTTTGAAAGCGATTCGAACATGATAATATCATCCAGACGATTTAAAAACTCGGGGGCAAATTGGCGTTGCAGCGCTTTCATTACAATGCTATTGTGTTTCTGAGCATCATTTGCACTTTCTGTATTAAAACCAACACCACCGCCAAAATCCATGATTTGTCGACTTCCACAGTTAGATGTCATAATAATGATAGTGTTTCTAAAGTCTACAGTTCTACCACTTCCATCAGTCATACGTCCTTCGTCCATGACTTGTAGGAGCATATTAAAAACTTCAGAATGTGCTTTTTCTATTTCATCTAATAGTACAACAGAGTAGGGGTGACGTCTTACTTTTTCCGTTAGTTGTCCACCTTCATCATATCCCACATATCCCGGAGGGGCACCAAGCAATCTGCTGGAAGTATGCTTCTCATTGTATTCGCTCATGTCAATACGAATCAGAGAATCAATATTCCCAAACATATATTGTGTTAATTTTTTAACTAAATGTGTCTTTCCAACTCCAGTAGGTCCAACAAAAAGAAAAGTCCCGATAGGTCTATTGGGATTCTTAAGCCCAAGACTGTTTCTTATCAGACTTTTAGAAATCTGTTTAATTGCAGTATCTTGTCCAATAACTTTTCTGCTTAATTCTGAATATAATCCCTTTAGCTTTTGTTTGTCTTCTTCTTTTAACTGGTTAATCGGAATATTAGTTGCACTAGCAATCACTGCTGCTATATCATGTTCACCTATTTCAACTCGGTTTTCCTTTCTTTTCTTTTTCCATTCTTCCTCCATTATCTTTAGTTCTTTCTCGGCAGAAAGAACTAAGTCTCTAAGACGCGCAGCTTCTTCGTAGTTCTGTTCTTGAGCTGCAGCATTCTTCTCTCGCTTTAAGGATTCTATTGCAGCTTCTTTCTCTTTAATCCCAGTAGGCATGTTAGCAGCAGACAATTGTGCATTACTACCTGCCTCATCCATAGCGTCTATAGCTTTGTCAGGAAAAGCACGATGACTTATATAGCGCTCTGTTAATTTAACGCAAGCCTTTATTGCTTCGTCTGTATAAAATACATTATGGAAGTCTTCATAACGCTCTTTTATTCCATTCAATATTTTGATAGTTTCCTCAGTTGTAGGAGGTTCAACAATTATTTTTTGGAATCTTCTTTCTAAAGCACCATCTTTTTCTATGCTTTTACGATATTCATCCATTGTCGTTGCTCCAATACACTGCATTTCGCCACGAGCAAGCGCCGGCTTTAAGATATTGGCAGCATCCATACTTCCAGGAGCAGAACCAGCCCCTACAATAGTATGTAGCTCATCTACAAATATAATGATGTCAGAATGACTTTTTAGCTCTTCGATAAGTTTTCTTAAGCGTTCTTCAAATTGTCCACGGTATTGTGTTCCTGCTACAATAGCTGCCATGTCTAGGGTGATAAGCCTTTTCCCTATAAGCGGACGTGGTACTTTTTTTTCAGTAATTAATTGTGCTAATCCCTCGACAATTGCACTTTTCCCAACTCCAGGTAACCCAATAAGAACAGGATTATTCTTACCCCTACGACATAGGATTTGTGCTAATCGGAGAATTTCATTTTCTCTTCCTATAATAGGATCCAAAACTCCTTCTTTGGCTTTTTGGGTTAGGTCTAGGCCAAAATTATCCAACATAGGAGTATCAGAAGTACTTTCGTTCTTCTTTTTGTTTGTAGATGTTTGAGAGTTATTGGCGTATTGTGGGGAATCATTTAAATCATTATCGTCTTCAATTTCTCCGAATCCATATCCTGCATGTGGTTGCTGCTCCCTTCCTAAGATAGAAAGAACTTTATTGTAGTTTATGCCAAAATGGCTCAATATGTTCTTTCCAGAGTTGGCATTATCATGTAGCATAGCCAGAAATAGGTGCTTCTCCTCAGCTGCTTCTTTCCCTTCTATACGTGCTTCTAGAAGGCTTAATCGTAGGATTCGAGTTGCTTCTTCTGTCAATTGTGTATTGTTATTTGACTTATCAACTTCCTGATGCTGCTCTTTATTCATATCTGCATATTTCGCTATTTCATCAGGAGAGATTCCAAGTTGTTTCAAAATAAGATATAGGGTTTCTTCTTTTTCATGTAAAAGAGCAAGCAGCAGGTGAATTGCTCTTACTGAACTTTCATGAAGACGTAGGGCTTCATTTTTACTTATTTCAAGGATCTTGGCCAATCCGGAATTCAATTCGTATTTCATAAAATAGTTATAATCGTCTTAGTTTGTTTTAATTTTACAAAGATACGCATTTGTTTGAATATGAACAAAGGGATACAAAAATCTCCGTATAAGCAAGTGTAAACTTCTATAGGTACAAGAGAATTTATATATAGTATTAAAGTTGTAACTGTCAACTTTTTTAAGTACACCTCAAATCTATAAGTGTCGATAATGGTTGACAGCAATTTATCTATCCAATGTTAGTTCGTACTTGAATTACAAGAAAACGTTTCTCCTATAGGTTTAGGTAGAATGAAAACAAAAGTAGGAAGAAAGCTCTTGCTCTCTTCCTACTTAAACTAATATGTATGCGAATTACTTCTTGTTGAGGAAGAGGTCAGCTTGAACAGCGCAAGCTACTGTACATCCTACCATTGGGTTGTTACCAATACCGAGGAAGCCCATCATTTCAACGTGTGCAGGTACTGATGAAGAACCAGCAAATTGAGCATCAGAGTGCATACGACCGAGGGTATCAGTCATACCATAAGATGCTGGACCAGCAGCCATATTATCTGGGTGAAGTGTACGACCGGTACCACCACCAGAAGCTACTGAGAAGTAAGGCTTACCAGCGAGTACACGTTCCTTCTTGTAAGTACCAGCTACTGGGTGTTGGAAACGAGTAGGGTTAGTAGAGTTACCTGTGATAGATACGTCTACGTCTTCCTTCCAAAGGATAGATACACCTTCGCGTACATCGTCAGCACCATAGCAGTTTACAGCTGCACGTGGGCCATTGCTATATGCAATGCGTTGTACTTCATTAAGTTCGCCAGTGAAGTAGTCGAACTTAGTTTGTACGTAAGTAAAACCATTGATACGGCTGATCATCATAGCAGCGTCCTTACCAAGACCACAGAGGATGCAACGCAATGGTTTGTCTGCGGGTCTTGACTTGTTAGCCATTTGTGCGATTTTGATAGCACCTTCAGCAGCAGCAAATGATTCGTGACCTGCGAGGAAAGCAAAGCACTTAGTGTCTTCTGAGAGCAAGCGAGCTGCCAATTGTCCGTGGCCAATACCTACCTTGCGGTCGTCAGCTACAGAACCAGGCACACAGAATGCTTGCAAGCCTTCGCCGATATATTCAGCTGCTTCTACAGCATTTTTAGCCTTTTCCTTCAATGCGATAGCAGTACCTACTACGTAAGCCCACTTAGCATTTTCGAAGCAAATCATCTGTGTTTCTTCGCAAGTTTGATAGGGATCGAGTCCTGCAGCTTCACAGATTTGGTTAGCTTCTTCGATAGATGAGATACCGTGTGAGTTCAAACAAGCCAGAATTTGCTTGATACGACGGTCTTGACTTTCAAATTTTACTTCTCTAATCATAATTGCAAATCCTCCTTATTTTATTCGTGACGGGGGTCAATAGATTTAACAACACCATCTTCAGCCTTAGTACGGCCATAGGTACCTGTTACACTCTTCAAGGCTTCGTCTGCAGGTACACCCTTCTTGATAGCGTCCATGAACTTGCCCATGTGTACAAATTCGTAACCACATACTTGGTCATCCTTGTCCAGGAACATCTTAGTGATGTAACCTTCAGTCAATTGCAAGTAGCGAGAGCCCTTCACCTTAGTACCATAGAGAGTACCAGTTTGTGAAATCAAGCCCTTACCCAAGTCTTCAAGACCAGCACCGATTACGAGACCACCTTCTGAGAAAGCAGATTGTGTACGACCATACACGATTTGCAAGAAGAGTTCACGCATAGCAGTGTTGATAGCGTCGCAAACGAGGTCAGTGTTGAGTGCTTCGAGGATAGTCTTGCCAGGAAGAATTTCAGAAGCCATAGCTGCTGAGTGAGTCATACCTGAACAACCGATAGTTTCAACGAGACATTCTTCAATAACGCCTTCCTTCACGTTTAAAGTGAGTTTACATGCACCCTGCTGGGGAGCACACCAACCCACACCGTGAGTCAGACCTGAGATGTCCTTGATTTCCTTTGCCTGAACCCACTTACCTTCTTCAGGAATGGGGGCGGGACCATGGTTGGGGCCTTTAGCCACGCAACACATGTTCTGAACTTCGTGTGAATATTCCATGTGTGTAATTAATTAAAAAATTATAGAATACAATACTCGTATTTTTTGATAATAACGAATTCACTATTGGGGTTTAGAGTTATTTCCTCCTCATGCAAAGTTAGTACATTTTCTATAAATGAAAGTTTTTTTATATATATTTTTGATTCCTAAACTACGAATAAATGCAATTTCAATCAAATCACATTTGTTTTTTTAGTATTTTTGCAAGGGATAATAAAGAAAATCGTATCTAATTGAGTGACAGAAGTCAATAAAGAGGTCAAAAGTTGTTGGTAACGATTTAGCGACATTACCACCGCACCGATACGCTGTGCTTTGCTTATATCAAACAACTCTTTCTGTATCGCAAAGGTACTTATATTCTCTCATTTCACAAAAAACTCCCAAAGAAAAATTCCGTTCCGCCCGCATTTTTGGTAAAGCCATTGTTGGCAGTCCGATAAGTGTAACCTGAATGAATCCAGACAAACACCCATCGGACTTATGGTACAACCGAAACAAATATCTCCGTTTGCTGATGGTATGAGGACATACCGTTAGCAGGCGGAGATTCTTGTTTTTATTCGGTTGTGTAAAGTGGTAGGCTTTACCTTTCCACCGCTCCGAATTTTTCTTTTCAGCTTCTTCGTTTCGTTGTCGGCATAAATGCTGACAACCAACCTCCGATGATTGCATAAGCGAAGGAAAAAGTCTTCCCGTTTCCGTCAAAAGCAGGCTTCCGACAAAGACGTGAAAACACATTCCTTTTTTCGCTTATGGGCAAGTTCCTTTCTTTTTTAGCCGTCTTTAGCCGGATATTCTTTTCTATTTGAATCTGCCACAGTTTTCGTTTACCTCCATTCGTGTCTTCTCATATTCCGCATCAGTTGGTCATTCCCGTTTCGGTGGCGAAGGTATTTCCGGGCTTTTAACCCGATAGCAAGGACAAG
>JAZTXL010000039.1:0-39795 GCA_045636405.1 Alloprevotella sp.
TGGCGATGGATATACTCTCTACTATATCCATTTTCAAGCATATGCATATACTTCAATCTTTCTGCATAGCCATGTTTCTTTAATTTTTTAGACATAACAAAACCCCGAAAGTTTTTTGTCTAACTTTCGGGGTTCATGTCAGAATGGAACTTCTATCTTTATTAAAAGCCTATAAGATAGAGTATGACGAAAGATATATCTAATTTCGCCCTTACAGGGCTTATACTTATTTTTACTATCACTTTATTCCATAGGCCTTACGGCCTACGCTATAAAATATAGCCCCTGAGGGGCAAGTTTATTTAACAGAAAGGCCTTATACAGATTTTGCAAATTGCTCATCAACCAAAATAACCAATGACCTCTGAATCCCCCACCCTCAACGAGCACAATAAGCAGGAGTTTCCGCCTGCCCACACCGCCGAACACTTGCTCAACCAGACCATGCTGCGGATGTTTAGCTGTCCGCGCAGTCGCAACACCCACATCGAGCGTAAGAAAAGTAAAATCAACTGGCCCCTGCCCATTGCGCCCACGGCCGAGCAGATAGCAGCGATAGAGGCTAAGATGAACGAGCTGATAGCGCAGGACCTGCCCGTCACTTCGCGCATGGTGGAGCGCGAGGAGATACCCTCCGACGTGTCGCTCGACAAGTTGCCCGAGGGGCTGACTGGGCCGCTGCGCCTGGTGAGCATTGGCAACTATGACCACTGCGTGTGCATTGGTGCCCATGTGAAGACCACCCGCGAGATTGGCCACTTCCGCATTACCAGCACCAGCTACAAGGAGGGCGACTTCCGCATTGTCTACAAGACCGGCCTTCCGGGTGATTGAGGCAGAAGCTATGAGCGGTAAGAAAAAGGTCGGTTTTTGCTCTTTGTAAGTATCTGAGAATCAGTAGTCGTTTTGGGGCGTTTCGAAAGTCTGATCTACGAAAAATTTCTTAAGACCTAGGAAAAATTTCTTAAGACCTAGTTTTTCCTAGATAAGACTTTCGAAACGGCAGTAAATTACGAGGTGTGTGCAGCATCTTTTTTGCACCCCGATTTCAGCCTCTTTCTTTGCGCCGCAGCTGCCCGATTCGGTTCCTATAAAATATGTATGTAAACCCTAAATATTTACAATTTTTTTTGATTCCCGCTCCGTAGCCCTCTTTTGTCTGTGTATTATGTTATCTTTGTAGCCCGAAGAATTATAAATAAATAGAGCTATGAAGAAACTATCCATTTCCAAAAAACTACTTCTTCTTATCGCCCTCGGCTTGGTGCTTCCCGCTCGGGCGGCCGATGTTCTTTGGCAGTCAAGCTTTGCTACGAACGACGATTTTCTGCAGTGGCAGGTGGTAGATGCCAACAGCGACGGCGTAAGTTGGGAGTACACAACGGAGCAAGCCCCGGGCCCCGTCATCTATCGTTATCACTACTCCAACCCGGCCGACGACTGGTTAGTCTCTCCTGCCATCACCCCCGTGGCCAATGGTATGCTGATGGTGCGCTACACCTACTACGGCAGTTTCTACTCCGAGCAGATGGAAGTCTACTACGGCCCTTCAGCCGTGCCCGAGGAGATGGAGAAAAAGGCTACGCACATCGACCTTAAGAACAAGAACTACGAATCCTTCTTCTTCGTAGAGGCCAAAGCCGGCGAGCCGTTCCATCTGGCTTTCCGCGCCACCTCGTTGGCCTATAAGCAACACCTCTATCTCAAGTCGGTAGCCGTAGAGTTTATCGGCAACTCGGTGGGCAGCGACTATCCCAACCGCGTAACCTCCTCCACAGGACTCACCCTTGCTGCCACAGAAAAATATGTGGGATTAAATGATGCCACAGAGGTGGGCTTTGCCGTGTTCGATGGCGAAGAAGAGGTTACTGAGGAAGCTACCCTCTACGTATATGGTCCCGGCGGCGAGAGAAACGTGCTCGGCTCTCCGGAGTATGTATGCACCAGCCCCGGCGACTATCGCTTCTATGCCACCTATGCCGACAAGAGTTCGATGGACGCCCAGCTCACCGTCAAAGCCCTCCACCACCTGCCTGCACTGCCCGAGGACGCACAACCCGCTTCGACAGACTTCCTTACCAGGGCCTTGATTCTTCAAGGTACAGGCGTGCAATGTGGCTACTGCCCCAACGCTAAAGGTGCGATAAGGCAATTTTTTAGCGAGTATGAGCAAGCCGACCGTGTGTGCAATCTGGCTTATCATTCCTATACTATCTACGATCCGCTCTATTGCGAAGCCGCCGATGTGATGCATTTCCAGGTGGGACTGAAAGCCTATCCCAATATGCAGATAAACTTCTGCGAGGAATGGGAAACCACCGGCCTTACCAAAGATGGCTTTATGTATTTCTTGAATGAGTCGGTGACGGAAGCCCTCAACAGTGAGGCGAAGACCAACGTAGCCCTCTCGGCAGCCTATAATGCCGAGGAGAAAAACATCAGTGTCCAGGTGGGCGTCAAGACCGCCGAGCCCGGCCTCTACCGCGTCACCGTGGCGCTGCTGCAAGACAGTGTTTACGCTTATCAGGCTGGTGCTCTTTCTGATGCCGACTATACGCACAACGCTGCGCTGCGCGCGCTCTCGCCGGCCAATGGCGAAGGCGCTTATCTCGACTGTGGCAGTTGCGAAGTGGAGGGGGGAGTCTACCGCTACGCCTGCGAGTTCAGTACAGACCACCTGGTGCAGATTTCCGGTGGACCTTACACCTTCAATCCGTTGAGCCAGGCGCGCGTAGTAGCCTACGTGAAGCGAATGGATGGTCTGATGGACAATGTGGTGGCTTGCCGCATGAACGAGGCAGTGGAGTTTGCATACACATCAGTGGCGCCGGAAGAACCGACAGTGGGTATCGGAAAAATAGGAAGCCACTTCTCTTCACCCTCAGCCGAGCTGGAAGTGTACGACCTCTTTGGCCATCAAAGAGCCGTGGTGAAAGCCTCCGAACTAAAGACCTCGGGACTTTCCAAGGGTATGTACATCCTCCGCGAAAAAGGAAACGCCACCGCCCCTACTCAAAAAGTATTGCTACCTTAGGCCTACCGGCTTTAAGGTCTGTATAAAAAAGGACTGCAAACCTCCTGTGGGTTTGCAGTCCTTACTTTATGTCTCAAAGATTTATCTCACAATATTCTTTCCGTTCACCACATAGATGCCCTTAGGCAAGGCTTCCATGTTGGTGGCATTGCGGCTCACGCGGCGGCCTTTCAAGTCGTAGATGTCAGCAGGCCGGAGAGCGGCGCTGTTCTCTACGTGCCCGATGCCGGTAGTGCCCTCTTTGAAAACCACAGGTTTGCTGTCGGCAGCAAGTACGTAGCCCGTTTGGTAGTCCAGGAGCATTGCCACAGCCACAAGGCAGGTGCTGTCCTCCACAGTTACGCGAGCCAGGTCAATCGTTGCATTGTGCGCATAGACTTCGTCGGCCACGGGATTGTTAGGTACGATATTTGCCTCGCCATTGAAAGAAGGGTAGATGGTTCTGGCCACTTCCTGGAACGCAAGGTTGTTGATGACCGTCTTACCGTATTCGCCGCCGCGGCCAAATTCGCCGAAGATAGGCAAATCGTAGGTGGCCAAGTAGTTGGATTGGTAAGCCTTGGCAGGTGTTACGTCGTTCTCCATCACTACGTAGACCACGCGGTAGTTGCCTGCTTCGGGCTGGAGCGCAAAGCGAGTTTCGGAGTGGAGCTTCAGAGTTCCGTTTTCAAGAGAAGCCTCTGTCAAGATGGTCTCTACGGTTTGCAGTTCCTGCAGGGCTGTTTCCACTGCCTCTACAAAGGTGCCGGCACCATCCATAAAAAACTCGTTGCCTACTTGTCGCATGGGGTAGGCGGCATATCGGCGATTCACCACGCCCATGGGATATCCGGGGAAAGTCAATGCGGCATCGTAGGCATCTACTGTCATCACGTCGCCATTGTGTACGGCGATGGAGATGATTTGGTCGCCGTAGAGCGAGTGGAGATTTTCGATAGCCAAAATACCTTGTGGACACCAGCCGCACCATGTGCCTGTGCCTTCCTCAAGTACAACGCGGCGAGTGGGAACAAAATTCACGCCGGCCACAGAGTCGGTCAAGCCGATGCTTTGGTCGCCCTCCACCTCGGCCCAGAGTTGGTAGGTGTTATAGTTTCCTTTTTCTTTTAAGGTCAGGGCTTTCTCAAGTGTAAATTCGTGGCTCTCGCCGGGCTGCAGGTTGAGGCCGGAGAAAGTCTGCGAGAGGAGTTCGCCGCTTTCTCCTTGGCAGTAGATGGTGTAGGCATTCACCGGGGTGCGCTTGGCAAGGAAGCGTCCCTTCACTACGATGCTGTTGTCTTTGCACAGGCGCGGCATGGTGCTTTCTACGGAGTAGTTGCCGTCGAAGAAAACGCGCACATCGTCCAGGCAGAGCACCTGTCCGTCAGTTGTTTGATTGACAAAGGCTATCCAGATGCTCTTGCCGGCATATTCGTCGAGCGAGAGTTCGTGCTCGAGCCATTCGCCATCGAGCATGTCAGATGCTCCGGCAGATTCGGCTTTGCTCTCCCAAGCCGGTGTGGCGGGGAAGTCTTTCTCGGGCGTGTTTCCCTTTGTGGAGATGAACACCTTAAGGCCGTCGAGTTTGTTGGCGTTGAGCGATTCAGATTTCCAAGTCAGTTTGCAACCTTTGGCAGGGATGTCGATGCGGCAGCTCACCAGCCATGCGTTGGCAGTGCCTGCGGGGTTGAACTCGGAGCATGAGCCGGCAAAGAAGTTCACAGAAGTTTGGTCGTCCATGAGTTTGAAGAGCCAGGAGCGGCCTACGGCGAAACCCAGGTTTTGCATGAACGAAGAGGGCTGCAGTTCTGCCAGGTCGTAGTGGCTGAAGAGTTGGTTGCTTACCTCAAGGTTTTGGAAATCGCAAAGGAAGAGATCCTTCCGGCCATCTACAAATTTTTCTTGCCCCATAGTTGGCAGGGCGAAGCCCATTGTGAGGCTCAATGCGGCGGCGATTATTTTTTTGCTATACATATTATATAATAATGTGTGGGAGTTGTGTGGGGATTGGAAAGCGGGGAGTTTCTGTTTCTTGTGGAGAGCGAGAAAACAGAGAGCCGGCGCTGGCTTTCTGTAGTCGGCGCCGGCTTGCTATGCTTTATGTATAAGGGTTTCTTACTTAACGAGGAACTGGCTGGTTACTGTTCCGCCGGTGGTGTAGCTGGCTTTTACCACCACTACGCCTTTAGCGCCGTTGAGGGCTATTTCTTCTTTGGCGGCTTCGGCTACGAGGCGTCCGGCAGCATCGTATACAGCCATTCTTTTGGCACCGGGAGCTGTGGCTACACCCTCTTTTATGCTGATGCTATGCGCTGCTTGCACACCGTCGATGCCACTGGCTTTGTCCTCGAACACTACGATGCTGGGCATCATCATGGGGCCTACGTCGGTGTAGTCTACGAAATAGCCACACACCATTTTGCCGTCGCGCGAAGCGCTGATGATGGTGTTGGGCAGTTCTGCTGAAGGCTCTGCGCCTGTCACTTGCTTCACGTAGTCGGCAAATTTTCCGTTGAAGTCGTTGGTGCGGATGAGGCTCTCACCGAGAAAACCTGTGTGGCCAAACACGGTGCCGTCGTCAAGGATGGCGGTGCAGGCTCCCCAACCGTCTAATTCTTCGGTGGTGCCTGTCTCTACGTTGTAAATGAAGCCCACGGTGGGAGAGTATCCGTCGTCGCCCTGCGGACACCAGGTGCCAGTCACGTATTTGCCGTCGTGGCTGATGCCGTATACATAGCCGGCATAGAAGTAGAGGTCTACGTTGATGTCGATATCTGTTTTTCCGTAGAGGCGGTTCAGTTCTCCGTTCACCCACATGGCCGGCGAGCGGCTGCCGCTGTCGTGTTCGGCCACGCCGCCCAGCACAGAGGCATCGTCAGACATGTAGTTGGCCCACATACCTTGTCCGATGGTCTCGCCGAAGGGCAGGTTTTCCCAGGGTTGGAGTTTGCCGTCAATCCATACGGCGGGGCGCAACTTGGTCACTTCCTTCACGGCGTTCATGTTGCCGGTTGACACATCGTAGTAGTGTTGCTGATAGGTGTCGCGAACGTAGCCCACGATGGTGCGTCCGTCGCCGGAGATGGCCTCGGCCGATCCGTTCACATCGCCGCGCATCATGGGAGTGGCCAGTTCGAGCGCTGTCCACACACCGTCTTTCCAGTAGCCGGGAATGATGTAGGGCGTAGTACCTTGTTCTACCTCGCCGTCGTTGTCGGTGGCAAACACACCCACTACGGTGCCGTTGTCAGATACGTCGTAGGCGTAGCTTTCGTCCTGGAAAGAGCCTGAGATAAGGGAAAACTTGCCCGTAGTCTTGCTCCAAAGGAAAGCGTATTGAGAAAAGTCGGTGCCATAGCCCACTACGTATTCGCCGCTGGGTGAGCAGCCATTGGCTGTGGAGCCGGCATAAAGTCCGATAAGCTCTTCGTCGTCGCCGAGAGAATACACGGTCACAATCTTCTCTTGTGCCGCACCGCTCTGGGCTACGAAGAGGAGCAACAGAGCGGCTGTGATTTTGTGTAGAGTTTTTTTCATATGCAATTATATTATGTGGCGTAGATAAAATAAATAGGTCTGTCGACAAACCCGCTTGGAGTGTATTGCTAATAGCTCTGGCGAGCAGACAAACCACGTTGCAAATATACGAAAATATTGACACAAAGGGCTTTCATCTTTCAGAAAAACACTTTGCCTTTTCTTCTGTAGCCTCGGTGGGCTGAGGGCGATGAGCCGGGGCTTTGAGTGGTAGGATAAGAACGATTTTCGGGCCTTTGTAACCACTTGAAAATCAGTAGGCATTTTGGGGCGTTTCGAAAGTCTGATCTACGAAAAATTTTCTCAGACCTAGGAAAAATTTCTTAAGACCTAGTTTTTCCTAGCTCAGACTTTCGAAAAGGCCGTAGCCAATGGGGGTGAAGGAATGGGCTTTGAAGGGGTGGGAGAATAGGCCTGGCAGAGGATAGGAAGCCCCAGGGAGAGACTCTGGAAGTCTGAGAATAGGCTACGAAGCGTCATTTTTTTCGTAGAACGCCAATTTTTCTTACAAAATGTTTGTCGGTTGGATTTTAAATACTACTTTTGTCGGTAACAAAAGCATTTTGATAGACAAATGAATAACGCTGCAACATTTAGCTTTTACTTTTATTTTTACTTTGCCACACAAGCAGAGCGGGATGTTGTATGCCGAACAGTATAAAACAAAGAACCAACAAGTCCCGCCTCGCAAGAAGCGGGATTTTTTGTTGGCCACGGAGATATGAAGAGAATAGCGATACAAGGAATCAAGGGCTCGTTCCACGACATAGCTGCCCATCAACTTTTCCCCGATGAGGAGATAGAACTTGTGTGCTGCGGCACGTTCGAGGCCCTCTTCGAGGCCATGCGCGCCGACGAGACCATGCTCGGACTCATGGCCATTGAAAACACCATTGCCGGCAGCCTCTTGCACAACTACGAGTTGCTGCGCGACAGCGGTACCACCATCGTGGGCGAGCACAAACTGCACATCGAACACAGCATCATGTGTCTGCCCGAGGACAACTGGGCTGACATCAGCGAGGTGAATTCCCACCCCGTGGCCTTGATGCAATGCCGCCACTTCCTGGCCGGCCATCCACAGATGAAGGTGGTGGAGGCTGAGGACACCGCCGGTGCAGCCGAGACCATCAGTCGCCTCCAAATGCGCGGCCATGCCGCTATCTGCCACGCCGGGGCCGCACCCCTTTACGGACTGAAAGTGCTGGAGCAGGCCATCGAAGACAATAAGCACAACTTCACCCGCTTCCTCTTGCTCAGTCACCCCAACCACGCCGCGCAGTATCGCAATGTGGAGCAGAGCGACAAGAGCAGTATCGTCTTTGCGCTGCCCCACTCGGAAGGCTCGCTCTCGCAGGTGCTGAGCATCTTCAGCTTCTATCGCATCAACCTCACCAAGATACAGTCGCTCCCCATCATCGGTCAGGAGTGGCAATATCTCTTCTACGTCGACGTAATCCACAATGACTACCCGCGCTACCGCCAAAGCATCGAAGCGGTGCGCCCACTGACAAAAGACTTAACTATCCTGGGAGAATATGCAGCCAAGTAATTTCAACATACAGCCCGCCGGCCGCCTCGCCTCTGTGCAGGAGTACTACTTCTCTCGCAAACTGAAAGAAGTGGCAGCCCTCAATGCCGCCGGCCGCAACATCATCAGCCTGGCCATCGGTAGCCCCGACATGCCACCATCGCCCTCCACCATCGAAACCCTTTGCTGCGAGGCCGTGCGCCCCGACGCTCATGGCTATCAACCCACCGTGGGCATCGCCCCTCTGCGCGAAGCGATGGCAGGATTCTACAAAAGATGGTACGGCGTAGAGCTGAATCCGCAAACAGAGATTCAGCCCCTCATCGGTTCGAAGGAAGGCATCCTGCACGTAACCCTCGCCTTTGTAAATCCCGGCGAGAAAGTGCTCGTGCCCAATCCCGGCTACCCCACCTATACCTCGCTCTCACGCCTGCTTGGCTGCGAGATTGTCAACTACGACCTGCGCCCCGAGATGAACTGGCAGCCCGACTTTGAGCAGCTGGAGAAGATGGACCTCAGCGGCGTGAAACTCATGTGGGTGAACTATCCCAACATGCCAACGGGTGCCGCCGCTCAAAGAGCCACCTACGAACGCCTGGTAGACTTTGCCTTGCGCCACAACCTCGTAGTGGTGAACGACAATCCTTACAGCTTTATCCTCGGCAAGGAACACTTGAGCATCCTGCAGGTGGAGGGCGCCAAAGAGTGCTGCATCGAGTTCAACTCTATGAGCAAGAGCCACAACATGCCCGGCTGGCGCGTCGGAATGCTCGCCACCAACGCCACCTTCGTGGGCTGGATTCTGAAAGTAAAGAGCAACATCGACTCAGGTACTTTCCGCCCCTTACAACTGGCCGCCGCCGAGGCCTACAACAACTCCGACGCGTGGCACGAAGAGGCCAACGTGACCGTCTACGCCCGCCGCAGAAAACTGGCAGGCGCCATCATGGACGCACTGGGTTGTAGCTACGACGAGGAGCAAGTGGGCATGTTCCTCTGGGGCCGTATCCCCGAAGCGTATAGCGATGTCGAGCAACTCACAGAGCGCGTGCTCCACGAAGCCGGCGTCTTCATCACCCCGGGCTTTATCTTCGGCAGCAACGGAAAGCGCTACGTCCGCATCTCGCTTTGTGCCAAAGAAGAACAACTGGCCGAGGCGCTCCGGCGAATTAAAGCCGTGTTTGGCTAAACCACCTATAGAATTTTACACAATAAAAAAACATAGATTATGACTCTCAACTTAGAACCACTGAACCTCCCCGGCGTCGCCATGGCTCGCCCGCTTGTCATTTCCGGTCCTTGCTCGGCCGAGACAGAGGAGCAGGTGATGGCAACAGCCGCCCTCCTGGCCAGCAAAGGCATCCGCATCTTCCGCGCCGGCATCTGGAAGCCCCGCACTAAGCCCGGCGGCTTTGAAGGTGTGGGCGTAGATGGTCTGCCTTGGCTCACCCGTGTCAAGAAAGAGCTCGGCATGCTCATCACAACCGAAGTGGCCACACCGCGCCATGTGGAAGCGGCCCTGGAAGCTGAGATGGACATCCTCTGGGTGGGTGCGCGCACCGTGGCCAATCCCTTCGCCATGCAGGAACTGGCCGACTCGCTACAGGGACTTGACATCCCGGTACTTGTAAAGAATCCCGTGAACCCCGACCTCGACTTGTGGGTGGGCGGACTTGAACGCATCAACGGCGCAGGCATCAAGCGCATCGGCGTAATCCACCGCGGCTTCTCTTCCTATGACAAACGCCTCTACCGCAACGTTCCCATGTGGCACATCCCCATCGAGTTGCGCCGCCGCATTCCCAACATCCCCATCTTCTGCGATCCGAGTCACATAGGTGGCGCCCGCGAACTCATAGCTCCCCTCTGCCAGCAAGCCATGGACCTCGGCTTCGACGGACTTATGGTGGAGAGCCACTGTACCCCCGACTGCGCATGGAGCGACGCTAAGCAGCAAGTGACACCCGATGTGCTCGACTTCATCCTCGATAAACTCGTCATCCGAAACATCTCTCAGACAACAGAGAGCCTTGAGGCCTTGCGCCGAAAGATTGACGAGATTGACAATGCCTTGATTGAGCAATTGGCCAAGCGGATGCGCGTGAGCCGAGAGATTGGCAAGTACAAGCGAGAGCACAATATGACCGTCGTACAGACCGGCCGCTACAACGAGATTCTTGACAAGCGCGGCGCGCAAGGCGTGCTCTGCGGTATGTCGAGCGACTTTATGAAGTGCATCTTTGAGGCGATACACGAAGAGAGCGTCCGCCAGCAAATAGATATTCTGAACAAGTAACCGGAAGAGGGCGAGACGGAAGTAGTCTTTACCTCCGCCCTCGCCACACATTATTATATATATATTATGCGCATCCTGATTCTCGGCGCAGGCAAGATGGGTTCCTTCTTCGTTGACCTGCTTAATTTCGACCATGAGACAGCCGTCTACGATGTGGACCCTCGCCGCTTGCGATTTATGTACAACACCCTGCGGTTCACTTCGCTGGAAGAGATAGCCAACTTCCGTCCCGAACTCGTTATCAACGCCGTCACCCTCAAGCATACGCTCAGTGTCTTCAACGAGGTGATGCCTCATTTGCCTGCCGACTGCATCCTTTCGGACATTGCGTCGGTCAAGACGGGCTTCCAAGAATTTTACGAAGGCTGCGGCTTCCGTTACGTCTCCACCCACCCGATGTTTGGCCCTACCTTCGCCAACCTCGGCGCTTTGAGCAACGAGAATGCTATTATCATCAGCGAGGGCGACTATATGGGGCGCATCTTCTTCCGCGACTTGTACAGCCGCCTGGGCTTGCACATCTGCGAATATACTTTCGAGGAGCACGACGAGACCGTGGCCTACTCGCTGAGCATTCCCTTCGTCTCCACCTTCGTTTTTGCCGCCGTCATGAAGCATCAGGACGCGCCAGGCACTACCTTCAAGCGACACATGAAGATTGCCCGCGGAGTATTGAGCGAAGACGATTGCCTGCTACGTGAGATTCTCTTCAATCCGCGCACCGGTGGGCAGGTTGCCAGGATTCGCGACGAGCTGAAAGAACTGCTCGATATCATCGACCGAAAAGACGAGGCCGCCTTGGGCGACTATCTGAAAAAAATAAGGGAGCACATCAAATAGTGCTCCCTTGTTTGTTGACAGGCAAGGCCTTTATGGGGATTAGAAATTGAACAAGTGCTTCAAGGCGAAGAAGATAATAGGTATGCACAAGGAAGGCAAGAGGTTGATAGTCTTACAGTCCTTAATCTGAAGCAAGCCCAAACCAGAGGCAGCAATCAGTACGCCTCCCACGACAGAGATTTCTGCAATCAGTTCCTCAGAGATAAAGCGGCTGGAAAACTTGGCGATGAAGTAGACAATGGTCAGCCAGAGGAACACCACAATGGCGGTGAGCGCAGTACCAAATCCGTAGGACGAAGCTATCACTACCATCGTCACAAAGTTCATCGTGGCCAGCGTCATCAGGAAGGTGTCGTCGCCGTAAAGGGCGCTGTTCACCGGCCCCATGATGGCCAACGAGCCTACGCAGCAGAGCAACACGGCGGTGGTGATGCCTTCTGAAAGATTGGCGCCCGAAAATTTCTTCATGGCGCTTTCCATGCGCTGGTCAAGGCGCAACAGCGTGCCGATAAAGCCGCCGAAGGAGAGGGCAAAGATAAAGAGCACGGGGTACTCGCTCTTCAGCATATTGGCCATTGCCACATTGGCGCCCAGCACCAGGACGGCAAGGCCCATAGCTGTGTTGAGCACGGTGATATACTTCTCGCGGATGCCTTTGCGGGCTAAAGCTCCGATGGCGCTTCCTGCCACCACGGCCAGCGCATTGATAATAATTGCGAACATGATACTATAGTTTTATAAGGCGCATCGTTTCTGCATCTGCCTATTGAAACGACACTCAGCATTTTGAGTGTGCAAAAATAACACTTTTTTTCTACTCGGGCAAATGACGCCTTGGGCGCAGGCCACGCCTTAAAGTTCCAAAGTAAGTTCCACCGGACAATGGTCGGAGCCGTAAATCTCGGGATGGATGCACGCTCCCTGCAATGAGCCGCGCAGGCGCTCGGAGGTAAGGAAATAGTCGATGCGCCACCCTGCGTTTTTCTCACGGGCGCTGAATCGGTAGCTCCACCAGGAATAGGCGCCCTCCAGTGTGGGGAAGAAATGGCGGAAGGTATCTACGAAACCGGCCTGGAGCAACGTGGAGAACTTCTCACGCTCCTCGTCGGTGAAGCCGGCATTCTGGCGGTTGCTCTTGGGGTTCTTCAAGTCGATTTCCTGGTGAGCCACGTTCAAGTCGCCACACACCACCACCGGTTTCTGCTCATCCAGGCGCAGCAGATAGGCGCGGAAGTCCTCCTCCCACTTCATTCGGTAGTCCAGGCGGCGCAAGCCATCCTGCGAGTTAGGCGTGTAGACCGTCACGAGAAAGAACTCCGGCATCTCCAGCGTGATGACGCGCCCTTCGTGGTCGTGTTCCTCGATGCCCAAGCCGTAGGTCACCGCGAGCGGCTCGTGGCGTGTAAAAATAGCCGTACCCGAGTAGCCTTTCTTCTCAGCGTAGTTCCAGTAGGACTGATAGCCTTCAAACTGTAAGTCAAGTTGGCCTGCCTGCATCTTTGTTTCCTGCAAGCAGAAAAAGTCGGCGTCGAGCGCCGCAAAGGCATCGCAGAAGCCCTTGCCGTGGCAGGCGCGCAAGCCGTTTACGTTCCAAGATATAAATTTCATTGTCGTTGGTTTTTAGATAGTTAGTGGTAAACGGGCGTTTGTTCCTTCGCTCCGCAGATGAGCGGGGCGAGGGAGGCCCGTTCTGTGCAGAACAAAGATACGATAAAGAAATGAATGAGGCGCATCTGTGCGGCGGAATGTTTGTAGGAAGAAATGTGGAGCGTGCTTCGCGAGGGGGGCGTCGGCATGGCGGGGGACGTAAGTGGAGGAATCAGGGTGCAGAAGACCTACGAATTTCACCCCGTAGCTTATGCCCGTTTCGAAAGTCTTATCTAGGAAAAACTAGGTCTTAAGAAATTTTTCCTAGGTCTTGCGGAATTTTTCGTAGATCAGACTTTCGAAACGCCCCAAAATGACTGTTGATTATCAAGAGGTTACAAAGACCGTTTTTAGCCTCCCTGCACAGCCGAACCGGAACTTATGGAATTATAAGAAAAGCGCCCCCAAGATGAGAGAAATCCTGGGGGCGGTAGTTTCGTATCTTCCGTTTGTTGTGTAGGGAGTGTATCTTTCAGAAATCACTTATTTCTTGAAGGGCTTGCGGAAGGTGCATCCCTCTTTCCAGCGCGAGCAGCCATAGGCGGTGTTTCCTTTTATCACCTTGCCCTGTCCGCATTCGGGACAGGTGCTGCCTTCGCGCACCACCTTTTTGCGGGGTTTCTTCTCGGCGGGTGCTTCCTCTTTGGCGGTGGTGGGGTGTGCCAGGCTGACGCGGCGGTTCTCATTGTCGGACAGCACTTGCTTGACGATGCCGTCTACCATCTGCTTCAGCTCCTCAATGAATTGCGGAGCACTATATTCGCGGCGCTCTATCTCGCGTAGCTTCTTCTCCCAAATACCTGTGAGCTCGGCGCTCTTGATCAGTTCTTCCTTGATGAGGCCGATGAGTTCCACGCCGGTGGGGGTGGCAGAGAGCGCCTTGCGTTGCTTGCGGATGTAGCCACGGCGGAAGAGGGTTTCGATGATGGCGGCGCGGGTGGAGGGGCGGCCAATGCCGTTTTCCTTGAGTGCGTCGCGCAGCTCGTCGCTCTCTACGTTCTTGCCGGCGGTTTCCATGGCGCGCAAGAGGGTGGCTTCGGTGTAGGGCTTGGGCGGTTGTGTCATTTTCTGCGTGAGGTCGGGCACGTGAGGACCGCTTTCGCCTTTCTGAAACTCGGGCAACACGGCGTTCTTCTTCTCTTCGCCTGCTGCTGCGTTCTCTTCCTCTTCCACAGGGGTGAACACGCTGCGCCAACCGGCTTCGATTATCACCTTGCCGCCCACTCGGAAGGCTACGTCGGCGGCTTCGCCCGTGACGGTGGTGGATTGGAACTTGCAATCGGGATAGAAGGCGGCGATGAAGCGGCGCGCCACCATGTCGTAGACATTGCGCTCGTCGGCCGTAAGGTTGTTGGCCGCTACGCCGGTGGGGATGATGGCATGGTGGTCGGTCACCTTTGAGGAGTCGAACACCTTTTTGCTCTTGCGTAAAGCGGCGCCGCGCAAGGGTTGTAGCAGGGTGCCGTATTGGCCGGAGATGCCGTTCAGGATGTTCTTACATTTGGGGTAGATGTCGTCGCTGAGGAACGTGGTGTCCACACGGGGGTAGGTGGTTACTTTCTTCTCGTAAAGGCTCTGTATGAGCTGGAGCGTCTGTTCGGCCGAGTAGCCGTGCTTCTTGTTACACTCCACCTGGAGGGAGGTGAGGTCGAAGAGGCGAGGGGGCGCTTCGGTGCCGTTCTTCTTCTGTACGCCGGTGATGGTGAAGGGGGCGTCCTTGATGCGCTCGAGGGCCGCACGGGCGCTCTCTTCGGTGCGGAAAGCTCCGCGGGCGGAGTTGGGAGCGTTGCCTTCGGCTCCATCTTCCTCGTCGGCAGCTACGGCCGTGAAGGTGGTGTCGCGGTATTGGGTGGTGAGCACCCAGTAAGGCTCGGGCTTGAAATTCTCAATCTCCAGTTGGCGGTTTACAATCAGTGCGAGGGTGGGAGTCTGTACACGCCCGATGGAAAGCGGCGGTACGCCTTTTTCCTGCCTACCATATTTTAAGGTATAGAGGCGTGTGGCGTTCATTCCCAAGAGCCAGTCGCCGATGGCGCGGCATAGTCCGGCCTCGTAGAGCGACTGCTTCTCCTCCTGCGGCATCAGTTTCTCGAAACCCTCGCGGATGCTCTCCTCGGTAAGAGAAGAAATCCACAAGCGCTTTACGGGACAGGTGATGCCGGCTTTCTGCATCACCCAGCGCTGGATGAGCTCTCCTTCCTGGCCGGCATCGCCGCAGTTGACGATGTAGTCGGCCTTTTCCATAAGGCTCTGTATGATGGCAAACTGGCGTATGATGCCCTGGTCTTGCTTGAGGCGGATGCCAAAGCGGGCGGGGACCATGGGGAGCTGTCCCAGGCTCCAGCGTTTCCAACCGGGGGTGTAGTCTTCAGGATATTTTAGTTCGCAGAGGTGGCCGAAGGTCCATGTTACTTGGTAGCCGTTTCCTTCGAGGTAGCCCTCGCGCTGGGAGGTGGCTCCCAGAATTTGAGCGATGTCGCGGGCGACACTCGGTTTCTCTGCTATGCAAACTATCATAATAGGGGTGGGGTCAGTGGTGAATGTGATACATATATATTAAAAGGTGAAGCGCAGCGCCTCGCTATCGAAGTGCATGCCGTCGGCGCAGAAGAAGCGCTGGAGAATGCCTTCGTGGGCAAGGGTGCGTGGTGCACCTTCGGTGATGGCTATAGGCGAGAGGAGCCAAAGGCGGTCGGCCATGTGGAAAGCCGGCTCCAGGTCGTGGGTGGAGATGAGGATGGTCTTTCCCTTTTCGTGAGCCAGCCACTGCAAGAGGCGCATGGTCTTGAGCTTGCCTGCAAAGTCCAGAAAGGCGGTAGGCTCGTCGAGCAGAATGACCGGTGTTTCCTGGGCCAATGCTTTGGCTATCATGACACGCTGGCGCTCGCCATCGCTCAACTGGTGGAGGCGGCGCGAAGCCAAATGGTCGGCCTCGGCAAGGCGTAGGGCTTCGTTCACCACATCGTGGTCGTGCTGCGAGAGGCGTCCGTCGAAGGGCGTATATGGGGAGCGTCCGCTCTCCACTACTTCGCGCGCAGAAAGAAAGTCGGATTCTATGCGGGTAGTCAGCACGATGGACAAGAGACGTGCGAGCTGCCGGTGCGAAGGGGGGGCGTCGGGGAAATCTTTCCAGCGGATGGTGCCACCTAAGGGAGGGAGGAAGCCGGAAAGGGTGCGGAGCAGCGTGCTCTTGCCGGCGCCGTTGGAGCCAATGAGGGCGGTGAGCGACGCAGGAGGGAGAGAGGCGTTCAGCCCACTGCCTACTACGCAACACTTACGGCCTTTCCCATAGCCGACAGAGAGATTTTCGATGGTCAAGATGTTCATGCTGCAGAAGTTGGTGCGTTAGCCCACGCTGCCTTCGAGCGACACACTTAAGAGCTTTTGTGCCTCGACGGCAAACTCCATTGGCAACTTGTTGATGACCTCTTTGGCATAGCCGTTGACGATGAGGTCTACAGCAGCCTCTGTAGGGATGCCACGTTGGTTGCAGTAGAAGAGCTGGTCCTCTGAAATCTTGGAGGTGGTGGCTTCGTGTTCTACGATGGCATTGTTGTTGTGCACATCAATATAGGGGAACGTGTGTGCGCCGCTGGTGCTGCTCAGTAGCAGAGAGTCGCACGAGGAGTAGTTGCGGGCGCCGTCGGCCTTGCTTCCCACTTTCACCAAACCACGATAGGAATTTTGGCTCTTACCGGCGGAGATTCCTTTTGAGATAATAGTGGAGCGCGTGTTGTTTCCTATGTGAATCATCTTAGTGCCGGTGTCTGCCTCCTGGTGGTTGTTGGTGACAGCCACACTGTAGAATTCGGCTTGCGAGTTGTCGCCCATCAAGACACACGAAGGGTATTTCCAGGTGATAGCGCTGCCGGTCTCTACTTGAGTCCAGGAGAGTTTGGAGTTGGCTCCGCGTAGTTGGCCGCGCTTGGTGACGAGGTTGTAGACGCCGCCTCGGCCTTCGCTGTCGCCGGGATACCAGTTCTGTACGGTGGAATATTTTACCTCCGCGTCTTTGTTTACTACAATCTCAACAATGGCTGCGTGCAATTGGTTCTCGTCGCGCATGGGAGCAGTACACCCTTCGAGGTAGGAAACATATCCGCCCTCGTCGCACACGATTAGGGTGCGCTCAAACTGACCTGTGTTGCGGGCGTTGATGCGGAAATAGGTGGAGAGCTCCATGGGGCAGCGCACGCCTTTGGGGATGTAGACGAATGAGCCATCTGAGAACACGGCAGAGTTGAGCGCTGCAAAATAGTTGTCGCGGTAGGGCACTACTGAGCCTAAATATTTACGCACCAACTCCGGATTTTCGCGTACGGCCTCGCTGATGGAGCAGAAGATGATACCCTTTTCTTGCAACTTCTCTTTGAAGGTGGTTTTGACAGATACGGAGTCCATCACGGCATCGACTGCCACTCCGGCCAAAGCCATACGTTCTTCGAGTGGGATTCCGAGTTTGTCGAAGGTCTTCATCAGCTCGGGGTCAATCTCTTTTTTGCCCTCGTCCTTGGTCTTCTTCGTGGGGTCGGCATAGTAGGAGATGGCCTGATAGTCTATCTCCGGCAAATTGACATGTGCCCAGTCGGGTTGTTTCAGAGTGAGCCAGTAGCGATAGGCTTTCAGGCGGTATTCAAGCAACCATTCGGGCTCTTCCTTCTTGGCAGAGATTAAGCGGACCACATCTTCGTTGAGGCCGCAGTCTATAATTTCCGTCTGTACGTCAGTGGTGAAGCCGTACTCGTATTTCTTTTCGGCCACTTCGCGTACAAATTGGTTTTTCTCCTCTACTATATTTTCTTGTGTTAAGTCGGGTTGCATGGTAGTGAGGTTGTGTTGTGATTAGATAAGCCTCTAAAGGCTGTCGGTGGGCAGTTCTTTTTGGGAGAAGTCCACCCAGAGTGTGTCATACGTAGAAGTTTGAGACTCTGTTAATCTGTAGACAGCATTATTAAAGGGTTCCTCCAGCAAACCAAATACGGGTTTGAAGAGGGCGCTGTCTTGGGTTCTCTCATCGTTGAGTATATGCAGCGACACCATCATGTTGAGTAAGCAGCTGATGAGGACGATAAATTTTACGACGCCCACCAAGGAGCCCAAGATACTATTGAGGATACCCAACTGCATAAATTTTACGGCTTTGGTCAGTAGCAATGCGACGAAGCCCAAGGCGATGGGTACGATAATCCATAGGATGAAGAAGGCGGCTATGCTGGTAACCATATTGGTCTCGCTGCCCTCTACTGTAAGATATTCGCTCAACGTTTCATAGCATGTGGCGGCAACGAAAAGACCTACGAACAATCCTATACCGGATATGAGTTCCTGGAAGAATCCGTTGCGCCAGCCGTTGATGATGGCCCACAATAGGATGACGGAGATGAAAATGTCTATATACATATTTCTTATCTAAGTCTTTTTGGCTATTGAAAAACAAAACGGGTCTGCACACCGGCTGATGGAGACGAAAATCTCCGAAGCTCACGCCGATAAGCAGACCCGTTCTATATATTAGAGCTTTTGCTTGATAGCAATTTCCTGGAAGGTTTCGATGATGTCGCCCTCCTTGATGTCGTTGCAGTTGGTCAAGCTGATACCGCACTCAAAGTTGGTGGTAACTTCCTTCACATCGTCTTTGAAACGCTTCAACGCATTGATTTCTCCAGTAAAGATTACGATACCGTCGCGGATGAGGCGTGCCTTGTCGGAGCGTTTTACCTTACCGTCGATAACGTATGCACCGGCCACATAGCCCACTTTGGAGATGTGGTAAACTTGGCGAACCTCGATGGTGGCTGTCATTTCTTCCTTCATCACAGGTTCGAGCATACCTTCCATAGCGTCTTTCACCTCCTCGATAGCGTCGTAGATGACAGAGTATTGGCGGATTTCCACGCCCTCTTTGTCTGCGAGTTTACGAGCTGATTGGCTGGGGCGTACTTGGAAACCGACGATGACGGCTTGTGATGCAGCAGCCAAGGTAACGTCGTTTTCAGAAATCTGACCTACGCCTTTGTGGATTACGTTTACGGCGATGGTCTCAGTAGAGAGACGGATGAACGAGTCGCTAAGTGCTTCTACAGAACCATCCACGTCACCCTTGACGATGATGTTGAGTTCCTTAAATGAGCCAAGTTTGATGCGGCGGCCCACTTCGTCGAGGGTCAGCATCTTGTGTGTGCGGAGGTCTTGCTCACGTTGGAGTTGCTCGCGCTTGTTGGCAATTTCGCGGGCCTCTTGTTCGGTCTCCATTACGTGGAATTGGTCACCGGCCTGAGGTGCTCCGTTGAAGCCAAGGAGAGTAGCGGCTTGCGAAGGACCTACTTGTTGCACGCGTTGGTTACGCTCGTTGAAGAGTGCCTTTACGCGGCCGTAGTTTGTACCAGCCAGCACCACGTCGCCTTGGCTGAGTGTACCGTTTGAAACGAGTACGGTAGCCACATAGCCACGTCCTTTGTCGAGCGACGATTCGATGATTGTACCCACAGCCTTACGGTTAGGATTGGCTTTGAGTTCGAGCATGTCGGCTTCGAGCAACACCTTCTCCAAGAGTTCGGGAACGCCGATACCTTGCTTGGCGGAGATGTCCTGGCTTTGGTATTTACCACCCCAGTCTTCTACGAGGAAGTTCATGGCTGCCAAGGCTTCCTTAATCTTCTCAGGATTAGCGGTGGGTTTATCTATTTTGTTGATAGCAAATACGATGGGCACATTAGCAGCCACGGCGTGGTTGATGGCCTCTTTTGTCTGAGGCATGATAGAATCGTCGGCCGCGATGATGATGATGGCGATGTCCGTTACCTGAGCACCGCGGGCACGCATCGCTGTAAAGGCTTCGTGACCGGGAGTGTCGAGGAAGGTGATGTGGCGTCCGTCTTCGAGTTCCACATTATAGGCTCCGATGTGCTGGGTAATACCACCGGCCTCGCCTGCGATTACGTTGGCCTTGCGGATGTAGTCGAGCAATGAGGTCTTACCGTGGTCTACGTGACCCATTACGGTTACGATTGGAGCGCGGGGGAGGAGGTCTTCTTCGCTATCTTCTTCTACGGCGATGGCTTCTTGCACATCGGCGCTGATGAACTCGGTCTTGAAGCCAAATTCTTCTGCCACGAGGTCAATGGTTTCAGCGTCGAGGCGTTGGTTGATGGACACCATGATGCCGATGCTCATGCAGGTACCGATAACTTTTGTCACAGGCACATCCATCATTGTGGCCAACTCGTTTGCGGTTACGAACTCGGTCAACTTCAGAACCTTGCTCTCTGCCTTTGCTTCGAGCATTTCTTCCTCTTGCATGGCGCGGGCTTGCTCGCGCTTCTCTTTACGGTATTTTGCACCCTTGGCAGTCTTGCTCTTGCTGGTGAGGCGTGCCAGGGTTTCCTTTACTTGCTTTGCTACGTCCTCGTCAGAGATTTCGGGCTTGATGACAGCCTGTACTTTCTTGTTGCGGTCCTTGTTGCGCTTGTTGTTGGCAGCGGCAGCATTTTGGTTGTTGGCATTGTTGCCTTGACCTTGCTTCGGACGGTTGGGGTTATTGCCTTGTTGGTTGGCAGCGGCGTTGATGTCCACGCGTTCCTTGTTGATGCGGTTGCGTTTCTTCTTCTCGCCGTTAGGAGCAGTATTTTGCTTGGCTTTCTCCTCGCGCTCTTTGCGACGCTCCTCTTTGCTTTTTTTCTTGGGGCGTGTGTTTTGGTTCAAGGTGCTCAGGTCGATGGTGCCCAGCACTTTGGGAGCTGCAAGGTTAGGTTGTGTGTGGAGTTTGAATACACCCTCCTCTTCTTCGCCAATGGCTTTAGCTCTTTCCTCTACGCTGGGTTTTTCTTTTACCTTCTTCTCGGGTGCGGGAGTTTGAGCAGGAACTGCTTGCTGTGGCTTTTCTTCCACAGCGGGCTTCACTTCTACCTTAGGCTCTTCAGCTTTGGGTGCGGCGGGAGCTTGTGGTGCAGCGGGCTTGGCGTTGAGGTCGATGTGTCCTTTAGTTACAATCTGCGGACGCATGTTCTCGGGGATGGTGGTTTTGATTTCCTCAGGCTGAGGCTTCACCTCTTTTACCACGGGCTTCTTTTCTTTCTGTCGGTCCTGTATAAGTTTCTCGGCAGCGTTTCTCAGGTTTTTGTCAGCGCCAAATTCCTTCTTCAGCAGTTCGTATTGTTCATCGGTGATGCGTTCGCTGAGAGAGGCCTGCACTTCAAAGCCTTTTTGTTTGAGGAAGTCTACTGCGGTCTGTAGGCCTACGTTACATTCTTTGATTACTTTATTTAATCTGATACTCATTCTGTGTTTCCTTTAATTGTTAATAAGTTGAGGTTGCTTTTTTGTGTAGCAGCACGTGGCTGCTATCTGCACCTTAACTTTCTGCCGAGTTTTCTTCCTCTTCAAATTCGGCTTTGAGGATGCTGAGTACCCAGTCTACGGTGTCTTCTTCGAGGTCGGCTTTCTCTATGAGGATTTCGCGTGGAGCGTTGATTACGTCCTTAGCGGTGTCGAAGCCGATGCTCTTGATGGCGTCGATGATCCACTGGTCGATTTCGTCGGCAAATTCGTCGAGGTAGATGTCTTCGTTCTCTGCTTCTTCCACTTCGCGGAACACGTCGATGGTGTATTCGGTCAGCATAGAGGCGAGCTTGATGTTCAAACCTCCCTTACCGATGGCGAGTGATACTTCTTCGGGTTGGAGATATACCTCTGCCTTCTTGTCTTCTTCGTTGAGGCGGATGCTTGACACCTGTGCGGGGCTGAGCGCGCGCTGAATGAAGAGTTGGATGTTTGAGGTGTAGTTGATTACGTCGATGTTCTCGTTGTTGAGTTCGCGCACGATGCCGTGGATGCGGCTACCCTTTACGCCTACGCATGCTCCTACGGGGTCGATGCGGTCGTCATAGCTTTCTACGGCAATCTTGGCTCTCTCGCCGGGGATGCGGGCGATGCGGCGCAGGGTGATAAGGCCGTCGGCTATTTCGGGAATTTCGGCTTCGAGCAAGCGCTGCATGAAGGCGGGGGCAGTACGGCTGAGGTAAATCTTGGGGTTGCCGTTGGTGTTGTCCACGCGGTCGATGACGGCGCGCACGGTGTCGCCTTTGTGGAAGAAGTCGCGGGGAATTTGTTGCGACTTGGGAAGGAGCAGTTCGTTGCCTTCGTCATCCATCAGCAGCGTCTCGTTCTTCCAGGTCTGGTAGACTTCGGCGGCGATGATTTCGCCCACGCGGTCTTTATACTTGTTGTAGAGCGAGTCGTGCTCCAGTTCGAGAATCTTGCTGGCCAGTGTCTGACGCAGGGTGAGGATGGCGCGGCGACCAAACTTGGCGAAGTCGATAACCTCGCTCACTTCTTCGCCCACTTCATAGTCGGGGGCGATGGCCTGGGCTTCGCTCAAGGAGATTTCCTTGTTGGGCTGAGTCACTTCGCCGTCGGCCACTACTTCGCGGTTGCGGTAGATTTCAAAGTCGCCCTTGTCGGGGTTTACGATGACGTCGAAGTTTTCGTCCGAGCCGAAAAGCTTGGCGATCACGCTGCGGAAACTTTCTTCCAACACGCCCACCATGGTGGTGCGGTCAATGTTTTTAGTCTCCTTAAATTCTGAAAAAGTTTCAATGAGATTCAGAGTCTCGGTGTTCTTTTTTGCCATGATTTTATTATTATTTTTTCTTGTATTCCAGGCTGTGGCCATGCGCTTGGCGGCGCAGGCTTACTTGAAGTTGATGAGGTATTTTGTGTACTTCACTTCGCTGTAGGCAAAGGTGAGGTCGCGCTCCACGAGCTTAGGACGCTTGCTGCCTTCTTCCTTTACCTTCTCCAGTACGGTTACCACAAACTGCTCGGCGTCGGCGCTCTTGAGCACGCCGCTCAACTTCTTGCCGGCGAGGGTGAGCACTTCCACCTCTTCGCCTACGTGGATTTCGTATTGGCGCAACACCTTAAACGGCTGTCCTATACCGGCGCTGCCCACTTCCAGTTCAAAGTCGGCTTCGTCGCGGTTGAGGCCGGCTTCGATGTGACGGCTCAGTTCTACACAGTCTTCAATCCATACGCCTTCCTCGTGGTCTATCTCCACCACGATGCGGTCGTCAGCGCTGATGGTCAGGTCGGTCATGAAATAGTCCTTGCCGTCCAACCATTCTTCCACTAATTTTTTTACAACTTCTTTGTCTATCATGTAGTGTTTGATTAAAAACAAGTGAGGAACTCTTTCAAGCCCCTCACTCTCTAACTGACTGCAAATTTACAGCTTTTTCTGAACTCTGCAAATATATTCTTGCTTTTTTTATATATGTGGCTACGCGCGGCCGGCTTTTGCGAATTTTTGAATTTAAGAAAATTTATGAAAGTTTAATACTACGAAACACTGCCTACTTATTTCTTCATCGCAGAAAACTATTTGTTTCTCCTCGTAGCTTTCTGCTTTTTCTTCGGCGGCGCGGAGGAAAAACTGCGAGCCTCCGAAGAATAGGTTTAAAAAACCTAATTTTTACCTTGACTAATTACCAAAAAAGCGGGAACCTTTGAGGGGTTCCCGCTTCGCTATGACAAAGATAATACATTTATCAGGGAAATGCAAATAGTGTTTAAATCTTTTTAACAAACTACCGTCGCTCCTTTCTCTCTTTTGTGAGGGTTTGCGAGGGGCGCAGTGGTAGCCTT
This sequence comes from Alloprevotella sp., assembly GCA_045636405.1. Taxonomy (GTDB): domain Bacteria; phylum Bacteroidota; class Bacteroidia; order Bacteroidales; family Bacteroidaceae; genus Alloprevotella. Next base: position 23,506 of record JAZTXL010000039.1, read on the forward strand.
AGTTGGGGCGGCTCGTTTTCAATCGCTCCACCATCTCTGTGGCAGCGTGCAGGGGTGCTCCCGCCTCGCCCAGTCGGCTGTTCATAAGAGCATAGCCGGCCAACTGTGCGTCGCGTCCCTTGCCGCCCGGAAGGATGTCTGCCAGGCAGCGGCGGGCGGCTTCTGTGGTCATGCCGTCGGCCACCAGCTCGGGCACTACTTCTTCGTTGCACACAAGGTTGACGAGCGAGATGTAAGGAACTTTCAGAAATAGCTTGCGAAGCAGCGAAACGAAACGCCCGCAGGCCACATAGTAGCACACCACCTGGGGCACACCGAAGAGGGCGGTTTCCAGCGTGGCAGTGCCCGAGGTGACAAGGGCGGCTGTGCTGTGTGAGAGCAAGGGGTAGGTTTCTCCTTGCACCACAGCAGGGGGTGTCAATCCTTCGCGCTCAAGCAAGGCGAGCGCCTCGCGGTAAGTCTGTAAGGGAATGGCGGGCGCGCCGGCAATGACGGCTTGGTAGCCGGCCTCAATGTAAGGCTGCGAAGCGCGACACATGCGCAGAAGATTGTCCTTGATTTCTTGCTGCCTGCTGCCCGCAAGCAGGGCGATGATGGGGCGCTCCGGTGTCAAGCCACAGCGCTGCGTAAAGGCATTGAAGTCCTCCTCATAGGTGGCGCGGAAGGCTGCCACCTCATCTACGGTGGGATTGCCCACATAGCTGATGGGGTAGTGGTGCTTGTTTTCAAAAAACTCTACCTCGAAGGGGAGGATGGAGAAGAGGCGGTCTACGTGGCGGCGAATGTCCTTGATGCGGTATTCTTTCCACGCCCAAATCTTCGGGGCTATGTAGTAGAACACAGGACACAGTGCTTGGCGGCTCACGTATTTGGCTATGGAGAGATTAAAGCCGGGATAGTCTACGAGAATCACAGCATCGGGCTGCCACTCGCGGATGGCGGCTTTGCAGCGGCTCATGCCGCAGAGAATTTGGGGCAGATGAAGCAAAACGGGGATGAAACCCATGTAGGCCAGGTCTTTGTAATGGCACAAACAAGTGCCGCCCACGGCCATCATTTGGTCGCCGCCGTAGAAGCGAAACTCGGCCTCGGCATCCTGCTTGAGCAGGGCACGCATCAGGTTGGCGGCATGCAGATCGCCACTGGCTTCGCCGGCGATGAGAAAGTACTTCATAGGCTACATCACTTCTTTCAAAACGTCAATGAGTTTGTAGGCCGTAACGTCCAGCTGAGTCGGCGTAACAGCTACGTAGCCGTGTGCCAAAGCCCAGCGGTCGGTGTCCTGAGCTTCGGGTTCGAGCTCGCGGCATGAGCCCACGAGCCAGTAGTATTCGCCGCCGTGCGGATGCTTGCGGCGCAGTGTTTCCTTCTCCCATCGGCTACGCGCCATGCGGCAGATGCGAACGCCCTCAAACTTCTTGCGCTTGGGGAAGTTGATGTTCAGGCAGGTGAAAGGCGGCATGCCAATGGCAATGGCCTTGAAGACAAAGTCGATGAGGTAGGGCTGCAGCGGTTCAAAGTCGGCATCGGCCGAGTGGTCGCAGAGCGAGAATGCCACCGAAGGGTAACCCTGCAGAGCGCCTTCTGTGGCCACACCCATAGTACCGGAGTAGTGGCTGTTGACGGAGGAGTTGTCGCCGTGGTTGATGCCGCCGATGATTAAGTCGGGGCGGCGGTCGACGAGCACGTTGAGCGCCATCTTGACGCAATCCACGGGTGTGCCGCTGCACGAGCAGATTTTCAAGCCCGGCTCGTCGCGCAACACTTTAAGAGAAAGCGGCACGGTGGGAGTGATGGCGCAGCCGGCGCCAGAGCGCGGAGAATCGGGGGCAACCACCAGGATGTCGGCCACAGGGCGCAGCGTCTCAATCAGGAAGTTGATGCCCTTGGCAAAAACTCCGTCGTCATTGGAGATAAGAAGGAAGGGTTTGTTTGTACTCATATCTGTAAAGCAGGCGATGGGAAAATAGGACAGTAAAATGGTGGAAAAAGTCTTGCCCAAAGCCTAGTTGCAGGGCAAAAGTACGAAAAAAACTTTAATGCCTATGGGATAAAATAAAAATTGTTATCTTTGCAAATTGTATAGCGCGTGTAGCTCTTCAGGAGTCACGCCGAAGAAGAGACCAAAGTATGAGTAAAATCATTGCATTAGCAAATCAAAAAGGTGGTGTAGGAAAAACCACCACATCTATGAACCTGGCAGCTTCGCTTGCTACGCTTGAGAAGCGAGTGCTCCTGATCGATGCCGACCCGCAGGCCAACGCTTCGTCGGGCTTGGGCGTGGACGTGGGGAGCATAGAAACCTCTATCTACGACTGCATCATGAACGGCACGGACATCCGTGAGGCTATTTATACCACCGACGTGGAGCGCCTGGACATTGTGCCCTCGCACATCAACCTTGTTGGTGCCGAAGTGGAGATGATGAATCTGCCGGAGCGAGAGTATGTGTTGAAAAAACTCTTGCAGCCCTTGAAAGAAGATTACGACTATATCCTGATAGACTGCTTGCCGTCGCTCGGACTTATCACCATCAACGCCTTGACAGCTGCCGACTCGGTCATTATCCCCGTGCAGTGCGAATACTTCGCCCTCGAGGGTATCAGTAAATTGCTTAACACCATCAAGTTGATTAAGCGCAAACTGAATCCGGAGTTGGAGATAGAAGGCTTCTTGCTGACGATGTACGACAGCCGTTTGCGCTTGGCCAACCAAATCTACGACGAGGTGAAGCGCCACTTCCAGGAGTTGGTGTTCAAGACAGTGATTCAGCGTAATGTCAAGCTCAGCGAAGCGCCCAGCCACGGCTTGCCCGTTATTCATTACGACGCAATGTCGACAGGTGCAAAGAACCACTTGTCTCTTGCAAAAGAAATAATCCAGAAGAACTCCTAAGCCTTGCGCCTTTGGCAAAAGGGATACGGACAGCACAAAACAGTGTGCGTAGCTATTTGCACAAAAACAGAGATTAAGAAAATGGCAGTACAAAAGAAATTTCCGGCGCTGGGTCGCGGCCTCGATGCGCTGATATCTACCGACGAGGTGCTGGTGAGCGGCTCGTCGTCCATCAATGAGGTGCCCATTGAACAAATCAAAGCCAACCCCAATCAGCCCCGTAGAGAGTTTGATGAGACGGCTTTGGCAGAGTTGGCAGATTCTATCAGAGAGATAGGCATCATTCAGCCCATCACACTCCGCAAGATGGAGGACGGTTCCTATCAGATAATAGCCGGTGAGCGCCGTTGGCGTGCTTCGCAAAAAGTGGGACTGAAATCCATCCCCGCCTATGTGCGCACCGCCGACGATGAGAAGATGATGCAGATGGCCCTCGTGGAGAACATCCAACGCGAGGACTTGAACGCCATAGAGATAGCTTTGGCTTATCAGAATCTGATAGAGCAATACGACCTTACGCAGGACAAACTAAGCGAGAAGGTGGGTAAGAACAGAGTTACCATTGCCAACTATCTGCGCTTGCTGAAACTGCCGGCTCAGGTGCAGGTGGCATTGCAAAACAGAGAGATGGATCAAGGACATGCCCGTGCGCTGCTCGGTCTTAAACAGCCTTCCATGCAAGTGAAGCTCTTTGGCGAAATCCAGGAGAAGGGTTACTCGGTAAGGCAGGTGGAGGAAATGGTAAAGGCCATCAACAGCGGAGCACCGCTTGCCGGAACGCGCGGTAAAGTGGGAGCGCCTACAGGAAAACGCTTGCCCGAAGAATATAACCTCTTGAAGGACCGTCTGTCGGGCTTCTTTAAGACAAAGGTGCAGATGACTTATTCAGACAAAGGTGCGGGCAAAATCAGTATAGCTTTCTCTTCCGAGGAAGAACTGGAGCGTATCGTCAGTCTGTTTGATAAGATGAAGGGATGATGCAGCGAATGAGCATACGGATAGGTGGATGGCTTGTGGCTTTGTTGGGGCTGTTCGTGGTAAATGTAGAGGTGGCGGCAAAGGTTTACGCTGTAGAAGCACCTCTATGCTTTGCTGATAGTGTGCTTATGGATTCCCTCGTAGCGAACGACGAGATTGAAGAAGAGAATTTGCAGAGCATGGCAGCTATGGACTCGACCATAAATGCTATCTCTTATGTCACAGAAATAGATTCGCTTACGGCGAATAAAGGGATTGACGAGTTCGTAGCTGATAGTATTTGGGTTAAGCCAAAGTTTAAACCGAATCCGCAGCGTGCCTTGTGGCTCTCGTTGGTATTTCCAGGCGCAGGACAAATCTACAACAGAAAATACTGGAAGCTTCCCATCATCTACGGAGGCTTTATGGGATGTACATATGCGCTCTTGTGGAATCAGCAAATGTATTTGGACTACTCGCAAGCCTATCTGGACATCATGGATGATGACCCCAATACTAAAAGTTATATGGAGATGTTGCCTCCACGTTATGATATAACCGGGCGAGAGGAGCAGTTTAAGAAAGTATTTAAAAACAAGAAAAACTATTATAGGCGCTACCGCGACCTCAGCGCGTTCTGCTTTGTAGGAGTCTATCTGCTCTCAGTGATAGATGCTTATGTTGACGCGCACCTTTCCGACTTCGACATCAGTCCTGATTTGAGTATGAAGGTAGAGCCGGCGCTAATCAATAGCGATGGACCCACGCGCAGAACATCTTACGGCGTAGGGTGCAGCCTTAAATTTTAATATCTAGCCAATGAAAAAAATAAAATTTTTGCTGCTGCTTTTCTGTATAGGAAGTGGCACAGCCTTTTCTCAAATAGAAAGCGAAGCTACCATCACCGAGGTAAATGACGAACAAGACTCGTCGGTAGATGTTCCGGAGAGTATGACGTATAGTGTAGACTCTCTCTTGAAAGAATGGAAAGCAGAGAAGTATCTTTACCCTGACACCACTTGCGTAAATCCCGACTACAATCCCACCTTTGATTCGGAAGTGTATATAGAGCGCCTCCGTAGAATTCCAGCAGTTATGGAGATGCCCTACAATGATGTGGTGCGCAAATTCATCGACCAATACAGCGGACGCCTTCGTCGTTCTGTTTCTTACATGTTGGGCGCCGGAAATTTCTACGTTCCTATTTTTGAAGAAGCTCTCAACTTCTATGATATGCCCCTTGAGTTGAAGTACCTCCCGGTGATAGAGTCTGCTCTTAATCCTACAGCAGTGAGTCGTGCAGGTGCAGTCGGCCTTTGGCAATTTATGTTGGCAACAGGCAAGCGCTACGACTTGGAAGTAAACAGCCTTATCGATGAACGTAGAGATCCCATAAAGTCTTCTTATGCTGCTGCAAAATATTTGAAGGACCTATATAATATTTATGGAGATTGGAACCTTGTAATTGCAGCATACAATTGTGGTCCGGGAAATGTAAATAAAGCCATCCATCGTTCCGGTGGCTCTACAGATTATTGGGTAATCTATCCTTACCTTCCCAAAGAAACACGTGGTTATGTGCCTGCTTTTATCGCAGCCAATTATATCATGAACTACTATTGCGAACACAACATCTGCCCCATGAGAACGTCACACCCGGTAACTACCGACACGATTGTAGTAACGCGTGATGTTCACATGCAGCAAATAGCAGATCTCTGTAGTATTGATATAGCTTCTGTGAAAGGACTCAATCCACAATATAAAACAGAAATTATACCCGGTTTGTCAAAGCCTTGTACAATTCGTTTGCCGCAAGAGACCATAACGAAATTTATTACTTGGAAGGACTCAATATATAATTATAAGGCTGACGAACTTTTCAAGCGCCGTGCAGTAGTTGCCATAAATGAAAACGCTACCACTAAGGGCAAGGCTTCGGGAAAATCTTCTGGCAAAAATGCTAAGGGAAAATATATCACTATTAGAAAAGGTGATACACTTGGTGGTATTGCTAAACGCTATGGAACTACAGCGGCTAAGTTGAGACGCTTGAATGGAATTAAGGGTAACAATATCCGCGCTGGTAAAAAACTTAGAGTAAGATAATATAAATAGACAGGGAGTATTGCGTAAGCACTCCCTTGTCTTTCTTAAATAAAAAAAGGAGGGACGCTATATGCAAGAAATAAATACCAAAACATTGTCTCCTCAAGAACAGAAAGACGAAGAACTTATTAGTGCCGCCTTTCAAAAATTACTAGATACCTACTTGGCTTCTAATCACCGCAAGAAGGTAGACGTAATCACTAAGGCTTTTAACTTTGCCAAGCAGGCTCACAAAGGGGTTCGTCGTCTTTCGGGTGAGCCATATATTCTTCATCCCATAGCAGTAGCGCAAATTGCCTGCGAGGAAATAGGATTAGGTTCCACTTCTATCTGCGCTGCCTTGTTGCACGATGTAGAAGAGGACACAGATTATACCAACGAGGACTTGAGTAACCTCTTTGGTCCCAAGGTTGCCAATATTGTAGAGGGACTTACCAAAATTTCAGGTGGAATTTTTGGAGACCGTGCCTCATTGCAAGCAGAGACTTTTAAGAAACTCCTCCTGACCATGAGCGATGACATCCGTGTCATCTTAATCAAGATATCAGACCGCTTGCACAACATGCGTACCCTCTCAAGTATGTTGCCCAGCAAGCAATATAAAATAGCCGGCGAGACACTCTATATCTTTGCACCATTGGCCGACCGCTTGGGCTTGAATAAAATCAAGACCGAGTTAGAGAATCTAAGCTTTAAGTACGAGCATCCGGAAGAATATGAAGCCATCGAAGCTAAGTTGGCAGAAACTCAGCCAGAGCGTGACACAATTTTCGACAAATTCACCCCGGAGATTTGTGAGAAACTCGATGAGATGGGTTGCAAGTACAGCATCAAGGCTCGCATCAAGAGTCCGTATTCTATTTGGATGAAGATGCAGAATAAGCATGTGCCGTTCGACGAGATTTATGACATCTTGGCCATCCGTATAGTTTTTGTTCCCAATAAGAGGGAGCAGGAGATAGATGAGTGCTATCGCATCTATGGTAACTTAACAAAGATATACAAGCCCCACCCATCTCGCTTCCGCGACTGGTTGAGCAATCCCAAGGCCAACGGTTATCAAGCCTTGCATAATACTTTTATGAGTAAGCAAGGCAAGTGGATAGAAGTACAAATCCGCTCGGACCGCATGGATGATATAGCAGAACAAGGTTTTGCTGCCCATTGGAAATATAAGGATGCCAACGCAGAGTACGATGAGAACGAACTCGACAAGTGGCTGAACTCTATCAAGGAAATTCTCGACGATCCACAGCCCGATACGCTTGATTTCTTAGATGCTATCAAGCTCAATCTCTTCGCCTCTGAGATTCTGGTCTTTACGCCTAAGGGAGAGATAAAGACTATGCCGTCTAACTCTACAGTGTTGGACTTTGCCTTCTCAATACACACATTCTTAGGTAGTCATTGTATAGGAGCTAAGGTGAACCACAAACTAGAGCCTCTCAGTTATCGTCTTAAAAGTGGCGATCAGGTAGAAATTCTTACCTCTGGCAAACAGCGCGTTCAGCCCGACTGGATTAGTTATGCCAATACGGCTAAAGCTAAGGGAAAGATTCAGGCAATCTTACGCCGTGAGCATCGAGAGATGCAGCGTAAGGGAGAAGAACTCCTGCGCCAAATCTTTGAGACGAAGGGTGTGGAATATACCACGCTGGCGGTGGAAAAACTCAGCAAGTACCACAATCTTTCCATGCGCGAAGATTTCTTGCGCGGCATAGGTGAAGGTAAAATTGCGGTGACCGATGATGATTTTGATTTCCTCAGCGGTAAGGTGAAGCAGAAAGGCTGGCGTAAGTTTATCCCCTTCGTTGGAAAGAAAAATACCAAGAGTGAGGTGGCCTCTGTTCATACCGGCGATCTGGTAAAGAATATCAACAAGAAAAAAACACTTCCTCTCACAGAAGAAGTATTGGCACAGTGTGTCATAGCTCCTTGCTGTCGTCCCATCCCAGGCGACGACGTAATGGGATATATTACGCCGCAGAATACGCTAGAGATTCACAAGCGCAGTTGTGAAGTTGCCACAAAGCATAAGACCCATTTTGGCAATAGCATCATTGCCACGAAGTGGGATACTCACCGAACGATGCTCTTCGATACTACTATATATATAAAAGGTATTGACAGTCAGGGCGTGCTCTATTCCATTGCCGATGTGCTCCATAAGCAGATGCAATTTGTAGTTCGCCGCATCACGCTGGAGACCAACGACGGAATCTTTGAAGGCTCCATTGAACTTAAGGTGTACGATATAGAAGATGTGAAGACCATTTGTACTCAGTTGCAGCAATTGGACAATGTGACAAAGGCTGTACGCATAGACTAAGAATTTTAGAAATTAACAAATTATATTATGAAAGATTTTTTGAAGTATGTAGGAGCCACCGTGCTGGGCCTTATCGTTGCAGGCACTTTGGTGTTTTTGGTTGGCTTTGTTATGCTGATCTCAACAGCCGTTTCCGGCAATCAGAAACCTATGGTAACAGAAGGCTCAGTGCTACACTTACAGCTAACTGGTGGTATTGTAGAGTGTGCGGAAGAAAATCCGATGCTCGAACTCCTTGGCGAGACCGCTTTGGAGGAGCAAGGTCTTGATGACCTGCTTAAGGCAGTGAAGGTGGCCAAGGACAATGATAAAATCAAGGGTATCTATCTTGAGAGTGGTCTTCTTGGTGCCGACTTTGCTTCGCTCGAGGAGCTGCGCAAGGCCTTGGTTGATTTCAAAGAGAGCGGCAAGTTTCTTTTGGCTTATGGTGACAACTATACCCAGGGTGCTTACTATGTAGCCAGTGTGGCCGACTATGTATTGCTCAATCCCAGCGGTATGCTCGACTGGCATGGTATCGCTTCACAGCCCATCTTCTACAAAGAACTTTTGGAAAAAGTGGGTGTGAAGATGCAGGTGTTCCGAGTAGGTACTTTCAAGAGTGCTGTAGAGCCTTTCACCAATACCTCCATGAGCGACCCCAACCGCGAGCAAGTGCAGTCCTACATCTCTGATATTTGGAATGTGGTATGCCGTGACGTAGCCGCTTCGCGTGGTCTTTCTGTAGACACCCTCAACGCCTATGCCAACAACTATATCTCTTTGGCTGCCACTGAAGACTATTGCCGCTTGCAACTGGTGGACTCTTTGGCTTATGTAGATGGCGTGCGCGACAAATTGCGTACACTGGCTGAGACCGAGAAGGTGAATCTCTTGACCGTGAAAGAAGTATGCCAGCTTGCAGAAGAGGATACTCATAGCGACAAGGTGGCTGTATATTATGCCTACGGCTCTATTGTAGATGAGAGTACCTCGTCTGCCTTTGGTGGCGAAGCCGAAATCGTAGGTAGTACAGTGGTAGAAGACCTTGATAAACTAGCCAACGACGAGAGTGTGAAAGCTGTGGTGCTGCGCGTCAACTCAGGTGGTGGTAGTGCCTTTGCTTCTGAGCAGATGTGGCGTGCCGTCCAATTGTTGAAGGCAAAGAAACCCGTAGTGGTTTCCATGGGCGACCTTGCAGCTTCCGGTGGCTACTATATGTCTTGTGGCGCCGACCTCATCGTTGCCGACTCTACCACGCTGACCGGCAGCATCGGTATCTTCGGTATGGTGCCCGACCTCTCTGGCTTGCTGACAGACAAACTTGGTCTGCATTTTGACATGGTGAAGACCAACCAGAGCTCAGACTTTGGTTCTACAGGCCGTCCTTTCAACCCCGCAGAAAGTGCAGCCATGCAGGCTTATGTAGAGCGTGGATACGACCTCTTCCTCAAGCGCGTAGCTGAGGGCCGCGGCATGACCGTTGAGGCTGTTGATAGCATTGCTCAAGGTCGTGTTTGGACAGGCCACCAAGCTCTTGGTATCAAACTCGTAGACCGCCTTGGCACTCTTGAAGATGCTATCGAAGAGGCCGCTGCTCTTGCCAAGCTCGAATCCTACGGCGTGACTTCGGCTCCTGCACCTGCTCAATGGTATGAGAACCTGATGAACGTTGTCAAGAGCGACTATATGGAGGCGCGCGTTAAGTCGATGCTGGGAACCTACTACGAGCCGTTGCGCTTTGTCTACGGTGTAGAGAAAGGTAGCTTCCTCCAAGCAAAAATGCCTTACGAACCCAATTTGAAATAGATTTAGAAAATTGGATTTGTCGGCTCTGCGTCAGGCAAATCCAATTTTGTTTTTACCTATGAAAGTCCTTCTCCCCTTTGCCTGGCTTTATGCCGCCGTGATGGCCTTGCGCAATTGGCTCTTCGATTGCGGAAGGCTCAAGCAGCGCACTTTCCCGCTGCCCGTTATCTCGGTGGGAAATTTGGCTGTAGGCGGAACGGGAAAGACCCCTCACACAGAATACATACTCCGCCTCTTGAGCCGTAGCGGTCTCTTCTGCGGAATGCTTTCAAGAGGCTACGGCCGCACTACGCGTGGCTTTGTGGAAGGCGCCGGCAGTTCGGCGTCGGCCATCGGCGACGAGCCGTGGCAGGTGCAACATTCCTGTAGTGCAGTGCGGGTATGCGTTTGCGAAGACCGTTGTGCTGGGCTCGACCGCATGCTCCAGTCGGGCCATCGTCCGGAGGTCGTGGTGCTCGACGATGCCTACCAGCATCGCTACGTCAAGCCCGGTCTCTCCGTGCTGCTCACCGACTATGCCTCCCTCTATTGCGACGATGCCGTGCTGCCCGCCGGTCGTCTGCGTGAGAGTGCCGCCGGTGCGCGTCGTGCCGATGTGATAGTCGTCACCAAGTGTCCGCCCCACCTCTCGCGCTCCGAACAGCAACGCATTGAGGAACGCCTGCGCCCCGCGGCTCATCAGCACCTTTTCTTTAGCACCATGGTTTACGGTAATATATATAATGTGTATCCCGAAGCCAACTACTTGACCCATGGCACCCAAGAAGATGCACCCGTTTTGCGCTTGCGCCAGCAGCGTGTGTTGCTCGTTTGTGGCATAGCTCGCCCGCAAGCCTTCATCGAGTATTTCCGAAGCCGCTGCGCCTCTGTGGAGCCGCTCACCTTTGCCGACCACCATCGCTTCAGCAGCGAGGAACTCAGCCATATCGGACGCTTGGCAGAGCAGGTGGATATGGTCATCACTACGGCCAAGGATGCCGCGCGCCTTTCCGACTACGAACTGCCCCTTGCTTTACGAGAAAAACTCTGTGTGCAGCCCATCGAAGTAAAGTTTCTCAACGATGACACCCCTAAGTTTAACCAAATAATTACAGACTATGTTACAGAAAATACAAGAGACCGCGCAGTGGATTAAAGCCCATACGCAGCTTGCCCCGGAAACGGCCATTGTCCTCGGAACCGGTTTAGGACGCCTGGCTGCTGAGATAGAAGTGGTAGATGCTTTTCCGTATTCCGAGATTCCCAACTTCCCCGTATCTACCGTGGAAGGCCACTCCGGCCGACTCCTCTTCGGCCGCTTGGGAGGTAAGGAAGTGATGGCCCTCGAAGGTCGCTTCCACTACTATGAAGGCTACACCATGAAGGAAGTAACCTTCCCCGTCCGTGTGATGTACGAACTGGGCATCAAGACCCTCTTTGTGAGCAACGCCGCCGGCGGAATGAATCCCGATTTTGAGATAGGCGACCTCATGCTCATCACCGACCACATCAACTTCATGCCCGAACACCCCCTGTACGGCCCCAACTTCCCCACCGGCCCGCGCTTCCCTGATATGAGCGAGGCCTACAACCGCGAGCTGCTCGATATGGCCCGTGGTATTGCTGCCGAGAAGGGCATCAGAACGGTAGAGGGCGTATATATCGCAACGCAAGGCCCCACCTACGAAACACCCGCCGAGTACAAAATGTTCCGCATCCTGGGAGCCGACGCCGTGGGCATGAGTACGGTGCCCGAGGTGATTGTAGCTCGCCATTGTGGCATCCGCGTGTTTGGCATCAGCATCATCACCGACCTTGGCGTTGAAGGCAAGATTGTAGAGGTGAGCCACGAAGAGGTACAGCGTGCGGCCAATGCCGTGCAGCCCCTCATGGCCGACATCTTCCGCGAGATGATTCACCGCATGTAAGTGCGTTGCTTGATAGAAAGAAAGACCAACAGCCCGCCTCGTTCCTTCAACGAGAGCGGGCTGCTCTTTTTGTTCCTGGCGAAAACCAATAAGAAAAATTTAGCGGACACCAATAATTATTTTTACTTAGTTTATTTTTCTGATTTACTTTTGTCTCGGTTTTACGTCCTCATAGTAGATACAATAATTATGGAGAAGGACAGATTTGACATATTGTCGAAGAGAGTCAGAGGCAAGTTGCTTGCGTTGGCACAGAGTTTTACGCTACCTTCAGGTGTAGATCCAGATGATGTGGTGCAGGAGGCCATGATAGCGCTTTGGGAACTGACAGAGCAAGGTTACCCGATAAAAGATTCCGAGGCGATGGCCATAAGACTGACAAAGAATATCTGTGTGAATTACTATAGGAAGGAACATCTGAAGGAGCAGGCACTAACACACGACAACTTTCTTGGCGGTATCGAAGCTACCATACTGACTGACAGCGAAGATCTGAAGCGTATACAGAAGAGCGTCTATAGCTCGCTCACCACTACCCAGCGGGAATATCTGCACCTGAGAAACGACGAAGGCCTCTCGCTTGACGAGATAGCCATACGCACAGGCAAACCCAAAACAAGCATCAAGTCTACCCTGTCGAAAGCAAGAAAACAGATGTTGGAACAAATAAAAGGCCATTTATGATAGATATAAAGGATAAAGATGTGCGTAAGGTGCTTGTAGCCAAGTACCTCGAGGCAGAAACGAAGGTGGCCGAGGAAACGCTGCTCGCTGCCTATTACGCTGCGAATGAACCTAAGGAGGAGGAACGCGCCATCGCCCTCATGATACAGATGGAGCATGCCAACGAAACGCTACTCTCCGAGAAAAGCGCCGAGGAGTTTGACCGTATTGTGAGCCAAACAAGGCTCAAGCAGCCCAAGCCTTACTTCCGGCGTTTGGTCTGGGTAGTCGGTGCAGCAGCTGCCATCGTTCTGCCGCTGGTGTTCAACGTAGCCCTACCGCGCGAGGCAGCGCCAAGCGAGTCCATTACGACCGTAGAGATTGCCGGATATGTGCAGCAACTGATAAACGTGGAGGATGTGGAAACCATAACAGCATCGCCCGTTAAAGACTGCGTACTGGTGACAGCCACGCTTACCGATGGCTCGACCAAGATGTTCATTATGAACAAGGACTCTGAGGAAGGAAGTACTTCAATGTTAGCAATAAACTAAAACAGAAAAATTATGAGAACAATCCTACTGACGGCACTCTGTGCTGTAGTCATCGGTACCCACGCCAAAGTGGCCAATGACACGATAGACAAGTACATCATCGACAAGCAACCGATAGCCCATTTCAACGGCTCGCAGCTTGAAGGCAAATGCATCTCGAAGTATATGATTGCCTATAAGAAAGGCAAAGGGGTGGTGGAGAGACACCACGTAATATATACGGATGATGTGATAGAGAAAGCGATAAGGGAAATAGGGAACGTAAAAGGTTCTATAGCATCTATATCAAAAAAACCGCTTATCCTGGTAGACGGCACAGAAACCTCCTCAGCAAATTTTGCAAGGATAGAACCCGAAGAAATCTCACACATTGAGGTTATCAAAGATACCGATTTGGCAGCCAAGCAATGGGGCAGCAAGGGGCTCAACGGAGTAATCATTGTGACCACCAAAGCATCATCGGGGAGTCAAGGTTCGGGAGATGCACTCATCATCGTAGATGGCAAAGAGATTACTGCTACCCGATTTGCCAAGATGAAAGCCGAAGACATAGACAACGTGACTGTGTTCAAATCGGGTTCAGAGGCAGCCAAGTCATACGGCAATAAAGGCCGCAACGGAGTGATTCTGGTAACTACGAAAGCAGGGAAAAAGAACAAATAGGCCGGGACACTAATGTAAATCTACATAAACCATCATCTCTTACCGACACCCAACACCGGGTGTCGGTATTTGTTTGTCAATACCATAGCACATGGCAAGCAATTATTGACACCCCAGCTAAATTTCTATCATCTTATAAATGTGTAAAAAATCGCCTGTGTAAACTCTTGATTTTTTCAAACCCCATTTTGGGCCGTTTCAATAGTCCGCCTCCGATTCGCGTGGGGCGGACTATTTTTTGGGGGGTATTTCGGAGAGCGGACAGAAGGACTAAAAGATGAACTTTGTAACTCTCTGAAAATTAGGGCTGATTTTTGAGCGTTTCGAAAGTCTGATCTACGAAAAATTTCTTAAGACCTAGGAAAAATTTCTTAAGACCTAGTTTTTCCTAGATCAGACTTTCGAAAACGAGGGTGCTGAAGGCATATTTTTACAGAGCCTCAAGCATGCGCTTGAGCACCACGGTGGCAGAGATTTCGCGGTTGGCCGCTTCGGGGATGACGAGCGAGCGCGGCGATTCGATGACCTCGTCGCTCACGATGACGTTGCGGCGAACCGGCAGGCAGTGCATGAAGTGGGCATCGTTGGTTACGGCCATTTGGCGGCAGGTTACGGTCCACGAAGGGTCGGTGCAGAGAATCTTTCCGTAGTCGTCAGGGCGCGTCACGCCGGGGCAGCTCCAGTTTTTGGCATACACAAAGTCGGCTCCTTCGAAGGCGCGCATCTGGTCGTACTCCACGCGAGCGTTGCCTACGAAGAGAGGATCGAGCTCATAGCCCTCGGGGTGTGTCACAACGAGGTACACATCGCCGGCCAGCATCCACTCGGCAAAACTATTGGGCACAGCCTGCGGCAGTGCGCGGGGGTGGGGCGCCCAGGTGAGCACCACCTTCGGACGGCAACCTTGCGCCTTGTGCTCCTCAATGGTGATGAGGTCGGCAAAGCCCTGCAGCGGGTGGGCAGTGGCGCTCTCCATTGAGAAAACGGGCTTGCCGCTGTGCAGAATGAACTGGTTGAGGATGTTCTCCGTATAGTCAGCCTGGCGGTTGGTGAGTCCGGCAAAGGTGCGCACACCGATGATGTCGCAAAACGATGCCATCACGGGGATGGCCTCCAGAAGGTGCTCGCTCTTGTCGCCGTCCATCACAACACCGCGCTCTGTCTCCAGTTTCCAAGCCCCTTGGTTCACATCGAGCACAATGACGTCGAGGCCAAGGTTGCGCGCCGCCTTTTGTGTAGAAAGACGCGTGCGCAGACTGTTGTTGAAGAAGATAAGCAAAGCCGTTTTATGGCGGCCCAGCAGCTCGTAGCGGTAACGGTCGCTCTTTATTTCGGCAGCCTCGGCCAAGGCTTCTTGCAAGTTGCCGAGGTCCGCGGCATGAAGAAAAGTTTTCATATAAAAATACAGTTTGAAATTTTGGCAGTACACAAGGCGCTCGGCTCTCATTCCTGCATAAATGTATAAGGCATGCCAAAATTATGAGAAAAATCTGTATTTTCTGCTTAAATATGCAAAAATATACTCGGAGAGTTAAATAAAGTTGCAGTTTTTGGTGCGTAAAAAGAAAAGACTTATCTTTGCAAAAACAAAAATATTTTGTGTATGAAAAAAACAATCACCCTTTTTGTAGCAGCCTTGGCTTTCGTAACAATGGGCTGCGCTAAAAATTCAGCACCTGCCGAAAAGGTAGACGTAGCTGTAGAAAACGAAGTGGCAGCTGTAGCAGAAAAAGTGCCCTCGCTCGTGAAGACCGTAGATGCCTCTTTGAAAGGCGACAAGGTGCTCGCAGAAATTGCCAAGAACTATGCCGGCAAAGTAGTAGTAGTAGACTTTTGGGCAACATGGTGCCCTCCCTGTCGTGCTGCTATGAAAACCGTAGACGAAATCAAGCCCGGACTCCAGGAGAAAGGCGTTGTGTTTGTGTACATTACCGGCGAAACTTCACCCCTCGAAAAGTGGAACGAAATGATTCCCGGAATCTCCGGCGACCATTACCGCTTGACCAACCAGCAGTGGGGCGAGCTCTGTCGTTCACTCAACATCCCCGGAATTCCTGCCTACTTAATTTTGAATAAAGACGGTAGCGAAGCATATAGCAACCTCTCTCAAGGAGGTTACCCTGGCAACGATGTAATTTTGAACAACGCAGAAGTAGCTTTGACAAAATAATTCCTTTGGTATTAAAAGAAACAGCGGCTGAACAAGAAATTCAGCCGCTGTTTTTCTTCCCTCTCCCTCTCTCTTATATAAATAATGTGTTCCCCCTTTAATTTACTGTTTGACTAAAAATATTTGTAAAAAAGTTGTGATATTATTTGGTTTATATGTGTATAAGTTAGTACTTTTGCACTCGCAAATACGGCGAGGGTGTTATCCCTTAGTAATATTGCATTAGAAGTTAAGCGTTCTTTGAAATGGTTTCAT
>JAZTXL010000040.1:0-7591 GCA_045636405.1 Alloprevotella sp.
TCAATTCATCCAAAATCACCACAACATCTATATCACTTGTTTCCGTTGCCTCGCCACGACCATAACTGCCTTGAAGACCAACAAACCAAATACGATTCGCAAAAACTTCATTCAACTTCAGGAGAAAGTCATTTATCCAAACATTTACATCAATCATAACCTATTTCATTTAAATATTTTCCAACTTCCAACCATTATCTCCGTGGTAAATCATTTGTCGGGTCATACCCCCATCAATGCAGATATTCTCGCCCGTAATGAAGCCTGCCTTGTCGCTACAAAGGAACAGCACCATATTGGCAATATCCATGGGATTCCCTACTCTACCGGCAGGTTGTTGCGTGGCATCGGGACCTTCGTAAACGGTATAAGCGGTATCTATCCAACCAGGAGATATAGAGTTCACCCTGGCTCGTCCTGCCAGACTGACTGCCAAGGCGTGCGTAAGTGCTGCAATGCCCCCTTTGGCGGCTGTATAGCTCTCGGTCTGTGGTTGGCTCATGCGGTCGCGTGAGGAAGAGATGTTGAGAATGGATGCACCTTCTGCCAAATGGTTCTTCAGCAGCTTTACCAGATAGAACGGTGCGGTAACGCCCACACTCAAGGCATATTGAAACTCCTCGTAGGAACATTCGTCTATCCCTTTCATCAGTGGCAGGGCATTGTTGATGATGACATCCACTTTGTTGTGCTTACTCAACACCTCCGCCACAAAAGCTTCCAGGACTTCTTTCCTGGAGATGTCCCCAACGAAATGTGCTCCCTCCTGCTTGTCTATCACATATACTATAGCTCCCTCATTACGGAACTCATCGGCAATACATCTGCCAATACCGTTGGCACCACCGGTAACGATGACTACTTTATCTTTGAATGTATCAGTTTGCATAATTTCTCATCAATTTCAGTTTGCATAGTCCGCAAACAAGTGCAACATTACGAAGTAAATCTGAGAATGCACTGTTTTCGCGCCAAAAAGTTCTGCCTTATCGGGCTGTTTCATTGAATTTTTATAGCATTTTCTTTCCGCTTTCGTCAAAAAGAGTGCTATTAGACAAACAAAAACTCTCGGCGAACATCGTATTCGCCGAGAGTTTTATTTCACAGTGTTATGCTCTTATGAGATCTTATTTGCTTGAATTACCCATGGAAGAGATGCCATCCGATGCTCCCCAGATTGTGTTGGGGCGACGCTTCTGACTCCACTCCGTATCAGTTTCTTCATCACGAAACGACATTTCAAGCAAAACCGCATTCTTGGTCTCAATTTCAATGGTTTCCACTTGGGGAGCAATATATTCTTTTCTTATTATAGTCATAGCTGTTTGTGTATTACTTGATAAAGACTTTCTTGCCATTCACAATATAAAGACCTTTCACAGGAGAGGATACGCGACGACCGCTGAGGTCGTAAACTTCATCCGATTGGGACACCGAAGTTACCTCTTCAATGCCTGTGGTGTTTCGGAAACTGAAGGTCAACGGCTGTGTAGTGCCAACTTCGTCACCACTAACACGAGCACGGAAACCTGTGAGGTTCTTACCTGTGTACTTATAGAACGCCACACCGCTCACATTGGCCAACGAATAGTAAAGTCCATCGTTCACCTGGCTGAACACATCGCCCTTGAGCACATTGTCCGCATCGCTCACAAGGTCGGAAGTAGTGATTTCAAAGTTATAAGTACCGGCTCCGGCATCGGTTCTGAGCACCACACCCGTACCTGCGGGGATAACACCGTCAAGTGCGGTCAGCACCAATTTCGAACCTTCCACAACACCTGTGTATGCTTCAACTGTTGCCGGAATGTTCAATGCAACAGGAGTATAGAGCGTTGCGTATGCATAGCCATCCTTGCCATCGTTAAATTTCACAGGAAGTTCAGTAACCTTTTCGATGGTCCAAGCTGTTGCTTTTCGCTTATCGCTGTTCTCAGCCAAGATGCCTTCTTTCACCGTGATGTATCTGTCTGCCCAGCCATGGATGCTCTTGCCTTGGTCGGCTTTCAGGAAAATCTTCTCGGGGTCATAAGCGGTCTTAAACGTAAAGGTGTTATATCCATCGGCAGGATTACCAGTGTTGCAATGACCATACACAAACCCGAAACCGCTGGCATAGCCCACCAAAGCACTGTCTTCGGTGTGGTAGAAGATATTGTCAATCTTGTTTGCAGTCAAAGCCGTAACCGTTCTTCTTGTGTCGTCCTTCATGGGCTTATCATTCAGATAAAGGCTCTCATCACACTTGAAGATATAGAAACCCGGCTCAATGGTTTGCACCAAGAGGCTTTCAACCTGTTTCACCACGTTCTGATCAACCGGCACTTCGCTCTTCTTGAATTGGAAAGGAATACCTTCGTCGCCCGCTGCATAGTATGTGATAACCGGTCCCACGTATCCGCCAGAGATTGACATTGTTTTGCCTGCACCCACAATATGGAAGTAAGGGGCATCCAAAGCTTCCATGGTGATAGCAACAGGAGAGTTGGAGAAAATCCACGTGTCGCCATAACTACCCTTACCCTTAGCGTTGGCAAATTGCAACTTACCTACATTGTAAAGGTAATACTCACCGGTTTCGGCATCCTGATAGAAGCCCCAAAGATGTGAAGGGTTGGTGGCATCCACTCCCCCACTACACCAGAGGTAATCTGAATTATTATGGTCTTCATCTTTTGCCGTTTGGCCGGCATCATAAACCAACGAACCACGCTCATTGGTCAGTGTGAAGTAGCAATCCGTGGGGAAGAACACTTTCTTTTCAGCCTCATCAACATTGTTCATGGCAGTGCTAAGCAGAGCACTTGCTTCAGCGAGCATGGTGTTGTAAAGACCGCCATAAATTGTATTGTACAGATTTGTAGTGCTTTCAGCATTGGCATAACCAGGCACACCCACGTTGGCTTGGTAAGCCGGAGCCATCACTTCCTCATATTGCGCATTGGCCTCATCAATGAGTTCAGCCAATTCTTGAGCTTCCACATTGTAAATCACGTTCCAGCGTGAAGCAGCATCATTAAGATCGTTCCAATCTATTGTCTTATAGCCATGCGACCAGTCTCCCAAGTACAACATCTGGTTGCCCGTTACAAAGGCAAGCGACTCTATTTCATCACCGAGCACCTGGTATGTATAAAGCTTCGCATTTGCTGCATTATCAACCGCCACTCCGGGTTCACCGAAATACTTAGCACTGGCAAGATGATACAAAGTGTACGCTCCATTGCCTTCGTGCGCCAAACGAACATACTCATTGGTTGTATGCTCGTCCGTAGCATCAAAACCTATGATTTCAGTTCCTGCTTCATTGACACCCAACACCTTCTCGGCACGATCACCTGTTGCCTTATTGGTAAACTTAAACACTGTGCCATCCAAGAGACCGGCCAACTTTTGGCGTCCCCATACCCAAGAAGCGAAATCAGAGTTTTGAGCATAGGCTTCACTGATTTCAGGACAATTTGTCCAAGGTACCCAAAGTGTCTCCAAAGCGTCTTGAACAGGAACAAGGCTTGTCTCAAACTCCGACAAATCAGAGAGCACTTCCGTGAAAGTAATCACAGAACCTTCTGCACTATATGCGTAGTCTGAATTCCATGTAGCCAGATAATTATCGCGGTCGTTAAGGAAATGATTGTCTGTTCCATGTTCGCAGAGGAACCACTGTGCCTTACCGGTGCTATTGTATTCGTGAAGAACGATGTCATAAACTGTTGCGTTGGCTACTTCCTGCATAGAAGTACGGGCATTCAGACCATCACCCTCTCCCGAATTGTCAATCGTCTGCAAAGCATAGTTAACACCCCATGCACGGTTGTAAAGACGATAACCATTTGTTTTGTTACCGACGATACACCACAAACCGGCTGCATCTGTGGGGCGATCATCATTGTTAAGCATCAAGTTGTTTGACCAATCAGTATAGGCCGGCTGCGCGCTGATTGTATTGAAGAGGCTTTCACCCTGGTTGATGATATACCAGGTGGTGTTGGCTGCCCAACCATCGGCCGTCGGAGCATCAGATACTTTTAAGCGTCTGCTGCATTTTTCCACCGTGATGGTACCGGCATTCTTGCCCAACCAGTGCCCCTCGTCGCCTGTCAATTCCGGAGTGTTACATACGAAGTAACGAAGAGTGTATTCACCGGCAGGTACGTCTCTAAGTGTGTACACATTATCTTTCAGAGTTGGTCCTGCTGTTCCGAGGTGATAATCGTAAACGAAAGGAGTGCCATCCTTTGCAATAATATCCACTCCCAAAATCAACAATGGATGGCCGCCACTATTATAATCAAACGTAACAGTCAGTTCATTACTCAGATTGTTCAACTTGATAGCAGTCTCCGCACCATATACTTCATGCTTGTTTCCGTTGCCAACAAATTCATGTTGCGAACTTTCAAGCAAAGCATCAATGGCATCGGGATATGTAGTAACTTTACCGGCATTCCAAAACGCAAAACCGGTAGGATACTTCTGCACGAAACCTATGTCTTCAGCATCAGAAGAAACGGTATTAACCAAGAAGTTGTATCCGGAATAATTATTAGAGGTCTGCCCGGAAGTAAAGCCCGACGCTGCATTATACAAACAATAATTGTAGTGGTAATTATTTGCAAAATAAGTAAAGGTAAAGCGAAAAGCATCTTCTGCCGCATTCGATGCCAAGTCATAATAAGCAGCATCTGTGCTCAAACTGATGGCATAAGAGTTAGAAGTATGGTAAATATACTGTCCCGTACCTACATTCTCAAGCGCATAACTAATTTTGGTTCCTTCAATGCGAGGGCGAATGTACCATTGACTGTTCGGATTATCATCACCCTCTTCATTGTCCACCACTTTCAACGCACCATCAACAACAGCCACTCTTTTGCTTGTGTTGGCATTGGCGTGGAGATAAACCGGCACCTGCACATAGTTTCCTGTTACGGAAAAGGGAAATTTCACATCACCGGTGATTGTATTAGTAGCTTCATCATAGCGAACGTTAGACAAAGTGCAACCATAAGCATCCGAACTTAACACAAACTCATAAAAGTCGCTCCACCCTGTATGTGTACCGGTAATGGTGTTACCGCCTTGTCCTGTCAGTTTCACCGTAGCATTTTCCACATAATGAGTCGTTCCGTAGGTTTCTTTCACTTCATACACCTTGAATGCAGCATGTTCCAAGAAATCGGCAGGACGATCCGTAACGCTTCTGGTCGTTATGGTTGGAGTATCATCATATTGTTGCACATACAAGCAATAGATGCCGCCCCTGTCAGCAGGAGAAGTGATGTAGAATCCGTTCTCTGTGTACTCGAAAGTCAAAACTGCAGGATTTCCATAGTTTGTATCAGTAGTTGTTAAGTTACTACCACCAAACTGTCCCACATAACAAGTTACTCCATCAGTTTCCGAGTGAATGGTCTTTAACTTGAAGCCATCATTTGCATTTCCTTCAAGTCTGAACATGGCCAAACCACTGGGAAATGGATTCATGGCCATTGTGTGATAAGACTGTCCCGAGGCCACAGCACTATTGATAATCAAATACTGACCCTCATTATTAGGTCCTGTTACATCATGATTGTGCTGTATCACAATCTGCATGCCATCCTGGAGTTGGGACGCATCTGTGATTTCCTCCATTCTCGTAACTTCCGTAGGAAAGTCAAAATACTCTGACGAATTTCTGACTTGCGCATTTACCCCTAAAGTTAGTAGCAACGCAGCTAAGAAAATTGTTACTTTTTTCATCATAAACATATATTGTATTTGTTGATTATTTCGTTTGGATAGGAAAAACCAATAGGCTTCATCTACTGAAACACGATATTCATCCGCAAATATACTATATATATATATATATATAAGTACACAAAGATACAAAAATTAAGCGAACCCACCAAGAAAAAGGGGAAAATACTTACAAAATGTTATACTCATATAACAAATTCAATGAGGCTTTCTCAGAATGAAAAACAAAAACGACAGGAAATCATCCTGCCGTTTTTGTGATTCCGTAGGGATTTACGCGAATTTGTAAATAAACCTTATCACTTCTGTATTATTGCTTGTTATCGGCATTTCGGCCTTCTGCTATGCTAAAAAAACAGATTTTGAGCGAGATTTCGCTTTAATCTTCGCTTTTATGGTTGCCTCTGTTGTCCTTATTTATCTCGTTATTTTTGGTTTTTTATTGCAATGCTTTTAATACAAAGTACGCATACTAAAGTACGCATCGTTTGTTTGTTAGACAAAGGTAATAAAAAAAATATACTGCTTTGCCTATGTAGACTACCCGAAGCAGCTTGAGTATCATATTTCGTTGTAATATTATATCCTTCTGTTCGGGATTGTCCGAGATTAACTTAACTAAATCGTCATTATCTTTTGGAGTGGCACGTTTCACCAACAGCAGCACTCTTCACACCGCCCCTGCTTGAGAACAAAAAAAGAGAATAAATTGGTTTGAGAAATGTGCTATATTTGCATATGTAGAGATTATAAAGAAATAATTTGAATCACTTTGTTATGTAGTACAAACTTGCTACATTTGCTCTATATTATCCTAATAGAGAAAATTATGGCAAGACCAATTGGAGAAACACCCGTTTTGTACGGGGAAGATGCCGTTCGTTTTCTCAAAGAAATGGAAAACGTAAAATCGGCTACTGACGAAGAAAAAGAACGTGTTCGTAAAGCGTATGAAATGATGAAGAAGATTGCGACTTTCAGCATGTAGAATATTCCATTTTAATGTCAATATAATAGAGAACGCATTATGACCAAACAGCTACAAGACTTTGATACTCCATTGGGTTTAGGTGTCATCTATGCTTCTATTGACAATGAAGGATTTTCAGAGCAGACACTACAATTGATAGATAATTACATAAACGATATACTCAATGGAAAGACAGACCTTATTCAATTCAATCAACAGGAGCATGCGGGCCTCTGCTGCGCAGGTGAGGTTCTCATTGGGGCGTACATCGTATGCGACTACGCGAGAAAAAGCCTTGAAGCAGGTTCAAATGTTGGAACAGGCAAAGCAAGCCCACCAAACTGGGAAATAGACGAATTGCAGGAAAAACTGGTTCAGCAGTGGGCTGAAGCTAAAAATCTGTGGTCAGACACAGCTGAACAGGACATTGAA
The DNA here is from genome assembly GCA_045636405.1 of Alloprevotella sp. Classification (GTDB taxonomy): domain Bacteria; phylum Bacteroidota; class Bacteroidia; order Bacteroidales; family Bacteroidaceae; genus Alloprevotella. The sequence goes on from JAZTXL010000040.1 coordinate 7,148, forward strand.
TCCGAGTACGGTTCGATGATTGCAAAAGGTGCAGAAGCAAAGGTGTATTATAAAAACGGAGACACCTCTGTTATTAAAATCCGTACTTCAATATACGCAACTCTTGGGAGAGCATTTGAGTCAATAGTTTTGCACAATTCGCTATTCCCTGAAACTCCAATGTATGTTATTGGTTTTACCCGTGACGAAGATGGACTATTCCGTACAATCTTAACTCAACCTTACATTGGCTGCAAGCGATTGGCTACAAAACAGGAAATAGATGACATGGTTGCCAAGAAAGGTTTTCGGGATAACTACAACGAACAGGGTGTAAATTATATTGGAGACAGATTGCATCTCGAAGATATGCACCCGGCCAATGTATTTGTGGACGTCATATCTGAAAAGCCTATCTGTATTGATTGCATAGTAAAATTTATAAGAAAATAATCACAGTACACA
>JAZTXL010000041.1:0-9917 GCA_045636405.1 Alloprevotella sp.
CGCCAAAGTTATCTGAGCTAAGTTTAAGACCTAAGATTTTTGCAGAGTTAGTCCATTCAACAGGTTTCAACACGATGTTTTTGTCGTCCAGCTTTGGGCAACCGCTTACAATAAAGATTGTCAGTATAAATACGCAGCTCATAATAATATTTACTAATTTTTTCATAGAGCATTCTCCTTCCGAATTGTTATTATTCCTACAAAAATTATAACATTTTTTAATGCTTCCTACAATTGAGGTAAGTTGTAAAATATTTATGACGTGATGTTGAAAAAAGCGCCTTAATAGTATACACTATATTTGGAAATTGTTGGAAAGGGTGTGAGCATCATAGCATTAAGCACTAGGCAAAAACGTATTGCTGAAATTGTTCGCTTAGATGGGCCCATAACCGGTGAACATATAGCGGAACGCTTAAATGTTACCAGAGCCGCTTTGCGTAGCGATCTAGCAATTTTAGTAATGGGCGGCATTTTAGATGCACGTCCCAAGGTAGGTTACTATTACACCGGAAAAAACACTTTAGGTATGTTAATGGAAGAGATTTCCAGTATTTGCGTAAAGGATTTGCAATCTGTACCTATCGCGATTGGTCAAGAAAAGAGCGCTTATGAAGCAATCGTGACCATGTTCTTAGAGGATGTAGGCTCCGTCTTTATTTTGGACGATGCCGGACTTTTGGCAGGGGTGGTGTCTCGTAAGGATTTACTGAAGGCAGCCATCAACAACGCTGATTTACACGGCTTGCCTGTAGTTATGGTAATGACGCCTTTATCCAAAATTGTTGTGGTAACTGAGGATGAATCTGTTGCTGCAGCTGCACGTAAGATTATTGATAATGAAATTGACAGCCTGCCCGTGGTGCGTTCTGTAAATTCCGGCAAACGCAGCTATGAGGTGGTAGGACGTATAACTAAGACCAATTTTACTCGTCTGCTGGTTGACTTGGCAGAAGGCAAAGGAGGGCACTATAAGAGTGAAGAATAATCCTGTTATTTACGCTGTATCCGATTCTATTGGCGAAACTGCTGAATCTGTAGTTAAGGCTACTGTTAGCCAATTCATCGAGGAAAAATTTGATATTACTCGCATTCCTTACATTAGGGATAAAGAGCAAATTGATAAAGTGCTTGAAGAAGCAGCTCAACATAAGGCTGTTGTGTGCCATACCATTGTTTCTCCTGAACTGCGTGAGCATATTGCTGAAAAGGCTATGAGCATGGATATTCAAGTGGTTGACGTGCTTGGCCCTATGATTAAGTCTGTAGAAAAGGCTACCGGTATGGCGCCTCGTAACCAAGCTGGCTTGATTCATTCTCTTGACCACGAATACTTTAAACGCGTGGAAGCTGTAGAATTTGCAGTTAAGTACGACGATGGCAAGAACCCCATGGGCTTGCTTAAAGCTGACGTTGTAATTATTGGTGTTAGCCGTACTTCTAAAACTCCGCTTTCTATGTATCTTGCACATAAACGCCTTAAGGTTGCAAACGTACCCTTGGTTCCGGAGCTGGCTCCTCCTGAAGAATTGTTCAAGGTTCCTGCTCACAAGGTAGTAGGTCTTTTGATTGATCCTTACAAGCTGAACGAAATTCGTTCTACTCGTTTGAAAACCATGGGTCTTTCCGATGATGCTGTTTACGCAGACGTAAAACGTATTGCAGAAGAGCTTGAATACGCTAAAGGCATCATGCGCAGAATTCATTGTCCTATCATTAACGTTTCTAATCGTGCAATCGAAGAAACTGCTGGTATGATTTTGGATTACGTGCGTAAGAACAAAGAAAAATACGGAGATTAAAATCGCCTAAGCACTGCTTGTGATTTTACCTAAAAAATAAGAACGCGCTGTTCGTTGTGAGCAGCGCGTTTGTTGTGTTATATGAGCTTCTTTTCTATTATATTGTAGGTTACTTTACCAGCTTGAGGTGCGCCGTTAACCAGCACGTTTCCTTCGAAGGTGGCAAGCTTGGTTTTCCAGTTGAACTGTCCTTTATCTGCGGTGATGGTGATATCGCCGTGTTTAAATTGAATGTTGCCGTTAACGTAGGCAGTTCTGCCTTTGTGGAAAACATCTACGGTGTCGCATTTAAAGTTAAGGTCGTCGTAGATGAGAGTGATGTTGCCTTTGCCGTGTACTTCCATCTTATAAAGATGAACGGCGGTGCGGTCACCTTTAATGGTTAAGGTTTTGTCGCGAGCAGGAAGCTGTACAAAAACGTTACCTTTTAAATCGTACACGCCTTTCATAATGTCAAAGGTGCGCACGTCACTTTGAATTACAACTTCGTTGCCTTTGGACGTTTTATGGGTGGAAGAGGTTGCTTCTTGCGCCAAGCACAGGGTAGGAAGCAAGAGCACCATCAAGATTGCTAAGAAGAATTTTTTCATTTAGTTCACCTCGTAACCACCATTATATTATTTTTTAATCGGTCGAGCAACTTTTAAGGCAACGAAATAAGAAGTTTTTGTGAAAAAAGAGGATTTTATATTTATATAGGGAATACTAAATAAGTAAACTTTTTCAATGGGAGTGTTTTTATGAGCGCCGAACTAAACGATTTTAAGGAGCAGGTCCGCAGTCACGCAAACATTGTGGAAGTAGTCTCCGGTTATGTGGCGCTTAAAAAACGTGGAAGAAAGCATTGGGGCTGTTGTCCCTTTCACGGTGAGAAGACGCCTTCCTTTACCGTTGACGAAGAGCGTAACCTGTTTTACTGCTTTGGCTGCCATGAGGGCGGAGATGTTTTCAAATTCATAATGAAGAGCGAAAACTGCAACTTTATGGATGCAGTGAAGTTTTTGGCTAATAAGTACGGGATTCCTATTCCGGAACGTCAAAAGACTGCAGTAGAGATTGCCCGTGAGCAAAAGGCCAAGCAGGTTATTGATACAAACGAATTGGCAGCAAGATTTTACCAAGCGTGTTTAACTAAAACACCTTATGGTAAAGCTGCTTTGACATATTTATATAAACGTGGAATAACTGATGAAATTATTTCCAGCTTCTCCATTGGCTACGCGCTTAACAGCTTTGATGGCTTGATGAACGCCTTGGGGAAGAGAGGTTATAAGCCGGAACTGCTCTTACAGGCAGGACTTGCTGTGCCTGGTAAAAATAATGGAGCCTACGACAAGTTCCGTAACAGGGTGATGATTCCTATCAAGGATCCACGTGGCAGGATTGTTGGTTTTACCGGGCGTATCCTAGGCGATGGTATGCCTAAGTACATGAACACCGGTGAAACGGAATACTTCATTAAAAGGTACTTACTATTTGGCTTAGATATTGCCGTTAATGAAATTCGCAAAACACGTCAGGCAATAGTGGTTGAAGGTCATATGGATGCAATCAGCTTGCATGCTGCAGGTGTTACCAATGCAGTTGCCTCTATGGGTACTGCCTTCGCCGCAGAGCAAGCGCGTTTGTTGAAGCGTATGGCTGACGAGGTTGTGTTCTGCTACGATAGCGATAGCGCAGGGCGTAACGCTGCAGTTCGGGCGGTGAGTATTGCTCGTGCTGTTGGGCTGAAGGTGCGTGTGGCGAATGTACCTGAGGGCAAGGATCCGGACGAATTTATCCGTCAGCATGGCAAGGAAGCTTTCCTTGGAGTTATTGCGCAAAGTCTTGAAGGTATCGATTATCAAGTAGAAGAAACAATTTTGCAAAATAATGTTACAAATTTAGCAGGAAAAGTAGAAGCTGTGTCGAAAATAATACCATTCCTGTTAGAATGTAAAAATGAAATTGAAGCTGCTGAGCATATTCGCAAGCTTGCACAGCGTCTAACTATAGACGAAGGATTGATTGCTGAAGAGTATCGCAAGGTAGCTAAAAAAAGTGGTGTGCAGGCAAATGCAGTAGTGCAGCAGCCCGCAGTTAAAGCCACATATACTGCTGAACAGCAGGCCGAAGAAATGCTTTTGGCTGTACTTTTAGAACACCCAACACTGGCATTAGGATGTCAAGATATTGTTGAAGAAGTGGGATTTGTTCTAGAAGCGCGCAGGCAGATTTTTGAATGTATCCTGGCTTACGAGGGTGAGCAGGCTGTTGATGTTCATCAGCTGACAGAAGTGTTGGAGAGCGAAACTACATCTGTATTGGCAGGTATCCTATCGAAGAATGTTCCTGAGGGAGATAGTGAAAAGATTATTGAGGATTGCCTAAGACAGATGAAGAAAAGCTTTTTGGAAAAAGCGTACGAAAAGCATCGTCTCTTAGCTGATGAATTTGAGCGCTCAGGTGATGAGCGATTTATGAGTGAATTGATGGAAAGCCAAAGGATCAAGAATGAAATCAAAGAATTATATGGATGCTAAGAAGAAAAAGGAAGGAGGGGACACCATGGAAAACAATGCAGTTAAATTTACTCAAGAAAAACTTGAAGAGTTAGTACAAAAAGGCAAGGCAAACAATGGTGTTCTCACTCATAGCGATATTTTGACCACTATGGATGTTATAGTAGAAAATAATCCTGAATGCGTAGAGTTGATTTACGAGGTGCTTTCTACTAAAGGCATCGAAGTTGTTGACGATACCAATATCGACGCAAACATCGATGATGTAATTCCCGTAGTGGACGACGAAGCTGCTGTTGATGAAAATGAAGAAATCAACGAAGCTGAACTGGCAAATCTTTCTGTACCTGAAGGTATCAGCATTGATGACCCTGTACGTATGTACCTTAAAGAAATTGGTCGTGTGCCTCTGCTGGTTGGCGAAGATGAAATTAAGCTGGCTAAACGTATGGATAAGGGCAAACAAGCAGAACGCCTGTTGAAAGGCAAAATGATTGCTTTTGAAGCTCCTATCTTTAGCGGCACCGATGACTCTGCTACTTTGTTGGATAAGATTGCAGGCTACATGAAAGAAGAATGGGCAATGACCAATTCCCGTTCCGTAAGCAAAGTTCTGCAACAAATCATCAATAGAAAAGAAGAAGGCAATCCGTATTCTATTGAAGAATATTTGGATTTAATCTTTGAATTTACCAGAGACGAACGCTTGCATTTGCAACGTTTGATGGTTGACCAACGTTGCTTCATCGCTGATTGTGACAAGATGATGATTGAACGTCCTACCAGTGATAAGGAAGTACATTCCTTGTATCCCTTGAAAGCGTTGCTGGATGAAATTGAAGCACGTTTGAGAGAAAACCGTGAACAAAGCCTTGAAGTTGCAGATAAATTCATGAAATTGTCTGAAGACTTCCAAAAACTTTTGAAGGCTGTTCAAGCACAAGGCGACGATGCTAAAAAATGCTTGTCCGAAGCTAACTTGCGTTTGGTGGTTTCTATTGCTAAACGTTATGTTGGTCGTGGCATGTTGTTCCTTGATTTGATCCAAGAAGGTAACTTAGGTTTGATTAAAGCTGTAGAAAAATTTGACTACAACAAAGGCTTTAAGTTCAGTACATATGCTACTTGGTGGATTCGTCAAGCGATTACCCGTGCTATTGCAGACCAAGCACGTACCATTCGTATTCCTGTGCACATGGTTGAAACCATTAACAAACTGATTAGAGTTTCTCGTCAACTTTTGCAAGAACTTGGTCGCGAACCGCAACCGGAAGAAATTGCAAAAGAAATGGATACCACCGTTGAACGTGTACGCGAAATCATGAAGATTGCTCAAGAACCCGTTTCTTTGGAAACTCCGATTGGTGAAGAAGAAGATTCCCATCTTGGCGACTTCATTGAAGACCACGATGCACCTGCTCCGGCAGACGCTGCTTCTTTCACTTTGCTGCGCGAACAATTGGATGAGGTTCTCGAAACCTTGACTTTGCGTGAAAAGAAAGTTTTGGAACTGCGCTTCGGTTTGGAAGATGGTCGTTCCCGCACTTTGGAAGAAGTAGGTCAACACTTTGGCGTTACTCGTGAACGTATTCGTCAAATTGAAGCTAAGGCTTTGCGCAAACTGCGTCATCCGAGCCGTAGCAAACGTTTGAAAGACTTTTTAGAATAAGGCTTGACAAGCGGTTAATAATATTGTACAATCTATTTCGTTGGTGAAGTAATTTGGGCCTATAGCTCAGTGGTAGAGCCGCCGGCTCATAACCGGCTGGTCGTAGGTTCGAACCCTACTGGGCCCACCAACAAAATTAAATAACCTTTGGGGGCGTAGCTCAGCTGGGAGAGCACCTGCCTTGCAAGCAGGGGGTCAGCGGTTCGATTCCGCTCGTCTCCACCACTTAAATTGTACCTTGAAAACTTCACAGAAGAATAAAAAGTCCAGATGATTGATGAGACCATCTGGCACCTCTGAAATTGCGAAATAAAAGCAAGAAAGAGTTAACGAGTAAAAACAAAAAGACTAGGAACGTTAAAGTTCTTAGGAGCTGAAAAGTCAAGCTACTAAGGGCATACGGCGGATGCCTAGGCGCCAATAGCCGATGAAGGACGCGGTAAGCTGCGAAAAGCTACGGGGAACTGCAAGCAAGTATTGATCCGTAGATGTCCGAATGGGGAAACCCAACTACCGTCATGGGTAGTTATCCGAAAGGAAGGGAACCCGGGGAACTGAAACATCTAAGTACCCGGAGGAAGAGAAATCAAACGAGATGCCCACAGTAGCGGCGAGCGAAGAGGGCAGAGCCCAAACCATGCATCTTCGGGTGCATGGGGTTGAGGACCGGCATAATCAAAGTCAGGCCTAGCTGAAGTATCTGGAAAGATACACCATAGCATGTGATAGTCATGTAGGCGAAAGGCAGAGCGGCGAGGCCGGAATCCAGAGTACCGCGGAGCACGAGGAATTCTGCGGGAAGCAGGGGGGACCACCCTCCAAGGCTAAACACTGATTGGCGACCGATAGCGCATAGTACCGTGAGGGAAAGGTGAAAAGAACCCCGGGAGGGGAGTGAAAGAGTACCTGAAACCGTATGTCTACAAGCAGTCGGAGCGAAAGCGACGGCGTGCCTATTGAAGAATGAACCAACGAGTTACGTGCAGTAGCGAGGTTAAGTGGAAGACACGGAGCCGAAGCGAAAGCGAGTCTTAAGAGGGCGAAGAGTTGCTGTACGTAGACCCGAAACCGCAGTGATCTACCCATGTCCAGGTTGAAGCGCAGGTAAAATTGCGTGGAGGACCGAACCGGTGAGCGTTGAAAAGCTTTCGGATGAGATGTGGGTAGAGGTGAAATTCCAATCGAACGCGGAGATAGCTGGTTCTCCCCGAAATAGCTTTAGGGCTAGCCTCAAGTAGTAAGCGTAGGCGGTAGAGCACTGATCGGGCTAGGGGCCGTAAAGGTTACCGAACCCTGTCAAACTCCGAATGGTTACGCTGCAGAGCTTGGGAGTCAGACTACGAGTGATAAGATCCGTAGTCAAAAGGGAAACAGCCCAGACCACCAGCTAAGGTCCCAAATGCCGTACTAAGTGGAAAAGGATGTGGGGTCTCATAAACAACCAGGATGTTGGCTTAGAAGCAGCCACCATTTAAAGAGTGCGTAATAGCTCACTGGTCGAGAGACCCTGCGCCGAAGATTCCCGGGGCTAAAGTACGGAACCGAAGCTGTGGCTACACACTTAGGTGTGTGGGGTAGGGGAGCGTTCCCATAGGGTTGAAGTTGTGCTGTAAGGCATGGTGGACTTATGGGAAGTGAGAATGTTGGTATGAGTAGCGAAAAGGAAGGTGAGAATCCTTCCCACCGAAAGCATAAGGATTCCTGGGCAACGATCGTCGTCCCAGGGTAAGTCGGGACCTAATCCGAGGCAGAGAGCGTAGGAGATGGACAACTGGTTGATATTCCAGTACCGGTGTGAATTGTTTGAGCGATGGAGTGACACAGGAGGGTAGGCGAGCAGGAGATTGGTAGTTCCTGTGCAAGCGTGTAGGCTGTTACGTAGGCAAATCCGCGTAACTGAGGCTGAGGCGTGACGCGGAGTTTCCAGCGATGGAGACGAAGTCGTTGACCCCACACTGTCGAGAAAAGCTTCTAGTGAGATGAGCACCGCCCGTACCGTAAACCGACACAGGTATGCGGGGAGAGAATCCTAAGGTGCGCGGGAGAACCCTCGTTAAGGAACTCGGCAAAATGTACCCGTAACTTCGGGATAAGGGTAGCCACCGTTGTGAAGTCATTTACTGATGGAGCATAGTGTGGTCGCAGAGAAGAGGCCCAAGCGACTGTTTACCACAAACACAGGTGCCTGCTAAAGCGAAAGCTGACGTATAGGTGCTGACACCTGCCCAGTGCCGGAAGGTTAAGGAAGGATGTCCGGATTAGTCCAAAGCATTCGACCGAAGCCCCGGTGAACGGCGGCCGTAACTATAACGGTCCTAAGGTAGCGAAATTCCTTGTCGGGTAAGTTCCGACCCGCACGAAAGGTGTAACGATTTGGGCACTGTCTCAACGAGGGACCCGGTGAAATTGAAATACCTGTGAAGATGCAGGTTACCCGCGACTGGACAGAAAGACCCCATGGAGCTTTACTGTAACCTGACATTGGGTTTTGATACATCACGTACAGGATAGGTGGGAGGCATGGAAGCGAGGACGCTAGTCTTCGTGGAGCCGCCCTTGGGATACCACCCTTGATGTATCGGAATTCTAACCGTAGTAGTAACGACACTCGGGACAGTGTCAGGCGGGCAGTTTGACTGGGGCGGTCGCCTCCCAAAGAGTAACGGAGGCGCCCAAAGGTTCCCTCAGCGCGGCCGGAAATCGCGCGAAGAGTGTAAAGGCAGAAGGGAGCTTGACTGAGAGTCAAACACGACAATCAGGTACGAAAGTAGGGCTTAGTGATCCGGTGGCATCCAAGTGGAAGGGCCATCGCTCAACGGATAAAAGCTACCCTGGGGATAACAGGCTAATCTCTCCCAAGAGTCCATATCGACGGGGAGGTTTGGCACCTCGATGTCGGCTCATCACATCCTGGGGCTGAAGTCGGTCCCAAGGGTTGGGCTGTTCGCCCATTAAAGTGGTACGTGAGCTGGGTTCAGAACGTCGTGAGACAGTTCGGTCCCTATCCATCGCGGGCGCAAGAGATTTGAAGGGGTCTGCTCCTAGTACGAGAGGACCGGAGTGGACGGACCAATGGTGTACCAATTATCCCGCCAGGGGTACAGTTGGGTAGCTACGTCCGGAAAGGATAAACGCTGAAAGCATCTAAGCGTGAAACCAGCCTTAAGATGAGATCTCTCATAGAGTAATCTAGTAAGACACCTTGGAGAACACGAGGTTGATAGGTCGGGAGTGTAAGTACAGCAATGTATTCAGCGGACCGATACTAATATGTCGAGGGCTTGACTTAAACATTTACTCACAGTATAATTCTTCTGAGAAGTTTTCAGGGTATAACCTGAGAATATAATAATCCGGTGGTGATGGCTAAGGGGATCCACCTGTTCCCATCCCGAACACAGTAGTTAAGCCCTTATACGTCGAAAGTACTTGGCTGGAAGCGGCCTGGGAGGATAGATAGCTGCCGGTTAGAAAACAGCACTGCGAACGCAGTGCTGTTTTTCTTTTTGCACGTAGACTTCTATTTGTTTTTGAGACTTATAAATGGCTCGGTTTACAAGGTTATGAGTTCTTTCTTTTGTCACCATTAACTATACAAACAATTTAGAGTGTGCTAAAATAGATTTGTTAAGACAAAGACTGTGTTAAGATTTGTGGGACACGGAAAGTTCCATGAGGGACAAACACTTTTGTGGAGAAATTTATGGATAGCATTATTAATTTACAAAAGAAGATAGTCCCCGAATTGACTGATCTTTTAGTACAGCGTTATCAAATTTTGCGACAAGTAAGTCATGAATATCCCATTGGCCGCAGAGCTTTATCTGCTAGACTTGGGTTAAGTGAACGTGTCTTGCGTGCGCAGGTAGACTTTTTGAAAAATTGTGGTTTACTGAATTTTTCTTCTAGTGGTATGACTGTTACTGATGAAGGTGCTGTTATTCT
>JAZTXL010000042.1:0-9816 GCA_045636405.1 Alloprevotella sp.
TCAATTCATCCAAAATCACCACAACATCTATATCACTTGTTTCCGTTGCCTCGCCACGACCATAACTGCCTTGAAGACCAACAAACCAAATACGATTCGCAAAAACTTCATTCAACTTCAGGAGAAAGTCATTTATCCAAATATTTACATCAATCATAACCTATTTCATTTAAATATCTTCCAACATCCAACCATGGTCGCCATGATAAATCATCTGACGGGTCATACCGCCATCGATGCAGGTATTCTCGCCCATGATAAAACCAGCCTTGTCGCTACAGAGGAACAGCACCATATTGAATATCCTTAGGATTCACCAATTTATCGGGGGATAATATATGAGATTTTGCTTCATCAACCAAGATGAGGACTAAACATCGTAATATTTATTTTCGTTCTGCTCTCCTGAAACTTCCAGCCATTGATTCGTGAGTCGGGTTAGTTTGAGAATCTTGCTTTTCAATTCATCAGAAACTCCCTGTTCGCACTGCGCATTTAGTGATTCCATATAGGCATTGAGCGTTTTGATGGTCTTCTCCACCAGCATGTAATTCACTTTTCTGCGATTGAGCTTCTCGTCATCCTCATCGTGTAAGAATGTCTCGCTGATGAGGTATCGAGTCACTTCTTCCCAGTCGGGATAACGCTCTGTTCCAAACTGCACCCACTCTCCAGGGAATTGGCTCGCACCGTTCTTAGCTCTGTCATCTACGAGGTAGTCGCCATCGCACAGGTTCTTGCAGTGGGTTATGATCACACGCTTCTTGAACAGGTCGCCAAAGTGCTTCGTTAGCCACGCTATCTTGTCGCTATATGCTGTAGTGTTCTTCCAGGGGGCCGTAGAGAGGATATACATATCATAATACTCGCTCAACGTGTGCACAGCTTCTATAGCTCCTGGCATAGGGTCCATGAGCGAGAAGATACCGGGCACCTCGTCAAGGCGGCCCTCATATTCACGCTTAGTTTCCTCACTCAGTTTGTCAATGCCGCTTTGGAAATTGACCAACACGCCATCCATGTCAAAAAATAACTTTTTCATAAGCTCTATTTTTCTTTGATTATTAGTTTTCTAATCCTCAACACCTGACCTTTTCCGGTCACATATATAATATAGTCACCACGAAGCAAAAATTCAATTTTTAAGGCAACTTTTTTTAAGAGGCTACTGCTTTTTAAGAAAAGAGACGAACATCTTCTGAAAACACTTTTGCTTTTAGTGGATACGAACATTCCGAAACAGACCGTCCTACTCTTCAGCCATCCTTTTGCAAATTTGTGAAAGAATTTTCTTTAGCTTTTTGTCTCTCTGCAATTTGATGTCAGACACGAGGAGTCTTGCTGTTTTCCATAGTTCGTCTGCCACATAGGGAGCAGGCATCACTAACAATGACGCCAAGAGTGCCCATTGCCAGGGTAAGAACAAGAAGGCCACGATGGTGTATAGCAAGACGAACAAAGGCCATACGGCCAAGTTTACTACAAACTTGATGGAATTGGCAAATGCCGGGTCTTTTATTCGTGTGCAGAGGTATTGACTGATGAGCACTGTGGGGGCTGCCAACAGCGACGCTGCGAGCAAATAAGGCAAGACAAGTAGCGACAACAACACTCTCGGCATGCGTACCATCAGGGGATTCTTGGCTGAAACAGAAGCAATGTCTATCCCCCCGGCTTTGCGCAGCAGGGCGGCTTCTGCTCCGAGTTCCAACAGTTCTTTTGCCTTTTCGGGGGCGGTTTTTTTCAGCGTTTCCAACAGTCGGAGGGTCTTGTTGTTGGCTTGCTGTTTCAGCTCAAGAGCGTGTATCTTCTTATGGCTCTTCCTGAGGATTTCTTCTGCAACGAGCCTTTCTGAAGCTGCACATAGCTCAAGCGTCGCATCGTAGTCATCATCGTTGGGTATATAGAATATCGAAGCCTGCAGGCGCTCGGCAAGCAGTTCTTTGAGGCCGCTCTGCTGCTCCTGCGGTGTCAGGGCGGGATGCTTGCGGATGTACGCTCCCACGTTGATGGGGCGCCCAAACTCCATGCGCACTGAGGAGCGGAAGCGGAAGAAGTCGCCGTACGTCAGCCCCACAGGGACGATGTAAAGCGGCGTTTCCGGCATTTGCTCATGTGCTTGAAATGCAATCTTGAAAATACCTTTTGATATGGGCAACAAAGAGTGCTTTGCCTGGTGCGTCCCCTCGGGGAATATGCAGAAGGGGACGTTGTCTCTCAGCACGTCCACCGCCTTGTCTATGGTTTCCTGGTTCTGTTTTACCGCCTTATAGCCATCGCGCTGTCGCATGATGGGCATAATTTTCAAGAAGGTAAAAATTTTGGCTAAAATAGGGTGCTTAAAGATATCTGCACGTGCCACAAACACTTTGGGCCGATGGTTATAACACAACACCACCATGGCATCCATCAGCGTATTCGCATGGTTGGGGGCAAATATCACGGCGCCTCTTTGGGGAATATTTTCTTCTCCCACATGGAGCACACTACTATAGGAAAGTCTGACCACCCACCTTACATAATGGAGGAGCACGCTATAAAGCTTGTCGTCATCCTGAATTTTCTTATGCTGGTCCTTCCCCATGATTAATCTCTTTTACGGAAAACAAAAGCCACACTCAGGCCCGAAACGATATGCCAGATTCCCCACCAGGCCGTCACAAAGAGCATTCCTCCGTAATGGCCATGCCATATCTCGGGAGGGAAAATCGCAGGATTGAATAGCAGAACTAACCCCAAACCTGAATTCTGTATACCGGTTTCAATAGTAAGTGTTTTCACATTGTAACGAGACAATCCGGCTAACCTTCCACCCCAATACCCTGTGGCGAGTGCCACTCCATTATGAAGGAGGACGATGAAGAACACATAGAATATATTGTCTACAAATATCTGGAAGTTCTGCATGAAGGCTACTATCACCATGCCGATGAAGAGCAGCACAGATATCATCTGCGATGGCCTTACGATTCTCTTGGTCGCATTAGGGAAATAGTGAGCAAAGAGCAAACCCAACAAAATGGGTAAGCCCAGAAGCAGCATAATCTGTTCCAACATCGGTCCAAAGGGAATGACCAACATGGGAATATCGTTTTTCATACTGATGAAGCGACTATACATCGTTCCCCAGAAAAAGAAATTCAGGGGTGTGATGATGGGAGAAAAGGCCGTGGTAATGGCCGTCATCGAAACAGACAGGGCTGTATTGCCATTCGATAGTGCCGATAGGAAATTAGAGATATTCCCCCCGGGACACGAAGCTATCAAAATCATGCCCAGCGCCACCATGGGGGTAATCAGGGGATTCAAAGCCAATGCCACCGTAAAGGTCACTGCCGGAAGGAACACCCATTGCAACAATAGCCCCACGACGATAGACTTTGGCTTTTTCACAATCTCCTTCAGTGTTCGAGGCTTTATCTCCAGCGCCACGCCAAACATAACAAAGGCCAGGATGATATTGACTATCATCACTCCCTCTGCGCCAAAGTTTATCGCTACAGAATTAAGAGATTCCAATTGTTCTTTCATCGTACCGAAAAAATGCTCCGCCTACCCTACTTTTGCTTTTTGTTTCTCCCCACATGAAGTTGTCATTCCCCGGTAGGATGGCTCGGATTTATTGTCCATTTTTCTTATAAACGAGTACAAATATACAACATCAGGGCTAAAATACTTCATTCTTCCCACAGAAATATCCTTTTCGCCGCGCCACCGACGTTTCTTTTTTCCAAAAACTAATACTAACTTTGTAGTCATAACAAAATCTTTTATCTGCATTTCTTCATCCCGCTAGTACTATGTTCAACTTCACACTGATTGCTGCCGCAGCCCTTCTTGGCGGAGTGGCAGGATACTTCATCGCAAGCCGTAGCGCCCGAAAACAACAAGACCTGGTAAAGCAACTTCAATACGAACTGGCCGGTGAAAAGGCCAATGCTTCCAATCTCCGGCAACAGATGGAGAGCACAAAGGCCGAAGCCAAAGAGCACATGGAGGCAGCCAAAGCCGACTTTGAAAAACGCCTGCACGAAACCCAAACCGACGCCGAGCGAAGAACGAAAGAGATGCTCACCGCACAGGAACAGAACCACCAACAGGCGCTGCTCGCCCAGCAAAAACACTTCGACGAAGCGATGGAAAAAGTGGCGGCGCAGGTAAAGTCCGCCACAGAGGACATGCTCAAGCAGCGCCAAAGGGAATTTGCAGAGTCCAGCCGGTCCAATCTGGGACAAATTGTCACGCCCCTGCAAGAGACCATCGAGAAGATGAAGCAGGCCATGAGCGACAGCACTTTGAAACATACCGAATTGACCGCCGAGATGAAAGTGAATCTGGAGAACATGATGAGGCACAGCCAGGCTGCCAAGCAGAGCGCCGACGAGCTGGCTCGCGTGTTCAAACACCGAAGCAAAGTGCAAGGCAACTGGGGCGAGCGCGTACTCGAAGAACTGCTCTCCTCGCAGGGCCTTACACAGGGCATCCACTACGAGCGCGAATGTGTCATCCGCGATGCCGCCGGCAATGCCATCACCACCGAGAGTGGCGGTAACCTTCGCCCCGACGTAATCCTCCACATGGACCAACACCGCGAAATCATCATCGACTCCAAAGTATCCCTCACCGCTTTCATGGACTACATCAATGCCGAGACAGAAGCCGAGCGCCAAAGCTACCTGAAAGCTCACATCGAAAGTCTGCAAAGGCACGTAAAAGAGCTTTCCCGAAAAGACTACTCTTCATACATCCAAGCTCCAAAGAAGAAGATAGACTATGTCATCATGTTCGTCCCCCACACCGGCGCCTTATGGACTGCCCTGGGCGAGGCGCCCAACCTCTGGCGCAAGGCCATGGAGATGAATGTTTTTATCGCCGACGAGCAAACGCTCTTCGCAGCTCTCAAAATCATCCACCTCACCTGGACACAGATAGCACAAGCCGAAAACCACGAACAGGTATACGCCCTGGCCGGCGAAATGCTCGACCGCGTGGGCCGCTTCCTAAAGCACTACGGCGAGGTGGGCAGGGCGCTCTCGAAAGCCCAACATGCCTATGAGGAAGGAGAGAAAAAACTCACCCTCGGCTCGCAAAGCATTGTCCGCACATGCGGCAAACTGGAGCGCCTGGGCGCCAAGCCAAGCAACAAAAACCCCATTCCGCAACTGGAAGACGACTACGAAAGCTACGATGGGCAGGAGGCCTAAGCCGAACACGCCCCAACATCCATAGGCCCGCAAGGGCATAGCCCACAAAAGCGCACTTATAACTATCTGGAAATCAATACCCATTTTTAAGCATTTCTTCGGAGGCTTCTAGGAGAAATTTCTTAAGACCTAGGAAAAATTTCTTAAGACCTAGTTTTTCCTAGAAGCCTACTAAGAAACGAGGTACAAGCCGATGGACTTTTTAGGTCTGTCGGCCGTTTGTTTTTAAAAGGCAACAAGGGGCTGCCGCTTTGTATTTGCAGATAACAAAAAACTCCCGGCTGTTGGCCGAGAGTTTTTGCCTCGAGGGAACGAGGTGTGTGTTTTTTTATTTTTCAGTGCCCCAGGCGGGAGTGTCCCAGGAGGAGCTCCACGGGCTGCCGGGGCGGCGCTTGTTGCTCATGGCGTCTACAAAGCCGTCGCCGTCGTCGTCGCCCACTTCGTCGCCTCCCGTCTCTACTTTTGAGAGGGCCACTACTTTCTCTGTCTCCATTTCGAAGATTTCGATTGAAGGAAGGATATATTTCTTTTTCATCATGGTCTCTTATTAAAAAAAGGGGGGTTACTTAATCCATACTTTCTTGCCATTCACGATGTAGACTCCGCTCTTGGGAGCTTGGGTGATGCGGCGTCCGCTGAGGTCGTACACGGCGGCTTCTGCCGGGGGTGCAGCAAGGGGAGCGTCTACAGCGGTGGCGGCTCCAAAGTGCATGGTGAAGCTGCGTGCGGCGGTGGCGCTGAGGAAACTGAGGTAGGCCTTTCCTTGCTTGAGCTTGGTGCCGGGCTTGGCTTTGTAGATACCGATGCCCTCAGAGCCGTTGGCCAGGATGTAGTCGTAATCGCCTATCACAACATCGCCCATGGCTGAGTTGGCAAATTGGTTGCTGGAGAGTGCCACCACTTGTTCGCCGGCAACGGGGAGCATGTTTATCAATGTGGGGGCTGTGCCTTGGGCATCGAGCGTGCCTACCAGGAGACGCCTTCCTGTGCTGGCACCACGCCTCCTGCTATGGGCTTGAGATAGGCAGTGCCCGACTGCTCTGCCTCTTCGGCGCGATAGGCCATGACGCCTTCGGGGAGCACAGTGGCATAGGGGGCGCTGAAGGTACCGATGGTTTGGCCGGGGGTCATGCCTCCGAGGAGGGTGTCGTCGGCATCGACGGCGGTGAGCTTGGTGTCGGCCAGAGGATAGTTGCCGGCTTCTTCTACGATGAAGGCGGTGGAGTAGCTGTTGTCATAACGAGGGGTCCATCCTCCGTCTTGCTGGAAGCCGCCTGCTGCAGTAACCACAAAGTAGGAATACTTATTGCCGTTCGATAGATTAGTACGATTACCGCCAAATGCTACCTTTCCGAAGAAGTCTGACATTACGCCGCCTGTAGTATTTCCGCCTGTCACCATCTTTTGGAATGTAAGCGGAGAGTATTCCGTATCGTAGGCATCGACATAGCCCTTATTCCCGTTGGTACCGGCATTGGAGCCTTTGAAGACAAGGTATTTTCCTGCGGTGTTGACAAATACGTGGCGGCCGTCGGACAGGGTGCGGCAATACCACTTGGCTGTCTGCGGCAGGCTGCTGGCTGCGCCTTCGCCGCGTGCCTCCATGGTCAATCCGCCTTCGGTGTAGTTGAGGTATTTTTTACCGCCGGCAGGATGGACGTTGGTAAAGACATAGACCTTGCCGGAGCTGGGCTGGATGATGTCTGTAGAAGAGAGGAAGGCGTCGCTCGCCGCGTTGATGGCCTGGGCCGATTCACAGGCATCGATGGTTCCCTGGAGGGTGGTGTGCTGCGCTTCAGTAGGATAACCTACGGAGAGGGGAGTTTCGTCCAGGAGGGTCTGCGCCTTGAGGATGGCTTCTTCCATAAGAGCGATGGCTTCGAGAGCGGCTGCGGTGGCTGCGGCATCGGTCTTTACGTATTGAATGCGGAATTGGTTGCCGGCATCTTCTCCGGCGTATGAGGCGGTGCGCATAATCAAGCCGTCGCCCTTATTGATATTGATGCGCTGGTCATTGCCCAGCCATACAAACCAGGGATAGGCGGCGCTCGATGTGCCTGAGAACCAGGTAATGGGAGCCGGATGCTCGGAGAAATCGGCACCGGTTCTTACGAAGCGCTGCTTGGAGAGGTTGTAGAGATAGTATTTGCCCTCGGGGGTGTTCTCGGTGCGGAGAAGGGCAAACTGCTCGCCTGCATTGTCGATGGCATTGGCGGGGATGTCGGCGTCGGAGCCCTGCTTGGGGGTAGAGACTTTGTTCTCGGTGCCTGTCAGGTATGCAATGGGTCCGCGTGAGGTGCTGAGACCATAAATGGCCGCATTGCCCAGCTTGGCGAGATCGGTCACATAGGTCAATCCGGCGCGCACCACCTTCTGCTCCATCGTCTTGTACAGCTCTTCGTCGAACGCCACGGCCGACTTTCCAAAGCTGAAGGGGACACCGGGATCATTCTCAGCATAGTAAGTAATAACTGAACCTTTGTAAGAGGTGGAGATGGACATGGTCTTGCTGCCGCCCTGTATGTGGAAATATTTGTCGCCCAAATCGGTCAGCGAGATAGCCACGGGGATGTCTGAGAAAATCCACGTATCGCCCTGACTGCCATAGCGGGTGTTTCCTTCAACGCCCAATCCGGCGGGGTTGGCAAATTGCTGCGCTCCTACATTGTAAAGATAGTACTCTTCCTTAATTGGGTTATAACAGAAGCCCCAGAGGTGGTTCACATTTGCATCATCTACACTTGTGTTGTGCCAGAGATAAGCTGCATCACCATTGTTGGTATCCACTGGCTTATCCACAGAATTATCATACACCACAGAGCCACGGCCATTCTTATTTGTAATTGTGAAATAACAGTCTATGGGGAAGAGGGGTGCATTTTCTTCCGCAGTAATCGCCTGCATAGCCTCTTCGACCATCACCTTGGCGGCTACGAAGTCTGTGGCAGCAAGGGCAGCGGTGATGGAGTCGTTCAATGCGCCGACGGTGGCAGCAACGGCATAGCCCGGCACACCAAGATTGGCCTGATAGGCGGCATCTTGAAGTGCGGCATAACGTTCGCGGGCTGTGGCTATGGTTTCTACCAAATCCTGTGCCTCCTGGCTGTACGATACGTTCCAACGCGAAGCCGGATCGCTGATGCCATAGCTCATCACGTCGAAGGGCTCGGTGTTTTTCAGGTGAATGGTCTGACCGCCTGTAGTAAATGCCACAATGCCTTCTTCGTCGCCATACATGTCGTAGGTAAAGTTGGCTGCCGAATCGGCGCTGGCGGTGGCCTTCGCATTGTCCGGCGTCATCAGATATTTTCCGCTTTGGGGATGGTACAGTTTGAAGGTGCCGTTGCCGTTGTGGAACAACTGGACATAATCGCGGATAGATTCCGTGGCTACGATACCGCCCACCTTGCCATCGTCTTTCACGGCCAGGATTTTACCGGTTCTGTTCGATGAGGCAGTGTCGATGTTGGCAAACTTGAATACTTTTTTGTGCAAGCCGATAAATATGGAGAGGCGGCATTGCATCATGAAGGCAAAGTCGGCATCTTGAATCAGAAGATCGTAGGCAGTACCGATTTCGGGTTCTGCAACCCAAGGACGCCAGCGCTTTTTGATATTGTTCATCAGCACTTCGGTCTGTTCGTCCCAGCCCTCCATGTTTACGGTTTCGAAGGTCATGATAGAATTAGCTTCGCCCAAAGCATCACCACTATTCCAAATGCCTAAGTAGCCTCCGCGATAATTGAAATACGCATTATCTGTGTCATGCATTTTCACAGAGAACATATAGCTGTTAGGCACTTGCTTAATGTCGTAAGTCACAGCCGAGTCGGCAGGCACCATATAGGTACGTGCGCTACCGCCATCGCCGCTTTCATAGCCAGTGGTGGTCAACGCATATTTGGGACCCCAAGCGCGGTTGTAGAACTTGTAGCCATTTTCTTCGTCACCAATTACGGCCCACAAGCCGGCATTGTCGCTGGGAGGGGTGTTGTTGGTAATCTTCAAATGGTTGTTATCATCCATATAGGCAGGTTGCGCACTGATGTAGCGTTGCAGCTCGTCATGCAAGCGGAGGCGGAACCAGGTGGTGTTGGCAGCGAACTCGCCATTCACAAGGGGGTTGGAAAATACAATTCGATAGTTGGCACCTGTCACGGCAATATTACCGCTGGTGTTGTTCAGATTATGGTTCTTCTGTGCCTCATTGTCGGTTCTGTTACAAACCCAATAGCGGAGGGTGTATTCGCCGGGGAATACGTTCGCTATTGTATATGTATTATTGCTCGGAGTTGAGCCGGCTGTTCCCAAATGGTAATCGGAATCGACTACCTCGCCAATGTGGTTCAGAATGTCCACACCGAGAATCACGAGCTGGTCAGAGCCCTTGACATAGTTGAATGTAGCTGTTACGCTGTCCAATTTGGTCACTGTGATACCGGTCTCTGCGCAATAAAGGAGGTGGCTGCTGTGACATGAACCCCGAAAGTTAGACAAAAAACTTTCGGGGTTTTGTTATGTCTAAAAAGTACAGAAAACATGGGTATGCAGAACGGCTGAAGTATATGCATATGCTTGAAAATGGTTTTAGCATGGCATATATAGAACAGAA
>JAZTXL010000043.1:0-59068 GCA_045636405.1 Alloprevotella sp.
GGTTTGGCACCTCGATGTCGGCTCGTCACATCCTGGGGCTGGAGAAGGTCCCAAGGGTTGGGCTGTTCGCCCATTAAAGTGGCACGCGAGCTGGGTTCAGAACGTCGTGAGACAGTTCGGTCTCTATCTATCGTGGGCGTATGAAATTTGCGTGGCTCTGACACTAGTACGAGAGGACCGTGTTGGACTGACCTCTGGTTTACCGGTTGTGCCGCCAGGTGCATCGCCGGGTATCTACGTCGGGATCGGATAAGCGCTGAGAGCATCTAACTGCGGAGGCGGCCACAAGATTAGGTTTCTCAGGGTCGTTGTAGACGACAACGTTGATAGGGTGCAGGTGTAAAGATGGAGACGTCAAAGCCGAGCACTACTAATTGCCCGAGACTTTCTCTTTGTTGGGTATATATTGTATGTTGTACGTTGGTTTTCTTTTGTTGCTTAAGCTCATAAAAAGAAGAGAAAAAAGTTGTGTTATTTTAGTGTGTATATATAATTAGTCATAAAAGTTATTTTATGGTGGTTATAGCGCCGGGGTTCCACCTCTTCCCATCCCGAACAGAGAAGTTAAGCCCGTGCACGCCGATGGTACTGCTTTAAGAGTGGGAGAGTAGGTCGCCGCCATTTTTATTTGAGAGAGGTCCTTTAAGAGCAGAAGCTTTTGAAGGACCTCTTTTTTGTTATTAACCGGCAAGCCGGCAAGCCGGCAAGCAGGCAAGCAGGCAAGCAGGCAAGGACGATTAGAACTCTGGAAGTCTCTAAGGTGCTTTAAAGTCTTTAGGGGCGTTAGGGACTTTAAAACTTGTTAAGGTGACGGAGGAAACTCAGAATTTCTTTTAGACTTTTACTTTTTACAGCCAAGCGAGATTTAGAACGTTGAATTTAAGCTTTAAATTTTGTTGGGTCATTTTTTTTTTTTTTCTTTGCACAGTTTTATTCAACCTATAAATTAGTATATACTTATGGAAAATTTACAAGATTCTATGCAGAAATCTAAATCAGAACTGCAACAAAAGAAAAAGATGAATGGCTGCTTGAAAGCTTTGTTGATTGCTACCGGCGTATTCTTTTTATTACTCTTCATAGGTGTAGTCTTTGGAGATGATCAAACTGAGGGCTCTCCTACTACCAATGATTCTACAATCGTAGAGTCTACGAAAGAGGTAATAGAATCACCAAAAATTACTTGGACATATACAGAGGAAGTAGATGAGATGACAGATGCAGTGAGTAAGTGGGCGACAGTAGTAAGCGATAATTATATCAATCAAGAGTTTCCTTATCAAGGAGAAACTTTTGCTGAAATTGTTGTTCGCTACATGAAGAAATACGGAACCGATGTGATGATTAAAATTACCCAAGGGCAAATTATAGGCAATGAATATAATGGTACCAATTATATTACTGTGAGGTTCGATGAGGATGCTCCCAAGAAATATTATTTCAATGAAGCGGCTGACCTAAGTACGGAAACCGTATTCTTAACAAACCCCAAAAGTTTTATAGAAGACTGTAAGAAGGCTAAGAATATAAAAATAGAAATACCTCTTTACCAAGCAGGACGTCCTTTGTTTAAGTTCCATGTAGATGAAAGCCTAGTTTGGTAACTTAGCTGTTCTATTTGAACAATTATGCGAACAATATTCCTTTATCTTTGTACACTCATATTTATATGTGGCTGTAGTGTAGGTCGAGAAGAAAATCCAGCGAAGGAGGCAAGTAATCTATATGAGGAAAATAAAGATTATGAAATCTTGTATTGTCAAGATATGGGTAACTTGAAAAATTATTATGTATTACTTCTGTGGGATGAATTCGACAAAGAAAGTCTTGGTGAACTGGCTCAATCCATAAAGGAAGAAAAGTCACCCAATATTTCTTGCAATGTACATCTCTATGATTCAAGAGAATATGTCCATCTTTATAAAGTGTATCCACTTAGAGGTAAGGATTTGGTAAACTATGCGGACCATTTGGTTTTCACTTTAACCTTTGACGGAATGCCTTGGGCCTATCCTTTAGTTGATGAGTGTGATTATAAGAAATTTGGGGGGACGAAGACGCGCGAGTCGCTTTTTAAGAAGTAATATCACAAGATTTTTGGTGTTAAACTGTGTCAGCTATGTGTCTTATGTGAGTTGGCACAGTTTGTTTTTATTCTTTTGTTCTTGCTACCTATATAGTTCTGCAGAATTATGGAATTTTATGTAGACTAGAGAGTAAGAGAACTTTTTAGAAAGTTTAAGGAAAATTAAGACTTCGGAGCGACGGAAAAAGACTGGCGAAGCGGTGCGCAAAGCAGAAATTTTCTTCGGCGTTTAGAAAATCGTCGCAGTAGTTACCGAAAAATTCTTAGTAAAGGCCTAGGGAGATTTTTCTCTTTACTAAGAATCGGTGGAAAAGTCCCATTTTCTTGGAAGTAAAGAGCAGAAAAAAGCGGGAGCCTGTAGTAGGTTCCCGCTTCGCTATTACAAAGATAATACATCGGCGGGCGAAATGCAAATCGCTTTTAACCTTCTTTTGCAATTTGAGGCGCCGTTTTTAAGAATTGACGGTTGGTTTTTGAAGAAGGACCGACCGCCGCAGACTGCCAACCGTTTGTTTTTAAGAATCCGCGGGCGGTTTTTGAAGAAGGGTCGACAGCCGCAGACAGCCAACCGTTTGTTTTTAAGAATGGGCCGAAAGTTTCGGTTCTTCCTTTGCTTGTCAGTAGGAACAAGCGGTGCGTTAACAGGTATTTGCTCCCTATGGCTAAGCATTCTTCGATGGCATGGGAGAATGGGCTGCTTGCACATTTGCCTATATATAGAGGGGGATTGTTTTTTGTGCGTGGGCAGATGGTATAGTCTTTGCATTTAAGTAAAGAGTAGGGGAGGGAGAAGATTTGCCGTGTCGAAATGGCAGACTAATCGGCGACATCCTGACAGCAGCTGCATGCTCCGTGAAGTGCTGTTTTTAAAGGAAGAGAAGGTCGGCAGATTCTTCCGGGAAAGAGCGCCTCGGACAGGTGCGTTTCTTAAAATGTGATAAAAAGTGGTGTACATCAATATTTTTTACTAATTTTGCAAATCAATTTGCGATTGCCATATGAGACAACTAAAGATTAACAAGAGTATTACCAACCGCTCCAGCGCGGCCTTGGACAAGTATTTGGTAGAGATTGGACGTGAAGAACTGATTTCTACGGACGAGGAAGTAGAACTTGCTCAGCGAATACACCATGGCGACCGCGAGGCTTTGGAGCGTTTGACACGTGCCAACTTGCGCTTCGTAGTCAGTGTAGCCAAGCAGTATCAAAATCAAGGCCTGGCGTTGAACGACTTGATTGACGAGGGTAACTTAGGTCTTATTAAGGCTGCTCAGAAGTTTGACGAGACCCGTGGCTTCAAGTTTATCTCTTATGCCGTGTGGTGGATTCGTCAAAGCATATTGCAGGCCATCTCCGAGCAGAGCCGTATTGTGCGTATGCCTTTGAATCAGGTGGGCTTCCAAAGCAAGTTGACCAAGGCCATTGTTAACTTTGAGCAAGAGCACGAGCGTCGTCCTTCGGTGCAAGAGCTTGCCGACATTTTGGACACTGATGTGAGCAAGGTGCAAGAGGCTTTGGGTACCAATGGCAAGAAGGTATCTGTAGATGCTCCTTTCCAGGATGACGACTCTAACTGTCTCATCGACATCATGACCGACGATTCTGCTCCCGGCACTGACAACCAGATGGAGCGTGAGTCGCTCTCTGCCGATCTTGATGCAGCGTTGGGCATTCTCACTGAGCGCGAGCAGCTGGTGTTGAAGATGCTCTTCGGTATTGGTCGCAACGAGATGACAGCCGAAGAAGTGGCCAACTCGCTGAGCCTCACTCGCGAGCGTGTGCGCCAGATTAAGGAGCGCGCCCTTCGTCGTCTGCGCGAGGACTCTAACATCAACATCTTGATGAAGTATCTGGGCTAAGAAAATAGCCTTGTCCAACATACAGACTGCCCCATTCTTACGTAAGGTAAAGGATGGGGCAGATTTTTTTTAGTGTGCCGATGCTGTATTATTTACCTGGAGATTCTTATCTTTGCAAAAGAAGTTTCTGTGAAGCTGAAAAGAAAAAGAAGGTATGAGAGATTTGAACTTACTTGTGCGCTGCTGTGTCTGCAACTTTGTGGAGCAGGAGCCGACAGTGCCCCCTGCGGAACAGGAAGCCGAAGTGCTGCGCCTGCATGCCAACGAGGTGCCCTTCAACGCTCCCTATAATCGACATATGGATGCCGAGCCGCTCCAGCTGTGCGCAGAGATGGGGCGCCTGCGTGGTCTGCGCTCCGACTGCGTGTATCCGGGCAGTGGCTGCGAGGACTTGATAGACCAACTCGTTCGCCTCTTCTGTGAGCCACACCAGGACAATCTGGTTACCGTTTCGCCCACGTCGCCCCTGTTTGCGCGGCGCGCCGCCCTCAATGGGGTGGAATGTCGCAGTGTGCCGCTCGGCGAAGACTTCACCTTGTCCGTCGATGCCCTCATGGCTGCCACCGACGAGCGCACCAAGCTCATCCTTCTCTGCAACCCCAACAACCCCACCGGGACGCTCTTTGCTTGGGAAACCCTCGAGCAGCTGCTCATGAGCTTCGAGGGCATGGTGGTGGTAGATGAAAGCTATGCTGACTTCTCTCGTGCCGAGTCCGCCCGCAGGCAGATAGCCAAGCACCCCAACCTGGTGGTGCTCGAGAGCTTTTCTTCCTCATGGGGAGCTGCCGCCTTGCGCCTGGCCGTGGCCTATGCTGTGCCCGCCGTAGTGGCCTACCTTCATCGCATAGGTGCCCCGCAGCCACTCGGACTTCCCGTGTTGCAGCAGGCGCAACATCTGATAAAGCACCGCTTCGAGGTGGACCGCTGGGTGAACTATCTGGTGGAAGAACGCAACCGCATGGCCGATGCCATCAAACTCCTGCCCATCTGCGAAAAGGTGTATCCCTCGGCCGCCAACTTCCTCTTCCTCCGCGTGAAGGATGCCGCCGCCGTGCATGCCTATCTGCAAGAACAAGGCATCTGCGTGAAGTATTTGGGCCATTTGCCCTACTGCAAAGACTGCTTGCGCATCAGCGTGGGGCTGTCCAGCGAAAATGCCCGCCTGCTAGGCGCCTTGCGCAAATATTCCCACCCCTAAGTAGACAGTCGGATGAAAACCTTGTGCCCCCTCTTCTTGCTCCTGCTGAGCCTCTTCTGCGGCTGCGGCGAGCTGGAGTTGCCTACCGACGTCGACGGCGCCGACAACGATGGGGGACAAAATGGCACAGAAGCCCCCGTGCCCACAGTCCCCGGCGATACGCTGAGCGTTGAAGCCTTCCGCATCGCTTGTGATGAGGGCGAGGTGGCATGGGTAAAGGGCTACATAGTGGGTTATGTGGATGGTAACAGCCTGGCTAGCAGTGTGTTTTCCCTGCCCACGGAGAAGGCCAACAGCAATATGCTCCTGGCCCTCACACCCTATGAAGACGACCCTGCGCGCTGTCTGCCTGTGAAGCTCGAAGCCACCACAAGCTATGCCACCCGCGCCGAGCTCAACCTCCTGGACCATCCGGAATACCTGCAGCGCCCCATCGCGCTCTTGGCTTTGAGAGGCACCTACTTCCGCACTGCCGGTGCCGTGCGCATCTACAATTATCGATGGTCGGTGGGCGATGGAGAAATAGAGAAAGCCATCCCCGAAATCCTACACGAACCCTGTTTTATCCCCGAAGGAAGGTAGAAAAAAGGGGCATATTCTGATTTTTCTCTGAAAATCCCTGTAAATATTTTGTCAGATAAAAAAAATAACCTACTTTTGCATCCGCAAACGGCAATGAACTTTGCGATGGCGCGATAGCTCAGCTGGTTAGAGCGCATGATTCATAATCATGAGGTCCCCAGTTCAATCCTGGGTCGCGCTACTTCAAGAAAGGCTTTCTTCAAAACGAAGGAAGCCTTTTTCTTTATCCCCTCTCGCTGAGTCGGTCCACCCGTTTTCGAAAGTAAGACCTAGGAAAAACTAGGTCTTAAGAAATTTTTCCTAGGTCTTGCGGAATTTTTCGCAGATCAGACTTTCGAACGTAGGGAAGTTGGGGGCCAGAAAGCCGGGAAGTCTATGCAGATTTTTACTGGTCAAGAAGTCAAGTTAGCAAGTGGCTGAGATGCAGAAAATCCTGCCTACTTTCTCCCCCAAACCACCTGACATTTCTTAGAAAGTTAAGAGTTCCTCCCGCCAAACTCCGAGGGAATTCTAAAAAATGCCTATCATTCTCAGTGGGTTACGGCTGCTTATTTGGGAGCTGTAGACCCCATTCGGAGCGCTGCTTTTTCGCGAGCATACCGAGTTAACAAGAATTAACAAATCGGGGGGGGTAATATGCAGGCCAAGTTTAATATATTTGCATACTAATGTACAGCCCTCAGCGGCAGGTTATAAATCTTAAGTGCTTATGAAAAAAGAAATGTTTATGCTTCTCGCCGGCTCGCTGCCCGCTTTGGCAGCCGCCCAAGACCGTCCGAATATTATATATATAATGTGTGACGACATGGGATACGGCGACTTGGGCTGCTATGGTCAGCAGCTGATCTCTACGCCCAACCTCGACCGCATGGCCGCTGAAGGCATGCGCTTCACACAAGCCTACGCCGGCAGTCCTGTGAGTGCGCCCTCGCGCGCCAGCTTCATGACAGGCCAGCACACCGGTCACGTACACGTGCGCGGTAACCGCGAATACTGGCAAAGCGCCCGCCAGGAAAACATGTTTGGCAACAACCCCGACTATCGCATCATCGGTCAGGAGCCTTATAAGAACACGCACAAGATTATCCCCGAGCTCTTCAAAGAAGCCGGCTATACCACCGGTATGTTTGGCAAGTGGGCCGGCGGCTACTATAATCTTAACTATCCCGACACCTACAAGGTGGACGCCAACGGCAACACCATCACCAGCGCTTCGGGCACAAGCAGCAGCGCCTCCTTACCCAACAAACGCGGCATCGACTGCTACTACGGACCCATCTGCCAGTTCCAGGCACATACTTATTATCCCAACTTCTTGAACCGCTACGACCCCGAGAAGTATGGCGATAAGCACATCGTGGTAGATACCCTCAAGCAGAACATCCAGCACCGCGACGTCTCTTCCGGCAATCCCGATTATGAGAACCGTGCGCAATATACCGCCGACCTCATCCACCGCTATGCGCTCGACTGGATAGACCGTCAATCCGACGATCAGCCCTTCCTCGGTATCTTCACCTACACACTGCCCCACGCAGAGTTGTGGCAGCCCAACGACAGCATCTTGCAGAAGTACACCCAAGCCTTCAAGTGCGACGACAGCGGATTTGGCGGCGCCTTCGGCTCATGGTACTATAAGAACTCCAACCGCCATGCGCAGTTTGCAGCCATGATTACCCGCCTCGATGCACAAGTGGGCGAAATCTTTGCGAAGCTCGAAGAGAAAGGCTTGGCAGATAACACACTCGTGATCTTCACCTCCGACAATGGCCCGCACGAAGAAGGCGGCGCCGATCCCGACTGGTTCAACCGCGACGGACTCTTGCGCGGCACCAAACGCTCTACCCACGAAGGCGGCATCCGCGTGCCCTTCATTGCCAAAGGTCCCGGCGTGCCCGCAGGTACGGTGAACGACCACCAGTTGGCCTTCTACGACCTCATGCCCACCTTGCTCGACTACGCAGGCCTCAACGGCGATGCCTACAGCCGCAAGGCCAGCACAAGCAAGCAATACTTCGACGGCGTTTCCTTCAACCAAACGCTCCGCGGTAACGACGCCGAGCAGGAAAAGCATGAGTTCCTCTACTGGGAATTCCACGAGACCAACATGTTGGGTCTCCGCATGGGCGACTGGAAACTCGTGGTGAAAAACGGCACCGCCATGCTCTACGACCTCTCTGTAGACGTGCATGAAGACAATGACGTGGCAGCCGAGAATCCCGAAGTGGTGAAACAAATGGTAGAGATAATGAACCGCGAGCACACCAGCAGCGACCTTTTCAAGGTGCAGATGCCCGGCGAAAGCTCAAAGAGATAAACCACAGAGAATCAGAATATTTTAATTGTTTCAAAAAAAGATTTTCCTATGAAAAAGATATTCACGCTCCTTCTGTTGGTGATGGCCATAAGCGCACAGGCCTTTGAGCAAAATAAATACTACACCATCCATCGCAACGGCGAAACCTCTTCCTATATCTACGCTAATGGTTCCAATATGGGTATCGGCGCACTCAATAGCGAAGATGGCGCCTACGTTTGGCAGTTGATTCCCACAGGCAAAGCCGATTGCTACTATGTGAAGAACGTGGGTACAGATACTTACATGCAGAGCACAAAGATTGAACTCAGCTCGCTGGTATCGCTCGGCACCGACCCCGTAGAGTTCGTCATCAGCACTGGCGCCGGCACCACCGGCTCAGGTACTACCTACTTCCTCGCCTCTAACGACCAGGGCGGCATCGACTACAACAACGACGCCACCCTCGGCTTGAACAAAGGCGCTACAGGCGTTGTGGCCTACTACATCAAGACCGGCCGCGGCAATTCCTACTGGGAAATCAATGAGGTGAACTATTCCGAAACCGGACCCGCCCCCTCCGTGCCCGAAGACGACGATGTGTGTGCAGCCATCGCTGCCTATCGTATTCCCTGCGGTACCTACTCTGCGAAGACTCGCTTAAAGAAGGTAGACGTAGAGGGCGAAGGCGTATTGAGCGAACTCCACTATACGCCCCAAGCCGCCGGCAAATACACACTCTATACCCGCGACCGCGCCACATTGATGGCGGGCGGACAAGTGAAGGTGTCGGCCAGCGTGGTAGGCGCCGACGTTTCCGGACTTGAGGTCAGCGTATGGGCAGACTTTGACGGCGACGGTACATTCGAGACCTGCGTGAAACCGGCTTTGGCAGAAAAAGTAGAAGCCGAATTCACCGTGCCCGCCGGAGCTCCCGAAGGACAAGGCCGCTTCCGCATCCGCGTAGACCAAAGCGGTGGCGAAACTCCCAACGCCGATGTCTACGGCACACTCTACGACCTGCCGTTCACCGTAGTTGCAGCGCAATCGCAGCGCACTTTGAAAGTGAGCACCAACAATGCCGAGCGCGGCACAGTGGCCATTGAGGGCTGCGAAGGCAACGAGCTCACCGTGGAGCGTGGCACAGAAGTAACCGTAGTGGCCACCGTGAAAGACGGATATTACTTCCACGGATGGCAGAAAGGCCGTACCATCGTTTCGGCAAAGACTACCTACACCACCACGATGACCGAGAACAAAGAACTTGTGGCGCTCTTTGCCACCACTGAGGGTACCTTCCAAGAAGAAGAGGAAGACGATGGCACATATCCCATCAACTTTGCCAAGAGCACTCCCACCTCACGCACAGACCGCCAGCTCACGGCCGTAAAAGTTTCCGGCAAGAATGGCGCAGACAAGACGCTCAGCGTAACAAGTTCTCGCGCTTACAATAACCTTACCACCTCGGATAAGAACCTCATTGAGTGCGATGCTGCAGAGGAATTGACCGTTACCTTTACCTATAACGGCACTTGGATGCACGGCTATGTATTTGTAGATGAGAATAACGACAAGCAATTCTCTTACAACGACGGACAGGTAGACCAGAAAGGCACCGAGGTGAAGTCGTTCAGCTTCTATTCCGGTAGCTTCACCGACGACTCTGCCGGTTACAATTCTGCCGGCAACTATCTCACCAACGATGCCCGCAACGTGCTCAACGGACCGGCTTTCGAGGCACCCGCAGAGGCTGGCGACTATCGCATCCGCTTTAAGGTGGACTGGAACAGCGTTGACCCAGGAGGTCAGATGGCTGCCGACGGCACCTGCACCGGCCCTAACGGCATCTTGGCCAATGGCGGCTACATCGTAGATGCCACCTTGCGCGTAAAAGGCGCTACCGGCATTGCGCAAGTAGAGTCAGAAAAGGTGGTACCCGTCTACAACATTGCCGGCGTAAAGGTGGGCGACAGCTCCATCAAGCAGTTGCCGAAAGGCATCTACGTCGTGGGTAAGAAAAAAGTATATGTGAAATAAGCAAGACCTACTAAATAGGAACGGGCGGACTGTGAAGAACGACAGTCCGCCTTTTTCGTATCCCTTGTGCAGAAAAGCAAGTCAGCCAATAGCGAAAGCAGCTATTTTTACGATATGACCATATCCCAATTAGAAAGTTTTGATACTTTCGCATATAGTTGTAGCCCCCTGTGTTTGCTTCAAAGAGGTTCAGGCAACACTCCGGTGCAAAATGAATTTGTAGAACCTCACTTAAATATTTTATCATACCATGAAACGTTTACTGCTCCTGTGCTGCTTGATTTCTTTGTTGGGCTTACCCTCTATGGCCCAGAAATACATTCTTGATGACAACTTTGCAGACTCCATCCCTCTTCAGAAGATAGAAGTTGGCGAAGACCACAGCTATGAGACTTTGGGTAAGGAAGTTATGAAATTGCCGCTCGGCGAAGTGGTGGAAGTCAAGCGCGGGCTCAAGGAAAATGAATCAAACTATGCAGCCATAGAAGTCAACGGAAAAGAGTATGGAGTCCACAGTAGATATCTGTTGTTCAGCGATGAAAATCCTGAAGGTGTGGAGGATATATTTGAAAATACGCGTGAGCGGGAAAACCATACTTGGCAAGGAAAACTCTTCGCCACCTTTGCGCCCTATGTGGTTATGGCTTCGTTGTTCTTGGCCGCCATCCTTTTTATGGTCATAGGCTTAATGAGCAAAGTGGTAAGAAAAATTTCCCTTTTTGTGGTTCCGGTTTGTATGATAGTGGCATCAGTGCTGGAAATTTGGGCCTACAGTGTCCTCGGCAGCGATGCCTTTTGGTGGTGCTCGTACGAGAGATATGGCTTTTGGGGTTCGCTCCTCCGTGCCATCCCCTTCGTCGTGTTTGTAGCCTTCCAGCTTTATAGTATAAAGGGTTATGAGCGCTTGTTGCTTGATGAAAGAAGCGACGTGAAGCTATCCATTAAACCGGCAGCCATCAGTTTGGTTATCTGTATCCCGGTGACCGTTTTAGCCGTTGTCTGTATGACCCTGATGGGCCATGAGGGCGTTTTACGCGATGTAGTTTCGGTAGCAGCATTTTTCTTATCCTTTGGCATTGGCGTTTTCATATCACTGCGAAAGAATATAAAGATACTGGGAAAATTCTCAGGCCTCCTGTTCACCATATTCAGCATGGTCTATATTGTAGCTAGCGTCATAGCTATTATCGGACTCATTATTGTAGCTCTCGATTTGATTTTCCAAATCCTTATGATCGTTGCAGGTATTCTTGGAGTTGCATTTGCAGCAGGCACCTCTGGCGGCAGCAGCGGTGGCGGCGGCAACAAAGAGGCTTGGAGAAATAGAATCAAAGAAAACGAGGATGGTACTTGGAGCAACGGAGATATCTGTGGTACTAAATATAAGACCAGGTCGGATGCTGAACTCCATGCCAATAAAAATATTTGAAAGTAATCCCTGTCTCTGACAATCGCCTGCTTGTGGGTGTTGCCAGGGTATCCACGGAGTAATGCCTGCCATTTGGCTTACAAAAATTATAGCGGACTTTCTTTCGGGAGGTCCGCTATTTTTATGGGCGCTATTAACCGTCCATTTCCTAGGTCTTATCTAGGAAAAACTAGGTCTTAAGAAATTTTTCCTAGGTCTTGAGAAATTTTTCGTAGATCAGACTTTCGAAACGCTACAAAACCAGCCTTGATTTTCAGATGGTTACAAAAGCAAAAAATAGCCCTTTTTTGCCGGCTGAAGTTTGCCGATTGGCACTTGCCAAAACGAGGAGACTCATGATGAGCCTCCTCGTAGGTTTTTCTTCAAAGTGAATAGTTCGTCCTGCAGCGATAGCGCCGAAGAGAGAGGCTTCTGCGCAAAGGGCATGGTGTGATGTGGAGGTAGAGTGGTGTGCGGACTACTCCATCACGTCATGGCAGAATGCGCGGATGCGAGCCGTGTATTCTTCCGGGTGGCACAAGTAGGAAAGAGCGTGGCCGGCATCGGGTGCCAGCCAAAGTTCTTTGTCTGCCGGCTTGGCGCTGTATAGCTCGTGCACCATTCGGGTGGGCACAAAGTCGTCGGCAGTGCCGTGGATAAAGAGCATGGGGAGCCGGCTCTTGCGTAGCGACTCAATGGGGGCTGCTTCTTGAAAACTCCAGCCGTATTTCCATTCGCACAAAAGGCTTGCTATGTGCATCATGGGAAATGCCGGCAGAGAGAATTGAGCTTGCAGTTGTTCGGAAAATTCGTCCCACACACCGGTGTATCCGCAGTCGGCCACGAAACCCTTCACGCTGCTCGGCACCTCGCGCCCCGAGCAGTTCATCACGGTGGCGGCTCCCATCGAAACGCCGTGGGCAATGATACGAGTCTCTTGTTCCTCGCAACAGAATAGCGAGTCGGCCACGGCGCACCATAGGAGCAAGTCGTCAGCATCTTTCCAACCCATCTGAATGGCTTCGCCCTCGCTTTGCCCATGGGCGGCAAGGTCCGGCAAGAGAACGTGGAAGCCCAGCTCGTTGTACAGGCGGGCTAAGTAGAGGAATTTTATGTTGCAGTCGCGGTAGCCGTGTACAATGATGGCCGTTTTGCCGCCCTCGGCTTCTGCTTGATGGTAGAGAGCTTGCAGCCTTTTGCCCTCAGGGTTGAGGATGGAAATTTCTTGCAGCGGGTGATTCTCCACCCATTCCTCCATAGACGGATAGCGGGAGTAGAGGTCGGCGTAAGCGCTGTCGGTGTCGCATCTGTTAGGGTCGGGCGAGAGCGAATAGTCCAGCAGATAGAAGCCGCCGCCCACGAGGCAGACGGCTATGAGTATGATGACGGAACCGAGGCCGGTGAGCAAGTGCTTGTGGAGAGCTTTCATGGAAGTGGTTCGTGAGGGAGTTTTGAGAATGGCCGCTAGGCCGGATGGATTGGGGCGCAGTGCGCAGGAAGTCCCCGGATTTTTCTATTCAAACAAAGAGAGATTCTCAGGGCCGGCTTTGCGCTCGCCGCGCTCTATGGAGTGGACGATTTCTACTACACGGTCGTTGAGCGGAGTGGGTACTCCCACTTTCTTGCCGTAGTCTGCCACGGCGCCGTTGATGGCGTCTACCTCTGTCAGCTTGCCCTTTTCGAGGTCTTGCAGCATACTGGCTTTGAGCTTGGCGTGCTTGCGGATGGCTATGGGGATAATCATAAAGGAGAAGGCGCGCTTGAAGGGATTGCTATAGTTGAGCAACTTCACAATGTCCTTTCCCTGCACAGGCTCGATGCGGATGCCGCCGGCTTGGCAAACGTCCATACACTCTTTCATGATGCCCTGCACAATGCGGCGCGAGGCCCACGGCGCAGCAGCTTCGCCAAAGGTGCAGCCCAGGACGGCGCTCATGCCCGAGAAGGCGGCGTTGATGAGCAGCTTGCTCCAGCGGGTACCCATAAAGTTTTCTTCCACATCAACTGTACCCATCATCTCCAACAACTCTTTGACCTTGCCGAAGTGCTTGTTGCGCTTGGCAGAGATAGTTCCGAGAGAGAAAGAGAGTGCGTCGGGGGCGCTGGTCAGTTCGCATACGCCCGGCGATTGAAGCGTGGCTCCCCAGGCCACGGTGCATCCCAGCACGCGCTCTTCGCCGAGGATTTCGGCCAGTTGCACCTCCGGCAATCCGTTTTGGAAGGTCACCAAGGCACCATCTTCTGCCAGGAAAGGGAGCAGCGCTGCTGCCACCTCAGCATTGTGCTGCTGCTTGGTCATTAAGAAGATGATGTCGTAGAGGCCTTGCATTTCGGCCGGCGTATATGCCACTACAGCCTGCTTGAATTCAAGCGTACCAACAATGCACGCACCTTTTTCTTGCAGCGCTTTTACATGTGCCTTGTTGCGGTTGATTAACTCGATGTTGACTCCGGCTTTGCTGATAAAGGCTCCGAGAATTGTGCCCAAAGAGCCGGCACCGTAAATAGCTACTCTCATATTATATATAAAGGTTAGATGTTACGCTTGCGAAAATACGCCCATTTTTTTAATTATATCCATGATGGCAGACAAAAAAACGAACCGAGCTCTCTCTTGGAAAGTTGCTCGGTTCGTTTTCAGATTGTATAGGTTTGTGTGTACCGGTAAGCCGGTAAGCACAAATATTTACGCTTGCTTGTTGGCTTCCACCCACTTGCGGGCATTGACAAAGGCTTCCATCCAAGGCGTTACGTCGTCGGCCAGGCGCTCGGCAGGATAGTGGGCATTCTGCCAGGGGAAGAAGGCACGCTCCAAGTGAGGCATCATGGCGAGGTGGCGACCATCTGCGCTGGCAATACCGGCCACAGAGTAGCGGCTGCCATTGGGGTTGCCGGGATACTCGTCGTATGAGTATTTCAACACCACGTTATAGTTGTCCTCAGAGAGAGGCAAATCGAACTTGCCTTCGCCGTGTGCCACCCAGATACCCAAGCGGTCGCCGCTCAGAGAGCCGAACATTACGCTGCGGTTGGTTGTTACGGTCACACCCACAAAGGCGCTTTCAAACTTGTGGCTGTTGTTGTGAAGCATGCGAGCGCGTTTCTTGTGCTCGGGGTTGATAAGACCCAATTCCACCATCAACTGGCAACCGTTGCAAACGCCGAGCGACAATGTGTCGGGGCGAGCGTAGAAACGGTCGAGGGCTGCTTTTGCCTTGGGGTTGTAGAGGAATGCACCGGCCCATCCTTTGGCAGAGCCAAGCACGTCGCTGTTAGAGAATCCGCCGCAGAAGACAATCATGTTGATATCGTCGAGCGTCTCGCGACCGCTGATAAGGTCGGTCATCATGACGTCTTTCACATCGAAGCCGGCCAGGTAGAGCGCATAAGCCATTTCGCGCTCGCCGTTGGTTCCCTTTTCGCGGATGATGGCTGCACGCACACCGCTCGGAGTGCGGCGGTCGGCAGAGATGCCGAGGCTTTCGAGCGTGCCTTTCCATTCGGGGCGCAAGTGGAATTCCAGGGGCTGTTGCTTATAGTTTTCAAAGCGTTCCTTGGCGCAGCCGTGGAAGCTCTGCTTGGTGTCGAGTGTGTAAGAAGTAGAATACCATACGTCGCGCAAGTAGTCGATGCCGAACTGGTAGGTAGCACCTTCCTTGTCAACGAGGATGTGGCGCTCTTCAGCAGG
The DNA here is from genome assembly GCA_045636405.1 of Alloprevotella sp. Lineage (GTDB taxonomy): Bacteria > Bacteroidota > Bacteroidia > Bacteroidales > Bacteroidaceae > Alloprevotella. Next base: position 15,155 of record JAZTXL010000043.1, read on the forward strand.
TCGGCCCAACTTCACGTAGGCAATGCCGGCTTCGTCAAGTACTTTCTTGAAGGCGGCCTTGTTCTTGTCTGCCACCTGAACCACTACGCCGGGGTTTTCAGCGAAGAGAGCCTTCACAAGGTCAGCCTTTTTGAAGCCGTCAAGGCTTACTTCAAGGCCGCCCTCTGTATTGGCGAAGCACATCTCGAGCAGACAGGTGATGAGACCACCGGCGCTCACGTCGTGACCGGCCAGGAGCAAGCCATCGTTGATGAGTTGTTGTACGGCGTTGAAGGCGTCGCGGAAGTATTCGGGGTTCTTAACGGTAGGAACGTCGCTGCCTACGTAGCCCAAACTTTGTGCAAAGGCTGAGCCGCCGAGGCGCAAGTCGTCGAATGAGAAGTCGATGTGGTAGAGTGTGCTCTTGGCTTCGTTCACCACTACGGGAGAAACCACCTTGCGCACGTCGCTCACTTCGCCACCTGAGCTTACGATAACGGTACCCGGAGAAATGATCTTCTCGCCGTTGGGGTACTTCTGAGTCATGGAGAGAGAGTCCTTACCGGTGGGTACGTTTACCTTCAAGGCGCAGCAGAAGTCACTCAAGGCTTGTACACCGCGATAGAGGCGGGCATCTTCTCCCTTCTGAGAACGGCAGGGCCACATCCAGTTGGCGGAGAGGCTTACGCTGTCAAGGCCGTCGGCCAAAGGTGCCCATACGAGGTTGGTCAAACTTTCGGCTACGGCGAGAACGGAACCGGCTGCCGAGTCGGCCAATCCGGCTTGCGGAGCATGACCGATGGCGGTGGCGATACCTGCGCGGCCACGATAGTCGAGGGCTACAACACCGCAGTCAGCCAATGGCAACTGCAGTTCGCCTTGTGTTTGCTGCTGAGCCACCTTACCGGTTACGGAGCGGTCTACTTTGTTGGTCAACCAGTCCTTGCAGGCTACGGCTTCAAGCTGCAGCACATTGTGGAGGTAAGTTTCCAGTTGTGCGGGGTCGTATGTAGCATTTTTGTAAGTGCGCACCACGGTTTCGTCCACCATTACTGTTTTGGGAGAGTGGCCGAACATTTGTGCCACGTCGAGGTCGAAGGGACGTACGCCGTCTGCTTGCTGGAAGGCAAAGTGTGCATCGCCGGTGGTCTCGCCCACTACATACATCGGGGCGCGTTCGCGCTCGGCAATCTTTCTTACGTGTTCAATGTGCTCTTCCTGGATGAGCAAGCCCATGCGCTCTTGGCTCTCGTTGGCGATGATTTCCTTGGCAGAGAGTGTGGGGTCGCCTACGGGGAGTTGTGACATATCGATGAGGCCACCGCATTCTTCCACCAACTCAGAGAGGCAGTTGACGTGGCCTGCTGAGCCGTGGTCGTGGATAGAAACTACGGGGTTTACATCTTCTTCGCAGAGGGCGCGAACGAGGTTGTTGGCACGCTTCTGCATTTCGGGGTTGGCACGCTGTACGGCGTTCAGCTCGATGCCGCTGGAGTAGCGTCCGGTCTCTACGGAAGAAACGGAACCGCCACCGAGGCCGATGCGATAGTTGTCGCCGCCCACCATGACTACTTTGTTGCCTTTCTTGGGCTCGCCCTTGAGGCAGTCGCGCTTGGTGCCGTAGCCCACACCGCCTGCTAGCATGATCACCTTGTCGTAGCCATACTGCTCGCCGTTTTCTTCGTGCTCGAAGGTAAGCGCCGAACCGGTGATGAGGGGCTGGCCGAACTTGTTACCAAAGTCGGAAGCACCGTTTGAAGCTTTGATGAGAATCTGCTCAGGAGTTTGGTAGAGCCATTCGCGAACGGGGAGCGATGCACCGCCTGTGGTGGGGGGCAAAGCCAAAGGTGCGCGGTAGCTGGTCATATAGACAGCCGTACCGGCAATGGGCCATGAACCTACACCACCACCCATACGGTCGCGGATTTCGCCGCCGGTACCGGTTGAGGCGCCGTTGAAGGGCTCAACGGTGGTGGGGAAGTTGTGGGTCTCGGCCTTGAGCGAGATGACGCTTTCTATGTCCTTGATGACAAAGTAGTCGCTTGTAGAGTGGTCCTTCGGAGCGAACTGCTCAACGACGGGACCTTCGGAGAAGGCTACGTTGTCTTTATAGGCAGAGAGAATCTTGTGGGGATTCTCGTGTGTGGTCTTTTTGATCATCGCAAAGAGCGAGGAGGGCATTTCCTGTCCGTCGATGATAAAGGTTCCGCCGAAAATCTTGTGGCGGCAGTGCTCGGAGTTGATTTGTGCAAAGCCGAACACCTCAGAGTCGGTCAACTTGCGGCCCAACTGTGCCTCTACGCCGTGCAGATATTCTATCTCGGCAGGTGAGAGTGCCAAGCCTTCAGCCTCGTTGTAGGTTTCGAGGTCTTCGATTTGGCGGATGGCAGCAGGCTGCAGATTGATGGTAAATATTTCTTGATTCAATCCCTCATACATGCGTTGCAACATGGGGTCGTATTCAGCGTCTTTGTTGGCTACGGGGAAGTATTCCTCGATGCGCTTGATGCCGTGGAGGTTCATGTTCTGCGTAATCTCTACGGCGTTGGTGCTCCAGGGGGTAATCATTTCGCGGCGCGGACCTACGTAGCATCCGTCAAGCACTTGGGTTTCTACCAGCTCGGCTTCGCCATAGAGCCAACAGAGTTCTTTCACCTCGTCGGCTGTCAGTGTGTGGTCCACCTCTGTAGCGATAACGCTCTGCTGAGGGGTTTTGAAAAATAGAATCATAAGGATATTTTTTATGTGTTAGTTTCTATTATGCAAAATTACAATAACGCAGGGGATGGGCAAAATTTTTTATTGGAAAAGGTGCAGGAATATAGGGGAAAGTGATGCTGTGGGAGTAGCAAAGGTGGGGAAGTGGAGGAGGAGTGCGCTCGTAGCCGGGGAGCGCGCTAGCAGCAGAGGCCGATGGGGGATGAAGAAACCGAGCAGTCGAGCCGTCAAAAAACTATGAAAATTCACCACCTGCAGACCATCGCTCAGTGCCTGCGCTGCACCCCCGTTTTCGAAAGTCTGATCTAGGAAAAACTAGGTCTTAAGAAATTTTTCCTAGGTCTTGCGGAATTTTTCGTAGATAAGACTTTGTGAAGTAGGGTTATTGAGGGGCAGAAAATCAGGGGGTGCGGCGTTATTTTTCAGACGCCAAAATGTCGAGCAGTCAAGTAGTTTGGAAGTAGAAAATTCTTCCGGCTCTCAATCTTTGACTTACACTTATTTCCTACTAAGCTACGAAGGAGTACAGAAAAATAGTCTTTGATTCTCTGGATGCTGCAAGGGAGAAAAAAGTGGGTATAAAAAGAAGGGCTGCGCCGGTTCTGATGTCCGACGCAGCCCTTGCTTGCTGTCTGTGGTTATGAAGCTGTTACTTCAAAGCCACCTTATGAGTTGAGGTTTTACCTGCTTCGTCTGTTACTTGCACGAGCACTACCTTACCGGCTGCTTCGTCTACGTTGAAAGTAGCGTTGCTGGTGCTCATCAAAGTGCGGCCTGACAAATCAACCACTTTGGCGCTCTTGGCACCGCTTACAGTCACGTTGCGACCATTCACGGCGATGCCGGCCTTAGCAGCTACCTTGTTGATGGCTGTGGGCTGATAGGTGCCGTCCATGTCTACTACGATGTAGTCGCCTGCCTTAGAGGGAACCAATACGGTGTTGGCAGAGAGCTGAGTGGCCTCTACCACAACGTCGTTTACGTAGATAGTCTTGCCGGCGATGTCAGCGCAGTTCACCATACAGGGCTGGCCTTGGTTGTTGACAATCTCTACGCGGGTAGCCTTGTTCTTCTGCCAAGCTACGTTTACGGTGAAGTCGCCAACGGCCTTCAATCCCTTCATAGAACCTTCTTTCCATACGCTGGGGAGAGCGGGGAGGATTTGGATGGTGTCGCAGTGGCTCTGCATTACCATTTCGGCGATACCGGCGCATGCACCGAAGTTACCGTCAATCTGGAATGGAGAGTGAGAGTCGTAGAGGTTGTAGTATACACCACCACCTGCTACGCTGTGGTGACGGAGCGCAAGCTCAAGAATGTCGTGAGCGTGGTCGCCGTCGAGAACGCGTGCCCAGAGGTTAATCTTCCAACCCATTGACCAACCTGTAGAAGCATCGCCACGGAGCTTCATTGAGTTCACAGCTGCCTTGAAGTAGGGGCTGGAAGCAGTTACTTGGTTGAAGGGGTATACGCACATGAGGTGTGACATGTGGCGGTGGCCATCTTGACCGGCTGTGTAGGTGCTGTACTTCCATTCGCGGAGGAGCTCGTCGCCTGTCTTCACGCCGTTCTTGTTAGAACCCCAGCTGCCGGTGTAAGTCTCAGTGTGGAGACCCTTGTCGAGCTTCTCGAGACGGTCGCGGTGGATAGCGAGGAGGTCTTCAGAAACGCCGGCTTCGTCGCCAAGGATTTCTGCGGCTGCCAAAGTGTTGGCCAATACGTCCCATACCAATTGCTGAGCGTGAGCTACACCATCTTGAGAAGGTCCGTGCTCGGGAGAGTACTCGTTCGGACATTCGTAGCTGCCGTCAGAAGCCTTCTTGAGGCGGAGAATCCAGAAGCGGCTGCAGGTCCACATAGCGGGGAAGGCCTTCTTCAAGAATTCCTTGTCGAGGGTATAGCGGTAGTGCTGCCAGAGGTGGGTGCAGTACCATGCGTTAGCGATTACGTAGTTGTGCATAAAGCTACCTACACCACCGAAGATGTTGTTTTCAGTGTAGCAAGTCCATCCTTCATTCTGTCCGGCCTTGGCTGCATAGCCCTTCCATTCCTTGCTGTCAGCCATGTTGATGATGTAGTTGAGGAAAGGCACGTGCATCTCGCTCAAGTTGGTAGGCTCAGCGGGCCAGTAGTTCATCTGTACGTTGATGTTAGAGTGGATGTCGGCATTCCAAGCGGGCTCGCTGGAGTTGTTCCAGATACCTTGCAAGTTAGAGGGGAGGTCTACGCCGCGTGAGCTGCTGATTTCGAGGTAGCGGCCGTAAGCGAAGTAGATTTGCTCGAGCATCAAAGCATAGTCTTCCATACCGGTAGAGCGCTTTGCATATTGCTTCACGAGGTCGTCTGTAGGCATAGTGTTCTTAGCACCTGCGAGCTGGAACTCGCAGCGGTCGAAGTAGCTCTTGTAGTCGGCCACGTGGGCGTTGTAGATTTCTTCCCAAGTCTTAGCTGCTGCGTCGTTCACGCGTGCTGCCACGTTGTTGGCAAGCGCTGCAGTGTTAGAAACATAGGTTGAGCTGTAAGGATCAAAGTCTGTGCCGCCGGCGAGGATTACCAATACTTCGTCTGCGCCTTTCACGGTGATGCCTTTCTTGTCTGTGGTCATTTCACCGCCTGTGGGAACAACCTTCAAGAGGGCTTTGTAAGTGATGGTCTCAAGTGCACCGCCGAAGGTGGCTGTACCGTTTTCGTAGGTAGTGGTAGCACGCAAGCCGGGACGACCTGCGGCGAGAGAGAACTTAAGGCTGATCTGTCCGGCCTTGTCTGCTTTCAAGCGCATAGCGATTACGTCGTCGGGGTTGCTTACGATGTACTCACGAGTATAGTTTACGCTGCCGTCAGTGCTGGTGTAGTGAACACTGGCTGTTGCGTTGGTCAAATCAAGTTGGCGATAGTAGTTCTTCACTGCCTTGCCATCACCGAAGACACCACTGATGTCGTCGATGTAGAGGCTACCGAAGTTTTCGTAGTCGCCATATTCTGTACCGACGTCGGTGCTGCGACCGCTCCAGAGGGTCTTTTCGTTGAACTGTACCTGCTCTTGTGCTACGCCACCGAAGATGCTGGCGCCGAGCTGACCATTACCGATAGGCAGAGAGTACTCCATCCACTGGTCGCTTACTGACATGTTGCTGGCAGCATTTGTGTACCAGAGTGTGAGGGCGTTGGTGGGCTTGTGAGCGCCGATGCCTTCAATGTCAAAAGGAGTTACGAGGTCATCGCTGGGGATGTAGAGATAGAGAGGGTTGTTGTCGTCGTTGTTGCCCTTCCAGAGACCGATAGACATACCGGCTTCTGCACCACCCCATTGGTTGAAGGTGTTCTGGTCGCTGCTGGTTCCGTTGTAGCGGATTTCGTAAGCGTCGGGATAGTTGCTGTTGCCAGATTTCTCAATGCGGAAACCTGAAGCGTCGGGGGTGCTTACCATGTGAAGGAGGTTGCCGGTTTGGCCGTTAGTGGCTTGGCCGCTCTTGATGGTACCGTAGCTTCCGTCCTTGCTTACCAATTGGAATTTGTTGGCAGTACCTACAAACTTCCAGTATTGGCTGGGCTTGTTGGTCATCTTGGCAGTAACAGCTTTGCCGCCTACACCGCCTGATTGCATGTGGTTGCCGTTCTTGGCAAATTGAATCATGAAGTAGGTCTCGCTGTTTTCATCGCTGAACACGGGAGCGATGTAGCCTTCTGTTACATCTTCCACTTCGTTGAAGTACACAGGGTTGTTGGGGTCGCCTTTGCCCCACTCGCCGAGTTGTTTGCCGGCGCCGGTGCCACCAAACTGGTTCATGCAGTTAGCTGTCACGCTGGTGCGCTGAATTTCCCAAGTGCCGTCTGTAGCACCTGCTACCAAGCGGAGCTTAACTGCGCTTGTAGCTGCGTTGCTGGAGGCAAAGCGAGCGGCTGAGTTGTTGAAAGACACATAGTTGCCGGCCTTGCTCTTCATGGTGAAGTTGTCCTTCGTACCGATGAACATCCAATACTCCTCTGCGCCGTCGGCATCTGCCACGGTCTGCAGATTTTGTCCATTACCTTGGTCGCCAAGGAAAGCGCCGCCTGTTTTGAACTCAACAGAGTAGTACTTAGGACTATCTTCTGTAGAGAATTGCGGCAGTCCGTTTTGTGCGCTCACAGTTAAGCAAGCCACGAGGGACATGAGATACAGAAAAAATCTCTTCATAATAAATTAGTGATAAAATTAGTATTAAGATTATTTGTTCGATGCTAACAACCGACAAATATACGGATAATTTTTTAATAACTCCCTTCCTGCTTCTCATTTTAATATTTTGCCGCAACCGGTTTCGGAGGAAGGCTAGGAGGGAGCGGCGAATTCTTAGATAAGACCTAGGAAAAACTCGGAGGCTCGCAGTTTTTCCTAGGTCTTATCTAGTTTTTCCTGCGAGCCTCCGAAGAAATGGTTCTGAAAACCTCTGATTTTCAGTATGCTTTTTGGGGGTTAGAATTCGCTTGTGAAGTGGAAGCGGATGTGCTTGAAGTCGTTTTGCGCCATCTGCAACACGTAGCCTGAGTCGGCCAGGAAGACGTCGCGGCCTTCGCGGTCCTTGGCCATGTATTGGTATTTGCGCTTCTTGAAGGCTTCGAGTTCTGCCTCGTCGTCGCTCTCAATCCAGCAGGCCTTGTAGAGGCTGATGGGCTCCCAGCGGCACTTGGCGGTGTACTCGTTCTCCAAGCGGTATTGGATTACCTCAAACTGCAACTGGCCTACGGTGCCGATAATCTTGCGGCCGTTAAACTGGTTGGTGAAGAGCTGTGCCACACCCTCGTCCATCAGTTGCTCGATGCCTTTCTGCAACTGCTTGGTCTTCATGGGGTCGGCGTTCTCGATGTACTTGAACATCTCGGGCGAGAAGGAGGGCAAGCCGCGATAGTGGAGGAGTTCGCCTTCGGTCAGTGTGTCGCCAATCTTGAAGGTGCCGTTGTCGGGCAAGCCGATGATGTCGCCGGCCCAAGCCTCGTCTACCGTTGTCTTGCGCTGTGCCATGAACTGGGTGGGCGAGGAGAAACGGAGCGTCTTGCCGTGGCGTACGTGCAGGTAGGGGGCGTTGCGCACAAACTTGCCGGAGCACACTTTGCAAAAGGCTACGCAGGAACGGTGGTTGGGGTCGATGTTGGCGGTGATTTTGAAGATGAAGCCGGTGAACTTCTGTTCGTCGGGCTGCACGTCGCGCTCTTCGGCCTTAACGGGGCGGGGCGAGGGAGCAATCTCTACGAAGGTGTTGAGCAGTTCTTCCACACCGAAGTTGTTGAGCGCCGAGCCGAAGAACACGGGGGCAAGGGCGCCGCTAAGGTATTCGCTTGTTTCAAATTCCGGATAGACGCCTTCCAGCAACTCCAGTTCGCCGCGCAACTTGTCGGCCAGCTCGGCACCGATGTGGTCGTCCAGCTCAGAGGTGTTGATGTCTACCTCCACCTTCTCTGTCACCACTTGCTTAGAGGGTTGGAAGAGGTTGAGGCCTTTCTCGTAGATGTTGTAAACACCCTTGAAGCGGATACCGCTTTCGATGGGCCATGTGAGCGGGCGCACTTTGATTTGCAGCTCTTCTTCCAACTCGTCGAGGAGGTCGAAGGGATCTTTGGCCTCGCGGTCCATCTTGTTTACAAAGATAATGACCGGCGTGTTGCGCATGCGGCACACCTCCATCAACTTGCGGGTCTGCGTTTCCACACCCTTGGCTCCGTCCACCACTATGATAACGCTGTCCACAGCGGTGAGTGTGCGGTAGGTGTCTTCGGCAAAGTCCTGGTGACCCGGTGTGTCGAGGATGTTAATCTTGTAGTCGTGGTAGTCAAATTCCATTACAGAGGTAGTAACGGAGATACCGCGCTGCTTCTCGATGTCCATCCAGTCGGAGGTAGCTGTCTTCTTGATTTTGTTGCTCTTCACGGCTCCCGCCACTTGTATTTGTCCACCGAAGAGCAATAGCTTTTCGGTGAGCGATGTCTTACCGGCGTCGGGGTGTGCAATGATGGCGAAGGTACGTCTTCTTTCTATCTCGGGATTCATATTTTTCTTTAGTCTAATTCTTTAATGCATTCGGCCAGCGATTCTTCCCACCAGGGAATCTCTATGTCGTAGGCCGCCTTTATCTTGCTCTTGTCCAGTACGGAGTAGTGCGGACGGGGTGCTGCCACAGGATAGTCTTCTGTGTGAATGGGGCGCACGTGGCAGTTCTTGATGCCTGCCAGGCGGTGAATGGCGCGTGTGAAGTCGTACCATGAGCAGGCGCCCTCGTTGCTGAAGTGGTAGACGCCGGGCACAATGCCGCGCTCTACGGCTGTCAGGATGACGCGGGCCAGGTCGCGGGCGTAGGTCGGCGTACCTATTTGGTCGGCCACCACACCCAGTTCTTCGCGTTCGCGGCCCAGACGCATCATGGTCTTTACAAAGTTGTTGCCATAAGTGGAGTAGAGCCACGCCGTACGTATCACCATCGAGCCGGCGCAGTTGCGGATGACGGCCTCTTCACCTTCGAGTTTGGTGCGGCCATATACTGATTGCGGATTGGTGGCGGCATCTTCTTTGTAGGGCACGTGTCCCTTGCCGTCGAATACGTAGTCGGTCGATACCTGTATCATGGTGCCGCCGATAGAGGCTGCGGCTTCCGCCAAATAACCGGGTGCGATGTTGTTCAGTAGGTTGCAGAGCTCGGGTTGGCTTTCGGCTTTGTCCACAGCAGTGAAGGCTGCGCAGTTGATGATGACGGAGATGTTATGCGTTTCTACAAAGGTGTAGATGGCTTTGCGGTCGGTGATGTCAAGCTCTTCAACATCGGTGAAGTAGAATTTGTAGGCATCTTCAAGGTCTGTGGCTAGGCGCTGAAGTTCGTTGCCCAACTGTCCGCGGCATCCGGTCACGAGAATTCTTTTCATAATATAATATATATATGAGTAGCTTCAGCGCTGGTGTGCACCGAAGCCGTATCTGTTGTTCTAAAATTCGAGGGGTTCTTCTTGGTCTTTCAGATAGTAGTCTGAGAGTTGCCCGAGTAGGGTGGTGATGTCCTTGACAGCCTTTTCTGTCTCCGGCGAGATGGTTCTTTTTTGCAGTCTCAGTAGCATCACGCCGTAGAGGGCGTCGAGGCACGTTTGCAATTCCGACTCGTTTTTGTCCTGGCTTTTTCCGCGCAGCTCTACGATGTAGGGCAGCACGTTGTAGTACATTTCTTTGTAGTAGGGAAAGTTGGCCGAAGCCAGCAATTGCTCATGTAGTTCTGTGAGGTTCTGCAGGACGTTTTTGTTGATTTGCAGGTGGCCGCCCTTCATCACTCCTTCGCTGTGCATCATGTTGCAGAGGTCGGCATACCATTGCTCGGTGCGTTCCCTTTGCGCTTCGTCTTCAAACTGGAAGCGGCAGAGGTAGTCGGTCTTGATGCGGTCGAAGTCGCAGTCGTAGGCTCTGATGATGTCCTCCACTTGCCACATATAAAGAATATATTCTATTCTGTTACGCTTTTTCAGCTGGTCAGCGATAATCATAAGCTGTTCTTAGAGCAAGGAAGAGAGGTTGAAAAGAGTGTGTACGGCATAGAGCACCGAAGCAAGGAGCACCACCACGCCGATGGTACGGTTCAGATTCTTGATGCCGCGCTCGCCGAAGTTCTTCTTCATGCGGTTAATCACGTAGGTCAGCCCCAACCACCAAAGCATGGCGCCTGCCACGATAGAGGCGTAGCCCACGCATTGTCCGAACACGTTGCCCGGAATCACGAAGGTGAACATATTGAACAGCGCGATGAACAGGAAAATAATCAAGGGGTTGGACAGCGTTACGAGAAACGAGGTCAGGAAGTTGTGGAAAAGGCTTCCTTTCTTTTGCGACACGGGGCGCAAGCATTTTCTCGGATCGGTGCGGAACATGTAGATGCCGAAGATAAGGAGCATCACGCAGCCCACCAGCTTCATGCCGAAGAGATTGCGCTCGTTCTCTATGAAGTCCATCACGAAGGACAATCCCAAACCTGTGATGAGGGCATAGATAATGTCGCTCAGTGCAGCGCCTGCACCGGTTACCAAACCATAGACTCGGCCCTTTTGCATAGTTCGCTGAATGCACAACACACCCACCGGCCCCATTGGCGCAGATGCCACGATGCCGACGAGCAGACCTTTCAAAAATAATTCAAGCGTGCCGGAGAACTCCGCAAAGATACTTTCCATACTATTTGCAAAGTTCGTATTTTTTTTAGGATACCAAAAACTTTTTTAACCTTTTTCTCTATACAATCTAAAATGTAGCCCCAAAAGACATAAAAAGACAAAGCTCCATCCCTTTGAGATGAAGCTTCGGTGTGTACGGGGTGGGCGCTGACGGATTCGAACCGCCGACCCTCTGCTTGTAAGGCAGATGCTCTGAACCAGCTGAGCTAAGCGCCCGTGTAGATAGAACTCTTTGTTGTTTTGAAAGTGGTGGGCGCTGACGGATTCGAACCGCCGACCCTCTGCTTGTAAGGCAGATGCTCTGAACCAGCTGAGCTAAGCGCCCCTTTCTTGGCATTGGTCGTGCTCTCTTGGGAAACAGGAAATTTTTAGTGGGCGCTGACGGATTCGAACCGCCGACCCTCTGCTTGTAAGGCAGATGCTCTGAACCAGCTGAGCTAAGCGCCCTTGTTTCCCTTAAAAGCGATGCAAAATTACGGATAAATATCTAACCGACAAAATTTCCTGGCAAATTTTTTATATTTTCTTCTATCTTCTGCTTCTTGGCGTGAGGATCAGAGTAATTTCTCGCCGCGTTTTTCTTGTTCCTCGCCCAAGTCCATATATTTGAACAAGGCTTTCTGTGCTGCGCGGGCCACGCGGAGCTCCCCGCCTTTCAGGTCGCTTTCCAGCTGGTCGAGCAGTTCGTTGGTGTCGCGCTCGTCGGGCTCCATGTGCTTCATGAAGAGGCGCGCCCAGAGCAGCCAGCCGCAGAGGCGATACATTTCTTCTTCGTGGGCCACCCATTCAAACGCTTTGGCCGAAGCGTAGGGCAGGCGGGCGAAGAGGTGCATCACGGTGCACTCGGCTTCTTCCGTAAAGCGCATTTGCTCCACCCACAGGTCGGCCAGCTCTTCGCAGAAGTCTGCTTCGGGCATCAGCATGGCGGCCAGCAGTCGGCATTCGCGGATGTCTTCTTTCCATAGCGCGGCAGCCAGTTCGTAGGTGTGGGGCAGCTCTTCGGCCATGGCTTGCAAGCGTGGCAGCTCCACGCCGAAGTTTACTTTATACGTCAGCCCCTTCTCGCGCATCGAGGTGCTGGTCACTCCGTTCATCACACCGCGCAGGCTCTGCTTGATAAATCGCAGCTGCTCTGCTGTCGTATTTTTATTCTCTTCCATAGTCATAATCTGTTCTAAGTGCAAAGATAGTAATATTAAAAGAAAAGCCCCTCCCACCTCCCCCTAAAAGGGGAGGCTTTTTACCCATCAGCCCAAAAGTCTCCCCTTTTAGGGGGAGATTTAGAGGGGGCTCGGTTTGGGAGGGGCTTTATGTTTATTTAAGAAACTTTAAGGTTTTGGGTGCGGCGTACTTGTTGAAAAATCCTTGCACGTCGCGGAGATAATCTTCGGCGGCTTGCAGGAAATTCTAGAAGTTCAGAAATTTTTCGCAGTAAAGGCCGAGGAAAATTTTTGCGCCTTGAAAGAATTGGGAGAGAAAACCCATTTTCTCCTTCTCAAATATGCAACAAAGCGGAAACCCCTCTTAGGGCTCCCGCTTCGCTATTACAAAGATAATACATTGGAGAGCGAAATGCAAATCATGATTAACACTAATTCACATAAGTGTTAACGCCCCCTCTAAATCTCCCCCTAAAAGGGGAGACTTCTTGCTCATTGCCAAATCCTCCCCTTTTAGGGGGAGGTTGGGAGGGGGCTCGGGTTAGAGGGGGCTTGGGTTGGAGGGGCCTTTTCTCTCTCTACGAATAAAGCCTCCCCCTAAAAAGGAGAGGCTTTATAGCTCATAGTTTAGAACTCATAGCTCGCGGCCCAAAGCCTCCCCTTTTAGGGGGAGGTTGGGAGGGGGCTTTTACTCTTCGTCTTGCTTCATCCAGTTGGAGCTGCTCCAGCCGTGACGGTTAGACCATGCGTCAGAACCGTTTACTTCTTTCTCGTCGTTTACAGGAACTGACACGGCCAACATGTTTTCGGTGTAGAGGTTAGCTACACGAGTGTTGGGGGTGATATATGCTTTTTTCATAATCTTTTACTTATTATATTATAGTAGGGTTAATAGTTCGGATTACTTTACAATGAACTTCTTGCCGTTCTGGATGTAGATACCACCCTTAGCTACGTTCACTACGCGACGGCCGCTGAGGTCGAAGATAGGAGCGTTGGCATTTTCCTTCACTACAGTTTCGATGCCGGTAGCTTCGTCACCGCCGAAGTAGAGCTTCACTGCGCTGAGGCTGGCGTCGAGTTCGAGGTAAGCCTTACCTTGCTTGATGGTGCGGTCTGTTGCAGAGAGAGGATAGAATCCTGCTACGCCGTCAACGGCTCCGAGTACGTAAGCGTTTACAGCTGCGTCTACAGTGTAGTCAGCCTTAGCAGCATCGCCACGGAGCAAGTTGCCTGTTACGTCGGCGAGTGTTTCAGTAGTGGCAGGAACCATAGTGATGGCTTGGCCTGCGAGTGCGTTGTCTTCGCTTACGAGTACCACACCGGTGTTAGCGGGCACAGCGCCTTCTACCTTTTGGAGCTTGATGTAGTGGCTTTCGTCGCTGGCAGCGATGTAAACATCTACGTTGCTGGGAGCTACGGTAGCGAAAGGAGCGCAGAATGTAGAGATAGCTGCAACGCCTTCAACGTCGTCTGTGCCGTTTACAACGGGCTTGTTGGGATATTCTACTTCAATCATCTGGAAGCCAGAAGAGAAGTTGTTACCATTACTCTTCATAAAGAACATTGAGGCGGCATGGTCGAAGCTAGACGCATTCTTAATCACGAAGTAGTTCATATCCTTATTAGCATTGTTTCTGCGGCCCTTGATTGCAACCAAACCAAACATGTCTTGGGCAGTTGCGCTGCCAGTGTAACCGCCAGAAACAAGTTTCTCGATAGTTAAGTGTGACCATTCTTCAGCAGAAGTGTCGTAGCTGTCAGTGTAACCTAAGTTGTTGTTGTAACCTTCTTTACCACCTTTCCAAGTCATGTACTTGCCATCGTTGGTAACAAATACGAATTTATTATCTCCTACATTCTTGCAGATAAATGGAGTGGCAGAAGCTTCGTTAGCAACGATAGTGATACCATTGGCAATGGTGCAGTTGAAATAAGACACGTCGCCAGTGTGCATTACGTTCTTGAAGATATAAGCCTTACCTTCTTCGGGTAAGTTGATGTTGGTTGTAGAAGCATAAGCGGTAAGTGTGTTTACCATTTCTTCATACCAAGCACCTGATGTGTTGAATGCCTTAGCAGCAGTAACTGTGTTGTTTAAGTTTTCGCGTTCGCTAGCTACGGGGTAGCCAACACCGTCAAGAGCTAAAGCTTGTTCGGCCAGGGTTGTTACGGTAGTCATTTGAGCTGCCTCTACATTTGCAATGTCTTCTATCGCATAAATTTCCCATACGCCGTTGGGGTCGTTTATGTCATTCCATGTGCAGAGCGCACCAGGATTTGCATTGCAATAGTTGCCATTTACCAACATGTTCAAAGTGGTTTCAGGATAAGTGCCACCTTTGGCTGCTACTGTAACTATAGCGGCTTTTGAAACTGTAGTAGCTGACAAGTTAGCGCCTGATCCATCTCCTGTGGGTACATATCCACCTTCTACGGCTTTCAAAACAAGGCCACTGTTTGTGGGCATAGACTTGAACAGGTAGTTGTTAGGAGCATTGTTCATATCATCCAATTCTCCGATGCACAAAGCATTGTCGCCGCCAACATAAAGGAAACCACCTCTGCTGCTGCTTACGTTCTTGATGATGTATTTTTTCTCAGCTGTAAAGTCTGAAGCTTTGATAGCTGAGTAAGTGGGAGCCTCAACCTTCTTGTAAAGCTGGATGTCAGAGCAGGTGAGCCATGCGTCATAACCGCCGTCCATCACGAAGAATACATACTTACCGGTTTGTGTAGAAGCAAAGTCGGCAGTCTTTAGGTTCCGGTCCTTAGCCCAGGCATTGTCGTAGTTGTCAAATGCGGGAGTGCCGAGCCATGCTTGGCCTCTTGCAAACTGAGAGTTCTTCTCGTCTGTAGTCAAATCTTTCAATACGGGGAAACCTGCAGGGAGTGAGTTGTAAACATAGATTCTGACCTTAGTAGCCCAACCTGAATTGTTATCTGGGCGGCCTAAATAGGTAAGTCTGTCGATGTTAGTAGCTTCGGGCAACTCAATCAAGAAGCCTTGGATACCATCGTCACCCCAGCTTACATTTGTGCCTCCCCAAGCAGAGTGGTAGAATGTTTTTGTATCTTGGTCTTCAATGAAAGATACGCCACCTTCTACTCCGTTTCCTTGAATGGGAGTTTCGTTGAATGCGGTAACGGTCCAGTTTGAGCGAGAAACTTGCTTGTAAACGTAGCTGGGTTCTGGCTCGGGATCGGGAGCGACAGTGATGTCTTCAACGATAAACTTAGCAGCATCACCAACCTCAGCATTGCAGTAAGGGTAGTATGCGCCGCTTACGTATTCAACCTTGAAGTATTCGATACCGTTCATGATGTAGTAAGTGCCATCTCCATTGTCTACAAATTTCAAAGAAGTTCCTTCTGCTAAAGCATCAACGTTCCAAGATTGGCAGTAGATGTACTTTCCGCTCTTTGTTTTCAACTTGTAGTTGGTTCCGTCCTCTTCGAATGTGAAGATTTGGTCGTCGCTTTCTGCTTTGTCTACAAAATTAACACCACCAACAGGGCCTGTAGCATGAGCATCATAGTTGCTGGCATTCATGTACTTGCCAGAAGCTACATCCTTGATACGATACTCTTTGCTTGTGCTGATTCCGGGCTCTGGCTCTGGAGTAACAGCGGGGTTCACCTTCTCAATAGCTGCGCTTAAGTCAACTGAAGTTGAAACCAAAGCAATGGTCATTTTGTTTCCGCCGTCAGGGTCAGCGCCTGCAACACGGATACCTTGTTGGTTACCGTCCCAGTTGGTGAGGTTGATTTCATCGCCAGACTCAAAAGCAATTAAGTAGAAAGTGCCGTTTGCAGTTAAAGTAACTGATGCTTCGGGCTCTTCGGTTAATACGATGTTAGTCTCGCTCTGCTTTAAAAATTTCTTAGCAGCTACACTATACATATAAATCTTACCGCTGGTGGTAGATTTAATGAACGCAAATTGGTTGTTTGTAACTGAGCCGTCGGCCTTGGGGTGAGAGGTTGATTCTGTGCCGCCACACTCAAGCCATGTAGAAAGGATGTAAGTGGTTGATTTTGCTTCATCGTAGTACAAGTAACCACGCTTCTCACTATCAACCGTGTAGACATTCGAACTGTTAGTTAAGTCGAGTGTCTGCGCATTTGCTGTCAAGCCTAAGGCCATTAAGCAAAGCATCAAGAGACTTGTAATTTTTCTCATAATGAATTAGTTATTAATATAGTTAAAACAAAATTTCTGTTGTAGGTGCACTATACACCGCTACAAAATTACGAATGTTATTTTAATTAAGAAAAGAATTTGCCAAGTTTTTAATTGTGGGCGAGCGATGTTGTTATGAATATTTAATGATTTTTAAGATTTGAGAGGTGCTGATCTTGCTTTGAAAATGCGTTTGCGCTTGCCGGGGAGTCTTCGGCGGCTCGCAGAAATTCCTCGGAGTTTAGAAAATTTTCTTAGTAAAGGCCGAGGAAAATTTTTCTCTTTACTAAGAACCGGCCCCAAAAAACCATTTTCTTCTTCGTAAAGATGCAAAAAAGCGGGACGCCCCTGGTGGGCTCCCGCTTCGCTATTACAAAGATAATACATTTGGCGGCGAAATGCAAATGGCTTTTTGAATATTTTAACAAAAGGCGGTGGTTGTGTTAAAAAGGAAGGGGAAGCCTCCTCTGAATCTCCCTCTGAAAGGGAAGGTTTGCTTGTGGTGGGGAGGCTTAAATCAATCCTGTCATATAAACAGGTAGGTAGATGAGTTCGTTGTCGCTGTCTACTTTTCTCTCGTCCAGTAACTTTCCTATCTCCCAATAGGAAGACATCGCAATCGTATTCAGTTGCTTTGCTATTCGTAATAGAGAAGTCTCAATTACTGCTACAGCCTATTGCAGTAATTCGTTATACTCTTCTTCGCTGAATGGTCTTGTGGCGGTTAAATCCTTCATCGTCTTATCTCTCTCTGTTGCTTAAACCTCTTATTTATATTATAGGAACATTGTCATATAGACCGGTATGTATTCCACTCCGTTCTCGCGCTTGTAGTCCTTTGTGTAAATCACATATTTGTTTGTGATGCGGTCTGAGAACTTCGTGGAGAACTCATCCAATGATTTGTGTGTCTTATATCCGGACGACTTAACTTCGATAGGTGAAATCTTGTGCTTCTCTGTGATGAGGAAATCTACTTCATAATATTTTTTGCCATCTGCATAGGGTATGGTATGGTAGTATAAATTTTTACCGCCGGCTACAAGCATCTGGGCTATCATATTTTCGTATACATATCCAAGGTTGGTGCTTAGCTTGTCGTTAAGCAGTTTTTCATAGATAATGTTTTCTGTTATATCGCTATCCTTGAATGCCAATGTGATGAATAGCCCGGTGTCGGAGGTGTACATCTTGAAGTACTCCAAATTCTTTGTCAGCGCTAATCCTATCTTGGGATCGTCGGAGTGGAATGCAATGTTGGTGGTCATGGAGTCTTCCATGTCTTTTATAATATTTATTATACGCTCAGTTCGCTCTTCGGGTATTGCCTTGCTTACTTGATAGCGCATGGCGTTTTTATTTAATTGTGCAGGGATGGCGCCATACATTGCCTTCGCTCTTCCGGAGGTGTCAATCTTTCCAAAATCTTCCTCATACAAAGCAATAATGTCTCGTTTGACCAAGTCGACAGTGGTAAAATTGTTGGTCTTAATATATGCCGCAACAGCTTGTGGCATTCCGCCTACAAGCATATACAAACGGAAATCTCGCATAAGTTTCCTGTGAGTGGCATCGCCAAGTGATATTTTTTTCTCAAACGCTCCGCGCAACAAAGGTATGGTTGCAGTGTCGCCTAAAGCCCATCTGAACTCTTCATAGTCCATGGGATACATGCTGACCTTTGTCTCTTCGCTGGGAATGATGATGTTCTTGCTCTCAGACCTTACAGAGATTAAAGAGCCTGTTTCTATGTAATCATATCTATGGTCCTTGACAAGGTGCTTGATGGCTTGTCTTGCCAATGGCTGCAATTGCACTTCATCGAAGATGATGACCGATTCTCTTTCGTATAGCTCTACCTGGAATATAAATTGTAACCTAATAAAGAGATAATTCAAATCGGATATGTCGTTGAACAAGTTGCTTACCTCGATTGGTACTTTGGAGAAATCAATCAGTATGTATGACTTATATTCATTGCGCGCAAACTCTTCGGCTATGGTAGATTTTCCGACACGGCGAGCACCTTGTATGAGTAATGCGGTATCACCATTGCGCTCTTTTTTCCATTTGAGCATCGTGTCATACATTTTTCTCTTGAAACGAATTATATCCTTTGCCATAGTTTTTTTGTTTTCCTGCAAAGGTAATGCTTTTGATGCTCATTTTCAAATGTTTTGTCTGTAAAATGTCAATCTCCACCAAATTTTTTTGCCCGATTTGTCAATCTCCACCAAATTTTTTTGCCCGATTTGTCAATATCCACCAAATGTTTCTGTTGAGCTTCCTCAAAATTTACTCCACAAAGGGGCGTGTGGCGGAAAAGGGATTTATGATTATTTAAGAAAGTTTAAGACTTCGGGAGGCGGAGATAAGAAGAAAGAAAACGCCGGCGGCGCAAAAAAAATCTTCGGCGTTAAGAAAATGTGCGTAGTAGTTACCAAATTTTTCTTAGTAAAGACCTAGGAAAAATTTGTCGGCTCAAAAGAAATGGCGAAAAACTGCGATTTTCTGAAAATCAAAGTGCCAAAAAAAGCGGGACGCCCCAAAGGGCTCCCGCTTCGCTATTACAAAGATAATACATTTGGCGGCGAAATGCAAATGGCGTTTAACTTTCTTTTGCAAATGTGTTAAAGGATTGTCTGTATCCTCTGGTGCTAATCGTTTGCTGTTGGCCTCGCAAAACAGGGTGTTTTTCCATTTCCCCGAAATTTATTTGGTCAGATTTTTCCATTTCCCCGAAATTTGGAGAGGCTTTAGGGGATGCTTAAAGAGACGTATGTGTATGGTCTTATTTTAGTAACCATTCATAAGCCGGAACTATGCTTATTTTTTTATCTCCAACGCCATAAATCGGAACTTTTTGGGTTTTTCAGCGCCATAAATCGGAACTTTTTGGGTTCTCCAGCGCCATAAATCGGAAATTTTGGGATATTCTAACGCCATAAATCGGACTTTTTTAGATTTACCTGGTGTTACAAAATACGGTAGTGGGCAAGAAAATAGGCCGTGCGACAAGGTTGAGTATATAAAAATGCCTCCCCAAAAGGGAGGCATGTATGGGGCTTCCTTATATGGAGGAAGCTTATGGCTTATGAGTCTTTATTCTACCACTTCTTTGGCGCGCTCGAGGGCGGCGTTGATGTTGGGGCAGATGTTCTCTTTGCCCAGTTCGTCGCAGAGGCCTGCGTGGTCGAGCACTTCGTACACTTTTTCCTGCACGCCGGAGAGCACTATCTCTGTGCCTTCGCGGCGACTCATGGCGCAGAGCGTCTGCAGGTTGTGGATGCCGGTGGAGTCGATGAAGGGCACGCGGCGCATGCGGATGATGCGCACCTTGGGATGGTTGGCCATGCCCGCCATGAGGTCTTCAAACTTGTTGGCAATGCCGAAGAAGTAGGGGCCGTTGATTTCGTATACCTCTACGCCTTGGGGGATGATGAGGTGCTCTTCCTCGTGGAGCTGTACGTCGATTTCCTCGGCGGGGTCAATCTCGTCGGCAATGAGTTTCACCTGTGTGGTCTCGGCCATGCGGCGCATGAAGAGCAGACAGGCGATGACGAGGCCCACCTCGATGGCGATGGTGAGGTCGAAGATGACGGTGAGCAGGAAGGTGATGATGAGCACGGTGATGTCGCTCTTGGGGTTCTTCATCAAGGCGCGGAAGGTGCGCCAGCCGCTCATGTTGTAAGACACGATGATGAGCACGCCGGCCAAGCAAGCCATGGGGATGTAGGCGGCGAGGGGCATGAGCACGAGGAAGATGAGCAGCAGCACGGCGGCGTGGATGATGCCCGAAACGGGAGTGCGGCCGCCGTTGTTGATGTTGGTCATGGTGCGGGCGATGGCTCCCGTGGCGGGGATACCGCCGAAGAGCGGTGTGCAGACGTTGGCGATGCCCTGGCCGATGAGCTCTTGGTTAGAGTCGTGGCGGTCGCCCGTTACGCCGTCGGCCACGGTGGCCGAGAGGAGGCTCTCGATGGCGCCGAGCACGGCGATGGTCATGGCCGTGGGGAAGAGGAGTTTCACCTGCTCCCATGTGATGTCGGGCATGGTGAGGGCAGGAATTTGCGCTTTGATGTTGGGGTAGAAGTCGCCAATGGTCTTGATGCTGCCAATGCCGCCAAACTCCTTGAGCAGATATACGGCGAGCGTCATTACCACGATGGCAATGAGCGAGCCGGGTATCTTTTTCGACACCTTAGGCGTGAGGGCGATGATGGCAATGCTGAGGAGTCCTACAAGCATAGAGGGCCAGTTGACGGTATGGAAATGGGAGAAGTAGACGCCCCATTTGGAGATGAAGTCGGCAGGCATTTCTCCTATTTCAAGGCCGAAGAGGTCTTTGATTTGTGTGGTGAAGATGGTGACGGCGATACCGCTGGTGAAACCCACCACGATGGGATAGGGGATAAACTTGATGATGGTGCCGAGGCGGAACACGCCGAGCAAGATGAGGAACACACCCGCCAGCATGGTGGCTACCATCAGGCCGGAGAGGCCAAACTGCTGGATGATGCCGTAGATGATGACGATGAAAGCGCCGGTGGGGCCGCCAATCTGTACGCGCGAGCCGCCGAGGGCGGAGATGATGAAGCCCGCTACGATGGCGGTGATGATACCCTTCTCGGGCGATACGCCGGAGGCGATACCGAATGCGATGGCGAGGGGAAGGGCTACGATGCCCACAATGAGACCGGCCATGAGGTCGGCCATGAATTTCTCTTTGCTGTAGCGACGCAAGTCCTTCAGTAGGCGCGGCGCAAAAGTTACAGTTTTCATACCTCTGTTACCTTGTTAAAAAATCTTTACCTTTCTTTGAGCCGGCAAAGGTACAACTTTTTTTTAGAACAAAGCGCCCTCCGGCTCTCCTTTAAGGGTTGGCAAGGAGGAGGGCTTGGGGTTTTGCTGGTGCGCGCTTTATATTATATAATAATGTGTAGGGAAAAGGTTGTTATTTTTTACCTAAAAGGCGGTGGGGCTTAAAAAAAGTCAGTATATTTGTCGGACCATCGGCGCGGCAAGGGCTGCGAGGGCGGTGGGCGTATGTGAAATTTCTAAAACCAAATACAGAAAACCATGAGTACATTGGAAAAAATCTTTGCAGAGAAACTGCTGAATGTAAAAGCTATCAAGTTGCAACCCGAGCAGCCCTTCACCTGGGCCAGCGGCTGGAAGTCTCCCTTCTATTGCGACAACCGCAAAACCCTGGCTTTCCCCGCCCTCCGCGGCTTTGTAAAGCTGGAGTTGAGCCGCTTGATAGCAGAAAAATATCCCGAAGCCGAAGCTGTGGCCGGTGTGGCTACAGGTGCCATCGCTCAGGGCGCTCTCGTGGCCGAAGAACTCGGCTTGCCCTTTGCTTATGTGCGCTCAAAGGCTAAGGATCACGGCATGACCAACCTCATCGAAGGCGACTTGCAGCCCGGCATGAAGGTGGTGGTAGTGGAAGACTTGATTTCAACCGGCGGCAGCAGCCTCAAGGCTGTTGAGGTGTTGCGCCAGCATGGTTGCGAGGTAATCGGCATGGTGGCCAGCTACACCTACGGATTCCCCGTGGCCGAAGAAGCCTTTGCCGCAGCCCGTGTGGAACTCACTACGCTGACCAACTACGAAGCCGTGGTGGAAGTGGCACTTGCTACCAACTACATCGAGCAAAAGCACGTGGAGATGCTCAACGCTTGGCGTGCCAACCCTGCAGAGTGGGGAAAATAAATCGGCTCAGGGCTTGGACGTGTCAAAGAAATGCGTAACTTTGCCCCTACTAAAACAGACACACAGATTTAATAACAATTTAAAAGTAAAAATTATGGCTTACGTAATTAGCGACGATTGCATTGCATGCGGCACTTGTATCGACGAATGCCCCGCCGGCGCAATCTCTGAAGGCGAAAAGTATTCTATCGACCCTAACGTATGTGTTGACTGCGGCACTTGCGCAGATGTTTGTCCCTCTGGCGCTATCGCTCCGGGCGAATAATTCACAGCAGATAGAAGAAAGTATAACGAGGAGGCTCACCGGTGAGTCTCCTCGTTTTCTTTTGTTGGGAGTTGCGGCTAAGAGCCGCGAGCAAGAGGCTGATTTTTGGTCCTTGTAAGCCGCTGAAAATCAGTAGCCATTTTGGGCCGTTTCGAAAGTCTGATTTACGAAAAATTTCTCAAGACCTAGGAAAAATTTCTCAAGACCTAGTTTTTCCTAGATAAGACCTGGGAAATGGTTGTAAAAGATGGGTCGAGAATCGTAAAGTCTTTTTGGCTGCTCGGCCACCTCGTGGCGCTACTTTTTGATGTCTAAAAAAACGATGCAGGCAAAAAGGCTTTCCGACCCTCGACTCCCTAATTTCAATGGAGCTTATTTGCTCTCGACGTAAGTCTCTAAGCAGGAGAAACGCTGTGAGCCTTGTGGCGTGATGCGCTTCCAGGGATTGCAAGCCGGGAAGAGGATGCTCTCGCCCTGGCGGAGAGTGTAGCAGTTGCCCTCGCCGTCTTCGAGGGTAGCAGCTCCTTCGTAGGCGATGAGGATGACGAAAGAGTCGGGAGCCGGTGTGGTGGCCGCTACGCTTTCTGTGAGTTGGAAGAGGCGGGTGGTGAACTGCGGGCAGTCCACGAGCATCACGGCCTCGTTCTCCTTCGCCTCGTAGTTGGTGCGATAGTCGGGGCAAGCCGAGAAGTCGAGCGCCTCGCGAGCCTGCTCTACGTGGAGTTCGCGCTTGTTGCCGTTGGCATCCACGCGGTCGAAGTCGTAGACGCGGAAGGTGTCGTTGCTGGACTGCTGAATCTCCACAAGGAAGTTGCCGGCGCAGATGCTATGGATGCGTCCGGCAGGGATAAAGAAGCAGTCGCCCGGCTGGGTGCTGCATCGGTTGAGGTGCGAATCCAGTGAGCCGTCGGCAAGGCTTTGCATGTATCCCTCGGCAGAGAAATCGTGGTTGAAACCGGTGCAGAGCGTAGCGCCGGGAGCCGTCTTGGCAATGAACCACATCTCTGTCTTTCCGTAAGGATGGCCCATGCGTTGCGCCATGGCATCGTCGGGGTGTACCTGGATGCTGAGGTCGCTATCGGCAGAGATAAATTTGATTAAGAGGGGGAAGGTAGAGCCGTAGCGCTCCAGGTTCTTCTTGCCCACAAAGTCGGCGCCGTAGCGCTCAATGAGCTGTTCGAGCGTGAGGCCTTCCAGCTCGCCGCCCACAACGGGAGTCTCGTCGCCCGGAACGCCGGATATTTCCCAGCTCTCGCCGATGCGCAATACTTCAGTACTGTTTTTGATGCGTGCCACCTCTTCGCCGGCCCAGATAGTGGGCTTGAGGAGGGCTTGGAATTTCAAAGCTTTCATATCTAAGAGGAAATTTATATGTGGTGGCGAATTTACGAAAAAAAAGCCGTACCTTTGCCCTATGAGTAAAGAATTGGAAAATTTTGTTGCTGCGCTCGAAAATTTTGTGCGCGTGGAGCTGGCCACCGTAGGTGCGGAGGAAGAATATTGCCACGATGCGGTGCAAATAGTCGATGCGCGCAACCTCCTCTTCCGCAATGTGGGACAGCACAGCACCGACGAGGTGGAAAACATCTACGCCCTGCGCGAACTGTGTCGCATCGACGAAGAAAGTTTTGCCCTGGTGCCCGACGAGGGACGCATCCGCGCCATCGCCCGCAACGTGGGCCTGTTGTAAAAGAAAAGACGCAAGGCGGAAGACGGGCCGTAGCGATGGCCGGTGGCTTCCGGCTATGAATGCATGACACTAATACACTAAAAATATATGATGACAGAAGAACAGAAAGCTGCGGAGGTGTTTCGCCACCGCGTTCCTATTCAGATACGCTTTAACGACGTGGACGGATATGGCCACGTAAACAACAATGCTTACTTTGCCTACTACGACTTAGGCAAGGAGAGCTATCTGGCAGAGGTGTTGCAGAAAGACTTCCGCACCGGCAAAGTGGTGCCTGTGGTGGCCAACATCAATGCAAACTTCCTCTTCCCCATATTCTATGGCGACAACATCGTGGTAGAGACCCGCGTGGCACACCTCGGGCAGAAGAGCTTTACGCTGCGCCAGCGCGCCATCAACGAAAAGACCAAGATGGTGGTGTGCGAATGCGACACGGTGATGGTGTGCTTCTCGCTCAAGGATCAGAACTCAGCACTCATTCCCGAGGAGTTTCGCCAGTCAATAGAAGCCTACGAGAAGGGCGAGGCACAATAGTTAGAGCCACACATTATTATATATATGGCACAAACCATCATCTTCTCCAAAGACCTGAATAGCGAAGTGGGCGGAGCCGGTTGCTGCCTCGACGTGAGCGCTTACGACAAGATTTTTGTACTCACCGACGAGACCACCGAACGCCTCTGCCGCGCGGCGCTGAATCGTTGCGAGGCCTTGCGCGCTGCCCCCTCCATCGTGATAGCCCCCTCGGACAGTCACAAGGATGTGGAAGGGCTCAGCCGCGTGTGGCAAGCCTTGAGTCAAGGCGGAGCTACGCGCCATTCCTTGCTTGTGTGTCTTGGCGGAGGTATGGTGACCGACCTCGGAGGCTTTGCCGCGGCCACCTTCAAGCGCGGCATCGACTTCATCAACGTACCCACCACACTGCTGGCTATGGTGGACGCCGCTGTGGGCGGTAAGACCGGCATCAACTTCAACGGCCTGAAAAACGAAGTGGGCGCCTTCCGCGAAGCAGAGGCCGTGGTGATAGACACACAGCTCCTGCAAACCCTCGACCAAGAGAACATGCGCTCCGGATATGCCGAGATGCTGAAACACGCCTTGCTCTCCGATACAGAGATGTGGGCGCGCCATCTGCGCTTTGACATCGACGAGCCCGACCTTATGGTGCTGCAGGAAATGGTGGGCGAGAGCATCGAAGTGAAGCGCCGCGTGGTGCTGGAAGACCCCTTCGAACACGGACTGCGCAAGGCCTTGAACCTGGGACATACCGTGGGCCACGCCTTTGAGAGCCTGGCGATGGAGAAAGGCCAACCCGTTCTGCACGGATATGCCGTGGCGTGGGGATTGGCTGCCGAGCTCTTCCTGAGCGTTGCTCGTTGCGAATTCCCCGTTGAACAGATGCGACAGACAGTGGCCTACATTCGCCGACACTATGGTGTGCCGTCCTATGTGTGTCAGGACTATGAACGCCTATACAGCCTGATGCTCCACGACAAGAAGAACGTGGCAGGACACATCAACTTCACCCTCCTCGGAGGCGTTGGCGACATCCGCCTGGACTGCCGCGTGGAGAAAGATCTGATATTCGAGATGCTTGACTTTGTGCGTGAGGGACTATAAGCCTTCCGCCATTTCCTAGAATAATAAAAATACTTAGCACCCCACATGATGAAATCCAACAAGGATATTTGGATGAAATATAGTGTGCGCCTCTGCGAAAGCGCGCTCTCGTTGTTGGTGGTGTTTCTGATGCTCGCCGCTACAGTGGTGATGTCCGGCCGTTTGCTGGGCCACGACTTCCTTGACAACAACGAACAGACGGTAGCCGAACAGCAGCAGGAACATCCACAAGCCGGTTTTCCTACTCTGGAGGATTGTCATTTCCAACAAGTAGATAGTGTCTGCTGGAAAGTATATACGGCCGACAAAAAATTCAAAGGTACGGTTATCAACACACGCCTCTTAGGCGCTGATATTATGGGCTTTGCCGCAGAGACACCCGTCTGGGTGTTCCTGGATAAGGACAATGTGGTGCGCGAACTCGTGGAGCAGGAAAATGCGGAGACCGCCGACTATTTTGAACTGGCGCGCAGCGTGGTGTTCGACTATTGGCGCGGCCGTAAAGCCTCCGACTTTGACAAAGGCGAGGTTGACGGCTACACCGGCGCTACCTACTCCGTCAATGCTTTGGACCGGAACATACGCGCCGCTTTGGCGCATCACATAGAAGCCGAGCAGGTGGAGGAAAAAAGCCCTTCCATAGGATGGGGAAAGACCTCCGCTCTGATTTTTGTGTTGCTCTTAGGACTGGGAGCTGCCTTCTTCTTCCGTGGCAACAAGACGCTGCGCCTTGTCGTTCTCGTGCTGAACATAGCAGTGGTGGGCTTCTGGTGCGGACAATTCCTCTCGCTCTCCCTCTTGCGCGGCTGGATGCAGAATGGCTTGGACTGGATTGGCGCTTTGCCCTCCGTCCTGCTGGTGGCCCTTGCTTTCCTCGCCCCCGTTTTCGGAATGAAGAAACACTACTGCATGTGGGTGTGCCCATTAGGCAGTATGCAAGAGTTGGCTTACCGCCTGCCGCTACCAAAGGTGCGAGTGTCAGCCCGCTTTTATCGTGTGATGGCCATCGTGCGTCTGTGGGTATTGCTCCTGCTGCTGGCGTTGCTATGGATGGGAATAGGGGTTGACATCCTGACCTACGAGCCCTTCGGCATCTTCTTGTTGGACGATGCACTTTCCGCCGTGTTGGTGCTGGCTTCCGTGTTCATCGTAGCCGGTTGCTTCGTGCCCCGTCCGTGGTGTCGCATGGTCTGTCCTTTGGGCGAAGTGCTCCGCCTCGCCGAGCGCGATTAGTTTACACCTTATATATATTAACAGGAACTCCCTTACGAAACTATGAACCGTTATAAAATTGTCAGTGCCGTATTGGCCGTGGCCCTTTTGGCTTCGCTGGCCCGCCTCGCAGTGCGAATGAACGAAGCCCCCGAAGTGGACAAGAAAGCCGTGGTGTTAGAAAATATCTTTGCTCGTAAGAGCGTGCGCAGCTATACCGACCAGTCCGTGAGCCGTGAGCAACTCGACACCCTGGTGCGTTGTGCTATGGCAGCCCCTTCGGGCAGAGACATGCGCCCGTGGAAATTTGTGGTGGTAGATGATACCATTGTGATGGATAGCCTCAGCCGGCAATTGCCCTATGCCAAGATGCTCCAGGAAGCAGCCGCCGCCATCGTGGTGTGTGGCGATATGAGCATCGTGGACAAAAGTGGCAACCCCTCGGTCAATTGGCAGTTCGACTGCTCAGCCGCCACGCAAAACCTTCTCCTTGCCGCCGAGGCGATGGGGCTGGGCGCTGTATGGACAGGCGTTCATCCCTATGAAGACCGCTTGGCAGCAGTGAAACGCGCCTTGCTCTTGCCCGAGCACATCATCCCGCTCAACGTCATTCCCATCGGCTATCCTAAGGGAGAAACCCAGCCGAAGGACAAATATGCGGCCGAAAATATCCACTATAACGGCTGGTAGACAAAAAAAGTGCTATTTTTTTTGCTCATAAAATGCCAAACCTTAACTTTGCACCGTCTGCACAAAACAGCCCTCAGTGTGTAAAAACTGAGTAACTACAAAACTGAAACATATATGTCGGTAAGTAAGACCCGTCAAAAGCTTGTAGAAGTGGCACGCGAGCTCTTTGCCCGTCAAGGCCTCGAAGCGACCACGATGAACGATATAGCCCTCTCCTCCGGTAAGGGCCGCCGCACGCTCTATACCTATTTTCGCAGCAAGGAGGACATCTATTACGCTGTGATTGAGAGCGAGCTGGAACGCTTGTCCGACTGTATGACAGAAGTTGCAAAAATGAACATCCCCCCCGAAGAAAAGGTGGTGCAGCTCATCTATACCCACCTGAGAATGATCAAGGAAACCGTGGCGCGCAATGGCTCGCTGCGAGCAGAGTTTTTCCGAAACATCTGGATGGTGGAGAAGGTGCGCCGAAAGTTCGACGAGGAAGAAGTGAACATCTTGCGCCGCGTGCTACAAGAAGGGGTGGACAACCGCTCTTTCAAGATAGAGAGCATAGGCTTGATGGCCGACATCATCCATTACGCGGTGAAAGGCCTGGAGGTTCCCTACATCTACGACCGCCTGGGCGAAGGGCTGAAGGAAAATGTGACGCAGCCCATTGTGATGAACTTGGTGCACCGCGCCCTCGGTATTTAGCCGATGCCTGCGTAGTGCATTGTGGATGGGAAACAGAGGGCTGTGAAGTCCAAGGCAGAGAAACTTATTACATAGCAATAAACTGAAAAACTATATTTTATAAATTAAAGATTATGGGACTTTTAACCGGTAAAACCGCGTTGGTAACAGGTGCTGCTCGTGGCATCGGAAAGGCCATCGCTTTGAAATTTGCACAAGAAGGAGCTAACATTGCTTTCACCGACCTCGTGATCGATGAGAACGGCGAAGCAACAAAGGCTGAGATAGAAGCACTCGGTGTGAAGTGTGTGGCTTATGCCAGCAACGCCGCCGACTTTACACAGACAGAAGAAGTGGTAAAGAAGGTACACGAAGATTTTGGAAGCATCGACGTACTCGTAAACAACGCCGGCATCACAAAGGACGGCTTGATGATGCGTATGAGCGAGCAACAATGGGACGCAGTGATTGCTGTGAACCTCAAGTCGGCTTTCAACTTCATCCACGCTTGTACTCCTATCATGATGCGCCAACGCAGCGGCTCTATCATCAACATGGCCAGCGTAGTAGGTGTTCATGGCAACGCAGGACAGAGCAACTACGCCGCATCAAAGGCTGGTATGATTGCTTTGGCCAAGAGCGTAGCGCAAGAGTTGGGTAGCCGCGGCGTACGTGCCAATGCTATCGCTCCCGGCTTCATTGAGACAGCCATGACAGCTGCCTTGCCCGACGAGGTACGCGCCGACTGGGCAAAGAAAATTCCTTTGCGCCGTGGCGGTCAACCCGAAGATATCGCTAACGTGGCTACCTTCCTCGCCTCAGATATGGCTTCGTATGTAACAGGCCAGGTGCTCCAGGTAGACGGCGGTATGAACATGTAAGAAACCAGGGCCTGCAGCCCATCCATATTTAGCCCGGGGAATGCCCCGGGCTAATCTGTTAAAGTACGCAAGCAAGACGCGCTCCCCCTAAACACCACCCTCCCGATGACGGTACTCTACGAAGACAACCATATTATCATAGTAAACAAAGCCGCCGGCGAAATTGTGCAAGGCGACAAGACGGGCGACTCGCCCCTTACCGATGCCGTGAAAGCCTACATCAAAGAAAAGTATGCTAAGCCCGGCGAGGTTTTCCTTGGACTTGTGCATCGACTGGACAGGCCGGTGAGTGGTGTCGTGGTGTTTGCTCGCACCAGCAAGGCCTTGACACGACTCAACGAGATGTTCAGGCTTGGAAAGGTGGCCAAAACCTATCATGCGATAGTAGGACAGAGGCCTGCGGCAGAGGCTGCCACGCTGACGCACTGGCTCACTCGCAACGAGCGCCAAAACAAAGCGTACGCCCATTCCAAAGAAGTGGCCGGCTCAAAAAAGGCTGTGCTCGACTATGAATTGCTTGCCTCCTCGGAGCGCTATCATCTGCTGCAGGTGAACTTGCACACCGGGCGCCACCATCAGATACGTTGCCAGTTGGCAGCCATGGGGTGTTGCATCAAGGGCGATTTGAAATACGGCGCGCCGCGTTCCAATCCCGACGGCAGTATTTCTCTGCACGCCCGCAAAGTGGCTTTTGAGCACCCCGTATCCCACAAACAGATAGAAGTAGAAGCCCCTTACCCGGAGAATTCTACTTTATGGCAGATTTTTTAACAAACTATAAGTAGACCTACAGAGGGCGGTTGGCAAATTATTATTAGATTTGCGAAAAAGTTTCCGTACAACTCTATGTGGGTCGATTTTTTCTATTGGACATTCTTACTCGCCTACGCCGTCATCGTGTTCAGCACGATGTGGGTAGTTGTTTTGGAAAACCGCCAGCCGGCAAAAACAATAGCCTGGTTGGTGGTGCTTGCTTTTATACCGATGGTCGGACTCGTGGTGTTCTACTTCTTCGGACAGAGCTTGCGCAAGGAACGCTTCATCAATCGTCGCACCTATAATGTGCTGACGCATAATATGCTTTTGGAGCAGCAAAACCAACCCCTGCCGGAGGTGCCGGAGAAGTACGAGCGCCTGGTGAACTTGATGCTGCGCAAAAACCACGCCGTAGCCACCGACGCCAATCGTGTGGAGGTGCTGAATTCGGGGCGCGACTATCTGCAAGCCCTCTTGCGCGACATCCATAGCGCCCGCCATCACATCCACATTGAGACCTACATCATAGAGGACGATGCCGTGGGACGCCTGCTGCGCGATGCGCTGATAGATAAAGCCCGCGAAGGGGTGGAGGTACGTTTCCTGTATGACGACGTAGGCTGTTGGAACGTAAGCGACAAATTCTTCGACAGCTTTGCTCAAGGCGGCATCGACATCCATCCTTTCTTGCCGGTGCGCTTTCCCAGTCTGACGCACAAGGTAAACTACCGCAACCACCGCAAACTCTGTGTGATAGACGGAATGGTGGGCTACATCGGCGGCATGAACTTCGCCCTGCGCTATGTCAGTGAGCGGATGCCACACTGGCGCGATATGCAGCTCCGACTTAAAGGACAAGCCGTGGGCAGTTTGCAGCGCATCTTTCTCATAGACTGGTGCTACGTTACCGGAAAAGAACTGCTGCACAGAAAATTCTTCCCCTCAGTAGCGCAAGAGACCACAGAACGCCGTAAAGCCCTTCTGCAGATAGTATGCTCTTATCCCGTCTCTGAATATCCCGAACTGATGTACGGAATTACCTGCGCCATTCAGCATGCACGTAAGTATCTTTACATACAAACGCCCTATTTCCTCCCCACAGAGCCGGTGCTTCAAGCCCTGCAGTCTGCTGCGATGTCTGGAGTGGATGTGCGACTCATGCTCCCTAAGAAAACGGACAGCTTTTGGTTGCGCTGGGGCAACGACAGCTTTTTGATGGATGTACTCAAAGCCGGAGTGCGCGTGTACCATTATGAAGGCGGATTTCTGCACACCAAAGCCCTTGTGGCCGACGATGATTGGTGCAGCGTAGGCTCTGCCAATATGGACTTCCGTAGTTTCGATAACAACTTTGAAGCCAATGCTTTTGTCTATGAGCACACTGTGGCCAAGCAGGTAAAGGCCGAATTTTTGAAGGACTTGGCCGATTCGCAGGAGGTGTTGCCGGAAAAATGGAAAGCCAGATCTTATGGCCACCGACTGATGGAATCTTCCACCCGCTTATTGTCTCCGTTACTATAATCCTTATGTACAGAAAAAAAACATATCTCTTGCTCTTCTTGCTGGTGCTCTGCTGCTCCGTAGCTCATGCCGCGCCCGTTGACAGCCTTGATGCCGTGCGTGTGGCCAAGGCTTTTCTTGCCGGACAGAGCGCAACGAAACGCGTAGGAGCTCCGTCGTCTGTACAACTTACGTTGCAAAAGAAAAATGCCGCTGCTTACCTCTTCTCAAGCCTCGACGGCCGCTTCGTACTGACCGCTGCCGACGATGCGCTTCCCTCAGTGTTGGGCTACGGAATGAGCGCCGGAGAAGAAATACCCTCCGGCTTGCAGCAACTCATGCTTCAATACGAACAGAACTTTATCTGTAAGGACAGCAGGTTGGCAGAGCGCTCTCTGCGAAATACAGAGCCGGTGGCCCCTTTGCTCTCGGCGGTGCGACATCAGAAAGCGCCCTTCAATGGCGCCTGTCCTTATTATCTACATAGCAACGGCACACTAAGCGAGGAGCGTTGTGTGGTGGGCTGTGTGGCTACGGCGCTCGAAGAGATTATCTCCTACTATCGCCGTACGGTGGTCTTGCTCGACACCCTTCACGGCTGGAGTACAAAGCGTTACGACATCCCCGACGTGCTTCCCGGCACAACGGTAGATACGCGTTTGATTCTCGATTGCTATGACGAAGGAGCCTACAGCGAGGCTGAGGCCGACGCCGTGGCTCGCCTGTCGTACTATTGTGGTGTGGCGGCAAAAATGAATTGGGGGCTGGGCGAAAGCGGAGCCAGCATCTACCGCCTGGAAGAGCCCTTGAAGCGCGCCTTTGGCTATGGCTATGTTCATTACCTTGATAGCTATCAATACACCCCTTCCGACTGGTGGCAACTGATGGAGCGCGAGGTAAGAGCCGGTCGTCCGGTGCTCTATGCCGGCTACTTGATGCAAATGGGTGGCCATGCCTTTGTGGTAGATGGCTTGGATGCAGATGGCTACTTCCATCTCAATTGGGGATATAGTGGCCACTACGACGGATATTTCTTGCTCGACGTGCTCAATGCCTTCGAGCCGAAGACTGATACTACCGAGGAGGGCCTGACCAATGGATTTTTCTGCAACCATCAAGCACTTTTTCTCCATCCCGATGCACAGACCGACCTCCTGCCCGATACGTTGAGCCGAGATGGCTCGGAGGTGGTGGTAGACTCTGTGCGCTTTCTGCAACAACCCGAATCCGGAAAATTTACGGCGATGCTGCTCCATCTGCACAACACCTCTTTGCAACCCTTGACCACCCCCTTCGAA
This sequence comes from Alloprevotella sp., assembly GCA_045636405.1. Taxonomy (GTDB): domain Bacteria; phylum Bacteroidota; class Bacteroidia; order Bacteroidales; family Bacteroidaceae; genus Alloprevotella. The sequence goes on from JAZTXL010000043.1 coordinate 47,672, forward strand.
CTCTTTACCAATGCTCCCTCCGACACGGCCGTCTTCCAGCAAGCCGACTATGTGGCGCTCACAGGATATACCCTGCAGCCCGGCGAGCAGCGAGGGGTGAAGGTGCATGTCAAGTTCAACAAGGCAGGCGAGCGCCTCTTCGGAGTCTCGCCCGACGATGTGCGTGTCTTGTTCCAAACCCCGGTATCTGTAGCCGAGGAAAAAGCAGTGCAGCCCGCTTATGGTGCGCCCCGCTTGAGTTTCCCCGAAGCCAATACCCTCTTGGTGGAGCTCCCCATAGACAACCGCGCTTCCGTAGGTCGTTTGGGCCATTATCTCACCTATGAGTTGCTGGAAGGAGCATACGACGCAGCAAAAGAGGGCACTCGCCATGCGCATTACCTCTACACCCCGGCCGGCGAAGAAGCAGTGGATACGGTTTCCTTCAAGGACCTGAAGCCCGGAGCTACTTACACGCTGCTCGTGCGGCAGCCCTGGACCATCCGGCAGCAACTTACGTTTACGCTGCCTGCGCCTTCTGCCATTGCACCCATCGTTGCCGAGCCGCAGCAGTCCGCGCAATGGTTCACCCCCGATGGCCGACGCATCGCAGCACCTTCTCAGAAAGGTCTGTATCTGCGCAGAGCAGGCAACAGGACAGAGAAAATATTTATGAGATAAAATATACGAATCACTTTATGTTCCACAGAAACTATATATGAAAAAGCAGGTAAAGATAACCACGTGTCTGAATTGCACCACTGAGGGTGGGGCGGACATTATAGAGGGCGAATTCCACGGAATGTATCTCCGCGCCGAAGACCGCTTGATGCTTTGCTACGACGAGCCCGAGAACGGCACCCATACAAGGCTGATAGCTTCCGACGATGGTGCTTCCTTGCGGAGAAAAGGCCAAATCTCTTCGCTCATGGAGTTTCTGCCACAGCGCACCACCGTTTCGGACTACACCATGCCCGAGGGTAAGATAAGGATGGAGATTCATACGCACAAGATAGATGTGCAGATGTTCTCCCAGCACGGCTCGTTCGAAGTGGCCTATAACATCCTGATGGGCGGTGAGATAGTGTCAGAAAACATGTTGCGCATTGAGTGGAAACCCGGCTCGCTATAGCCACACCTTATTATATATTAGCTAATACATCCATCCAGAAAAAGATATATTATGACATCCGTTCACGACTATCTAAAAGAAAATGAGTCCCGCTTTCTCGAGGAACTCTTCAGTCTTATCCGCATTCCCAGCATCAGCGCCTTGCCCGAGCACAAAGCCGACATGGTGCGCTGCGCCGAGCGTTGGAAAGAACTGCTCTTGCAAGCCGGCGCCGACCATGCCGAGGTGATGCCCTCCGAAGGCCATCCCCTGGTTTTTGCCGAGAAACATGTGGCCGATGATGCCCCCACCGTGCTCATCTACGCCCACTACGATGTGATGCCCGCCGAGCCGCTCCATCTCTGGACCTCTGCGCCCTTCGAGCCCGAGGTGCGCGACGGCAGAATATGGGCCCGCGGCGCCGACGACGACAAGGGGCAGGCCATGATACAAGTCAAGGCCTTCGAGTATTTGGTGCGCCAGGGTCTGCTGCGCCACAATGTGAAGTTTATCTTTGAGGGCGAAGAAGAGATTGGCTCTCCCAGTCTGGGCGCTTTCCTGGAGAAGCACCGCGAGTTGCTCAAGTCGGACATCATCCTTGTTTCCGACACCAGCATGTTGGGTGCCGAACTGCCCTCGCTTACCACCGGCCTGCGCGGCCTTGCCTATTGGGAAATAGAAGTCACCGGCCCCAACCGCGACCTCCACTCCGGCCACTTTGGCGGCGCTGTGGCCAACCCCATCAATGTGCTCTGCGAACTCCTGGCCGGTGTGGTCAATGAAGAAGGCCGCATCACCATCCCCGGCTTCTACGACGATGTGGAAGACGTGCCACAGGCCGAGCGCGACATGATAGCCGCCATTCCTTTCGACGAGGAGAAATACAAGGCCGCCATCGATGTGAAAGCGCTGCGTGGCGAGAAGGGATATTCTACCCTTGAGCGCAACTCCTGCCGTCCGTCGTTCGATGTATGCGGCATCTGGGGAGGCTACACCGGCGAAGGCTCAAAGACCGTATTGCCCTCCAAGGCCTATGCCAAGGTGTCCTGCCGCCTCGTGCCCCATCAGCAGCACGAAAAGATTTCGCAACTCTTTATCGACTATATCCGCTCCGTTGCTCCGGACTGTGTGCGCGTAGAAGTACGCCCCATGCATGGCGGCGAGGGCTATGTCTGCCCCATCACACTGCCTGCCTACAAAGCCGCCGAGCGTGGCTTCGAGAAAGCCTTTGGCCGCCGTCCGTTGGCCGTGCGTCGCGGAGGCAGCATACCCATCATCAGCGACTTCGAGCGCATGCTGGGAGTCAAGACCGTTCTTATGGGCTTCGGACTGGAGAGCGATGCCATCCATTCGCCCAACGAGAATTTCCGCCTCGATATCTTCCGCAAGGGCTTTGAGGCTGTGGTAGAATTCCACCAAGCCTACGACGAATTGTAGACCTCGGCGAAACGCTTTCCTATTACCGCCTTTTCTAAAAAAAGTATTTCTCAAGACCTGTTTTTTGAAAAATAAATACTACCTTTGCACCCGTCTTCCGAGGAAGGCCATTTCCAAATGATTGGAGAGGTGCTCGAGTGGTTGAAGAGGCACGCCTGGAAAGCGTGTAAACGGCAAAACCGTTTCGCAGGTTCGAATCCTGTTCTCTCCGCTTAAATCCGGAACAGCAAGCTAAGGCTCGTTGTTCCGGATTTTTCTTTTCTATCCCTATGTCTTTGTGCGGAGGCTCCGAGCTGTGCCGGGTGGTTGCTAGGTTTGAAGAAGATTTTGTAACGAGCCATGTTACCACGAGTAACACACCATGTTACCACGAGTAACACGCCATGTTACCATGAGTAACATACCATGTTACCGCAAGTAACACGCCGTGTTACCAAAAAAGCGAGCCATCTGGTAGCTCGCAGTCAATGATAAAAGGGAGGTAGTAGTCTTAGGAGAAGGCCTCGCGGCGTAGGGGATAGTTGCCTCTCAGACGCTCGAAGTCTTCGGGCTTTTGTTTCAGCGCATCGCTATCGCGGCGTGGGTCGTACAGACGCAGATAGGGCGCATGAGGATGATCGAGCGAGAAGCGCTCGGCGTAGTAGGCGTAGCCCTCGGGCAGTGAGGGCGGCAGAATCTCGAAGTCGGCTTCCTTTCCGAAGTGGCGTGCCACGGCTTCGAGGGCCATGCGTGTGCCGTTGGCCTTGCCGTCGGCCGAATAGCCGGCGATGTGAGGCGTGCCGATGAACACTTGCTGCAATAGCTCGCGGTCAATCTGCGGCTCGTGCTCCCAGGTATCGATTACGGCGGTGCGTATCGTGCCCGTAGCGAGGGCGGCCTTCAGAGCTACTTCGTCCACCACTTCGCCGCGGCCCGAGTTGATAAAGACGGGGCGGCGCTGCAAGCGCTCGAAGAAGGCAGCATCGGCCATGTGGAAGGTAGCGTGTGCTCCGCTGTGTGTGAGTGGCGTGTGGAAGGTTACTACGTCGGCTTGGGCGCAGAGTTCTTCCAACGAGCTGAATCCGTGGTCGCCGCGCTCCTGGCGGGGAGGATCGTACAGCAATACGCGGCAGCCCAAAGCCCTTACGGCTTGCTCCACCTTCGTGCCTACGTGGCCCACGCCGACAATGCCCACGGTGGTGTGGGAGAGCGAAAGGTAGTCGGCTTGTTCCAGCAGGAGCAAACAGTTCTGTACATACTGAGCCACACTGGTGGCGTTGCAGCCGGGACAGTTGGCCCATGCAATGCCTGCCTGTGCCAGGTAGTCGGTGTCCAGGTGGTCGTAGCCAATGGTGGCGGTGGCGATGAACTTGACACGGCTGCCCTCAAGCAGTTGGCGGTTGCAGAGGGTGCGTGTGCGGACAATGAGCGCATCGGCATGGCGCACGTCGGCAGCGGTGATGCTGTCGCCGCGCAGATATACGGTCTCGCCGAGGCGTTCTGCCTCGCCTTTGATAAAGGGGATTTTGTCGTCGATAACGATCTTCACGTCGGACTATTTTATTTTGGCTGTTTGCGGATTGCGCAAACCGCGTGCACCGGTGAGGAAGGCCTTGGCCGTGCCGAAGTTGAGGTTCATGTCGAGGCGTACGGGCAAGTGGTTCTTGTCGTCGGTGATATAGAAAGTAACAATTTCCTTCTCCTTGCCATCTTCGTTTTCCAAGAAAGAGAAAACGAGGCAGCGGTAGGTGGTGCTACTATTTTCCATTTGGAATTTCTTCTTGCCGCGGTACACGATGGATTGCCATTCGCAGTTTTTGCCGTCGGCCATGAGGAACTTGATGCGGTGGCCCTCTTTGAAGTGGGTGGGGTCAAAGGAGCGTGCGCGCAGCATCATGCTCAGCATGTCGAAGGCGCAGTATTTGCTCGACTGCGTCTTGTGCTTGGGCTCGTTGTCATTGCGCTGGTGCATCATCTGCACTTGGCATTGTCCGTTGGGGTAGGAGTAGATCACCTCGTCGCGGTAGTAGTTCTTTCCCTCATGGGCATATTTGGTGTACTTCTTCGGTACGAGGTCCAGACCGGTGTATGCGGTGAGCGTATCGCGCATGATGAAGTATTTGTCGGCGCGCTCCGAACCGCGAGTGATGAGGTAGGTGCGATAGGCCGGCTCTCCGTCGTACACGGCGCGTGTGATGTTCATCGAGGCGGTACCCACTTTTATCCAGACAAATTTCCAGTTGAAGTAGAGGTCGTACATCAGTGTCTCGCCGCTTTGGAAGGAATAGTTGGGCGAAGAACATTGTGCGGCAGTGCGCATAGGCATTGCCAGGAAGCATAGGAGAGAGAGGCTGATAGCCCAGAGAGTCTTTTTCATAAGCGCTGTTTTTGTGTATCCCTTGCGGGGATGGTTTTATCTTTTGTTGCGTTCGCGCTCGGCGTTGCGGCTGCGTATGGTTTTCTTCTTGTCGGCCTTCTGCTTGATTAGCTCGCGCGGCTTTTGTTCTATCAGTGGCAGCAGGTCCACCTTCCAATCCTGCTCAATGTCCCAGTTGGCTTTGGCGGGAAGGGGCTGTGGGAAGTAGTAGACCACTTCGGCCTGCTCCTGCGTGTCGAAATTGCCGGCGTCCCATATGCCGTTGTTGTTGCGGTCGTAGAAGAGGCGCATGTAGTAGGTGTCGGGCGTCAGGTAGAAGAAGTCGGCGCGGTGATTCACCGTTTTGAGTTGGCGGCATACTTTTCCGTCTTTCCTCATCAGCTCTACTACGGCCGTAGAGTCTGCGCCTTGCAGGGTGATAAAGAGCGCCCCAAAATCTTCCATCTTTCCCACCCTCAGGGTCCTGCTGCTCCTCTTGTTGTTGTGCCCGTAGAGTCCGCACACGGCTGCCGAGTCAATCACCAATTCGTATTCCTGTCCCGGGCGCCATTCTGCAAAGAGCGTGTAGAGTAGGGGGCTGTGCTCGTCGGCTATGAGGCGATAGGGCGCCTCTACATAGACGGTGTCCATCTTGAGGCGTAGATGCAACTTGGTGGAGTCGATGCTCACGAGGGGCTCGCTGAAATCCAAGGTGGGATTTTGCGTGGGCGCCATGTTGCCGGAACTTTTGATGTTACAGCTGAGGAACACCGGCGGCGGAGTCTCCTGGCTGTAATCGCCTCGCTTGTGGCGGCGCTTCCTGTCCTTCTCCCACTTCTCCATCTTCTCTTCCTCCAGGAGTTTCTTGCGAGCCATTGTCAGTTTAGAGCGTAGCGTCAAGGTGTCGGTTTGGAGGAAGCGCAAGCCGGTGGAGTCGTCCGAGGCATCGTAGGTGCAGATGAGCGAGAGGGTGTCGTTTTGCAAGAGCAAAGAGTCGCGCACCCAACAAGTGATGGTGTCGTTTCCCTTGTTGGGAGCGATGAGCAAGGCCTTTTCTGCGTCGAAGCCCAAGCCTCTGAGCAGCGGCGCGGTGTCCGATGGGGCGGTGAAGTAGATTTTGAACCATTCGTGCACGTCGCGCTGTGTCTTCAGCAAGTGGCGCGGCTGTCCCGTCTCGGTAAATGCCAGGAGCACGAGGTCGTCCGGTAGGAAGTGGGTAAAGGCTACGTCGCGGATGGTGTCATATCTGAGCGTGTCTATCCACAATGTGTCGTGGCGTATGTCCTGGAAGGCCGAGGGCGTAATGATGTCTTTGGAGAAGGCAATCATCTCGCCCTTCTGCGAAAAGCGGAAATCGCCGTCCATGTCCTTCAGCGCGTAGATGCGGTAGTTGCCGGGCGCCACGCCTTTGATGGAGAAGAACCCCTCGCCGTTGGTGCGTGCCACACGTTGCAGGGGTTGGAGGCGGAAGGTAGAGTCGGCCATTTCGCTGTGCAGACCGACGAGGATACCCTTCACAGGCTCGAAGTCCGAAGCCGCCAGTACGTGGCCGGACACTTGCATCGTGTCGAGCTGTTCGCCGGTAGAGAAGAAGTAGGTGAATTGTCCCATCGGGTTGCCTTCGTTGTTGTCTACGATGGCATCGCCGAAGTCGATGGTATAGGTAGTGTTGTCCTTCAGCGTATCTAGCAGTTCCACACTGATGTTGCGGCCGTAGGCCTTAATCTCCGGCATTTCTATCTGAGGGGGTGAGACGATGACCTTCTCACCGGGATTTTCCAGTTTGATATTCTCGTCGAAGTGGAGCTGTATCTTTTTGGGCTGCGTTTTTATGGCGCCTATGCCGGGCGACATGGCGATGATGCGCGGCGGTGTTTCGTCGTACGGGCCGCCGTCTGGTCCTGAGCCGGGATTGGCGCAGGCAATGATGCAGAGGGCTAGGAATAAATAGAGGAGTTTCTTCATATACTCGTAGCCTTATTGATTCATGGCAAGGATTTCCTCGATGTGCTCGCGGGTGTTGCTCAGGCGCGGCACTTTATGCTGTCCACCCAACTTGCCTTTGCTCTTCAGCCAGTCGTTGAACAAGCCTTTGCGGCCCACTACAATTTCCAGCGACTGAAGAGTCAGATTCTTGAAGCGTTTGGCTTCGTAGTCGGAGTTGAGGCCTTGTAGCGCCTTGTCCAGCAGTTCGGCAAACTGCTCCACGTCCGCCGGCTCCTTTTCAAATTCTATTACCCACTGGTGGCGACAGCGTCCGTTGGCGTCCATGAATACGGGCGCCGCGGTGTATTCCGACACGGAGGCACCGGTTTGTTCGCAAGCTATCTTAAGTCCCTGTTCGGCGTTGTCCACTATGAGTTCTTCGCCAAAGGCGTTGATGAAACTCTTGGTGCGTCCGCTGATGATGAACTTATAGGGCGCGGTAGAGGTGAACTTCACCGTGTCGCCGATGATGTAGCGCCAGAGGCCGCTGGAGGTGCTGATAATCATGGCGTAGTTCTTGCCGGTCTCCACTTCCCATAGCGGGAGTACGCGCGGAGCGTCTTTGTGCAAGTCCTCAAGGGGCATGAACTCGTAGAACACGCCGTAGTCTATCATCAAGAGCATGGCGGGGTCTGTCGGGTCGTTTTGCAAGCCGAAGAAGCCTTCCGATGCGTTGTAGGTCTCCATGTAGTTCATCTGCGGGTTGCGGATGAGCTGTTTGTATTGTTCGCGGTAGGGCGTAAAGGCCACTCCGCCGTGGAAGAACACTTCCAGGTTGGGCCACACCTCGTCCAGATAGGTCTTGCCCGAGATTTCCAGCACGCGGTTGATGACCGACATCATCCAGGAGGGCACGCCGCTCAGGTTGGTCACGTCTTTGTTGATGGCAATCTCCGCTATGCGGTCGCGTTTCTCTTCGAAGTCGCTGAGCAGCGCGATGCGTTTGGGTGGGATGCGGAAGAGGTTGACCATCGGGTTGATGTTTTCGATGAGGATGGCGCTCAGGTCGCCCACGAGCGAGCCTGCCACGTTGTAGTTAGGAGCGTGGCTGCCGCCCAGGATGAGGGCGCGTCCGTTGAACATTCTGCTCTGCGGGTTGTTCTTCAAGTAGAGCATCACGGCGTCTGTTCCGCCGCGGTAGTGGGTGTCGTGCAAGCCCTGGCGGCTTACGGGGATGAATTTGCTCTTGTCGTTGGTCGTGCCGGAGGATTTTGCGTACCAGCGCACTTTGCCCGGCCACAAGATGCTTCTTTCTCCGTGGCGCATGCGGTCGATGCAGCCTTTCAGGTCGTCGTAGGTGTTGAGCGGCACGTTATGCGCAAACTGCTCGTAGTTTTTTATGTCGTAGTAGTTGTGTGCTCTTCCCCATTCTGTATCTACGCCTTGGTCGATGAGTTGGCTCAGCACGCGGCGTTGTATTTCTTCTGTCGCAATGGCGTAGCGGTCTATGGCCTTGTTGCGTTTGATTTTTAGGGGGGTAAGAAAACTGGCTATGTTCATCTTGTATCTGAATATCTGTTTGTTTCGCAAAGTTAAGCCAACCCTTCTGAAGCGCCAAATTTTTGGTACTTGAAAAAGGCAGGTTTTAACATATCATAATTTATAGCTTCTCTTTAGCACTTGCTTTTAGCAGTTCTGAACACTTTTGTCTCCAAAGAATCGCTGCCACTCCTGCTCGAAGTTGGGGGTGAAAAATCCTCGTCCCATGAGCAGTTTTATCTCCTCGGGGGCAAAGAAGCGTCCGCCGTCCAGCTCGTTCGAGGGCTGTGGCTCCTCGCCGGTGACGGTTCGGAACACATGCACCAGTTCGCGGTCGCGCTCCGATTCGAAGATGTAGCTTCCCAGCGCCTCGGCCTCGAAGTTGCAGAGCCCTACTTCCTCTTCCGTCTCGCGCCTCAGCGCTTCGGCTATTTCCTCGCCCAGTGCCACGTGTCCGCCCACGGCGGTGTCCCAGCGCCCGGGCTGTATGTCTTTCCACATGGGGCGTCGTTGCAGGAAGAGCTCGCCATTATTATTATATATGTGTAGGTGCACCACGGGGTGGAGTTTCTTGCTGCCGTCGTGACATTCGCCGCGTGTGGCTTGTCCAATGGTGTTTCCGGCTTCGTCCACCAGCGGCAGCAGTTCCTCGTTGTTGTCGCTTGCCGGCTCCAGGAGCGAGCTGTCGCCGTAGCTCAGGAAGCGGAAGTCGTGCTTCAGGGCGTAGTCGTAGATGCTGCGCCATGCCTTGCCCACCAATGCCGACACGAGCAGCAGCAGTGTGCTTTGCGGCTGGTGGAAGTTGGTCACGATGCGCTCCACAATGTGGAACTTATAGCCCGGAGCGATGATGATTTGCGTGCTGGTGTGGAGCACGGGCAGCTGGTTGCGCTCCAGGTAGTCGGCTATGTGTTGCAGCGCCTCCAGGGTGGTGAGGGGCTGTGGTGTGGCGGCAGCATATTCGTAGGGCATCCATTGCTTCACGTGCAGGTCTTCCTGCGAGGCGTTGGGGTTGCGGCTCAGCAATACGCCCACGTAGTAGAGGCTCTCCAGCGTGCGTACCGACGTAGTGCCCACGGCGGTGCAACGGCCGCCATGCGCCATGAGTCGCTCAATGCTCTCGCGCCTTACGGCTATCCATTCGGCGTGCATCTCGTGGTCGCCAATCTCCTCGCTCTTCACCGGCTTGAAGGTGCCGGCGCCCACGTGGAGCGTTATCTCGTTGCGCTCAATGCCGCGCTCGTCCAGCTGTGCCAGCACCTCGGGTGTGAAGTGCAAGCCGGCGGTGGGAGCCGCCACCGAGCCTTTTATTTTCGAGTAGACCGTTTGGTAGGTCTTCAGGTCGCTCTCTTCGGTGTCGCGGTTGAGGTAGGGCGGGATGGGCAGTTCGCCTATGGCTTCGAGCACTTCGGAGAAGCTCACACCCTCGTCTTCCCAGCAGAATCGCACCTCGTGGCCCGTTCCGCTCACGCCTATGCGCTCTGCCGTCAGTCTCAGTTCTTTCTCGCCTACTCGGATGGTGCGTTCCAGCAGTCCCTCTTTCCATTTCTTCAGGTTACCCACCAGGCACGTCCAGGTGCATTCCCCCGTCTGAGCAAAAGCCAACTGATAGTCGGCCGGAGTGTGGGGCTCCAGACAGAACACCTCGATGAGCGCCCCCGTCTGTTTGTGGAAGTGCAGGCGCGCTTGGATGACGCGGGTGTTGTTGAACACCACGAGACTTCCTTCGGGCAGGTAGTGGGGCAGACTCTTGAAAGCCTCCTCCTTGATGGTGCCGCCGCGGTAGAGCAGCAGTTTCGAGCTGTCGCGCTCGGCCAGCGGATATTTGGCTATGCGCTCATCGGGCAGGGGATAGTTGTAATCCTCAATGCGTATATGTTTTGGGTGGAGCATATCTCTGTTTTTGTTTCGTACTGCAAAATTAGCGCATGTAGCGAGAAGCGCCAAGCACAATAGGTTTTTTTTGAGGAAAGGCCACCCAACCTCCCCTGCCGAGCCCCCTCTAAATCTCCCCCTAAAGGGAGAGACTTTTTATGGGGTGGAATACGCCAAGTGTTTTAAGCCTCCCCTTTCAGGAGGAGGTTGGAGAGGGCCGGGGCTCGGCTTGGGTGCTCTTTAACATAGTTGCTAATAAATGTTAATCTTGATTTGCATTTCGCCCTCCGTTGTATTATCTTTGTAATAGCGAAGCGGGAACCCAGAGAGGGCGTCCCGCTTTTTTGCATATTTGAGACGGAGAAAATGGGACTTTTCTGTCATTTCTTAGTCAAGAGAAAAATTTTCCTCGGCCTTTACTAAGAAAATTTTCTAAGCACTTGCAAATTTCTGCGCGCCGCCAAAGATTTCCCGGGAAGCGCAGGCGTTTTTTTCGGTGGCACTAGCAGGCTCGAATCCTTAAATATTCTTAAAAGATGTAAAGGAAGGGGCCGGGTCAAGCCTCGGTCGCCCGCTTGATGTGGGGCATTACATTTTTTTTACATCCAAATGTATTCTTTAAAGAATTATTTATATATTTGCGGCGGATAATATATGTAAATCCGTCCAAAAAATCATTAGCAAATCCTTGCGAAGCCGTGTTTAAGGAATCTTGACACAGGCTTCAAATTGTCTTTATAGAAACAAACCATTTTTATTAACTTAATTATTAACACGTATGAGAAAATTTACTTTCTTATTGTCGCTGTTGCTGGCAGTATTCACTACCGCAATGGCGCAGGTTGTTGTCACAGAGGTAGCTCAGTTGAGCAACGCTAAGTGCTACACCCTCGTTTCAGCCGACACCGGCCGTGGTGGTATGTACGCCCTCGCCGACAAGGTAGATATGTGTGGCGTGACTTACAACCAGGCTCAAACCTGCCATGGTGTGGCCCGCGACAATGCAGACCCCAAGCAGCAATTTGCTTTTGTTGAGTACGAAGGCAAGCACTATCTCTACAGCGTAAGCGAGAAGAAGTTTGTGATGAAGAGCGGCGACACCAACGCCCTCGTAGGCACAGCTCCCTTCGAATTTGTTACTGTAGAAAAAGTAGGTGAAAGCACTTTCGCCCTCAAGGCAAACGACACCAACTAC